>NZ_JAXGGH010000009.1:0-245473 GCF_034105425.1 Xanthomonas sp. LF06-19 | reverse complement strand
ACGGAAGGGAACCCGGCAAGTCAAAAACAACATCAACGTCCGGAGCAAGAGCAACGTCAGGAGCAACAGCAACAGCAACAGCAGTGGCAACGGCAACGGCAACGGCAACGGCAACGTCGATGTTCTGGCTGGCTGGCTGGCGCGAACCGCCCCCTACACGTTCAACAACAGGAACTCCCGCTCCCACGAACTGATCACCCGGAAGAACGTCTCGTACTCCTTGCGCTTGACCGAAATGTACGCCCGCACAAAGCGCGGCCCCAGCAACTCCTGCAACGGCCCGCACCGCTCCAGCTCGTCCAGCGCCTCGCCCAGCGAACGCGGCAACTGATAGCCCATCTCCTTGCCGCTGCCGGTGGTCGGCTCGGTCGGCTCAAGCTTCTCGCGGATTCCGAGCAAGCCGCAGGCCAGCGTCGCCGCCATCGCCAAGTAGGGATTGGCGTCGGAACCGGCGAAGCGGCTCTCCACGCGCATGTTCTCGATCGTGTCGATCGGCACGCGCAGACCGCAGGTGCGGTTGTCGAAGCCCCACAGCACATTGCTCGGCGACACCTCGCCGAACATCAGCCGGCGGTAGGAATTGACGTTCGGCGCGAAGAACGCCATCGCCATCGGCACGTACTTCTGCAGGCCCGCCAGGTAATGGGCGAAGGTGCGGCTGTACTCGCCGGCGCGGCGGCCGCTGAAGACGTTCTTGCCGTGCTTGTCCACCAGGCTCTGGTGGATGTGCATCGCACTGCCCGGCTCGTTCTCCATCGGCTTGGCCAGGAAGGTGGCGTAGACGCCGTGGCGCAGCGCCGCCTCGCGCATGGTGCGCTTGAACAGGAACACCTGGTCGGCGCGCGACAGCGCGTCGTCGTGGGTGAAGTTGACCTCCAGCTGCGCCGCGCCGGATTCGTGGATCAGCGTGTCCACGTCCAGCTCCATCGCGTCGCAATAGTCGTACATCAGGTCCAGGATCGGATCGAACTCGTTGACCGCGTCGATCGAGTACGACTGCCGTGCCGTCTCCGGCCGGCCCGAGCGGCCGGCCGGCGGCAGCAACGGAAAGTCCGGGTCGGTGTTCTTCTGCACCAGGAAGAACTCCAGCTCCGGCGCCACCACCGGCTTGCAGCCGATCGCCGCATATGCTTCCAGCACCCCGCGCAGCACGTTGCGCGGCGCCAGTTCGTGGGGTTGGCCTTCCTTGGTATAGCAATCGTGGATCACCTGCGCGGTGGGGTCGGCGGCCCACGGCACCATGCGCACCGTGTCCGGATCCGGGCGCAGTTGCATGTCCGAATCCGACGGCGAAGTCAGGTCGTAGTAATCGTCCGGGTAGTCGCCGGTGACGGTGGTGGCGAAGATGCCCTCGGGCAGGCGCGTGCCGTAGTCGTGCGAGAACTTGGCGGCGGGAATGATCTTGCCGCGCGCGTTGCCGGTGATGTCCGGCACCAGGCATTCGACCTCGGTGATGTGGCGTTCCTTGAGCCAGCGCCGCAGCGAGCTTTCCTGCTGTTCCGGGGTGTGCTTGCGCGATCGGGGTCGACTGGCCATGGGAATCAGTGCCTGCGGCTGGCCGCATAGTGGCGACAGGCGTCGCCGAAGGATTGGAAGATGCCGAGATAGAACGGGTCGTCGAGGACCCGCCACTCCGGATGCCATTGCACACCGAGCAGGAAACCGGGGCCGATGCCGCGGAAGGCCTCGATCAGCCCGTCCGGCGCCAGCGCCTCGACGATCAGGTCGCCGCCGAGCCGGGCCACGCCCTGGCCGTGCAGCGAGTTGACCCGCACCCGCCCGCGGCCGGCGATCTCCTCCAGCCAGCCGCCTTCGCTCAGCGCCACCTCGTGCGCCGGCGCGTACTGCGCCTCCAGCGTCGCCTGCGGATCCTCGCGGTGATCGGACAACCCCGGCTGCGCATGCACCTTCTGGTGCAGGGTGCCGCCGAGGGCGACGTTGACTTCCTGGAAGCCGCGGCAGATCGCCAGGATCGGCAGGCCCAGCGAGATCGCCTGCGGAATCAGGTCCAGCGTGTTGGCGTCGCGCGCCGGGTCATGCAGGTTGCCGAGCCAGCTCGGCTCGTCGCTGTAATGGTGCGGCTCGATATTGCTGACCGCGCCGGTCAGCAGCAGGCCGTCGAGCCGCGTCAGCCAGGCGCGGGCGTCGACCGGGGGCTGCAGCGACGGCAGCAGCACCGGGGTCACCCCGGCCCCGTCGACGGTGGCACGCAGATACTTTTCGCCCGCGGCCAGGAACGGATGCTGGCCGATGAGCTTGCGGTCGGTCGGCACGCCGACCAGGGGCGATACGGCCATGCGAAGAACTCGTGTGGCGTCCTCGCAAGTTACCGCGAGCGTTTTATTTTTACAACACGACACGCACTGGGACACGGCGCACAACGCACCTGCAGAGGCGCTGACCGGCCTGCACGATGCCGCAAAAATTCCTCCGCAGTGCCGCAAAAGCGCAACACGGCCAGCGTGCCGCGCGAGCGAGCGTCGGCACGTCGCCTCCTGCCGCTGTTGAGTATTCTTGACGCCATGGCGCTCTGCTAAGCTCCAAGCACTCCCGCCGTCCGCCGCGATGACCCGCATGCACGACGCTCCGCTGCTGCCCCCGGACGATGCCCAGACCCTGCAGCGCATCGCCGGCTGCGAGCAGATCGACCTGCTGCTGCCGGACTGCAACGGCCTGCTGCGCGGCAAGCGCATCGCCCGCGACGCGTTGGACAAGGTCTACCGCGACGGGGTATGCCTGCCGATGTCGCTGATCGCCACCGACATCACCGGCAATACCGTCGAGGAAACCGGGCTGGGCTACGACATCGGCGACGAGGATCGGCTGTGTTTCCCGGTGCCGGGCAGTCTGCGACCGGTGCCGTGGGCGCCGGTGCCGTCGGCGCAACTGCTGCTGGCGATGCAGGACGGCGCCGGCGGCGCGCTCGACTTCGCCCCGCGCCAGGTGCTGGCGCAGGTGCTGGCGCGCCTGCAGGCACGCGGGCTGACCCCGGTGATCGCGGTGGAGCTGGAGTTCTACCTGTTCGATCCGCACGCCGACGCGCACGGCCGCCCGCAGCCGCCGCTGCACGCCCACAGCGGACTGCGCAACGACAGCACCCAGGTCTATTACATGCAGGAACTGGACGACCAGCGCGGCTTCACCGACGCGGTCGCGCAGGCCTGCCGCGCGCAGGGCATCCCGGCCGACACCGCGGTCGCCGAATACGCGCCCGGCCAGTTCGAGATCAACCTCAAGCACCGCGCCGATGCGCTGGCCGCCTGCGACGATGCGGTGCTGCTCAAGCGCGCGATCAAGGCGATCGCGCAGCAGCAGGGCCTGCTCGCCAGCTTCATGGCCAAGCCGTTCGCCGCGCAATCCGGCAGCGGTCTGCACGTGCACGTGAGCCTGCTCGACGATGCCGGCCACAACGTGTTCGCTTGCACCCCGCAGGCGCCAGCCGCGCCGCTGCGCCATGCCATCGGCGGATTGCAGCACAGCGCCGAGGACTGCCTGCTGCTGTTCGCCCCGCACGCCAACAGCTACCGGCGCTTCGTCGCCAATGCCTTCGTCCCGCTCAACGACAGCTGGGGCTTCAACAACCGCACCGTGGCGATGCGGGTGCCGCACAGCGACCCGGCCAACACCCGCATCGAACACCGCATCGCCGGCGCCGACGCCAACCCCTACCTGGTCGTCGCGGCGGTGCTGGCCGGCATCGAACACGGCCTGGCGCAGGGCCTAGACCCCGGCCCGCCGACCCAGGGCAACGCCTACGCGCAACACGCCGCACGCGAACCGGACTGGCGCAGCGCGATCGCCCGCTTCCTGGACAGCGACTTCGCCGCCACGGCGTTCGGCACGCACTTCCGGCATATCTACGGCCAGCAGAAGCGCCGCGAGCTGTTGGATTTCCAGGCGCAGGTCAGCGATGTGGACTATCGCTGGTATTTGCGCACGGTTTGAAGGCTGGGAATCGGGCATGGTGAATCGGGAATCGAAAGCAGCGAGCGCGAAAGCGTCTGGAGCCCAGGATACGGTGCGCCTGGGCCATCACTGCAGTTCGCCGCCATGACCGGCGCTTCCCCCATTCCCCATTCCCGAGTCCCCATTCCCGGCGCGTCCTGGTACCTCGACAGCGCCGCACCATTCCCGGAACAGGAACCATTACGAAGCAAGGTACGCGCCGACGTATGCATCCTCGGCGCCGGCTATACCGGACTGAGTGCGGCGCTGGCCCTGGCCGAGGCCGGGTATCGGGTGGTGGTGCTGGAGGCGCAGCGGGTCGGCTGGGGTGCATCCGGGCGCAACGGCGGCCAGGCCATCGTCGGCTACGGCTGCGAGCAGCACACCCTGGAAGCCCTGCTCGGCCAGGACGATGCGCGGCTGCTGTTCGATTTCTCCCGCGACGGCATGCAGTTGCTGCGTACCCGCATCGCCCGCCATGGCATCGCCTGCGACTGGCGCGACGGCCATGCGCACGTGGCGATCAAGCCGCGCCAGGAACGCGCGTTGCGCGCCGGCATCATCGAGATGGCGCAGCGCTACGACTATCCGCTGCAATGGTGGGACCGCGCGCAGTTGCAGTCGCAGTTGCGCAGCCCACGCTACCTGGGGGCGATGTATGACGCGGCCAGCGGCCACCTGCATCCGCTGGACTACGCGCGTGGCCTGGCGCGGGCGGCGCTGGCGGCCGGGGTGCGCATTTACGAGCAGACGCCGGTCACGCAACTGGTTCGCGGCGCGCGACCGATCCTGCGCAGCGCGCACGGCGAGGTCGAGGGCGAGTTCGCCATCCTCGCCGGCAATGCCTGGCTGCGCGGCATCGCCCCGGAGCTGGAATCGCGGATCATGCCGGTCGGCACCTACATCGGCGCAAGCGCGCCGCTGGGCGAGGCGCTGGCGCGCGAACTGATCGGCAACGACATGGCAGTGGCCGACGTCAACTGGGCGCTGGACTACTTCCGCCTCAGCCGCGACCACCGGCTGCTGTTCGGCGGCCGCGCCAGCTATTCGTCGCTGCCGCCGCCCGGCCTGCGCGGGGTGATGACGCGGCGCATGCGCCGGGTGTTCCCGCAACTCCGCCAGGTGGAGATGGACTCGGTGTGGGGCGGCTACGTCGACATCACCCGCAACCGCGCCCCGCATTGGGGCCGGCTGACCCCGAACGTGTACTTCGCGCAGGGCTTCTCCGGCCACGGGGTGGCCGCCACCGGCCTGGCCGGGGCGGTCATCGCCGCGGCGATCGCCGGGCAGGCGCAGCGGCTGGACGTGTTCGCACGGATCCCGCACGCGCCCTTTCCCGGCGGCCGCCTGCTGCGCACGCCGCTGCTGGTGGCGGCGATGTCCTGGTACAAGCTGCGCGACGCGCTCTGGTAGCCAGCGACGCACCCGCGCCGCCCTCAAGTTTGCGCGCACACGGCCGCTAACCGGGTTCCATTCCTGGATTGCCGCCCGCGAGGCATGCATGTCGCACCCGTTGTCGATCGCCCCGATCGCCCCCGACGGCAGCCCCGCACAGCAGCGCATCCTGCTGGTGGAAAACTCGCGTACCTTCACCGACCTGCTGCGCGCGGCGATCGAGCAACGGGTCGAACTGCCGGTCGTGGTGGTCTCCACCCTGGCCGAGGCCGCCGCCGCCCTGGATGACGGCGGCCCCTGGTTCCTGGCGCTGACCGGGCTGGTGCTGGCCGACGGCGACCGGGACACCGTCGTGGACTTTTTCGTCGCGCGCGGGCTGCCCACCGTGGTGGTCAGCGGGGTCTACGACGAGAGCTTGCGCAAGCGCATCCTGACCCAGCAGATCATCGACTTCGTCCTGAAGAACGCGCCGGACAGCATCGACTACCTGGCCTGGCTGGTGCAGCGACTGGCGCGCAACCGGTCCATCACCGCGCTGGTGGTGGACGACTCGCCGTCGGCGCGCGCCTACGCCGCCTCCCTGCTGTCGATGTACGGCTACCGCGTGGTCGAGGCCGCCGACGGTGCCGCCGGGCTGCGCGCGATCGAGGCCAATCCGTCCATCCGCCTGGCGGTGGTGGACCAGGAAATGCCGGGCATGGAAGGCGTGGAATTCACCCGCCGGCTGCGCGCATTGCGCGCGCGCGACATGCTGGCGGTGATCGGCCTGTCCGGCAACAACGACCCGTCGCTGGTACCGCGCTTCCTCAAGAACGGCGCCAACGACTTCCTGCGCAAACCCTTCTCGCGCGAGGAGTTCTTCTGCCGGGTCTCGCAGAACGTGGATCAGCTGGAGCTGATCGGCACCCTGCAGGACCTGGCGACACGCGACTTCCTCACCAGCCTGCCCAACCGCCGGCACTTCCTCGAACAGAGCCAGCGCGTGCTGGCGAAGTGGCTGGCGCGGCAGGAGCCGGTCTGCGTGGCGATGCTCGACATCGACCACTTCAAGCATATCAACGACACCTTCGGCCACGAGGCCGGCGACGAAGCGCTGCGCGCGGTGGCGGCGACCCTGGCCGCGCACGCGCGCCCGCAGGACATGGTGGCGCGCTTCGGCGGCGAGGAATTCTGCATGCTGGTGCCGGGCCTGGCCCCCGCCGCGGCCGCCGATTACTTCGAAACCCTGCGCGCGCGCATCGCCGACCTCGCGATTCCGCTGGGCACGCAGACCCTGCGTCTCACCATCAGCATCGGCGTCAGCAGCAGCGGGCCGCAGCGGCAGACCCTGCATCCGCTGCTGACCGAGGCCGACAAATACCTGTACCTGGCCAAGGCCGGCGGCCGCAACCGGGTCGAACACGCGCCGCCGGCGGAGCCGGCGCTCAGCGACGCGGCCGCCTGATCGCCAGCAGGGCAAGCAAGGTCAGCAGCGCCGCCGCGCTGAGGTAGTAGCCCACCCACGGCAGGCCGTAGTGCGTGGCCAGCCACACCGCCACGTACGGTGCCGGCGCCGCGCCGACGATGCCGGCCAGGTTGAACGCCAGCGAGGCGCCGGTGTAGCGCACCGGCACCGGATACAGTTCGGCCAGCAGCGTGCCGCAGGGGCCGTAGGTCAGGCCCATGAAGAAGAACCCCAGCGCCAGGAAGCCCAGCACCTGCCAGGGCTGTCCGGCCTGGAACAGCGGCGCGAAGAACAGCCCGAACGCGACGATGGCCACACTGGCCACCAGCATCGCCGGGCGCGTGCCGCGGCGGTCGCCGTACCAGGCCGACAACGGGATGCCGGCGGCGAAGAACAGGATGCCGACCATCTGCAGCAGCAGGAACTGCTCGCGGCTGTAGTGCAGCGTGGTGGTGCCGTAGCCCAGCGCGAACACCGTCATCAGGTAGAACAGCACGAAGGTCGCCAGCACCGCGAACGTGCCCAGCGCCGTCGCGCCGACGTGCTGCGAGAGCACCGTCTGCATCGGCAGGCGCACGCGCTCGTTGCGGTCCAGGGCGCGCTGGAAATCCGGGGTCTCGTGGATGCGCAGGCGCACCCACAGCCCGGTGATCACCAGCAGGGCGCTGGCGACGAACGGAATGCGCCAGCCCCAGTGCAGGAACTGCGCCTCGTCCAGCAGCGCGCCCAGCAGCAGGAAGATGCCCGAACACAGCAGGAAGCCCAGCGGCGCGCCCAGCTGCGGGAACATGCCGTACCAGGCGCGCTTGCCCGGCGGCGCGTTCTCGGTGGCCAGCAGCACCGCCCCGCCCCACTCCCCGCCCAGGCCCAGGCCCTGGCCGAAGCGGCACAGCACCAGCAGTGCCGGCGCCCACAGGCCGATCCGGTCGTAGCCGGGGAGCAGGCCGATCAGCACGGTGGACAGGCCCATGGTCAGCAGCGCCGCCACCAGCGTGGCCTTGCGGCCGATGCGGTCGCCGAAATGGCCGAACAGCGCCGATCCCAGCGGCCGCGCGACGAAGGCCACGGCGAAGGTCGCCAGCGACTGCAACTGCGCCGCATCGGCATCGCCTTCGGGGAAGAACAGCTTGGGGAACACCAGCACCGCGGCGGTGGCGTAGATGTAGAAGTCGAAGAACTCGATGGTGGTGCCGACCAGGCTGGCCAGCAGCACGCGACGCGGCGAGTTGACGGGCGGAACAGGAGACGCGGCAACGGTCATGGAGGCGACATCGACGGGAAAGCCGGCAGATCATGGCAGCCCGGTCACGGCTTGTCTTCCGCCGCCACGCCGCCACTCAGGAAGGCAACTGCGCGCGACCGGCAGCGGTCAGCACTGCCAGCTCGCGTTCGCCGCGACGCTCCACCCGCACCCAGCCCGGCCCCGGCTGCCCGGCGAGTTCGGCATCGCCCAGCCAGGCCAGCGTGCGCAACAGCACGCTCATGCGCACGTCCAGGCGCTTGCACACCCGCGCCAGTGCCATGCCCTCCGGCGCATCGGCCAACAGGTGCAACAACCGCGCGGTCAGCAGCGGATCAGCGGACAAGCGCCACACCGATGTCGCGCGGCGCCGCCGCGGCGGCGTCGGCCAGATGCGCGGTGACCACCACCGGAATCGACTTGGAGGTCGGCGTGCGCGCCTCGTCGGCGAAGCTGGACAGGGGCACCAGCGCATTGGTCTCCGGGTAGTAGGCCGCCAGGCAGCCGCGCGGGATGTTGTACTCGACCAGCAGGAAGCGCTTGGCCTGGCGCGGCACGCCGTCCTCGCAGAGGCTGTGCAGGTCCACCCAGTCGCCGGCGCGCATGCCCAGGTCGGCGATGTCGGCGGCGTTGATGAACAGCACGCGGCGCTCGCCGAACACGCCGCGGTAGCGGTCGTCCAGGCCGTAGATGGTGGTGTTGTACTGGTCGTGCGAGCGCGTGGTCGCCAGGGTGAACACCAGCTGCCCGGGGTGCTGACGGCGCGCGCGGTGGATCGGATTGTCGGTGGGCACCGCATGCACCTTGAACACCGCGCGGCCCTCCGGCGTGTCCCATTCGCGGTCGCGCGCGCCGTTGGACAGGCGGAAGCCGCCCGGCACCCGCACCCGCGCGTTGAAGTCGGCGAAGTCGTCGAACATCTGCCCGATCAGGTCGCGGATGCGGTCGTAGTCGGCCACCAGCCAGCGCCAGCGTATCGCGCTGCGCGCCCCCAGCGTGGCCTCGGCCAGCCGCGCCACGATCGCCGGCTCGGACAGCAACTGCGGCGAGGCCGGCGGATTGATGCCGCCGGACAGGTGCACCATGCTCATCGAATCCTCGACGCTGACGTGCTGCGGCCCGCCCTCCTGGATGTCGATCTCGGTGCGGCCCAGGCATGGCAGGATCAGCGCGTCGCGGCCGTGCACCAGGTGGCTGCGGTTGAGCTTGGTGGTGACGTGCACGGTGAGATCGCAGCGGCGCAGCGCGCGATGGGTCGCGTCGGTATCGGGCGTGGCGGTGGCGAAATTGCCGCCCATGGCGAAGAACACCTTGGCGCGGCCGTCGGCCATCGCCTCGATCGCACCGACCGTGTCGTAACCGGGCGCGCGCGGCGGGGCGAAGCCGAACACCGCCTGCAGCCGGTCCAGGAACGCCTCCGGCGGCTTCTCGTAGATCATCATCGTGCGGTCGCCCTGCACGTTGCTGTGGCCGCGCACCGGGCAGGCGCCGGCGCCGGGACGGCCGAGATGGCCGCGCAGCAGGAGCAGGTTGGCGATCATCTGGATGGTCGCCACCGAATGCTTGTGCTGGGTGATGCCCATGCCCCAGCAGGCGATCAGCCGCGCGGCCTTGAGGTAGATCTCGCCGGCCTTGCGCAGTTCGGCCTCGCTCAGCCCGGACTCCTCGACGATGGTGTGCCACGGCTCGGCCGCGACCTCGGCGGCGAAGGCCTCGAAGCCGACGGTATGGCCGGCGATGAACTCCAGGTCCAGCAGCCGCGGCTGGCCACTGCTGGCCGCCTCGGCGTCGCGCTCCAGCACATGTTTGATGATGCCCTTCACCGCCGCCAGATCGCCGCCGATCTTGAGCTGGAAATAGTCCGAGGAGATGCGCGTGGAGCCGTTGTGCAGCATCTGCAGCTTGTCCTGCGGATCGGCGAACTTCTCCAGGCCGCGTTCGCGCAGCGGATTGAACGAGACGATCGCCGCGCCGCGCTTGGCCGCCTGGCGCAGTTCGCCGAGCATGCGCGGATGGTTGGTGCCGGGGTTCTGGCCGAAGATGAAGATCGCATCGGCCAGTTCGAAATCCTGCAGCGACACGGTGCCCTTGCCGACCCCGATCTGCGCCTTGAGCGCGGTGCCGGAAGGCTCGTGACACATGTTGGAGCAGTCCGGGAAGTTGTTGGTGCCGAACTCGCGCACGAACAGCTGGTACAGGAACGCGGCCTCGTTGCTGGTGCGGCCGGAGGTATAGAAGATCGCCTCGTCCGGCGAGGCCAGGCCGTTGAGGTGCCGGGCGATCAGCGCGAACGCGTCGTCCCAGTCGATCGGCACGTAGTGGTCGGTGTCGGTGTCGTAGCGCAGCGGCTGGGTCAGCCGGCCCTGCCCTTCCAGCCAGTAGTCGCTGTAGCGGGCCAGTTGCGCGACGCTGTGCTGGGCGAACAGCTCGGGGGTGGCGCGGCGTGCGGTGGATTCGGCGGCCACCGCCTTGGCGCCGTTCTCGCAGAACTCGAAGGTGGAGGTGTGGTCGCGGTCGGGCCAAGCGCAGCCGGGACAGTCGAAGCCGTCGGGCTGGTTGACGTGCAGCAGGGTCTTGGCGCCCTGCACCGCCACGTCCTGCTCCATCAGGTGCTTGGCCACCGCGCGCAACGCCCCCCAACCGCCGGCCGGTTGCGTGTAGGGCTGGATGGTCTTCTTGCTCATGCGGGCTCTCCGGCGGGTTCTGTGTGCGCTAGGCGCTGCGGATGGCTGTAGACGACGTAATCGTGATCGCGGGCGAAGCCGATCAGGGTGAGGCCGGCGCTGTCGGCGAGCGCGATGGCCAGCGCGGTCGGTGCGGAAATGGCGGCCAGCAACGGGATACCGGCCTGCGTGGCCTTCATCGCCATTTCGTAGCTGGCACGGCTGGTGACCACGGCGAAGCCGGCACCCGGGTCGAGGCCGGCGCCGGCCAGCGCGCCGATCAGCTTGTCCAGCGCGTTGTGGCGGCCGACGTCCTCGCGGATCAGCTGCAGCTCGCCGCGCGCGTCGGCCCATGCCGCGGCATGGGTGGCGCCGGTGAGCGCGTTGAGGGTCTGCTGCGCGCGCAGCGCGCGAAGGGCCTGGGCCAGCGCCTCGGGCGCGATCGGGGTACCGGCCGGCACCGGCCGCGGCGCGCGCAACACCGCCTCCAGCGATTCGCTGCCGCACACGCCGCAGCCGCTGCGCCCGTCCAGGTTGCGGCGCCGCGCCTGTAAGGCCGCCGCCTGCGTCGGCGGAATCTGCAGGCGCAGCGACACGCCTTCCAGATACGTTTCCACCGCCTCGACGCGCAGCTGCGCCGGCGCCGCGACGATGCCCTCGCTGAGCGAGAAGCCCAGCGCGAAATCCTCCAGGTCTTCCGGCGTGGCCATCATCACCACGAACGGCGTGTCGTTGTAGGCGAACGCCACCGGCACCTCGGCCGCGACCAAGTCCTGGGCGACGGCCGTGCGCCCGTCGCGGTGGCGACGCACGCCGCGCGCGACCGCACCTGGCCTGGATGACGCACCCGAATACATCGCGACCCTCCGGACTCAGTGGAACAGCACCAACGCATTCTGCCGTGCGACGGGGATGCCGGGGCACTCCCGTCGCTCGGCCGCACCAGCGGCAGCGGTGGCCGCCGTCGGCGACCATGTCGCACGCCGGAAGGCCTTCCGCGGCTGCCGCCTCCCCGCGTCAGCCCACGATCAGCTTCATGCAGGCGCTGATCGGACACGCCTTGCTACCTGCCAAGGATGCTACAGCGTCGTGTTGTACACCTGTGAGGGCGGCAGGCCAATCGCCACTGGCAGCGCGGGTGACGCCCTGCCAACCCGACCCACGCACGTGCGGGCCGAAGCGCCGGCCAGCGCCTGGCCCAGCCACACGGTCGCCCGCGCGCGTGGGCACGCTGCCGTTTCCAAGCGCCCGCGCAGGCACACCCAGCGACCTACGACGGATGCCGCCCCCTTTCAACAGCCGCGTCCCCACCCGGCTGCGATCGGCGCCGCGGCGCGCGGCAGGCGCCTTTCCTTGTGCGCTGCAAGAAGCCCCAGCGCAAGGCGCGACGTGGCGACGCACGCCGCCGCCACGTCGCGCTGCCGCCATCACCCGCCGGTCGGGTAGGCTGGCGGCCCCACGTTTGCGAAACCGTCCCCCATGCCCATCCCGTTCCGCCTCTGCCTTGCCGCCGGCCTTGCGCTGCTCGGCACCCACACCGCCAACGCCGCCGATCTTCCCGCCGATGTGCTGCGCCAGGTGCCGGCCGGCTACCAGCCGCTGGCGCAGCTGCAGGCCGATCTCGATGGCGACGGCCGCGCCGATTACCTGGTCGCGCTGCAGCAGCGCGGCGAGGCGCAGCGCGATCCGGCCCCGGCGCGACCGCTGCTGATCTTCGTGCAGCAGGGCGACGGCCACTACCGGCTGGCGGCGCGCAACGACCGGGTGATCCTCAAGCGCGACGAGGGCGGCCAGTGCGATCCGCTCACCGATGGCGACGAACCGTTCGCCGCCAAGGGTCGCTACTTCACCGTGCAGAACGGGGTTTCCTGCGGCCAGCACTGGACCGACTTCATCACCTTCCGCTACGACACGCAGCGCAAGCAGTGGCTGTTCCACAAGCGCATCCAGCAGCGCTGGGAGATGAACCCCAATCCTTCGCCCGACGCCGAGGCGCTGGTCAAGGACGGCGACCAGGTGCAGTCGGCCGATCCGCAGCATCCGGTCGCCTTCGCCGATTACCTGCCGCGCTGAGGCGCGGACGCGCCGCCATCGCGGCCCGCCCGCCACGAGCGGCCGGGCCCGCGCATCCGCCGCTCACGGGCGGCGGAAACGCGTCCGCGCCCGTTCCACCTGCGCACGCACCACGCAGTCCTCGGCGTGATCGTTGACCAGGCCCATGGCCTGCATGAAGGCATACACCGTGGTCGGCCCGACGAACTTCCAGCCGCGCGCCTTCAGCGCCTTCGACAACGCCACCGATTCGGGCGAGGTCGCGCGCGTTTGCGCCGCGTCCGCCGCCGGCGCCTCGTAGCGCCAGACGAACGCCGCCAGCGACCCTTCCTGCCGCACCAGCGCCTGGGCCATGCGCGCATTGTGGATGGCCGCCTCGATCTTGCCGCGGTGGCGGACGATCCCGGGATCCTGCAGCACCCGCGCCACGTCGCCGTCGTCGAATAAGGCAAGGCGCTGGTAATCAAAGTCGAGGAAGGCCGCGCGGAAGTTCTCGCGCTTGGCCAGGATGGTGCGCCAGCTCAACCCGGACTGGAATCCTTCCAGGCACAGCTTCTCGAACAGGCGGCGGTCGTCGTCGACCGGAAACCCCCACTCGCTGTCGTGGTAGTGGAAGAACTCCGGCGCCGCCGCGCACCAGCGGCAACGCGGGCGACCGTCGGGGCCGGGAATGGTGGCGTTCATGCGCAGGTCCTGTCGATGCCGCGACGCCGGCTCATGCCAGCAGGAACTCGAGGCCGGGTGCGGCCTTGGCCGGCGCCACCTCGACGATTTCGCTGCGCACCACGCCGGCCGCGACGAACGGGTCCGCCTGCAGCCGGCGCTCGAGGTCGGCGCGGCTCAGGCCATGCGCCAGGATCGCGCCGCCGGCCTGCGGCGGCAGGCTCCCGGCCAGCGCGAACACGCCATCGTCGAAGCCCTGCTGCAACCACTGCACATGCGCCTGCAGCAACGGCCCGGCCTGACTGCGATCGGCGGCAAAACGCAACAACACGATGAACATGAGCACGCTCCTGCGAATGGAAAAGAGGAAAACAACGCCGATCACGTGGCTGCCGGCGCGGCGGCAACCGCGTCGAGCCAGGCCTGAATGCGCCCGACCTCGCGCTGGACGAAATCCGCATCGCCGAACGCCTGCGCCAGCACCGCCACGCCCTGGCTGAAGGCCAGCACGTGCATGGCCAGCGCATCGGCCTCGGCGCTACGCCCAAGACGTTCGAACTGCCGGCGCAGCCACTGGCGGAACAGGCCGAACAGCTGCGTGGCCTGCGCCTGCGCAGGGTGCTCGAGCTTGGACAACTCTCCGCACAAGCTTCCCACCGGGCAGCCATGGCGCATGATCGACGCCTGGTTGCGCACAACGATCTGGATGAATTGGCGAATGCCGTCGGCGGGTGCGACCGCTGCGTCTTCCCAGCCCTGCAGCATCGCCTGGGTCCGTTCCAGACGCAGCGCGATCACCGCATCCAGGATCGCGTCCTTGCTCTTGAAGTGGTGATAGAAGTTGCCGCGGGAGATGCCGACCGCATCGGCGACATCGGCGAACGAGGTGGCCGCATAGCCCTGCGCGTAGAACAGGCGGTCGGCCTCGGCGACGATGCGTGCGCGCGTGTCCATCTTCATCCCCCCGATCAGGCCAAGCCCCTTAGGACAATCATCCTAATGCCAGCAATGCGACTAGGTCAATCGACCTAGAACGGCTGCCCGCCGCCGGTTGCCGCAGCGCTGCCACCGATCCGCTTGGCGCCGACGCGGACCGCCACGCACGCAAGGCCTGCGTGCTCGTGCGCGTAGCGTCGCCATCCGGGCCGACGGGTAGGACGACCCTCGCACGTACGTCGCGCCCCTCACCCGCCGCCGCGCGCTGCGAACGCCGCCACCGAGACGCCAGGCACCACCGCCTCCATGCCGGATGCCAGGCGTGACCAGTGCCGTGTCCGAATGCGGCCGGCATGGCGGCACGCCGACCGGCACGCTGCGCGCTCCATCCGTTCCTGGAGCGCCCATGTCCAGCTTCCGTTGCGTCGGCCTGCCGGCCGCCGCGTTCGACCCGCTGTTCGACCTCGACGACGCACAGCTGCAGGCACGTCACGCGCGGCGCCTCCGCGCCGACAGCGCGCTCGGCTATCCCTGCCGGATCAGCCTGGAGGACGCGCGGCCCGGCGATGAACTGCTGTTGCTGCACTACCTGCACCAGCCCGCGCAGACCCCGTACCGCGCCGCCGGCCCGATCTACGTGCGCCGCCACGTCGCCACTGCCACACCGGCGCCGGGCGAAGTACCCGATGCCATCGTCCGCCGCCTGATCTCGCTGCGCGGTTACGACGCCGGCGACATGCTGATCGCCGCCGACGTGCTGCCCGGCGAACGCATCGCCACCGCGATCGCCTGCGCCTTCGCCGACCCGCAGGTGCGTTACCTGCATCTGCATCATGCGCGGCAGGGCTGTTTCGCGTGCCGGGTGGAGAGAGAGCCGGGATTGGGGAGTCGGGATTGGGGATGAGTGGCGCCACTGCGATCTGTGACAGCGCCTATTCTGTGAGCGGCTTCAGCCACGCTGGGCATTCCCGGGAACGCCCAGCGCGGCTGAAGCCGTTCCTACGACATCCGCAGCCGCAACCCCGCTTTTCACCAATCCCCAATCCCAAATCCCCACTCCCCGCTACTCACCCAGATTGATCCAGGTCGCCTTCATCTCCGTGTACTTGTCGAAGGCGTGCAGCGACTTGTCGCGGCCGTTGCCCGATTGCTTGTAGCCGCCGAACGGGGCGGTCATGTCGCCGCCATCCCAGTAGTTCACCCACACGCTGCCGGCGCGCAGCTTGCGCGCCACGCGGTGCGCGCGGCCAATGTCGCGGGTCCACACGCCCGCCGCCAGGCCGTAGTCGCTGTCGTTGGCCATGCGCAGGGCGTGCGCCTCGTCGTCGAAGGCGATCACCGACAGCACCGGGCCGAAGATCTCCTCGCGGGCGATGGTGTGTTCGTGGCCGACCTCGTCGAAGATGGTCGGCTCCACGTAGCAGCCGCCGGGCACCACTTCCACGCGCTTGCCGCCGAGCAGCAGACGCGCGCCTTCGGCGTTGCCGCGGGCGATGTAGTCGAGCACGCGGTGGGTCTGGGTCTCGTCGACCAGCGCGCCCATCGCCGCGTCGCCGTCGAACGGATGCCGCGGCTGCAGCGCGCGGCCGGCGGCGACCACGCGCTCGACGAAGGCATCTTTGATCGAACGCTCCACCAGCAGCCGCGAGGCGGCGGTGCAGACCTCGCCCTGGTTGTAGAAGATCGCCATCGCCGCCGCCTGCGCCGCCTGCTCCAGGTCCGGCGCATCGGCGAACACCAGGTTCGGGCTCTTGCCGCCGCACTCCATGTACGCGCGTTTCATGTTCGACAACCCGGCGCACTGCAGCAGGCGCCGGCCGACCGCGGTGGACCCGGTGAACACCAGCCCGTCCACGTCCATGTGCAGCGCCAGCGGCTCGCCGGCGCCCTTGCCGAAGCCCGGCACCACGTTGAACACGCCGTCGGGAATACCCGCCTCGGCGACCAGTTCGGCCAGGCGCAACGCGCTCAGCGGCGATTTCTCCGACGGTTTCAGCACCACCGAGTTGCCGGCGGCCAGCGCCGGGGCGATCTTCCACGCGGCCATCAGCAGCGGAAAATTCCACGGCACGATCGCGCCGACCACACCCAGCGGCTCGCGGGTGATCAGGCCCAGTTCGTCCTGTCCGGTCGGCGCCACTTCGCCGTAGAGCTTGTCCACCGCCTCGGCGGTCCAGGACAGGCAGCGCACCGTCGCCGCCAGGTCCACCGCGCGCGCATCGCGCACCGGCTTGCCCATGTCCAGCGATTCCAGCAACGCCAGTTCGTCGGCATGGCGTTCGACCAGTTGGGCCAGCGCCAGCAGGGTCTTCTTGCGCTGCGCCGGCTTGGCCTGCGACCAGTGCCCGGCCTCGAAACTACGCCGCGCCGCGGCCACCGCGCGGTCGATATCCGCGGCCTCGCCTTCGGCCACGCGGCCGAGCAGGCGGCCGTCGATCGGGCTGATGCAGTCGAAGGTCTTGCCACTGGCGGCATCGACGTAGCGGCCGTCGATGAAGGCCTGGGTCCGCGGACGCAGCGTGTCGGCCAGCGCCTGCCAGGCGTCGCGGGTTCGGGGTGCGGTCATCGGAAACTCCTGCTGCGGCGGAAGGATCGGAAGCACGCGACGGCCGGCGGCGGCGCGGCGCGCATGCGAGTCAGAAGGTGGCCGGCGTATTGGCGCTGACCAGCACCGCCGTCTCGCGGCCGACGTTGCGGAAGCGGTGCGGCACCCGGCTTTCGAAATAGTAGCCCTCGCCCGCGCGCAGCACCCGCACCTGGCTGCCGACGGTTATCTCCACCTCGCCGGCCACCACCACCCCGCCCTCTTCGCCGTCGTGCACCAGCATTGCGCTGCCGGTGTCGCTGCCCGGCGGCATCACCTCGCGCAGGATGCACATCTGCCGCTGCGGGCGATGCTGGCCGACCAGGTAGTAGTGGATGCCGTCGCTGCCGACGTCGGGCAGTTCGTCGGCGCGGTAGAACGGCGCATCGGCCGCGCCGGCGTCCAGGTCCTGGGTGAAGAATTCGGCCAGCGAGATCGGGATGCCGTCCAGCACCTTCTTCAGCGAACTGACCGACGGGCTGACCTTGTTCTGCTCGATCAGCGAGATGGTGCTGTTGGTCACGCCCACCCGCTTGGCCAACTCGCGCTGGCTCAGGCCGTGGGCGGTGCGAACCCGATGCAGGCGGGCGCCGATATCCATCGCGAATGGGAACGCCGGTGGCGGTGTTGCCGGATACTTTACACACCCGCCCCGGACGGTCAATTTCGGGCGGCGCGCCCGTGTTGCGGCGCAACCAGGAAAGCCCGCCCGATTCGCGCGAATTGCGACACGCCGGGTCACACCCGGCGCAGCGGCATGGTGTAAAGTTTTTTCAACATCCCTCGCGTGGAGCCTGCGATGCGCCCTCAGCCGCCCCTCTCGTCCCAGGCGCTGTCCGACCACTATGCCGCGCAGGCCACCCGCGCGCCGGACACGCTGGAGGCGTTCTGGATGCCGTTCACCGCCAACCGCCAGTTCAAGGCGCGGCCGCGGCTGCTGGCCTCGGCCGAGGGCATGCACTACCGCAGCGTGGACGGGCGCCAGATCCTCGACGGCACCGCCGGGCTGTGGTGCTGCAACGCCGGCCACGCGCGGCCGCGCATCGTCGAGGCGGTGGCACGGCAGATCGCCACGCTGGATTTCGCGCCGACCTTCCAGATGGGCTCGCCGTTGCCGTTCGTGCTCGCCGAGCGGCTGGTGGAACTGGCGCCGCCCGGCCTGGACCACGTGTTCTACACCAACTCCGGCTCCGAGTCGGTGGACACCGCGCTGAAGATCGCACTCGCCTACCACCGCGCCCGCGGCGAGGGCCAGCGCACGCGCTTCATCGGCCGCGAGAAGGGCTATCACGGCGTCGGCTTCGGCGGCATTTCGGTCGGTGGCCTGCCGAACAACCGCAAGGCGTTCGGCCCGCTGCTGCCGGGCGTGGACCATCTGCGGCACACGCTCGACCTGGAGCGCAATGCGTTCTCGCGCGGCCTGCCGACCCATGGCGCGGAACTGGCCGAGGACCTGGAACGGCTGGTGACGCTGCACGATGCCTCCACCATCGCCGCGGTGATCATCGAGCCGATCTCCGGCTCGGCCGGGGTGGTGCTGCCGCCGCACGGCTACCTGCAGCGCATCCGCGAACTGTGCGACAAGCACGGCATCCTGCTGATCTTCGACGAGGTCATCACCGGCTACGGGCGCGTCGGCCACGCCTTCGCCGCGCAGCGCTTCGGCGTGACCCCGGACATGATCACCACCGCCAAGGGCCTGACCAACGGCTGCGTGCCGATGGGCGCGGTGTTCGTGTCCCACGCCATCCACGAGGCGTTCGCGCACGGTCCGGCCAACGCCATCGACCTGTTCCACGGCTATACCTACTCCGGCCATCCGCTGGCCTGCGCCGCCGCGCTGGCAACGCTGGACACCTATGCCGAGGAACAGTTGTTCGACAAGGCGATCGAGCTGGGTCCGGTGTGGGAGGAGGCGATTCATCGGCTGCGCGACCTGCCGCACGTCATCGACATCCGCAACTTCGGCCTGATCGGCGCGATCGAACTGGCGCCGCGCAACGGCGCGCCCGGCGCGCGCGCCTACGAGATCTTCGAGCGCTGCTTCCATGAAGGCGACCTGCTGATCCGCGTCACCGGCGACACCATCGCGCTGTCGCCGCCGCTGATCGTGGAAGCCACGCACATCGAGCGCATCTTCGCGGTGCTGGCGGACATGATCCGCAGCACACCCTGACCCCTCCCTCACCCAACCCACCGCCCGCGCTCCCCACGCGCTGCGTCTGCCTGGAGAACCGCTCATGCTGGTCGGCGTTCCGAAAGAGATCAAGAACCACGAATACCGGATCGGGCTGACCCCGTCCGGAGTGCGCGAACTGGTGCTGCACGGCCACCAGGTGCTGGTGCAGCGCGGCGGCGGCCAGTCCATCGGCCTGACCGATGCCGAGTACGAGCGCGCCGGCGCACGCATCGCCGAGGATGCGGCCAGCGTGTTCGCGCAGGCCGAGATGATCGTCAAGGTCAAGGAACCGCAGCCGGAGGAGTGCGCGATGCTGCGCCCTGGGCAACTGCTGTTCACCTACCTGCACCTGGCGCCGGATCCGCAGCAGGCCGCGGCGCTGCAGCGCTCCGGCTGCACCGCCATCGCCTACGAGACCGTCACCGACGGCCACGGCGGCCTGCCGCTGCTGGCGCCGATGAGCGAGGTGGCCGGGCGCATGGCGATCCAGGCCGGCGCGCATGCGCTGGAGAAGGCGCAGGGCGGCTCGGGCGTGCTGCTCGGCGGCGTGCCCGGGGTCAAGCCGGCGCAGGTGCTGGTGATCGGCGGCGGCGTGGTCGGCATCAACGCCGCGCGCATGGCGATGGGCCTGCATGCGCGGGTGACCGTGCTGGACCGCTCGCTGGAGCGGCTCAAGTACCTGGACGAACTCTACGGCCAGCAACTGACCACGCTGTACTCCACCCGCGATGCGATCGAGCAGTGCCTGCCGCACACCGACCTGGTGATCGGTGCGGTGCTGATCCCCGGCGCCGCCGCGCCCAAGCTGGTGTCGCGCGAGCAACTGGCGCTGCTGCGGCCCGGCTCGGTGCTGGTGGACGTGGCGATCGACCAGGGCGGCTGCTTCGAGACCAGCCACCCGACCACGCACCAGCAGCCGACCTACGAGGTCGACGGCATCGTGCATTACTGCGTGGCCAACATGCCCGGCGGCGTCGCCCGCACCTCCACCTTCGCCCTGACCAACGCCACCCTGCCGTTCGTGCTGCTGCTGGCCGAACACGGGCTGCAGGCGCTGCGCGACGACCAGGACCTGCGCAACGGCCTCAACGTGCACGCCGGCAAGCTCACCCACCGCGCGGTGGCGCAGGCGCTGGGCCAGGAGTTCGTGCGGCCGCTGGACGCGCTGGGCTGACGCTGTCCATCCGAGGATCGAACACGATGCGCGACACCCTGTCCCACTACATCGACGGCCAGCCCGTCGCCTTCCGCGGCGACGAGCACGCCGAGGTCTTCGACCCGGCCACAGGCGCCGTCCAGCGCCACGTGCCGCTGGGCGCCGCGCATGCGGTGGAGATGGCGGTGCACGCCGCCAGTGCCGCCTTCCCCGGCTGGGCGGCGACGCCGCCGCTGCAGCGCGCGCGGGTGCTGTTCCGCTTCCGCGAGCTGCTGGAACGCCGTGCCGACGCCTTGGCCCGCTGCATCAGCGTCGAGCACGGCAAGACCGTGACCGACGCACGCGGCGAAGTGGTCCGCGGCATGGAAGTGGTGGAGTTCGCCTGCGGCATCCCGCACCTGCTCAAGGGCGAGCATTCGCACGACGTCGGCCGCGGCGTGGACGCCTGGAGCGAATACGCGCCGCTGGGCGTGGTGGCCGGCGTCACCCCGTTCAACTTCCCGGCGATGGTGCCGCTGTGGATGCTGCCGGTGGCATTGGCCTGCGGCAACAGCTTCGTGCTCAAGCCCTCCGAACACGCGCCCTCGGCGTCGCTGCTCCTGGCCGAATGGCTGCACGAGGCCGGGTTGCCGGCCGGCGTGTGCAACGTGGTGCACGGCGCCAAACCGGCGGTGGACGCACTGCTGGCGTACCCGCAGGTGCAGGCGCTGAGCTTCGTCGGCTCCACCGCGGTGGCCGCCGACCTGTACGCGCGCGGCAGTGCGCTGGGCAAGCGCGTGCAGGCGCTGGGCGGGGCCAAGAATCACCTGGTGGTGCTGCCCGACGCCGACCTGGACGATGTCGCCGACGCCCTGCTCGGGGCCGGCTACGGCTCGGCCGGCGAACGCTGCATGGCGATCTCGGTGGCGGTGTGCGTGGGCGACGCGCTGGCCGATGCGCTGGTGGCCAGACTGGCGCCGCGCGTGGCCGCGCTGCGCCTGGGCGCGGGCCAGGCCGACGCCGGCCGCGACGAACCGGACATGGGCCCACTGGTCAGCGCCGCGCACCGCGAGCGCGTGCTCGGCTACATCCACAGCGGCGTGGCCGAGGGCGCACGCCTGGTGGTCGACGGGCGCCCGGCGGGCGCGCCCGACCATCCGCGGGGCTTCTTCCTCGGCGGCAGCCTGTTCGACCACGTGCGCAGCGACATGCGCATCTACCGCGAAGAGATCTTCGGCCCGGTGCTGTGCGTGGTGCGGGTGGCCGACGCCGCCGCCGCGCTGCGCCTGATCGCCGACCACGACTACGGCAACGGCGCGGCGGTATTCACCCGCGACGGCGGCGCCGCGCGTGCGTTCGCGCGGCAGGTGCAGGCCGGCATGGTCGGCATCAACGTACCGATCCCGGTGCCGATGGCGTTCCACAGCTTCGGCGGCTGGAAGCGCTCGCTGTTCGGTCCGCTGCACGTGCACGGCCCGGACGGGGTGCGCTTCTACACCCGGCTCAAGACCGTCACCGCGCGCTGGCCCGAGGCCGCGGCCGGCGCCGAGTTCGCGATGCCGACGATGCGGTAGAGGGGAATGGAGAATCGGGAATAGGGAATCGCAAAAGCATCGCGGCGCGCACCGGTCAACGGGCAGGCGCATCCCTTGCTGTTGCTGTTGCTGTTGCTGTTGCTGTTGCTGTTGCCATTCCCCATTCCCGACTCCCCATTCCCGGCCAAGCGCCAAGCGCCAAGCGCTTGGCTCGCCGCAGCGCAACACGCGCCGGCCGTACCCGGGTGTAGCCTTGCGCCACCCGGCGCCCGGCCGGGACCCACCGCCGCCACAGGAGCCGCTCCATGATCAAGGTCAGCGTGATGTACCCGTACACGCCAGGCGCCCGTTTCGACCATGCCTACTATCGCGATACGCACATGCCGCTGCTGCAGGCGCGCATGGGCGCCGCCTGCCTGCGCTACACCGTGGACAAGGGCCTGTCCGGCGGCACCCCCGGCAGCGACCCGACCTACGTCGGCATGTGCCACATCTTCAGCGAGTCGGTGGAGGCCTTCCAGGCCGGCTTCGGCCCGCATGCGGAGGAGATCCTCGGCGACATCAAGAACTACACCGACCTGACGCCGGTGATGCAGATCAGTGAGGTGGTGGTGGGGTGAAGCCGGGAATGGGCAATCGGGAGTAGGGAATCGGAAAGCGCCGCATGCGCGAACGACTCAGGCCATGCGGCCGCGACACGCGCTGTTGCCATTCCCGATTCCCCGTTCCCGATTCCCGGCCTCTACAATGCCGCCCCCGTCGCCACGCCGCACCGCCCGTTGATGAACATCGTTGTCAAAGAAGACCTCAAGGCCTATATCGATCCGCTGACCGCCGACGAATACGCTGCCCTGGAACGCAGCCTGCTGGCCGAGGGCTGCCGCGACGCGCTGGTGCTGTGGGGCGACATCCTGGTCGACGGGCACAACCGCTACGGCATCTGCCAGAAGCATGGGTTGCCGTTCCAGACCGTGCAGAACACCCGCTTCCAGTCGCTGCAGGACGTGCACCTGTGGATGATCGACCAGCACCTGGGCCGGCGCAGCGTCTCCGACTTCCAGCGCGGCGTGCTGGCGCTGCGCAAGCGCGAGATCCTCGCCGAGCGGCGCGCCAGCGCGGCTGCCGCAGAGGCGCCCGCAGCCGACGCCACTGACCCGGACGCGGCTGGCGAGACCGCCAACGACACCGACACCGACACGCCACCCTGGGCCGACGCACCGGCACCGCTCAGCCGCGCCGAACTGGCGCGCGTGGCGCGGCTCAGCAACAGCCAGGTGGTGCAGATCGAGAAGATCCAGAAGCAGGCCGCGGCCGAGGTGGTGGAAGCGGTCAAGTCCGGTGCGATCTCGATCAATGCCGCCGCGGCAGTGGCCAGCCTGCCCGAGGAGGAACAGCGCGCCGCGGCGATGGCCGGCAAGGACGAGCTGAAGCAGGCCGCCAAGCGCGCCCGCGAGTCCAAGCGCAAGCCCAAACCGGCGCCTGCGGACGCCGCCGAGGACGCGGCCCCGGCGGCGGATGCCGAGGGCGACACGGCGGCCACGCTGCGCCAGCGCGTGGCCGAACTCGAGGCCGAGAACCAGGCGCTGCGCGAGGAAGTGGCGGCGCTGCGCGCGCAGTTGCCGGGCTGATCCACGCGCACCGGCCATCCGTGCCGCGGCCGGATGACCTCGCCGCCGCGCGTGCAACCGCGCTCACCGCGCACTGCGTAGACTCGGCCGCATGAGCGTGTCTTCCGCCCCTGCCCTGCCCCCCGATCCGCGCCGCGCGCAGCTGCGGCGCATGAAGCTGCTGGCGGCGCTGTTGCTGCTGGCGATGCTGTGCGGCTTCCTGCTCAGCCATGCCATGGGCCTGCAGGGGGTGTGGGCCTGGGTCGGCGCGTTCTGCGAAGCGGCCACGGTCGGCGCGCTGGCGGACTGGTTCGCGGTGGTGGCGCTGTTCCGGCACCCGCTGGGCCTGCCGATTCCGCACACCGCGATCATCCCGCACGGCAAGGCGCGCATCGCCGACAGCCTGGCGGTGTTCGTACGCGATCAGTTCCTGGAACCGGGCGCGCTGCTGGCCAAGCTCAGCGCGTTCGATCCGGCGGCGCGGCTGGGCCAGTGGCTGGCCGAACCGGCGCAGTCCGCACGGCTGGCCGATCTGGCCCGCGGCTGGGCGTTGCAGGCGCTGGACCTGCTGGACGAAGCGGCGGTACGGCGCCGCATCCATGGTTTCGTGGTGGCGCGGCTGCGCGACTGGGACGCCGCCGCCACCGCCGGCGAACTGCTCGGCCTGCTCACCGCCGACGGCCGCCACCACGCACTGCTCGACGAAGCGCTGACCCGGCTCGGCCGGCAGCTGGACGATGCCGCGGTCAAGCAGCGGGTGTCGGCGATGATCGTCAAGTACGCGCGGCGCGAATGGCCCAAGCTGGTCGGCACCGTGGAATGGGTGAAGCCGGTGGAAGGCATCGCCGACACCCTCGCCGAGCGCTTAGCGCACGCGCTGCTGGAGGAACTGCAGGAGGTGCTGTCGCAGCCGCAGCATCCGCTGCGCCAGGACTACGAGCGCTGGCTCGGCGGCTACGTGCAGCGGCTGCGCGCCGATCCCGCCACCGCCGAGAAAGTGCAGGCGCTGAAGCAGCGGCTGATCGACCACCCCGGCGTACAGGCGTACGTGCAGGGCCTGTGGGATCAGATCCATGCTGCGCTGCGCGAGGACCTGTCGCGCCAGGACGGCGCGCTGGTGCAGCACCTGCAGCGCGCCCTCGGCGCGCTCGGCCAGTCGCTGGCGCAGGATCCCGCCCTGCGCGAGGCGCTCAACCAGCACCTGCTCGGCGGCGCCGAGCGGCTGACCCAGCGCCTGCGCAGCGGCGTCACCGAGCACATCGCGCAGACCGTGAAGGGCTGGGACGAACGCCACCTGGTCGAGCAACTGGAACTGAGCGTGGGCCGCGACCTGCAGTACATCCGCTTCAACGGCACCCTGGTCGGCGGATTGATCGGGCTGGCGCTGCACGCTGCCGTCACGCTGCTTGGCTGAGCGTGCATGACAAGGATGCACTGCGCCGCCGGAGCGGCCGGCCCGCTGCCGACGCACGATGCGACGCACGCACCCCACGACGGACCGCCGACCCGCGGCACCCGGTGCCATCCACGCAGCAAGGTGTAGACACGCCTCGACTCTTTGGACCGAAGGGCTGGCGCGACAGCCACGCCCGCGCTAGCGTTGGGGGACGACCTGCGGGGCCTGCGTCGCCGCTGTGAACGCCATCCCGCAACCGGTCGGGGGGAAGCCGATGCGCGTGCCGAACGCGCGTTCGCCAGAGGAAAGGGGAGCATGTCGAAGAAACGCCGGACACCCATCGCCGGCCCTGCGCGGCTTGCGCGGCTCGCCGCCCTGGCCGTGCTGGCCGTCGGGCTGCTCGCCGCGCTGCTGATCGCGCATGGCGTGCAGCAGCGCAACCGCGCGCAGGCGCAGGCGCGCTTCCAGCAACTGGTCTCGCACGTGGCCGGCGATCTGCGGCAGCGCCTGGACATGTACGAGCATGGCCTGCGCGGCGCGCGCGGTGCGGTGATCGCGGCCGGCGGCGACCGCATCTCGCGCGAGCGCTTCTCCCGCTACAGCGCCTCGCGCGACTATCTGCGCGAGTTTCCGGGGGTGCGCGGCTTCGGCTACATCCAGCGGGTGCCGCGCGCCGAGGAGGCGGCGTTCCTGCAGCAGGCCCGCGCCGACGGCGCACCGTCGCTGCAGATCCGCGAACTGGCCCCGCACGACGGCGATCGCTTCGTCATCGTCTATATCCAGCCGGTGCAGTCCAACACGCCGGCGCAGGGGTTCGACATCGCCTCCGAACCGGCGCGACGCGACGCGGCGATCGCCGCCGCACACTCGGGCAAGCCCACCATCACCGCGCCGATCCGCCTGGTGCAGCGGCCGGGGCTGGGCAAGAGCGGCTTTCTGCTGTTGTTGCCGGTGTATCGCGAAGGCCTGCCGCTGCAGACCCCGGAACAGCGCTGGCAGGCCACCAGCGGCTGGGCATACGCCCCATTGAGCATCGCCGAGGTACTGGCCTCCTCCGACGACCACCGCAACGCGCTGCAGCTGAGCCTGGCCGACAGCCTGAACCCTGGGCAGCCGTTCTATCGCGACGACGCCACACCGATCCTGGCCGGAGGCCCCACCGCCGAACGCACCCTGGCGGTCTATGGACGCCAGTGGCGCATCGGTGCACACGCCACGCCGGGCTTCGTGCGCTCGCTCGACCAGACCTCGCCGCTGTTCGCCGGCGCGCTGGCCGCCGGTATCGCGCTGCTGCTCGCCACCCTGCTGTACGTGTTCCTGACCAGCCTGCGCCGCCGCGACCTGATCCTCAGCGAGCAGAGCCAACTGGCCGCCCTGGTCGCCGGCACCAGCGAAGCGATCGTCGCCGAAGACCTGAACGGCCGCGTGACCCACTGGAATCCCGCGGCCACGCGCATCTTCGGCTACACCCCGGAGCAGGCCATCGGCCAGCCGCTGCAGCGGTTGCTGGGCGCGCACGTCCGCGATCCCATCGACAGCGGCGACGGCGTCCGCGAGCTGCGCCACCGCGATGGTCACACCGTCAGCGTCCTGGCCAGCGTCTCGCCGATCGCCGGCACCCGCGGCGGCACCATCGGCCATTCGCACCTGCTGCACGACGTCACCGAACAGGTGCGCGCGCAGGCGCGGGTGCTGGAGCTCAACGCCACGCTGGAGCAGCAGGTGGCCGAGCGCACCAGCGAACTGGTGACCTATTCGGCGCTGCAGCGCGCGATCCTGGCCAATGCCGGCTACGCGATCGTCGCCACCGACCCGGACGGCGTCATCACCCTGTTCAACCCGGCCGCCGAGACCCTGCTCGGCTACGCCGCGCACGAACTGATCGGACGCAAGGCCACCGGCCTGTTCCTGGATCCGGAGCAACTGGCCGCACGCGCCGAGCGCATGGCCACGCAGTCGGGCATGCCGGTGCAGCCCTCGTTCGAGTCGGTGGCCGCACTGTCCACGCTGGGACGCAGCGACACCCGCGAGTGGACCTACCTGAGCAAGGATGGCCACGCCTTCCCCGTCTTGCTCACCCTGAGCACGCTGCGCGACGACGACGACCGGGTGATCGGCTACCTCGGCATCGCGGTCGATCTGACCGAGCAGAAGCGGCGCGAGCGCGAGCTGCGCCTGGCGATCGACGCGGCCGAAAGCGCCAACCAGTCCAAGAGCGATTTCCTGGCCAACATGAGCCACGAGATCCGCACGCCGATGAACGCGATCCTGGGCATGCTGTACCTGCTGCGGCACAGCGCGCTGTCGCAGGCGGCGCAGGACATGATCCAGAAGATCGAGCTGTCCGCACGCAACCTGCTGGAGATCATCAACGACATCCTCGACTTCTCCAAGATCGAGTCCGGACGCATCGACCTGGAATCGGCGCCGTTCGATCTCAACGAGTTGCTGGAGAACATCGCCGCGCTGATGACCTCGGCGAACAGCGCCAAGCCGGTGGAGATGATCGTCGAGCCGCTGCCGCCGGGCTGCCGCTGGTTGCGCGGCGACGCGCTGCGCTTGAACCAGGTGCTGATCAACCTGGTGGGCAACGCCATCAAGTTCACCGAACAGGGCGAGGTGGCGCTGTCGGTGCGCGCCTTCCCCGGCGCCGAACCCGGCAAGCTCAAGCTGCTGTTCTCGGTGCGCGACACCGGCATCGGCATCCCGCGCGAGAAGCAGAGCCTGATCTTCTCGCCGTTCCTGCAGGCCGACACCTCCACCAGCCGCCGCTACGGCGGCAGCGGCCTGGGCCTGACCATCAGCCGGCGCCTGGTGGAGCTGATGGGCGGGCAACTGGAAGTGCAGAGCGCCCCCGGTCAGGGCAGCGATTTCTACTTCGTCATTCCGTTCACGGTGGCGCCGGCACCGGCCGACGACGCCGAACCGGCGCAGGCGCGGCGGGTGCTGATCGCCGACGACCACGACCTGGTGCGGCGCAGCCTGACCGACATCGCCAACGGCTTCGGCTGGCAGGTGGAAGCGGTGTCCAGCGGCACTGCCGCCTTGGCCGCGGCCGCGCCGGAACGGGCCGAGTTCGACGTGATCCTGCTGGACTGGCGCATGCCCGACCTGGACGGGTTGAGCGTGGCCCAGCGCATCCGCGCGCAATCGGCACCGGACCGGCAGCCCATCATCGTCATGGTCACCGCCTACGAGCGGCGCATGATCCAGGAGCAGCAGCCTGGCGTCGCCGACGTGGATGCGGTGATGACCAAGCCGGTCACCGCCTCGGCCCTGCAGCGCACCATCGCCATGCTGCTGGCGCGTCGCAACGGCGAGCTGCCCGCGGCAGCGCCCGGCGACGGCGTCGCACGCCTGGCCGGGGCCCGCTTGCTGGTGGTCGACGACAGCGACATCAACCGCGAGGTCGCGCAGCGCATCCTCGAAGGCGAAGGCGCGCTGGTCGAGCTGGCGCAGGACGGCGCCCAGGCGCTGCAGCGGCTACGCCGCGATCCCGGCCGCTTCCACGTCGTGCTGATGGACGTGCAGATGCCGACCATGGACGGCTACGAAGCCACCCGTCAACTGCGTGCCGATCCGGACCTGGCCGCCGTGCCGGTGATCGCCCTCACCGCCGGCGCCTATCGCCAGCAGCAGGAGATGGCGCTGTCCAGCGGCATGAACGACTTCATCGCCAAACCGTTCCAGGTCGAGGACCTGATCGCGATCATCCGGCGGTTCCTGCCGCCGAACCTGACCGCGCTGCCGCTGCTGCCGCTGGCGGCGCCACCGTCGGTGCTGCCGGCGGACGACTGGCCGGCCAGCGACCCCGCGCTGCTCGATACCGTCCAGGCGCAGCGGCTCTGGGGCGAACGCGAGCCGTATCGGCGCTATCTGCTGAAGCTGTTGCAGGAACATCCCGACCCGGCGGCCAGCGTCCGCACCCTGCTGGAAGCGCAACGGCCCGCCGAGGCCGTCTCGCTGGTGCACAAGTTGCGCGGCTCGGCCGGATCGCTGGCCTTGCCGGCGTTGAGCATCGCCAGCGCCGCCTTGGAAGAACGCTTGAGCACGGCGCCGACGCAGGCCGATGCCGAGATCGCCGCGCTGGCCGCGGCGATGGCCGACACCGCGGCCGAAGTGCTGCGCTTCGCCGACGCCACCCAAGGTGCGGCGCCACCCGCGGCAGCGAACCTCGCCGCGGTCGATCCGGCGACGCTGCAGGCGTCCTGGTATCAGGTGCTGCAGGTGCTGGACAGCGACGATCCGGACCGCATCGACCGCACGCTGCGGCAACTGGCGCCGGTCCTGCCGGCGGCACAGGCCGCCGAACTGCAACTGTTGCTGGAGAATTTTTCCTTCCGCGAAGCCGAGGCTAAAGTCAGGCGATGGCTGGCCGATGATCAAAGTCATAAGAGTGCGCCGCCCGCGCAGCAGCGCGTATCAGACGGGAACACGCCATGACCCAGCCTTGCATCCTCTGTGTCGATGACGAACCCAGCAACCTGGCGCTGATCCGCCAGCTCCTGCGCGAGGACTACGCGCTGGTGTTCGCCAAGAACGGCGCCGAAGCCCTGCGCGGGGTGGCCAAGCACCGCCCGGCGCTGATCCTGCTGGATGTCGACCTGCCCGACATCGACGGTTACACCCTCGCCCGCACCCTGAAGGAAGATGCGCGCAGCGCGGCGATCCCGATCATCTTCGTCACCGCCAAGGACAAGGACACCGACGAGAGCATCGGGTTCGACGCCGGCGGCGTGGACTACATCACCAAGCCCTACTCGCCGAGCATTCTGCGTGCGCGGGTGCGCACCCACCTGTCGCTGGTCAGCGCCACCAGCCTGGCCGACAGCCATCGCGACGCGATCCAGATGCTGGGCATGGCCGGCCACTACAGCGACTCGGACACCGGCACGCATATCTGGCGCATGGCCGCCTACGCCCGCGCGCTCGCGCTGGCCGCCGGCTGGTCGTGCGAGGACGCCGACCTGCTGGAACAGGCCGCGCCGATGCACGACACCGGCAAGATCGGCATCCCCGATGCGGTGCTGAAGAAGCCCGGGCCGCTGGACGCCGACGAGTGGCAGGTCATGAAGCGGCACCCGCGGATCGGCTACGACATCCTCAGCCGCAGCAGCGCCCCGCTGTTCCGGCTCGCCGCCGAGGTCTCCCTGTACCACCACGAGCACTGGGACGGCGGCGGTTACCCGGCCGGCGTTTCAGGCACGCAGATTCCCGAATCGGCACGGATCGTGGCGCTGGCCGACGTGTTCGATGCGCTCACCTCACCGCGTCCGTACAAGGACGCATGGCCGCTGGAACAGGCGATGGCGCTGTTCCGCGACAAGGCCGGCAGCCAGTTCGAGCCGCGTCTGGTCGAGTTGTTCGAGGCGATCCTGCCGCAGATCCTGCAGATCCAAGCGTACTGGAACGAGCGCGAGACCGAGGATGACCCGCCGCCACGCGGCAAGGCGCAGGCCGCGCTGGGGCATCACGGCAATTGATACAAGCCCCTCTCCCCCCGGGACAGGGGTTGGGGTGAGGGGACGGCGCGAAGCGACGCGCAGAGATCGAGGACACGCGGCGTCGCCCGTCCCCTCACCCGCCCCTTCTGGGCCCCTTCTCCCGGATGGAGAAGCAACAGCGCACTACGCTCCGCGACGGGCGTTACCGGTCACGCCCATCGCGGCTGAAGCCGCTCCTGCAGAAAGACACACGAGGCACCGCTTCTCAGCGCCGCTGCAGACGCCAGGCGCGGTGGATGCGCGGGTTGCGCTCGAAATCCACGTCGATGGTCTGCGCGCTGATCTCCTCGCACACCGCGAATTCGGCCAGCGCGTTCTCGTCCAGCTTGAAGCGGCGGAAGTTGTTGGAGAAGTACAGCACGCCCTCGGGCATCAGCCGCGCCACCGCCGCGCGCAACAGCCGCACGTGCTCGCGCTGGATGTCGAAATCCTCGGCGCGCGCGGAATTGGAGAAGGTCGGCGGGTCGCAGAAGATCACGTCGTAGCGGTTCTTCTCCGCCTCCAGCCAGCTCAGCGCGTCGGCCTGCACCAGCCGGTGCTGGGCGCCGCCCTTGCCGTTGAAGGCCAGGTTGTCGGCGCACCACTGCAGATAGGTGCCGGACAGGTCCACGCTGGTGGTGGAATCGGCGCCGGCCACCGCCGCCTGCACGCTGGCCACGCCGGTGTAGCAGAACAGGTTGAGGAAACGCTTGCCGCGCGCCTGCTGCGCCATCACCCCGCGCAGCGGGCGGTGGTCGAGGAACAGCCCGGTATCCAAGTAGTCGAACAGGTTCACCCGCAGCAGCGCGTCGTGCTCGCGCACCACCAGGAACTCGCCGCGCTGCTCGAAGCGACCGTACTTGCTGCCGCCCTTGCCGCGTTCGCGGGTCTTCAGCGCCACCTGCTCGGCCGGCACCGCGAACACCTCGCGCGCCGCCGCCAGCAGTTCGTTGCGGCGGCGGCGCACGTCCACGTCGGGAATGCTGTCCGGCGCCGCGTACTCCTGCACGTGCAGGAAGGTGCGCGCCTGGCCGCCGTCCTCCTGGTACACGTCGATCGCCGCCGCGTACTCGGGCAGGTCGGCGTCGTAGGCGCGGTAGCAGCCGATCCGCTCGCGTGTGCGCCAGGTCTTGAACTTGCGCAGGTTCTTGCGCAGGCGGTTGGCGACCATCTGCGCGCCGTCGCTGAGCGCGCGCGGCTCCTCGCTGGCGCCCGCGCGCAGCGCGACCGCGATCGGGTCGCAGACGATCAACGGGCACTCCAGCGCGCCGTTGAACATCTGGTACTTCTTGGCCGCGCGCAGGCCGGTGGCATAGGCCAGTTCGTCGCTGCCGCACAGCAGGCTGGCGCGCCACTGCGGCACCGCGCGCTTGAGCGCATCGCCCAGGCGCCGGTACAGCGCCGCGTCGGCGGCCAGGCGCTCGTCGTAGGGGGGATTGCACACCACCGTGCCCAGCGCCTGCGCCGGCGCGGGCAACGCCGCGACGTCGTGCGCGGCGAAGGCGATCGCCTCGACCACGCCGGCCGCCAGCGCGTTCTCGCGCGCCGCGCGCAGCGCATGCGGGTCGATGTCGCTGCCGTACAGCACCGGCCGCAACGCGGCGCGACCGACCTGGGCGCGCTGCCGCGCCTCGGCCAGCAGCGAACGCCAGGACGCCACGTCGAACCCCAGCCAGCGGCTCGGCGCGGCATCGGCATCGGTGTCGCCGCGCTGCTGCGCCGCCAGTTCGCCGCGCAGCAGGCCCGGCGCGACATCGGCGGCCATCAGCGCGCCTTCGATCAGCAGCGTGCCGCTGCCGCACATCGGATCCAGCAGCCCGCCACCCTGCACATACAGCGCCGGCCACTGTCCGCGCAGCAGCACCGCCGCGGCCAGGTTCTCCTTCAGCGGCGCCTCGTTCTGCGCCTGGCGCCAGCCGCGCCGGTGCAGCGAGCCGCCGCCCAGGTCCACCGACAGCGTCGCGCGCCCCTTGCGCAGCGACAGGTTCAGGCGCAGGTCCGGGTGCTCCACGTCCACCGACGGCCGCTCCAGGCCCTCGCCGCGCAGCGTGTCCACCACCGCATCCTTGACCCGCTGGGCGGCGAAGCGCGCATGGGTGATGCCGGTGCCGGACACATGCGCGTCCACCGCCAGGGTGTGCTGCGGCGCCAGATGGCTGCGCCACGGCAGCGCCGCCACGCCGGCGTACAGCGCCGCCTCGTCGGGGCAGTCGAAGGATTGCAACGGCCACAGCACGCGGCTGGCCAGGCGCGACCACAGCACCGCGCGCTGCGCGTCCTGCAGGCTGCCTTCGGCATTGACCCCGGCGACGGTGGCGGTGGCCTGCGCCGCGCCGAGCGCGAGCAGTTCATCGACGAGCAGGTATTCCAGGCCCTTGGCGCAGGAGACGAAGAATTTCACGGAAGGCGGACCAGGACGGACGGGAGGGAGGCACGGCGGACGCCGCGCGCGTGGCGCATCGCAGCGCCGGATCCGGCGTTACCGCGGCCGCGGCCGCGGATCGAGGGATGGGCACGCGCACGCACCGCACCGGAACGGCGCGCAGAATACCACAGGGTCCGTGCGCCCCTGCCTGCTGCGCGGTGCCCTGGCGCAGGGTGCGCCGCGGCCGTCACTGGCCTCGTGTGACGGGCACAGCGACGTCGCCCGCCGGCGTTCGCTTCGCGACCACCCCGCGCCGTGGCAGATGAAGCTGGCGCTGCAGACGCGCCCTCCTGACGCCTTGGTGCGCGACGCATCGCGCAATGCGAGACCACGAATCCGGCGCCGGGCATGCCCGGCGGCAGACCCCGTCGACGGCAGCGCAGGCCACTCACCACGGCGTCAGCCGCCACGCTTCGGCATCCGCCTGCAAGCGCTGCTGCAGGCGCAGCGTGTCCAGGAACTCCGCATCGTGCGAGACCACCAGCAGCGCGCCGGGGTACTGCAGCAGCACCGCGCGCAACGCGTCGCGGGCTTCGCGGTCCAGGTGGTTGTCCGGCTCGTCCAGCAACAGCAGTTCGGCCGGCGGCGTGCGGTAGAAGGCGCAGGCCAGCGCAGTCTTCAGCCGCTCGCCGCCGCTGAGCTGGCCGCAGGGCACGCCGATGCGCTGCGCGTCCAGGCCGAGCAAGGCCAGCCGCGTGCGCAGGTCGGCGAGTGCGATGCCGGGCGCGGCGGCCTGCACCTGCGCCAGCGCGGTGGCAGCCGGGTCCAGCGCCGCCAACGACTGGTCCAGGTAGGCACTGGCGGCGCGCACCCGGCAACTGCCGGACAACGCCGCCACCTGCCCGGCCAGCACCCGCAGCAGGGTCGACTTGCCGCTGCCGTTGGCCCCGACCACGCCGATGCGTGCGCCGCCCTGCACCACCAGGTCCAGCGGCTGCCGCGTCGCCGGCGCGAACGGCAGCCGCACTGCCTGCAGCTCGACCAGGCGCCGGGTGGCCGCATCGGCCGGCGGCGGCGCGAACAGCGCCACCGGCGCGTCGGGCTGCACCTGGCGCGCGGCCTCGGCGATGCGCTCCAGGCTGCGCGCCTGCGTGGCCTGATGATCGCGCACCCGCTTGCCGGCACTGTCCTGGCTGCGCTGCTTCTGCCGGCCGAGCAGGATCGGCGCCTGGTTGGCCGTGCCGGCCTGCTGCCGCCCGCGCGCACTGCGCCGCTGCTGTCGATCGTGCTGTGCCTGCCAGGCAGCGTTGTCGCGCGCGTGCTGCAGCTTGTGCTGCGCCAGTTCGGCCTGCGCGGCCTCGCGCTCGCGCGCCCGGCACTGCAGGTAGAACGCGTAGTCGCCGCCGTAGTCGCGCAGCCCGCCTGGCGACAGTTCCAGCGTGCGCTGCATGTCCTGCAGCAGCAGCGCATCGTGGCTGATCACCAGCAGGCCGCCCGGCCAGCGCTGCAGCGTCTCGCGCAGGCGCTGCCGCTGCGCCGCGTCCAGGTGCAGGGTCGGCTCGTCCAGGATCAGCGCATCGGCCTCGGCCAACCAGGCGCCGATCAGCGCCACCCGCATCGCCTCGCCGCCGCTGAGCGTGGCCGCCAGGCGGTGCGGCTCCAGCGCGCCGAGGTCGTGCGCGTGCAGTTGCGCCTGCAGGCGCTGGGCGATGTCCCAGCGCTCGCCGAGCGCATCGAAATCCGCCACGTCGGCACTGCCGGCCTCGATCCGTGCCAGCGCCCGCAACGCCGTGCCCACGCCGGCCAGGTCGGCGACGGTGGCGTGCGGCGCCGGCGCGATCTGCTGTGGCACGTAATGCAGGCGGCCGTGGCGCACGCAGCGCCCGGCGCTGGGTCTCAGTTCGCCGGCGAGCAGGCGCGCGAACACGCTCTTGCCGACGCCGTTGCGGCCGACCAGGCCGGTGCGGCGCGTATCGAGCGCGAAGTGCAGATCGGAGAACAGAATCCTGCCGTCGGGCAGAACATGGGTCGCGCTGTCCAGCGCAAGCAGCGGATGCGTCATGGGAACCTCCATGGATGCCGGTCGTGCCCGCCGATCGCTCGGCAGGTGGGACGAAGGCCGTCGCGAAGACGGCGGCATCAATGGCGCATCGGCGTGGTTCCTCGATGAAGGTGCGGGACAATGCTAGCGCACCCGGCCCGCGCCGGGCGAGATCGCGCTGTGCGGGCTCAGGCCGCGGACAGGAACGCCGGGTGGTAGACCACCTCGGCCATCGGCGGCAGGCGCTCGCCGAAGGCCAGCGCCTGGAAGGCCTCCACCGGCGCACCCGGCAGCGTCAGCCCGGGTTCCGGATGGAAGCCGAAGCGCGCGTAGTAGCCCGGGTCGCCCAGCACCACGCAGCCGGCCGCACCCAGCGCCTGCAACTGCGCCAGCGCCTCGCGCACCAGCCGCGTGCCCAGGCCCTGGCGCTGGTGGCCCGGCCCCACCGACAGCGGTCCCAGCCCGTACCAGCCGCGGCTGCCGTCGGACAGGCTCACTGGCGACACCGCGACGTGGCCGACGATGTAGCCCTCGTGCTCGATCACCAGCGACAGGGTCAGCGCGCCGTCCGCGCGCAGCCGCTCGATGATGTCCTGCTCGTCGTGGCGGCTGTGCGCGACGCGGAAGAAGGCGACCAGGGTCAGCGCCTCGATCGCCGCCGCGTCGGCCGGCCGCTCGGCGCGCAACAGCATGTCGTCGGCTGCGCTCACAGGCGCTCCAGCAGCTCGGCGAAGGCCTGCGCCGAGGTCGCCACGTGCTCGCCCAGGCGATGCGTGTCGTCGACCAGCAGCAGCCGCGCGGCACGCGCCTGCGCCCAGGCGATCACTTCACTGGCGGGAATCAGTTCGTCGCGCCAGGCATGCACCACCGAGGTCGGCACCGGTGCCGCATCCAGCGCCGGCATGTGCCCCATCCGCGTCGGCGGCACCATCAGGAACAGGCCGCGCACCGGCACGTGCAGCGACACCTGCGCGGCGATGTAGGCGCCGAGGCTGGAACCGGCCAGCACCAGCGGCCCGCGCTGCGCCGCCGCCTGCGCCTGTTCCAGCAGGCGCTGCAGGCGGGTCGGCACGTCGCCGAGCGGGCTGATGTCGCGGCGCGCGTCCAGGTCGGTGTAGTCCGGGCGCGAATGGCTCCAGCCCAGGCGCTCCGCCACCTCGGCCAATGCGGTCACCTTGATCGCGTCCGGCCCGCTCTCGAAGCCGTGCGAGAGGATGCAGTGGCCGCGGCTCACAGCGCCACCACCGCATCGCCCAGCCGCAGCGTGCCGCCCTGCACGATGCGTGCGCACAGGCCGCCGTGGCCACGCATGGCGTTGTAGCCGCCGGGCCCCAACGCCTGCTCCATGCGCGAGCACGGGTCGCACGGCGCGATGCCTTCCAGCTCGACCTCGCCGATGCGGAAACGGCGCCCCTTCAGCGCGATCAGCGGAATGCCCGACACCACCACGTTGCGCCGCAGGGTCGCCGGCGCCACCGCCGCATGCCCGGCCAGCGCGGCGATCGCCGGCAGGTGTTCGGCCTGGATCAGGGTGACGCCGCGCTTGCCGTTGCGGCCGGCGTAGCGGTCGCCGTGCAGGCCGCCATCGGTCTGTGCCTCAGCGGCGTCGACCTCGTGCATCGGCACGTCGCGCGCCGGGCGCAGGCCGATCCATTCCACGCGTCCGGCGCGCGGCAGTGTGGCCAGCAGGGTCGCCAGCGGGCTTTCGGAATTCAGGGTCATCGGCGAATGCTAGCATCCGCGCATGCCGCCCACCTCGCCGTTGCCGATCCACGATGCGCCCCTGCCCTACGTCGGCCTGCTGCAGGAGCGCGCGCCGGACAGCATCACGCTGGCGGTGATCCACTGCACCGAGTTGCCGGACCTGGCCAGCGCGCGCCTGTACGGCGAGCGTGTGCTGTATCCGTCGGGCACCGGCAACAGCGGCCACTTCTACATCGACCGCGACGGCAGCGTGCATCGCTACGTGCCCGCGGAGCGCATCGCGCACCACGTGCGCGGCTACAACCCGCAGTCGCTCGGCATCGAACTGGTCAACCGCGGACGCTATCCGCTGTGGCTGGATTCGCGCCACCAGGCGATGCGCGAAGACTACCCCCCGGCGCAGATCCAGGCGCTGATCCGCTTGCTGCAGCAGTTGCGCGCGGAGTTGCCGCAGCTGCGCCACATCGCCGGACACGAGGCGCTGGACCGCAGCCTGGAACCGGCCAGCGACTGTCCGACGCGGCAGGTGCAGCGCAAGCTGGATCCGGGCCCGCGCTTTCCCTGGCCGCAGGTGCTGGAGGCGGTGGCGCTGGCGCCGTATGCGCCGCCTGTGTGACCGCCTTGGAGGCGATGGATTGGAACGGCTGATTCGGGCCGCGATGGAGTACCAGACAGGGTCGTATTCGCACGCTCCCGCAGGAGCGGCTTCAGCCGCGCCCCGGCTTCACCGGGAACGGCCCGGTCGCGGCCGAAGCCGCTCCTGCGCGATTTTCCACGCGCGCTCAGTGCGCGCCGACGTAGTTCTTCTCGCCGGCGGTCACCGCCACGTCCAGGCGATTGCCGACCGGTGCCAGCGGGCACACCACGTGCGGGGTGAACGCGCATGGCGGGTTCTGCGACAGGTTGAAATCCAGCACGATACGGCCGCCCTGCGGCGCCGGCACGAACAGATAACGGGCGCCGCCATAGCTCTCGCGGCCGCTGGTTCGGTCGGAGAACGGCAGGAACAGGCGCTGGCTGGCGCCGTCGCGCAGGATCTGCAGCTTGTAGCGCCGCCCCCGCAGCACGAACTCGGCGCTGCCGACCAGGGCCAGCGGCTGCGGCGTGCCGATCGAGGTGAGCAGCACCATCGCCTGCGGCGCCGGCACCGGATGCCAGTCGGCCACCACCCGCCACTGCGGATCGATCGGGAAGTAATCGATGCGGCGGAAGCGCGCGCGCGCCGGCGCCTGTGGATCGCGGAAGCGCCAGCCGAACAGGTTGCCGGTGCGCACCACGTAGAACTCCTGCGCTCCCAGCGCAAGGCGGGTCTGGGTGTCGTGCGCCGCGTCGGTCTCCAGGCGGCCACCGGCGAACGGCTGGCCGTTCACCTGCACCGCCGCGTCCGCCGCGGGCTGGAACTGCACGCCCTCCTGCGGATCCACCTGCAGCATGCCCAGATGCGCCGGGCCGGCCGGCAACTGCACGTCGTTGTCGGGTGCGCTGCCGACCCGGTGCACGCCGCTGTGCAGACGCCCGGAGCCGGTGAAACTCAACCAGCCCGACGGCGCGCGCAATGTCGCCAGGCGCTGCGCACGATTGCGCTCCACCGCCTCGCGATAATGCGTGGCAGATTGCGCGCGTGGCGAGGCGTCGGCGCCATCGGCCGACGCGCGGCGGTCGCCGCAGGCGGCCAGGCCCAGCAGCATCGCCAGCCCGCAGGCCTCACGCCAGCGCATGGTGCCGCCCCTGTCGCGTGCCATCGTGCATGCGTTCCGTGTGGACCGGCGCCGGCCCTAGCCGATGGCGCGCGGCCGTGCCGGATCGGCGATCCAGCCGCTCCAGGAGCCGGCATACACGCGCGCACCGTGCAGGCCGGCATGCTCCAGCGCCAGCAGCAGATGGCAGGCGGTGACGCCCGATCCGCACATCAACACCACCTCGCGCGGATCGCGTCCCTGCAGCAGCGGCTGCAGTTCCGCGCGCAGTTCCTGCGCCGGGCGCAGGCGGCCGTCGCGCAGGTTCTGCGCCAGCGGCCGGTTGAGCGCGCCGGGCACATGCCCGGGCAGCGGGTCGATCGGCTCCACCTCGCCACGGAAGCGTTCGCCGGGGCGCGCATCCAGCAACCAGCCCGGCGCCTCGTGCAGGCGTGCGGCGACCTCCTCGGCGGAGACGATGCGCGTCGCATCGAACGCCTGCGGATACGGCGGCAGCGGCGACGGCGCGGAGGCCGCGTCGGTTTCCGGCAGGCCGAGCCGGCGCCATTCGGCAAGGCCGCCGTCGAGCACGGCGACACGGCAATGGCCGAGCAGGCCCAGCATCCACCATAGGCGGGCAGCGGCCATGCTGCCGTCGCCGGCGTCGTACACCACCACCTGGTGCTGCGGGCCGATGCCCCACTGCCCCAGGGTGCGCGCGAACGCCGCGTCGTCCGGCAACGGATGCCGGCCCAGGCCGGGACGGCCGAGATCGGACAGATCCGCGTTCAGATCGGCGTAGACCGCGCCGGGCAGGTGCGATTGCGCATAGGCCGCGCGCGCGGCCGCCGCCGCGGCGGGATCGAGCAGCGCCGCCGGCACGAACCGCGCATCGACCAGGCGCAGCGCGGGATCGTCGAGCGCGGCGGCCAGCGCCGGCGCCTCGACCAGGGTGTGCCATGCGGGGGACGTTGCGGTCATGCGGCTTGCTCCAGTCGGCGGCGCAGGTTGAGCAGGATCGCCGCGGTCGCGCCCCAGATCCGCTGGCCGGGCCAGCCGTACTCCAGCACGACGCGCGGGCGTCCGCGGTAATCGGTCTCGATGCTGCGCAGGTTGTCCGGCGCCATCAGGTAGGCCAGCGGCACCTCGAACACCTCGGCCACCTCGCCCGGATGCGGCTGCGGCACGAAGCGCGGATCGATCGCCGCGACCACCGGCATCACCCGGAAGCCGCTGATGGTGACGAACGGATCCAGGTAGCCCAGCGGCTCCGCCTGCGACGCCGCAAGCGCGATCTCTTCCTCGCTCTCGCGCAGCGCCGCGGCCACCGCATCGGCGTCGCTGGCCTCGATGCGGCCGCCGGGAAAACTGACCTGGCCGCCGTGGTGACGCAGGCTGTCGGTGCGCCGGGTCAACAGCACATGGGTGCCGTCGGCACGCGGCACCAGGCCGGCCAGCACCGCCGCTTCCACCGGCGCGCCGTCCGGCAACAGATCCTGCAACTCGTGGTGATTCCAGCCCGGCCCCGCCGGCGGCTGCTGCAGCGGGTGCAGTGCGCGCAGCAGATGCGCACGTTCGGCCAGGCGCTGCCCCGGCGACGGCGACCAGCCGCGGCCCGGCAGCACCTCGTCCATGTAGCGGCGGCGTTCGGCGTCGCTCATGCCGCGCCAGCGTGCGATCTCGTCGCCGCTGCGCAGGCAGCCGGCGCAATAGCCCTGCGCATCGAGACGGCAGAGACCGATGCAGGGCGTGAGCAGGGCATGCGGAACGGGATCCATCGGATTCGACACCTTGCCAGCCTAGCGCGATTCGTCGGCGCCGTCGTTGCCTGCCCAAAAAAATTGCGCCGGCATCGCTGCCGGCGCAATCGTCGTGCACTGGAGCGGCGTGCTTACTTGACGCTGACCAGCTTGATCTCGAACTGCACCGCCACGTTCGGCGGGAACGGCGTACGCGGGTCGGCACCGTAGGCCTTGTCCGGCGGCAGGGTCACTTCCCACTTGGAGCCGGCCGGCATCTGCAGCAGCGTGTCGCGCATGGCCTGCATCTCGACTTCGCTGACCTTGATCGCCGGGATCTGCTGCGCCGGACGCGCCTGCGCCGGACGCTGGCCGAACGGGTACGGACCGGCCACTTCCAGCTGCACGGTGCTGGCCTGGGTCGGCTTGGCACCCTTGCCGGCCTCGATCACGCGGTACTGCACGCCGCTGGGCAGCACCTGCACGCCAGGCTTGGCCTTGTTCTGGGCCATGAACTGGTCGCTCTTGGTCTTGTTCTCGGCAGCGGCCTTCTCGTAGTCGGCCTTGGCCTGCTGGGCGCGGGCCTGCTCGCGCTTCTGGAACGCTTCAACCGCCGGCTTCAGCTGGTCGGCGCTGACCGCCGGCTGCTTCTTGGCGTAGGCGTCCTGCAAGCCCTTCACCACCGCATTGATATCGAGCTGCTCGCCGCGGCCGGTGAGTTCGGCAAGGTTGTTGCCGTAGTCGTAGCCGAAGTAATAGCTCAGCTTGCCCTTCTCGGACGAGGTGTCCTGGGCGAACGCATTGCCGCTCAGGGCGAGGGCCGCGACAGCGACCGCAATAGAACGCAACTTCATCAAACAATTCTCCAGGGTGGTGGCACAGGGCGGCCCGTGCCGCCTGAGATGACGCGTTAGGATAGCCGCCGCGGCGCGTAACCGCTACCGACGACGCTGCTCTGACTGGTGCGGCCCGCCCAGAGTTCCCATTACCTTTTTTTAACAACCAGGAATGCACATGTCCGGCACGCCGGTCCTCGCCGATACCCAGGGTGCGATCCGCATCCTCACCGTGAATCGAGCCGACAAGCTCAACGCCTTGAATCGCCAGGTTTTGCAGGCGCTGGATGCGGCCTTCGCCGCGGCCGCGGACGACCCGCAGATCCGCGTGGTGGTGCTGACCGGCGCCGGCGAGAAAGCCTTCGTGGCCGGCGCCGACATCGCCGAGATGAACGAACTGACACCGGTGCAGGGCCGCGATTTCTCGCAACTGGGCCAGCGCCTGATGCGCCGGATCGAGCGCATGCCCAAGCCGGTGCTGGCGATGGTCAACGGTTTCGCCCTCGGCGGCGGGCTGGAACTGGCGATGGCCTGCCACCTGCGCGTGGCCGCCGAAGGCGCGCGCCTGGGCCAGCCGGAGATCAATCTCGGGCTGATTCCCGGCTTCGGCGGCACCCAGCGCCTGCTGCGGCTGGTCGGCCGCGCCGCGGCGCTGGAACTGTGCCTGCTCGGCGTGCCGATCGACGCGGCGCGCGCACTGCAACTGGGCCTGGTCAACCGCGTGGTCGCCGCCGGCGAACTGCAGGCGACCACGCTGAAATTGGCGCAGCAACTGGCCGATGCCGCACCGCTGGCGCTGCGCGGCATCCTCGACGCGATCCAGATCGGTGGCGAAAGCGCGATCGAACAGGGGCTGGAATACGAGACCGCGCAGTTCGGCCTGCTGTTCTCCAGCGAGGACATGCGCGAAGGCACCCGCGCCTTCCTGGAGCGGCGCCCGCCGCAGTTCCGCAACCGCTGAGCCCGCACACGATGTCGCACGCCCCCGCTCTCGCCACGCCGCTGCAGTTGCTGCGCTGGATCCTGGACGACGATCTGGATGCCGCGATCGACGGCGGCCTGATGGACTACCGCGGCACCGATCCGGAGGACGATCGCCTGGACCCGGCGCATCCGCAGTTGCGCGCGCAGGTGCTGGCCGCGCAGCAGCGCCTGCGCGATGCGTGGGACGCGCGTGCGCGCTACCGGGCGCGCAGCGCGCGCCTGGAGCGACGTGCCCATGCGCGCCAGGCGCGACGTGCGGCAGCGACACCGATCGCCTCGACGTCGACCACGGCCACACCGAGCGCGCCGGCCCTGCCGGCGGCCGCTGCGGCGATCCTGGCCCGCGCCAAGGCCAAGGCCGCGCAGCGAGGCGGCCAATGAGCGCGACCGCGAGCACGGGCGCAAGCACGCCTGCACGGCGCGGGCGCCTGCTGAGCAAGGACGAGATCCATGAGCTGTTCTCGCGCCTGTCCGAACTCAACCCCAGCCCGACCACCGAGCTGGAATACGACAGCCCGTTCGAACTGCTGATCGCGGTGATCCTCTCGGCGCAGGCCACCGACGTCGGCGTCAACAAGGCCACGCGGCGCCTGTATCCGGTGGCGAACACGCCGGCCGCGATCCTGGCGCTGGGCGAGGACGGCCTGAAGCGCTACATCTCCACCATCGGCCTGTTCAACGCCAAGGCCAAGAACGTCATCGCCACCTGCCGCATCCTGGTCGAGCAGCACGGCGGCGAGGTGCCGCGCTCGCGCGCCGCGCTGGAAGCGCTGCCCGGGGTCGGCCGCAAGACCGCCAACGTGGTGCTCAACACCGCCTTCGGCGAACCGACCATGGCGGTGGACACGCACATCTTCCGCGTCGCCAACCGCACCGGGCTGGCCCCGGGCAAGGACGTGCGCGCAGTCGAAGATTCGCTGCTCAAGCGGGTGCCGGCGCAGTTCCTGTACGACGCGCACCACTGGCTGATCCTGCACGGCCGCTACGTGTGCAAGGCACGCAAGCCCGACTGTCCGCAGTGCGCGATCCGCGACCTGTGCCGGTACAAGGACAAGACGCCGGGTTGAGCGGCGTGCCGCGGCGCCGGCCGGTACAGCACCGGGGATGTCGGCTTGGGCAACTTGCGCGGCGCATGTCGTCCGCCGCTGCGCCCGTCGCGGTTGAAACCGCTTCTACAGTTCTCCACGAGAGGCCACCTGGCCGCTGTAGCAGCGACTATCGTCCACGGTCGTCGACGCGAACCGTGAAAGGCGCCCCGGCCCGCGCCCCATCGCGCGCCGCGGCGATCGCGCCGTAAAAAAGAAAGGCGGCGCAATGCGCCGCCTTTCGTTCCACGTGCGGGAATCTCCGCGAATCAGAACGACAGGTCGCCCCAGACGCCGAATTCCTTGGTTTCCACGTCGGTCTTCTTGCTGGCGTTGTCCTGGTGCGTGTACTTGTACACGGTGGCCAGCTTCAGGTTCTTCAGCACCGGGAACTCGACGCCGACGTTCCAGTACTTGTCGGCCAGGGTCGGGTCGATGGTCTTGCTCAGGTCGGTCTTGTCGTAGCGGGCGAAGGCGTTGATGCCGCCGTCGGTCAGCGCCACGCTGCCCCACACCGACCAGCCACTGGACTTGTCAGTGGCCGGGGTCAGCACGTTGTTGAGGTTCTTGGCCTGGAAGTACTCGCCGCCCAGACGGAAGTTGGAATCGGCGTAGGCGACCATCGCATCGGCGCGGGTGTAGTCGTGCTGCGCGTCGAGGATGTCGGTTTCCTTGCCCAGCTTGCCCGAGTAGGCGCCGACGGCGATGGCCAGGTTCTGCATCGGCATGTAGGCGACGCGGCCTTCCACGTCCATGCCCTTGCCGCGGGTCGGGTTCTTGTAGCCGGCACCGTTGACCACCGACATCGCGTAGTTGACCTGCGAGCCCAGGTCGCCGAAGGCGTGCAGGCCCCAGTCGGAGGAGTTGGCGTACTTCAGGCGGTCGGTCAGGGTGTTCTCGACGTAGCGGTAGCCGTAGAACTTCTCGACGAACGGCACCCACGGCATGTCGGCGGCACCGATGCGCAGGGCGAAGGCGTCGTCGAACTTGCCCTGCACGTAGGCCTTCTTGACGAACAGCTGAGTGTTGGACAGCGCCGAGCTGTACTGGAAGTCGGTGGTCAGGTTGGCCGACCAGATCTCGTTGAAGCTGTGGTCGACGGTCAGGTAGAAGCGCTTGACGTCCAGACCGGTGCCGCTGGCGGCGGTCTTGGCGCCGCCGCTGGTGCGGTCGATGTTGGTCAGATCGAAGAACATGCGGCCGCCGATCTTGTTGTCGTTGACCAGCTTGGCGAGCTTGTCGACCTTGGCGGCGCTGGCCTGCGCCGTTTCGGTCGCCTGGGCCTGCACGACATTCACTTCCGACTGCGCGTCGGACTGCGCCTGCAGGGCTTCCGACTGCGCCTGCAGCTGCTGGACCTGGGTCTGCAGCGCTTCGATCTGGGCCTGCAGCTGCTGCAGCTGGGCAGCGCTGACGGCGGGCGGGTTGCTGCTGGCCTTGGCCTTCGCCGCGAACGCCTGCGGCGCCGACGCGAGGCCGAGGCTGGCGAGGATCGCCGTGGCGAGAAGATGGGAACGCATTAGAATCTCTCCGATGGGTGGTGGCAGGGTGGTATGGGTGCGGTGCGGCCCCAGTGCGATGGCCCGACCATTTGTAAAGATTCCGTCAAAGACATGACGGTTTTGAGTCAGCTTCGTTTCGAAACGAAGGCAACCCCGTCCGGGAAGGCTGTCACCGGACTGACATCTGATTTTCTTCAGACGTTCATGAAAAAGTCTTGGAATGCAGCCGATGCCGGCCGGGGTGCCGGCATTCCACCTATTTCAGGAGTTCTCCCGATGCGTTCCCTCAAGCTCCGACTGCTGGCAGCCGCCGCGGTCGCTACGTTTTCGCTCGCGGCGCAAGCCACCGATGTCACTGGCGCAGGCTCCAGCTTCGTCTACCCGGTGCTGTCGAAGTGGTCGGCTGCCTATGCTGAGAAAAGCGGCAACCGCGTCAACTACCAGTCGATCGGTTCCGGCGGCGGCATCGCGCAGATCCAGGCGGCCACGGTCGATTTCGGCGCCTCCGACAAGCCGCTGAGCGGCGCGGATCTGGAAAAGTTCGGCCTGGGCCAGTTCCCGGTCGTGATCGGCGGCATCGTGCCGGTGTTCAACGTGGCGGGCGTGGCCCCGGGTGCGATGAAGCTCGACGGCACCGTGCTGGCCAACATCTTCCTCGGCAAGATCACCAAGTGGAACGACCCGGCGATCGCCGCGCTGAACCCGGGCCTGACCCTGCCCGACCTGAAGATCACCATCGTGCACCGCTCCGACGGTTCGGGCACCAGCTTCAATTTCACCAACTACCTGTCCAAGGTTAGCCCGGAGTGGAAGAGCAAGGTCGGTGAAGGCACCGCCGTGCAGTGGCCGGCCGGCATCGGCGGCAAGGGCAACGAAGGCGTGGCCGCCTACGTCAAGCAGATCCGCGGCGGCATCGGCTACGTCGAGTACGCCTACGCGCTGCAGAACAAGCTCAGCTACGCCGGCATGAAGAACGCCGCCGGCCGTTTCGTGATGCCGGACGACAAGACCTTCTCCGCTGCCGCCGCCACCGCGGACTGGAAGTCGGCCAAGGACTTCAACCTGATCATGACCAACGCGTCGGGCCAGGACGCGTGGCCGATCACCGCCACCACCTGGGCCATCATGTACAAGAAGGCCAAGAAGCCGGCGTCGTCGAAGGCCGCGCTGGACTTCTTCAAGTGGTCGTTCGAGCAGGGCCAGCCGCAGGCCAAGGCGCTGGACTACGTGCCGCTGCCGGAGCCGCTGGTCAAGCAGATCGAAGCCTACTGGGCGCAGAACATGAAGTAAGCCGGCGTCTCGCCCGTCCGGCGCTCGCGCGCCGGCACGGCGATGTCCCGAAGGCGCGGACCGCAGGGTCCGCGTCTTTTTTTGTCCCCGCTGGCGGAGCCGTGCGCAGGCCCAGGGGGGCACGCCGCCCTGCCCTGCCACGGTTCCGGAAGGCGGCGCGAGCGCCGCATCCGGTGAGGGCGTCCGCCAACCAGTCCGCAAGTCATCTCGCTGTAACAAAAATATCATTTCATAGCGAGCATCCGCCGGATGTCCCGGCGCTCTTCGCTACGGAGTGACCCCCCATGAAACTGCAGCCGGCGCGCATTGCCGTCCTGTCCCTCGCCCTGGCCTTCGCCGTCACCGCCTGCCAGCCCGGCAACGGCGACAAGCAGGGTGCCGCCGATGCGGCAGGCGGGACGCCCGCTGCCGCGCCGGCCGCCGGCGCCAAGACCGCGGCGGAGATTTCCGGCGCCGGTGCCTCCTTCATCTACCCGCTGATCTCCAAGTGGTCGGCCGACTACAACGCGGCCACCGGCAACAAGATCAACTACCAGTCGATCGGTTCCGGCGGCGGCATCGCCCAGATCAAGGCCGGCACGGTCGATTTCGGCTCTTCCGACAAGCCGCTGGACAGCGCCGAGCTGGCCGCGGCCGGCCTCGGCCAGTTCCCCTCGGCGATTGGGGGGGTGGTGCCGGTGGTCAACCTGGACGGCATGGACGCGGGCAAGCTGCGGCTGACCGGCCCGGTGCTGGCGGACATCTTCCTGGGCAAGATCAGCAAGTGGAACGACCCGGCGCTGACCGCGCTGAACCCGGGCGTGACCCTGCCCGACACCAAGATCAACCTGGTGCACCGCTCCGACGGCTCGGGCACCAGCTTCAACTTCACCAACTACCTGTCCAAGGTCAGCCCGGAGTGGAAGGGCAAGGTCGGCGAAGGCACCTCGGTGCAGTGGCCGGGCGGCGTCGGCGGCAAGGGCAACGAAGGCGTGGCCTCGTACGTGCAGCAGATCAAGGGCTCGATCGGCTACGTCGAACTGGCCTACGCGCTGCAGAACAAGATGCCGTACGCGTCGATGCAGAACGCCGCCGGCAACTGGGTGCAGCCCAATGCCGAGAGCTTCGCCGCGGCCGCCGCGTCGGCCGACTGGGCCAACGCCAAGGACTTCAACCTGGTCATCACCAACGCCGCAGGCGCGCAGGCGTGGCCGATCACCGCCACCAACTTCATGCTGATGCACAAGCAGGCCAAGGACCCGGCGCGCAGCAAGGCGACCCTGGACTTCTTCAAGTGGGCCTTCGAGAAGGGCCAGCCGCAGGCCGACGCCCTGCACTACGTGCCGCTGCCGCCGGAACTGGTGCAGCAGATCGAGTCCTACTGGAGCAAGGAATTCAAGTAAGCGCCACCGCGGTGCGCACTGCGCGCACCGCGGCGGCAACCGGCGACCGGCGGTGCAGTCCAGGCGCCGCCGGTCGCCGTCTCGGCAACTTGTGATTCGGACTTTCGGGTTCCCGCCTGTGCGGGAGCGATGCAACCACCCACCGCGCGCGGTCATCCCCGCCGCGGCCACGATCGGAGCGCGCAGGCGCGTGCTCCGGCGACGACCGAGCCCATGAACAGCACTGTCCTTCCCGAAGCGATGTCGGCGCCACGCGGACGCGACCTGCGTGACGCCCGCGCCGACCGATTGTTCCGCTGGATCCTCACCGCCACCGTCGTTTTGGTACTCGTCGCCCTCGGCAGCGCTGCGCTGTCGATGCTGTGGGGCGGCCGTCATGCCCTGCAGCTGCAGGGCATGAGCTTCTTCTACTCCAGCGAGTGGAACCCGGTCGAGAACAAGTACGGCGCACTGGCGCCGATCTACGGCACCCTGGTGACCGCCTTGATCGCGATGCTGATCGCGGTGCCGGTGAGCTTCGGCATCGCCTTCTTCCTGACCGAAGTGGCGCCACGCTGGCTGCGCGGCCCGGTCGGGACCGCGATCGAACTGCTGGCCGGCATCCCGTCGATCATCTACGGCATGTGGGGCCTATTCGTGCTGATCCCGATCATGTCCGAGTACGTCACGCCCTGGCTCAACGACCACCTCGGCACGTTGCCGGTGATCGGCCCGATCTTCCAGGGACCCCCGATCGGCATCGGCCTGCTCACCGCCGGCTTCGTGCTGGCGATCATGGTGATTCCCTTCATCTCTTCGGTGATGCGCGAAGTGTTCCTGACCGTGCCCACCCGACTCAAGGAGTCGGCCTACGCGCTCGGCTCCACGCGCTGGGAGGTGAGCTGGGACATCGTGCTGCCCTACACCCGCTCGGCGGTGATCGGCGGCATCTTCCTGGGCCTGGGCCGCGCGCTCGGCGAGACCATGGCGGTGGCCTTCGTGGTCGGCAACACGGTGCGCCTGTCGCCCTCGCTGCTGGAGCCGGGCACCACCATCGCCGCGCTGATCGCCAACGACTTCGGCGAAGCCACCGGCGATTACCGCTCGGCACTGCTGCTGCTGGGCTTCGTCCTGTTCCTGGTGACCTTCGTCGTGCTGGCGATCGCCCGCCTGATGCTGGCGCAACTGTCGCGCAAGGAGGGCAACTGAGATGGCCGCCGACATCGCACACCGCCTGTACAACCGCCGCCGCGTGGTCAACTTCGTGGCGCTCACCCTGTCCTGCCTGACCGCGCTGTTCGGGCTGGTGTTCCTGGCCTGGATCCTGTGGACCCTGCTGGCCAAGGGCATCTCCGGCATCAACCTGGACCTGTTCACGCGCATGACCCCGCCGCCCGGCGAGGACGGCGGCCTGGCCAACGCGTTCTTCGGCAGCGCGGTGATGTGCGGCCTGGCGTTGCTGATCGGCACGCCGCTGGGCGTGGCCGCCGGCACCTGGCTGGCCGAGTACGGCAACGCGCGCAAGACCGGCCAGGTGGTGCGCTTCGTCAACGACATCCTGCTGTCGGCGCCGTCGATCGTGCTCGGCCTGTTCGTCTACACCCTGTACGTGATGCAGACCGGAGGCAATTTCTCGGCGCTGGCCGGCGCGCTGTCGCTGGCCTTCATCGTGCTGCCGGTGGTGGTCCGCACCACCGACGAGATGCTGCGGCTGGTGCCGGCGCAGATGCGCGAGGCCGCGCTGTCGCTGGGCATCCCGCAATGGAAGGTGACCATCCAGGTGCTGTACCGCAGCGCCTCGGCCGGCATCGTCACCGGCGTGATGCTGGCGCTGGCGCGCATCAGCGGCGAGACCGCACCGCTGCTGTTCACCTCCTTCGGCAACCTGTACTGGAACAACAACATCCTCAAGCCGATGGCCAGCGTGCCGGTGGTGATGAACAACTTCGCCGGCAGCCCCTACCCGACCTGGCAGCAACTGGCCTGGTCCGGCGCGCTGGTGCTCACCGTCTTCGTCCTGCTGGTCAGCCTCGGCGCGCGCGCCCTGCTGGTGCGCAACAAGATCTCCAACGATTGATTCCCCTATGGACCCGGCCATGAACGATCACCACAACGCCGCCCCGATGCACCGCATCGCCATGCCCAACGGGCACACCGCGCTGGCGCCGTCGCCGGTCAAGATCGCCGCGCGCGGCCTGGACTTCTACTACGACAAGTACCACGCGCTGAAGGGCATCAACCTGGAAGTGCCGGAGAAGCGCGTCACCGCACTGATCGGCCCCTCCGGCTGCGGCAAGTCCACCCTGCTGCGCATCTTCAACCGGATCTACGCGCTGTACCCGAAGCTGGAAGCGCGTGGCGAGGTGCTGCTGGACGGCGAGAACATCCTCTCGCCGAAGTACCCGATGAACCGGCTGCGCAGCAAGGTCGGCATGGTGTTCCAGAAGCCGGTGCCGTTCCCGATGACCATCTTCGAGAACGTCGCCTACGGCATCCGCCACCACGAGAAGCTGTCCAAGGCCGACATGGCCGACCGCGTCGAGCAGGCGCTGCGCCAGGGCGCGCTGTGGGACGAGGTCAAGGACAAGCTCGGGCAGAGCGCGCTGGGCCTGTCCGGCGGCCAGCAGCAGCGTCTGTGCATCGCCCGCGCGGTGGCGTTGCGTCCGGACGTGCTGCTGCTCGACGAGCCGACCTCGGCGCTGGACCCGATCTCGACCAGCCGCATCGAGCAGCTGGTGGAAGAGCTGAAGAACGACTACACCATCGTCATCGTCACCCACAACATGCAACAGGCCGCGCGCGTGTCCGACTACACCGCCTTCATGTACCTGGGCGACCTGATCGAGCACGACCGCACCGAAATCATCTTCTCGCAGCCGAACAAGCAGCAGACCGAAGACTACATCACCGGCCGTTTCGGCTGAGCCGCTGCGGCCGCCGCTGCCTCGACGCAGCGGCCGCGCCCGCCGCCCCACGGGCGGGCGCCCGGCGACGCCAGCACCGCACCGCCAGGCATGGCCGCGGCGACACCAACGCACCTATTGGACCTACGACATGAACACTCAGCCCAACGAGCACATCGTGAAGAGCTACGACGAAGAACAGCATCGCCTCGCCGCCGAGATCGTGCGCATGGGCGAAACCGCGGTGGCGCAGTTGGAAGCGGCGCTGGACGTGGTCGAACGCCGCGACGACAACGCCGCGCTGCGCATCGTCGTCAACGACGAAGCGATCGACGCGCTCGAGCACTCCATCAGCCACGACGTCATGCGCCTGGCGCTGCGCGGACCGATGGCGCGCGACCTGCGCGAGATTCTGGCCGGCCTGCGCATTCCCGCCGACGTCGAACGCATCGGCGACTACGCCGCCAACGTCGCCAAGCGCTCGATCGCGCTGAACATGTCGCCGCCGATGCCGCAGACACTGGGCCTGCGCCAGCTCGGCAAGCTCGCCGCCGAACAGGTGCGCGCGGCGCTGGCCGCCTACCAGAACAACGACGCCGACGCCGCGCTGCTGGTGCGCCAGGGCGACGCGCAGCTCGATGCGCAGTACACCGCGCTGTTCCGCGAGCTGCTGACCTACATGATGGAAGACCCGCGCAACATCACCCCGTGCACGCATCTGCTGTTCATGGCCAAGAACCTGGAGCGGATCGGCGACCACGCCACCAACATCGCCGAGAACGTGTGGTTCCTGGTGCACGGCGACGAGCCGCTGCCGCCGCGCGACAAGCGCGACGAGACCAGCTCCACCAGCGGCATCTGATCCCCGGCGTGCGGACCGGCCATGCGCCGTTCCGCCGCCGCTGGCGTCCCAAGGCTCCGTGCGCAACGGAGCCTTTTTTGTCGCCACGCACCGCCGCATGCAGCGCGGTGCGGCAGCGGGTAGGCTTGGCGCACTGCCGGCCACCCCGACCGGCCCCCGTCCATCGCCAGGAGCCTGCGCATGTCCACGTCGTCCCGTCCGTCCTCTGCCCTCGCCGGTGCGGTCCTGCTTGGCGGGATCGGCCTGTCCGCCTCCGCGCTGGCGATGACCGACCTCGCCCAGGGCTATGCGCTGGGCGCGCAGGCTGCCGTCACCCCGCCGCAAAGCACCGAGGCGAGCGCGCCAGCAACGCCGACGCCCGCGCCGCCGGCGCAGGCCAGGCAGGCCGCCGATCCGGCCAAGGCCAGCGAAGGCGGCTGCGGCGCCAAGGCCGGCGACGGCAGTTGCGGCGCGCACGCCCCGGCGGCGGCGCCGGCCAAGCCCGCGGCGGCCGGTGGCGCCGCCACGCCCCAGGCCAAGCACGACGACAAGGCCATGGCCGAAGGCAAGTGCGGCGAGGGCAAATGCGGTGGCAGCCTCTGAACCACCCCGGTACGACGCCCGGCCGCTGGCCGCGGCCAGCGCCGGCCTCGGGCTGCGCCGCGGCCTGCTGCAGGACCTGCTGCAGGCGCCGGCGGACGCGTTCGACTTCCTCGAATGCGCACCGGACAACTGGATCGGCGTCGGTGGCCGCCCCGGGGAACTGCTGCAGACGCTGAGCGCGCGGCATCCGCTCAGCTGCCACGGCCTGTCGCTGTCGCTGGGCGGCGTGGCGGCGCTGGACACCACCCTGCTGCAGCAGACCCGACAGTTCCTCGACCGGCACCGGGTCGCGCTGTACAGCGAGCACCTCAGCTACAGCGCCGACGACGGCCACCTCTACGAACTGCTGCCGCTGCCGTTTACCGACGAAGCGGTGCGCCAAGTCGGCGCGCGCATCGCCCAGGTGCAGGACGCGCTGGGCCGGCGCATCGCGGTGGAAAACGTCTCCTACTACGCCGCACCTAGCCAGACGATGAGCGAAGCCGCCTTCGTGACCGCGGTGCTGGCCGAGGCCGACTGCGACCTGCTGCTGGACGTCAACAACGTGCACGTCAACGCCAGCAACCACGGCGACGACGCGCTGGCCTTCCTCGCCGCTCTGCCCAGCGCACGCATCGCCTCGTACCACGTCGCCGGCCACCGCGACGACCAAGCCAGCGGGCTGAAGATCGACACCCACGCCGCGCCGGTGGCCGACCCGGTGTGGACCCTGCTCGCCGCCGCCTACCGCCTGCACGGCGTGCGTCCCACCGTGCTCGAGCGCGACGGCCAGTTCCCGCCGCTGGGCGAACTGCTGGACGAGGTGCAACGCATCCGCATCGCGCAGGCACACGCGCCGTCTTCGCCCGCATGAGCGAGACCCTGCGCGCGCAGCAATTCGCCCTGACCCGGCATCTGCGCGATCCGCAGCGATACCCGCCGCCGGCCGATATCCCGCCGCAGCGCCTGGCGGTGTACCGCGCCCTGTTCTTCGACAATCTGGCGCAGCTGCTGAGCGGCCAGTTCCCGGTGCTGCGCGCCACCCTCGGCGAGGCCGACTGGGGGGCGCTGCTGCGTGCATTCTGCGCCGAACACCGCGCCCGCACGCCGCTGTTCCCGCGCCTGGGCGAGGAACTGGTGGCGTTCCTGGCGCAGCGCGCACCCGATCCGCAGCATCCCTGGCTGGCCGAACTGGCGCACTACGAAACCGTGGAACTGCAGGTGCAGATCGACGATGCGGCGCTGCCGCCGCACGATCCGCGCGGCGACCTGCTCGATGGCATCCCGCTGCTGTCGCCATGGCTGCGCCTGTTGCGCTACCGCTGGCCGGTGCAGCGCATCGGCCCGGCCTGGCAGCCGGACACGGCGCCAGCGCAGCCGACCTGTCTGCTGGCGCGGCGCGAGGCCGACGGCCAGGTGCGCTTCGCCGAACTGGCGCCGCTGGCCTATGCCGTGCTGGCGGCGCTGCAGTCCGGCACGCGCAGCGGACGCGCACTGCTGCTGGATCTGGCCGCCGCGCACGGCCTTGCGCCTGGCGCCCTGCTGGACGAGGGCGCGGCCCTGCTGGAACGGCTGCGCGCGCAGGGCAGCGTGCTCGGCACGCGTTTACCCGAGTGACGCCGCGGCGGCCGGCGGCCGCGCTCTGCTAACCTTGGCGGATGAACGATTCGGTCGACAGTCCCTCGCAACCCCTGGTCATCACCCCGATGTCGCGGCGTTTCCGCGGCTACCTGCCCGTGGTGGTGGACGTGGAAACCGGCGGTTTCGACTGGAACAAGCATGCGCTGCTGGAGATCGCGGTGGTGCCGATCGAGATGGACGATTTCGGCCAGCTCTATCCCGGCGTCACCGCCAGCGCGCACGTGGTGCCGGCGCCCGGCACCCTGATCGATCCGAAGTCGCTGGAGGTCACCGGCATCGTCCTGGACCATCCGTTCCGCTTCGCCAAGCCCGAACGCGAGGCGCTGGACCATGTGTTCGCGCCGGTGCGCGCGGCGGTGAAGAAGTACGGGTGCCAGCGCGCCATCCTGGTCGGCCACAACGCCCATTTCGATCTCAACTTCCTCAACGCCACGGTCGCCCGCTGCGGCCACAAGCGCAACCCGTTCCATCCCTTCAGCGTGTTCGACACCGTCACCCTCGCCGGCATCGCCTACGGCCAGACCGTGCTGGCGCGCGCGGTGCAGGCCGCCGGCTTCGACTGGAACGCCGCCGACGCGCACAGCGCGGTCTACGACACCGAGCAGACCGCGCGCCTGTTCTGCAAGATCGCCAACGCCTGGCCGGCCCCACCGGTCGGCGCGGCGCCATAGCCGCGGCATGGATTGCAAGGCACGCGCGCGCCGCCAGCCGCTCGCATGACCCGCCACCTGCTGTTCGTCTGCAGCCGCAACCGGCTGCGCAGCCCCACCGCCGAACAGGTGTTCGCCACCTGGCCCGGCGTGGAAACCGCCTCGGCCGGCGTCGACCACGACGCGGACACCCCAATCACCCCGGAACTGCTGGAGTGGGCGGACATCGTCTTCGTCATGGAACCGGCGCATCGCAACAAGCTGTCGCGGCGGTTCAAGCGCCATCTCGGCCGCGCACGCATCGTCTGCCTCGACATCCCCGACGACTACGGCTACATGGATCCTGCGCTGGTGCAGCTGCTGACCGCGAAGGTGTCGCGGCACCTGGCTGCGCGCTGATCCTGCGCTCGCCCGCCGCATCCAGCGCGCGGGCATTGGCACTCCGCACGTGTACAAGGCCTCTCGCCTGCACACGACGACGCGCATCATGACGAACATGACCCCACAAACGATCACCCTCCTAGTGAACAAGACCGACGCCCTGACCTTCCTGCGCGCGCAGCAACCGCTGCCCGACGACGACCAGCTCACCCAGGACCTGATCGACGCCTATGACGCGGCGCGACGCCTATTCCTCGCCGCTCCGGACCACGCCGCGCTGCCGCTGTTCCTGCGCTCCTTCGGCAAGGGCGACGGCTGGGGCGTCTATCCGCTGGTCGAAGACCTGTTCCATGCCTGCAGCCGCGGCGAGGCCATCGTCGCAATCCGGGAGGCGCTGGAAGATCCCCTGCTGTCCGACGGCAGCCGCTACTGGGTCACCCAGCTGGCCGCCGCCTTCGCGGATCCGACCATGCGCACCGGGCTGGCCCTGTCGTTGCGCTCGGAATCTGCGGATACCCGCGAGGCGGCGCAGGTGGCACTGGAGAGAGTGGACGACCAGGACGCGCACTGAAACGCTCGCGTCAACGCTGCACGCCGCCGCCAAGGGCTGCGCCCAACGACAGGCCGCCCGCGTTTCTCAGCCCACGCACACCCGATCGCGCCCCATGCCCTTGGCCCGGTACAGCGCGCCATCGGCGCGCTCCAGCCACTGGCTCGGCGTGTCGTCCGGGCGCAGCGCGACCAGGCCGGCGCTGAAGGTGACGCGCAGCGCCGGCGCCTCGGGCGCCCACTGCAGGCGTGCATGGAACAGGTCGCGCAGGCGCGTGGCCAGGCGCTCGGCGTCGGCCAGCGGCGTGTCGCCGAGCAGCACCGCGAACTCTTCGCCACCCAGGCGCGCCGGCAGGTCGGAGGCGCGGCAGGCGCTCAGCAGCAGTTGCCCGACTTCGCGCAGCACCGCATCGCCGGTGGCATGCGAGTAGCCGTCGTTGATCTGCTTGAAGCGGTCGATGTCCATCACCAATAGGCACAGCGGCGCGCCACTGCGCTGCGCGCGTTGCATGCTGTGCACCAGCACCTCGTCGAAGTGACGCCGGTTGGGCAACGCGGTCAGCGCATCCTCGTGCGCCAGGCGCTCGAACGCGGTGGCCTGGCGCTGCAGTTCCGCCAGCAACTGGCTCTTCTCGGCATCGGCCTGCAGCAGGCGCTCGGTCTGCAGCCGCAGCGCGCTGGTGCGCCGCGCCACCAGCCGCTCCAGGCGCAGGGCACGACGCTTGTAGCGCGCGATCAGGTAACGGTACAGCAGCACCAGCGCCAGCAGCAGCGCCACCGCGGCCGCTGCATGGACGCTGTGCCGCTGCCACCACAGCGGCGCCACGCTGAAGCGCCACACGGCTTCGCGGGTGCTCCAGGCGCCGTCCGGATGCGCCGCGGCCACGTGCAGGGTGTAGTCGCCCGGCGGCAGCCCGATGAACTCCACGCTGCGCTGGTTGCCACGATCGATCCAACCGGTGTCCAGGCCGTCGAGCCGGGTGCGGTAGCGGATGCGCTCGGGCAGCAGATAGCTGAGGCCGACATAGGACACGGTGATGCGCTTGGCGCCGGGCAGTTGCGACGTGTTCTGCCACGGGAAGGGCTGGCCATCCAGCAACACGCTCTCGATCGCCGCCGGCGGCGGCAGGCGATCGCGGAAGCGCGCCAGGCGCCGCGGATCGACCATGCTGACGCCACCGGCGGTGACCAGCCACACCGTGCCGTCGTGGCGCAGGATCATCGACGGCCCGGAGCTGCCATTGCCCTGGGCGTTGGACATGCCGTCGATCTCGTCGTAACGGCTCACCTGCAACCGCGCCTGGCGGCCGTCGGCGACCGCGTCCAGCGCCGCCGCGGTGGTCCGCAGCACGCCGCGGTTGCTGCTGATCCAGACGTTGCCGAGGTGGTCGCGGACCAGTTGGAACACCGTGTCCACCGGCATGCCCTGCTCCAGCCCCACCCGCGCCAGCTGGCCGTCGCGGTCGCGGTGCAAGCCGCGGTCGGTGGAAATCCACACGTCGCGGCCCAGCGCCTGGAATCCGAACACGGTGCGCGCGCCGCCCAGCGGTTCCAGCGCCAGCTTCCGCACCCGGCCGTCACGCAGCACCGCCGCGCCTTCGACCGAGCCGATCCACAGTGCGCCGTCGACGCTGGCCAGGGCGGTGATCAGGCCGTGCGGCAAGCCAGGCACGTCCGGCACCGACAGCCGATCGCCGTCGATGCGCATCACCCCGCTGCGCGTGCCGATCCAGACGGTGCCGGCGGCATCGACGCTGAGCGCACGCACCTGCCCGCTGGGCAAGCCCTCGTTGGTTCCGTAGTGGCGCACGACGCGGCCGTCGCGCAGGCGGAACACGCCGTCGGCGTAGGTGCCCATCCACAGGTCGCCGTCGCGGCCGCGCGCCAGGCTCAGGACCGATGGCGCGTCGCGCAGCGCAACCGGGGCGATGCGGCCATCCGGCGCCATCCGGTCCAGCCCGGCGGCGCTGCCGATCCACAGCGCGCCGTCCGGCGTCTCCAGCAGCGCGCGCACGTAGTCGCCACTGAGTCCGTCGCGGCGGGTGTAGCCGGCGAACAAGGTCTCGCGCAGGCGGAACAGGCCGCCGTTGGCGCCGATCCAGATGCTGCCCTCGGCGTCCTGCAACAGGCTGACGATGCGCCCGTTGGGCAGCACGTCGCCCGGCAGCATGCGCTCGATGCCGTGCACACTGATCCGCAGCAGTCCCTGGTTCTCGGTGCCCAGCCAGATCGCGCCATCGCGGTCGCGCAGCATCGAGGTGAAATGGCCGTAGCCCGGCAGGTGCTGCACCAGCACCGCCTGCTCGCCCTGCAGTCGGTACAGGTTCTCGCCGGCCACCAGCCACAGCGAGCCGTCCGGTGCCCGATACGGCCAGGCCAGCCCCGGCGGCAGGCCGAACGCGGCCGGCGCGCGCCGCAGCACGCCCTGCGGGTCGCGATACAGCAGGCCATCGAGACTGCCGATCCAGATCCGCCCCTGGTCGTCGGCGGCCATGTGCGGGAAGCTCGCCGCCAACGGCAGGTCGCGCGGCGCCGGCTGGTAATCGAAGCGACCGTCCGGCCACAGGCAGCCCAGGCCGTTGCCTTCGAACAGCAGCCACATGCGGCCGTCGCGGTCCTGGGTCATGGCGTGGATCAGCGCATGCGGCCAGCCCGGCGGCTGCCGCCAGAAGCGCCAGTTGCCGGCCGCATCGTGGCGGCCGAGATTGCCGCGCGAATCGCTCAGCCACAGCGCGCCGGCGCGGTCCACGTACAGCGAGCCCACGCCGTTGTCGGGCAGGCCCGGGCGGGTGCTGCGGTCGATGACGGCGAAGTCCAGGCCGTTGTAGCGCACCAGCCCTTCCCAGGTGGCGAACCACAGGCGGCCGTCCGGGGTCTGCGCAAGATCGCGCAGGGAGTTGTGCGGCAGGCCGTTGCGCGAGGTCCAGGAATCGATCGCGTAGTCGCGTAGCGGCGGCACCCCGTCTGCGCCACCATCGGCGGCCACGGCGCGCCACGCCACGCCCAATGCCAGCAGCAAGAACAGCAGCACCGGCCACGCGCGCCCGCGGTCGCGTGCTGTCTCCCCCCTCCCCCTGGCGACGCTCACTGTCCCGACCCGATCCGACGCAGGCGGGGCGCGACAGGACCCTGGCGCGGGGGTCCAGCGTCAAGGGGACGGGGGCGACACAGACTCATTACCGGAGCGGAACACGGGACGAGCGCCCATGGTAGGCAAAAAAGCGTCGCTGCGGGTGGAGGCGGTAACAGGCTGCGGGAAAAGGACGCGTGAAGATTGCGCGGCGGTTAAGCCGGAGCGGCCTTCGCAGAGCGCAGCAGCAACAACATTCCATCGCAGCACGCTCCCTTCTCCCACCGGGAGAAGGTGCCCCGCAGGGGCGGATGAGGGGACGGGCGAAGCCTGGGAAAACATCGATCGCAGCGGCGACAAGCGCGCGGGCGAAGCCTGGTGTCTTCCTGATTCGCGATGGCTCCGCCCCGCACCCTCACCCCAACCCCTCTCCCGCGGGGAGAGGGGCTCCAGGCCCCACGCGCTCCCCTTCTCCCGCCGGGAGAAGGTGCCCCGAAGGGGCGGATGAGGGTAAGGGCGAAGCCTGGGAAGACATCGATCGCGGCGGCGACAAGGGGGCGAGCGAAGCCTGGTGTCGTTCTGATGCGCGAAGGCTTCGCCCCGCACCCTCACCCCAACCCCTCTCCCGGGGGGAGAGGGGCTCCAGGCGCTGCGCGCTCCCCTTCTCCCGCCGGGAGAAGGTGCCCCGAAGGGGCGGATGAGGTTACGGGCGCAGCCTGGGAAGACATCGATCGCAGCGGCGACAAGCGCGCGGGCGAAGCCTGGTGTCTTCCTGATGCGCGATGGCTCCGCCCCGCACCCTCACCCCAACCCCTCTCCCGCGGGGAGAGGGGCTCCAGGCCCCACGCGCTCCCCTTCTCCCGCCGGGAGAAGGTGCCCCGAAGGGGCGGATGAGGGTAAGGGCGAAGCCTGGGAAGACATCGATCGCGGCGGCGACAAGGGGGCGAGCGAAGCCTGGTGTCGTTCTGATGCGCGAAGGCTTCGCCCCGTACCCTCACCCCAACCCCTCTCCCGGGGGGAGAGGGGCTTTGCTTGCTCCAGGCATGAAGATGCGCTGACGGCTTCACAACCGCGGCATCAATGCACCGCGCGCTCAGCCCAGGCGCTGCCGTACCGCTTCGAACAGGGTCACACCGGCGGCGACCGAGACGTTGAGGCTCTCGATCTCGCCCGGCATGGGGATCCGCACCAGGCCGTCGCAATGCTCGCGGGTCAGCCGGCGCAGGCCGTCGGACTCGCCGCCCAGCACCAGCGCCACGTTGCCGCGCAGGTCCTGCGCGTACAGCGAGGTCTCGGCCTCGCCGGCCAGGCCGTAGATCCACACGCCCTGCTTCTGCAGCTCGCGCAGGCAGCGCGCCAGGTTGGTCACCGCCACGATCGGCAGGCGGTCGGCGGCGCCGGCCGAGGTCTTGCGCACGGTGGCGTTGACCGGCGCCGATTTGTCCTTGGGAATCACCACCGCGGTCACCCCGGCCGCGGCGGCACTGCGCAGGCAGGCGCCGAGGTTGTGCGGATCCTGCACACCGTCCAGCACCAGCAGCAGCGCGCGGCCCTCGGCGGCGCTGACCAGGCCTTCCAGTTCGCTCTCGGCCCAGGTTCGCGCCGCGGCATAACGCGCGGCCACGCCCTGGTGCCGCACCGAGCCGCCGACGCCGTCCAGCGCCTGCGTGTTCACCCGCCGCACGTCGATGCCCTTGCGCCGCGCGTTCTCCTCGATCTCCTGCAGGCGCGGATTCTTGCTGCCCGCTTCCACCAGCACCTCGCGCACGTTGTCCGCGTCGTTCTCGATCGACGAGGCCACGGCATTGACGCCGACGATCCACTGGTTCTGCTTGCTCATGAGACGGGACTACGCGTAAGGAAAGCGGGCATGGTAGGGGTTGTGGCCGCTGGCGTCATGCCTTGGGGGCCGGGATTGGGGATTCGGGATTGGGGATTGGTAGAAGCGGCTTGGCCGTGACGTCACACTTTCCTGCGATGCCCGGGGCATGCGTGCCGCGGCGGCAAGACCAACGACGCAGCGCCATCCAGTCAGGGCGCGGCGCAGCCTTGTGGGAGGGACTTCAGTCCCGACGCGGTGAACTGGGGAACCCCGGCCTGCTGCCTGGCGCGCCGATGACCCGAGGTTCCCGGCCCCGACACGCTCCGCTCGCCGTCGGCACTGCCCATCGCAGCTCAAGCCGGCCAGCGCTCGGTGTCGTGGTCCGGATGCTGGCGCGAGACGATATCGGCCAGGAACGGCGCGGCGGCCAGATCGCCTTCGGTGCGGATCGCCGCCAGGCGATGCAGGGCGTCGACGAATGGCAGCTTCGCCTCGATGCCGTACTGGATGGTCGGCGGCAAGGCCTCCGGATGGTCGAAGGCGCCGGCCGCGATGGCGACGCCATCCGGGGCCTCGTAGGTCAGCGGCGTGCCGCAGTCGGCGCAGAAGCCACGCTGCACCAGGTTGGACGAGGCGAAGCGCCTGGGCGCGCCGCGGGTCCAGGTCAGGTCCGCGCCGCGGGTGGAGACCAGCGGCGCGTAGTAGGCGCCGAACGCCTTCTGGCACATCCGGCAATGGCAGATCGAGGCGTCGTGCAGCCGCCCGCGCACGCGGAAACGCACCGCACCGCACTGGCAACCGCCGCTGTACTCCTGCTCCATATCCGCTCTCCGCTGCGAACCGCATCGCGCAGGTGGCTCCCGCACGACGCACGGGAAGCGCGATCGCGGCGGCCGCCGTTCGGTCGCCGCGACGCTGCGCCGTCAGTACTTCTTTTTCTTGCGCTTGGCCGGCTGCCCACGCGGCGGCGGCGGCGGCAACTCGTCGTGTACCGATTCGCCTTCTTCGACCAGGCGGAAGTCGATCTTGCGCTCTTCCATGCTCGCCTTCAGCACCAGGATGCGTACGCGGTCGCCAAGGCGGAACTCGCGCCCGCGGCGCTCGCCGGTCAGGGTCTTGCGGGTGGCGTCGAACTGGTAATAGTCCTGCGGCAACTGGGTCACGTGGATCAGGCCGTTGACCTTGGACTTGTCCAGTTCGACGAACAGGCCGAAGCTGGTGACGCCGCTGACCACGCCGTCGAACTGCCCGCCGACGTGCTTCTCCATCCACGCGGCGCGGTAGCGCTCGTCGACCTCGCGCTCGGCCTCGTCGGCGCGGCGCTCGCGCTCGGAGCACTGCAGCGCCAGCGCCGCCATCGCGCGCGGCGCGTACAGGTACTTGTCCGGCGCGCCGCGGGTCAGCGCGTACTTGATCGCGCGGTGCACCAGCAGGTCCGGATAGCGGCGGATCGGCGAGGTGAAGTGCGCGTACGCCTCCAGCGCCAGGCCGAAGTGGCCGGCGTTGTCGGGCGAGTACACCGCCATGCTCTGGCTGCGCAGCAGCACCGATTCCAGCAGCGCCGCGTCCGGACGCTCGCGCACCTTCTTCAGCAGCTTGGTGTAGTCGCCCGGCACCACCTTGCTCCACGCCGGCAGGCTCAGCTTGAATTCCTTGAGGAACTCCAGCAGGTCGGCGTACTTGGATTCCGGCGGGCGCTCGTGCACGCGGAACGGCGCCGGAATGTGCGTTTCCAGCAGGTAGCGCGCCGCGGCCACGTTGGCGGCGATCATGCATTCCTCGATCAGCTTGTGCGCGTCGTTGCGCACCAGCATGCCGGCCTGGGTCACCTCGCCGGTGTTGTCGAGCACGAAACGCACTTCCGCGGTCTCGAACTCGATCGCGCCGCGGCGCGCGCGCGCCTTGGCCAGGATCTGGTACAGCTGATGCAGCCGCTCCAGCTGCGGCAGCACCGCCGCCACGTCCTTGCGCACCTGCTCGTCTTTTTCGCCGACCGCCTGCCACACCTGTTCGTAGGTGAGCCGCGCGTGCGAGTTCATCACCGCCTCGTAGAAGCGCGCACCGGCCACCTCGCCCTGGCGGTCGATCTGCATGTCGCAGACGAAGCACATGCGGTCGACCTTGGGGTTGAGCGAGCAGATGCCGTTGGACAGCGTCTCCGGCAGCATCGGCACCACGAAACCGGGGAAATACACCGAGGTCGCGCGCTTGACCGCCTCGGTGTCCAGCTGCGTGCCCGGACGCACGTAGTGCGACACGTCGGCGATCGCCACCACCAGGCGGAACCCGTCGGCGTTGGACTCGCAGAACACCGCGTCGTCGAAGTCCTTGGCGTCGGCGCCGTCGATGGTCACCAGCGGCGTCTGCCGCAGGTCCACGCGGCCCTTGATCGCCGCCGGCTCCACCGTCAGCGGCACCGCCGCGGCTTCGTCCAGCACCTCTTGCGGGAACTCGTAGGGCAGCTCGTGGCCGTGGATCGCCGCTTCCACCAGCAGCGACGGGGTCAGCTTGTCGCCCAGCACGGCGATGATCTTGCCGATCGGCGGGCGCCGCGCATCCGGCGCGGAGGTGAGTTCGCACACCACCAGTTGCCCGTCGCGGGCCTCGCCGACGGCGTCGGCGGGGATCTGCACATTACGCTGGATGCGCTTGTCGTCGGGCACCACGAAGGCGATGCCGGCTTCCAGGCTGAAGCGGCCGATCATCCGGGTCAGGCCGCGCTCGAGCACGCGCGCGATGCTGCCCTCGCGGCGACCGCGGCGGTCGATGCCGGTGACGTTGGCCAGCGCGCGGTCGCCATGCAGCACCTTGCGCATTTCGTACGGCGGCAGGAACAGGTCGTCGCCGCCCTCGTCCGGGCGCAGGAAGCCGAAGCCGTCCGGATTGGCGATCACCACGCCGGGGATCAGGTTGGTCTGCTGCAGCGGCGCGTAGCCGCCGCGGCGGTTCTGCACGACCTGGGCTTCGCGCAGCATCGCACCCAGGCGCTTGCTCAGCGCTTCCTTGCGCGTCGGCTCGGTCAGGCCGAGCTGTTCGGCCAGTTCGTCCAGGGTCTGCGGGCCGTCGCAGCGTTCGAGCAGTTGCAGGATCGCCTCGCGGCTGGCGATCGGCTGCGCATAGCGCTCGGCCTCGCGTGCGGCATAGGGGTCGTGGATCGGCGCGGCAGTGTCGGGCGCGGCCGCCGGCGGCGGCGACGGAGGGTGCAGCGGTTGCAGCGGCGGCTTGGGGCCACGGCGCAGGAAGCTGGGCATCCAGGCGGGCAGACGCGATTTCTTCGGCGTATCGGAGGTGGGCGCGTCGCCGGACGCGGATTTGCCGGGCTTGCCGGACTTGCTTTTGCGAGTTGTCATCCGCGCATGGTACTCCCATGCAGGTGGCGTCACCCGAACCGGGCGGCGCGCTGCGGCGAACGTGCGCCCCAGAAACGACGAAGCCCGCGTCAGCGGGCCGGTCGGTGCGAGAGTTCAGCGCTCTCGCGATCTTGCATGTGGTGCCCAGGAGAGGACTCGAACCTCCACGGTTTTACCCGCTAGTACCTGAAACTAGTGCGTCTACCAATTCCGCCACCTGGGCGCTGAAGGCCGCGAATTCTGCGGTGCCCGCGCGACCTTGTCAACGCCTATTTCGCATTCGCTCGCGATCGCCTGTACCGATGCCACGACCCCGTCGGGCCAAGCAGCCGCACCGCGCGCGTCGGCGGCGCACGCATTCGGCGCAAAACCGCAGTGCAATGCGGATTCCGACACGGCGCTGTCACAAGCGGACCCGCTTCGAAGATCCGGCGTGACGGCGGCGGAAGTTCGCGATTTTGTCGGTTGACCCGGATCGGCGCCCCGCTAGCTTGCATCCGGCAATCCGTCGCCCTCCCCCACGCTCCGGAGCATCCCCATGCACAGCCTGTCCGCCTCCCTGCTTGCCGCCGCCCTGTTCGCCAGCGCCACCAGCGCCTCCGCCACCACGGCCGGTGCCGACGACGCCACGCTCAATTCCCTCACCGAGATCCAGCGCGCCCTGGACAGCGGCGCCTCGGTCGCCGTGGCGATCGACCTGAGCCAGTGCACGCCCACCTCCGGCGGCGCCACCCCGAGCCAGACCCGCGGCGGCCTGCGCATCGGCGCCTACCGCGTCACCGCCGACGGCACCCTGTCCTTCGCCGACGAGCACGTGACCGTCGGCCGCGACGGCAAGCCGATCCAGCAGTTCCTGCGCTACCAGGTGCATCCGGACAACAGCATCGACTTCACCATGTTCGTGTTCGCCCTGCCCAGCTACCAGCAGACCGGCAGCACCCTCGGCTACCGCTGCGCGATCAACCAGGGCCTGCGCTTCAACGTCGCCTACTGAGGTCGCCACCGACGCGTCCGCGACGGCGCTGCACTGCCGCCGTCGCAAAGCGCTTGACAGGGTCTGCTGCCACGCGCAGAATTCTCGTTCTGAGTTGCCCAGGTGGCGGAATTGGTAGACGCACTAGTTTCAGGTACTAGCGGGTAAAACCGTGGAGGTTCGAGTCCTCTCCTGGGCACCACGACCGACAGGTCGAGCAAGATCTCAAAACCCGCTTCGGCGGGTTTTTTGTTGGCTGCGCGCAGGCCGCGGCGCTCAGCGCTGCGGCGGACGCAACGGACCGATGTCCACGCGCACGCCCTTCACCCACACCGCCACCTTGTAGGCACGGTAGCCCGGGTTGTGGCGTTCGGCCGCACGCGCGGCCAGGTAGGCATTGGCGGCATGCACCAGCACCTGCAAGGACGGCTCCAGTTGCGCGACGCGCCGGAGTCTCACTTCGTAGGTGGCCATGCGCCCTCCCCCATGTACCGGCAGGCGCCGCGTCGTGCCGCGATCGGCCAATGCATGGCGGCGGCGCACCGCGGCGCCGACACCCTCGTGTCCACAACATCCATGTCCTGCATGCGCATCCTCGCGCGTCCGTGCATTCCGCACCGCACGAGTATTGAATCTCCGAACAATTGGAGTCAAGCGTGACTGTACGACAAGCCGGCGGATGCTCCATATCTTGGTAGGCCCGCCGTCCCCCAAGGCCCACCGCGATGAATAGCTTCGGCGAGCGTTTGCGCGAAGCCAGAAAAGCCGCCGGGCTCACCCAGGAGCAGTTGGGCTTCGCGCTGGACGTCACCAAGTCCTCGGTGTCGGCCTGGGAGAACGACCGCGAAACGCCGAGCTTCCGCCTGCTGCCGACGCTGCGCAGCGTGCTGAACCGCTCGCTCGACGAACTGGTGTGCGGCGTCGGTCCCGGCAAGCGTGTGCAGGACCTGCCCGCCGACTATCCGTTGCTGGCGCAGGACGCGCAGGAGCGCGCCCTGCTCGCGCGCTATCGCAACGCCTCGGTGCGGCGCCGCGAAGCCGTGCTGGAATTGCTCAAGCCGGACAACGGCTGAGTCACACTGGCGGCGCGTGTGGCGTTCGGGCATCGCCAGTAACGACGGGATGTCGTTCGCAGAAGCGGCTTCAGCCGCGACCAAACCCTGCCGGCATGCCCGTCGCGGCTGAAGCCGCTCTTACGAGGACGACCACGCTTCTCGCTGAGGCGCGGCACGCGTGATGTTCGAGACGCTCTTCAGCCGCCGACGCCGAGCGTGCGCAGCGCCTCGCCCCAGATCGCGTAGCCCGCTTCGCTGGGATGGGTGCCATCGGGCATCAGCGCCACCGGCAGCGTGCCGTCCGGCTGCAGGAAGCGCGCGCCGATGTCGAGCCAGCGCACCTGCGGGTCGTGGGCGAAGCGCGCGGCCAGCAGGCGGTTGGTCTCCAGGATCGGCGCACGCTGCGGCGCATCGGCGGCGAAGCCGCGCGGGAAGATGCCCATCAGCACGATCCGGCTGCGCGGCAGGCGCCGCCGGATCTCGGCGACCACCGCCGCCACGCCGTCGGCGGTCTCCTGCGGCGTGTTGGTGCGCGCATGCTCGGTGCCGGCGAGGTTGTTGGTGCCGAGGTTGATCACCACCCAGCGCGGCGCCAGACCGTCGACCTCGCCCTGGCGCAGCCGCCACAGCACGTTCTGGGTGCGGTCCCAGCCGAAGCCCAGGTTCAGCACCCGCGCGTCGCCGAAGGCGCGCTGCCAGGCCTGCGCGCCGTTCACCCGGATCGCCTGCGGCGCGCCTGCCCAGAAATGGGTGATCGAGTCGCCGAGCATCACCACCTGCGGCTGCAACTGCCGCGCGGCGTCCAGCGCGGCATGGTGGCGGCCGTACCAGTCGTAGGAATCCTGCTCCAGCCAGGGCACCGCGATGCGCGCGGTGTCGACGTCGGTCATCGCGTCCAGCGGCACCCGCGGCGCCTCGTCGAGCAGCCGCGCCAGGGTCGGCTCGATGGCCTCGGCCATGCGCCGCTGCCCACGCGTGTCCGGATGCAGCGCGCCACTGCCGGGACGCTGCCGCGGATCGTAGAACAGGCTCGGGTCCAGCGTGCCGTCGACGCGCTGGAACACGGTGCCGATGTCCAGGTAGGCCACACGCGGATTGTCGCCGTAGCGCACCGCCAGCGCGCGGTTGACCTCGGCGTCGCGCGCACTCTTCTGCGCCGACAGTGCGCTGGGCAGCAGGCCGAGCAACAGGATGCGCGTGCGCGGCAGGCGCTGCTCCAGCGTGGCGACCACCGCATCGATCCCGCGCACCGTGTCCGCCGCGCTGTGCCCTTGGTGGCCGGTGTTGTTGGTGCCGATCAGCAGGACCGCAACCTTGGGCCGCAGGCCGTCGACCTCGCCGTGCTGCAGGCGCCACAGCACGTGTTCGGTGGCGTCGCCGCTGAAGCCGAGGTTGAGCGCGCCGCGGCTGCCGTAGAAGGTCTGCCAGGTCGACTGGAAGTCTTCGTCCGGTGCCTGCGCCTTCTCGTAGTTCTGGGTGATCGAATCGCCGATCAGCAGCAGCGGCGCATCCGGGTGCGCGCGTCCCTGCGCCAGCACCTGCTGGTGGCGCTCGGCCCACCAGGCCTCATGCAGGCGGTCGGCCGGGGTCACCGGCACCGGCGAGGCCGCCGGCGGCGGCGCGGCCTGCGCATGGTCCGGGTGCGCACCAAGACATAGCAGTACGAGGACGGCCGCGCGCGGAAGCGATGCGGCGAAGCGGGCGCCGAAGGCGCGAAGAAAGCGCTGCATGTGCGGGGCTGCCGAGCCTGCGAAGAGCCGCATTCTGGTGCGCAGGCCGCGGCAGCGGCAAGTGTCCCCGCGCCGGAGCGCGACGCCGGGCATGCATGTCACTTGGCATGCCCGGGTGCGGCGCGCCGGACGGCACGCCATCAGGCAATGGCGTGCATGCGCCGCGATCGCACCACCATTGCAGCGGCACGGAACGGCACGGGTCGTGGTGCCGTCCGTGCCGACGTGCCGCCGTCGACGCTCAGTGGCCGCCAGCCGCCGCCGCGCCACCACCACCGCCGAACGGCGGCTTGGCCAGCCACAGAAAGAAGATGATCCCGAGGAAGGTCCAGCCCAGCAGGTAGAAGATGTCGTTGAAGCCCATCTGCGAGGCCTGGTGGTTGATGGTGTTGTTGAGCAGCGCCGCGCCGTTCTGCAGGCTGCCGTTGCCCATCATCTGCACCTGTTCCTGCATGCCCGGCGTGTAGGTGGAGATTTGCTCGGTCAGGTGCGCATGGTGCAGCTGCGTGCGCTTGGCCCACAGATAGGTGGTCAGCGAGGCGGCGAAGCTGCCGCCCAGCGTGCGCAGGAACGTGGCCAGGCCGGAACCGGCGGCGATCTCGCGCCCGTCCAGGTCCGACAGCAGGATCTGCAGCACCGGCATGAAGAACAGCGCCACGCCCACGCCCATCAGCAACTGCACCCCGGCCACGTGCGGGAAATCCACCTGCAGGTTGAAGTCCGAGCGCATGAAGCTGGTGGTGGCCATGAAGATGAAGGCGATGCTGGCCAGCAGCCGCAGATCGAAGCGCGAGGCGTACTTGCCGACGAACGGGGTCATGATCACCGGCAGGATGCCGATCGGCGCGGTGGCCAGGCCGGCCCAGATCGCGGTGTAGCCCATGTCGCGCTGCAGCCACTGCGGGATCAGCAGCGACACGCTGAAGAACGCCGCATAGGCCACGATCAGCGCCATGGTGCCGGCGCGGAAGTTGCGGTGGCGGAACAGCCGCAGGTCGACGATCGGATCCTTGTCGGTCAGCTCCCAGATCAGGAACACCGCCAGCGCCACCGCCGAGATCGCGGCCAGCACGACGATCTTGGTCGAACTGAACCAGTCCTCGTCGTTGCCCAGGTCCAGCACCACCTGCAGGCAGCCGACGCCGATGATCAGGGTGATCAGGCCGACGTAGTCCATGCGCGGACGCTCGATCGGCTCGGGACGGTCGCGCAGCTGCGAGCCGACCACGGTCGCGGCGATGATGCCCAGCGGCACGTTGATCAGGAAGATCCATTCCCAGCTGTAGTTGTCGGTGATCCAGCCGCCGAGGATCGGCCCGGCGATGGGCGCGACCACGGTGATCATCGCCAGCAAGGCCAGCGCCTGGCCGCGTTTTTCGCGCGGGTAGATCGACACCAGCAGGCTCTGGGTGATCGGGTACATCGGGCCGCAGACGAAACCCTGCAGCGCGCGCGATACCACCAGCATGCCCATGCTCTGGGCCAGGCCGCACAGCAGCGAGGCCGCGGTGAAGGCCAGCGTGGCCCACACGAACAGCTTGGTCTCGCCGAAACGGCGGCTGAGGAAGCCGGTCAGCGGCAGCGCGATGGCATTGCTGACCGCGAACGAGGTGATGACCCAGGTCGCCTGCTGCGAACTGGCGCCGAGGTTGCCGGCGATGGTGGGCAGCGAGACGTTGGCGATGGTGGTGTCGAGCACCTGCATGAACGAGGCCATCGCCAGGCCCACCGTGCACAACGCCACACTGGCCGGGCGGAACCCGGCGGCCGGTGCGCCCGGAACCCCGGGCGCGGCGGGAGCGGCAGCTTGGTTGGACATGACCGGGCTCAGTTCGCCTTGGCGGCGTCGGGCAGGTTGGCGTGGATGATCTGCTTCACGGCCGCATCGGCCTGCTGCAGCTGCTGCGCATACACATCGGTATCCAGCAGCGTGCCGCTGGCCGGCTTGGTCGGCAGCACCGCGCCGTTCTGGTCATGCAGGTTGACGTCGGCCTTCATCGACAGGCCGATGCGCAGCGGATGCTGCTCCAACTGCTTGGCGTCGATGGCGATGCGCACCGGCACGCGCTGCACGATCTTGATCCAGTTGCCGCTGGCGTTCTGCGCAGGCAGCAGCGAGAACGCACTGCCGGTGCCGATGCCCAGGCTCTGCACGGTGCCGTGGTAGGTCACCGCGCTGCCGTACACGTCCGACTCCAGTTCCACCGGCTGGCCCAGGCGCATGTGCTTGAGCTGGGTTTCCTTGAAGTTGGCGTCCACCCACACCTGGTTCAGCGGCACCACCGCCATCAGCGCGGTGCCGGGCTGCACGCGCTGGCCGACCTGCACCGAGCGCCGCGCCACATAGCCGGCCACCGGCGCGACGATGGCGCTGCGGGCGTTGTTGAGGAAGGCCTGGCGCACCTGCGCGGCGGCGCCCTGCACGTCGGGCTGGTCGGCCACGCCGTTCTCGTCGATCAACGCGCGGTTGCGCGCCAGGGTCTCGCGCGAGCCGCTGACCGCGGCCTCGGCGGCGGCCAGCTGATCGCGGGCATGCGCCAGCTCTTCGGCGGAAATCGCACCGGTGGCGACCAGGCTGGCGCGGCGGGCGACGTCGGCGCGGGCGCGCTGCAGGGTCACCTGCTGCGCGGACAGTTCGGCCTGGGCGCCCTCGACCGAGCGGTACAGACCGCGCACCTGGCGCACGGTGCGCGCCAGATTGGCCTCGGCCTGCTGCAGGGCGACCTCGGTGTCGGCCGGGTCGAGCTTGACCAGCGGCTGGCCGCGTTCCACGCGCATGCCGTCGTCGGCGTCGATGCGCACCACGGTGCCGGCCACCATCGGGGTGATCTGCACCAGGTTGCCCTGCACGTAGGCGTCGTCGGTGTCCTCGTGCCAGCGGCCGACCAGGAAATACCAGATCGCCAGCGCGATCAGCACCAGCACCACTACCACGGCCAGGCCGCGCAGCAGCTTGCCGCGCCGGCTGGGGGCGGGAGCGGAGGAAGCGGGGGTCGTTGTCTGATTCATTGCAGCGATCTCAGGAATGCGAAGGTGCGGAAGAAGAAGAGCTCGGCGCATCGGCGGCGGAGGTGGCGTCGTAGCCGCCGCCCAGCGCCTGATTCAGGCGCACCGAGACCAGGATCTGATTGGATTGCAGCGACGCCAGGCGCTGCTGCGCGTCCAGCAACTGCTGTTGCGCGCTGAGCACGTCCAGGTAGTTGCCGATGCCGGCGCGGTAGCGCTGCTGCGACAGGTCGAAGGCGGCCTGTGCCGTCTGCAGCGCCTGCGCCTGCTGCTGCGCCTGCTCGGCCAGCGAACGCGCGGCGTTGACCTGATCGGCCACCTCGCGCAACGCCGCCACCAGGGTCTGGTTGTAGTTGGCCACCGCCAGGTCGTACTGCGCATCGCGCTCGGCCAGCTGACTGCGCAGCCGCCCGCTGTCGAACAGCGGCAGGCTCACGCCCGGGCTGAGCAGACCCAGCACCGACGAACTCTTGAACAGGTCGCCCGGATTGGTGGCGGCGACGCCACCCAGCAGGGTCAGATTGATGCTGGGATAGAACTGCGCCTTGGCCGCATGGATGCCCTGCGAGGCGGCTTCCACGCGCCAGCGTGCGGCGACCACGTCGGGCCGGCGGCCGAGCAGGTCGCTGGGCAGCACCGACGGCACCCGCGCGGCCTGCGGGTCGAGCAGGCGCGGGCGCTCGATCTGCAGCCCGCGGTCCGGGCCGCGGCCGAGCAAGGCCGCCAGGGCGGTGCGCGCTTCGTCGATCTGCTGCTGCGCCGCCGCCTGCTGCTGGCGCGCCGCCGGCACCCGCGCCTCGGCCTGGCGCAATTGCAGGTTGTTGTCGATGCCGGCATCGCGGCGCTGCCGCACCAGCTTCAGGCTGTTCTCCGAGCGGGCCAGTTCGGCGCCGGCCAGGTCGTACAGATGCCAGGCGTAGCCCAGTTGCGCGTAGGCGCGGGCGACGCCGGCCGACAGGTCCAGGCGCGCGGCCTGCGCGTCGACCTCGGCCGCATGCGCCTGGTCCACTGCCGCCTCCCACGAGGCGCGCTTGCCGCCCCACAGGTCGAAGCCGTAGCTGAAGTTCAGCAGCGCCTGCTCGTTGTGGATGTACTTGCCGCCGATCTCGTCGCCGGCCAGGCCCTTGGGCAGTTGCAGGCCGGTGTAGCCGGCCGACAGCGACAGCTTGGCGCCGCGGTCGGCATCGGCCGCGCCGGCCTGCGCCTGCGCCAGGCGCAGTCGCGCATCGGCGGCGTCCAGACTGGGCGTGCCCTGCAGGGCCTCGGCGATCAGCGCGTCGAGCTGCGGATCGCCCAGCGCCTTCCACCAGTCCTGCTGCGGCCACGGCGCCGGCGCCAGCGCGTCGGCGGCCAGGGTCTTGCCGATGTGCAGTTGGCGGTCGGCATCGAGCCGGCGCCCCTGCGGTTCCAGGCCACGGCTGCTGGCGCAGGCCGCCAGTGCCAGGGTGAGGGCCGCGACCGCGAACGGGCGCAGGCGGGAGGGAGAAGAAGACAGAGTCATGTGGGCGGGTTCAGGGCGAATTGAGGGAATCGCGGACGCGGACCAACAGCGAAAACAAATGCTCGCGCTCGTCGGCGGACAGATCGCGCAAGGCATCGGCGATGACGTCGTCGCCGCGCTGCTTGAGCTGCTGCCACAGCGCCTGGCCTTCGTCGGTCAGCACCAGGCGCAACGCGCGGCGGTCCTGCGCGTGCGCCTCGCGGCGCACCCAGCCCAGGTCTTCCAGCTTGTCCAGCAGGCGCGTCACCGCGCTGGGGTTCTGGTCGATGGCCTGGGCCAGTTCGTTGGCGGTGCACGGCGCCATGTGGGCCAGGGCCTTCATGCCGATGTAGTGGCTGAAGCCCAGGTCCGGCTCCAGCCCGGCCATGGCGCGGTCGAGGCGGCGCATCAGGCCGTCACGCACCTGGCGCAGCAACAGGCCGAACGAGGGCTGGCCAGGAAAGGAGGGAGCGCAGTTCATGGGCGCCTATTATTTTCATTTAGAAATATATGTCAAGAAAATATCCCCAAGGAAACTAGATGCTGCGTTGCAGCGGAGGAACACTGACGGCGAGCGCACTGTAGCGGCGCGCGGCCATGGCTCGGTATTACAATCTGGACAATGGATATCGAAATCGCGCCAACCCAGCCGGCCGACGCTCCGGCCACCGTCGGCTCCGACAGCGCGCTGGACCCGCGCGCCATGGAGTGGTTCGAGCGCGCCGATGGCCCGCCCGCGCTGGCCTTCATCGCGCATTCGCCGGTGTCGCTGCGGCGCGAGGTGGACTGGCACCGCCACGTGCGCGGGCAATTGATCTATGTGGAGGACGGCGTGCTGAGCACCCGCACCGCGCACGGCCAGTGGTCGCTACCGCCGGGCTGTGCCGGCTGGATGCCGCCGCAGGAGCTGCACACGGTGCAGGTGTCCGGGCGGGTGCGCAGCTACCTGGTGCTGATCCGCCCCGACGTCTGCGCCGACCTGCCGCCGCGGACCTGCGTGATCGGCATGAACGGCCTGTTCCGGGAGGTGCTGCGGCGGATGAGCCAGTGGGGGGTGCCACCGGTGCTGGCGGCCGAGCAGCAGCGCCTGTGCGCGGTGCTGCTGGACGAGGTGCGCAACGCCCCGGTCGAGCATCTGCACCTGCCGATGCCGCGCGATCGCCGGCTGCTGCGCATCGCCACCCAGTTGCTGGAAACCCCCGCCGACGACCGCTCGCTGGCGCAATGGGCGCACTGGGCCGGGCTGTCGGCGCGCAGCCTGAGCCGCCACTTCCGCGACGAGACCGGCTTCGGCTTTGCCGGCTGGCGCCAGCAGGCGCGGCTGGCCGAGGCGCTGCGCCGGCTCAGCGACGGCGCCAGCGTCGCCGACACCGCCTTCCGGCTGGGCTACAGCAGCCCCAGCGCCTTCGTCACCGCCTTTCGCGGCCGCTTCGGCCATCCTCCGGCCCGTTACCTGGCCAGCGCCGGCGGCACGCGCAGCTTGGCATCGCCGGCCGCATCCGGATAATCGACCGGCTGACCTGCGGCGCCTGGCGCCGCGTTCCCCTATAGGTATTTCCTGCGCATGACCGATCTCGCCCGCCCCGCCTTCCATGGCTTCGAACAGCTGCCGCTGCGCGAATACGCCGAACGCGCCTACCTCGACTACTCCATGTACGTGGTGCTGGACCGCGCCCTGCCCTTCCTCGGCGACGGGCTCAAGCCGGTGCAGCGGCGCATCATCTATGCGATGAGCGAGCTGGGCCTGAACGCGACGGCCAAGCCGAAGAAGTCCGCGCGCACCGTCGGCGACGTGATCGGCAAATACCACCCGCACGGCGACAGCGCCTGCTACGAAGCGCTGGTGCTGATGGCGCAGCCGTTCTCCTACCGCTACCCGCTGATCGAAGGCCAGGGCAACTTCGGCTCCACCGACGACCCGAAGTCGTTCGCGGCGATGCGCTACACCGAGTCCAAGCTGACCCCGATCGCCGAAGTGCTGCTGGGCGAACTGGGCCAGGGCACGGTGGACTGGTCGCCGAACTTCGACGGCACCCTGGACGAGCCGACCTGGATGCCGGCGCGGCTGCCGCACCTGCTGCTCAACGGCACCACCGGCATCGCCGTGGGCATGGCCACCGACGTGCCGCCGCACAACCTCAACGAGATCGTCAGCGCGCTGATCCGCCTGCTCGACGACCCCGACGCGAGCGTCGCCGACCTGTGCGAGCACGTGCGCGGCCCGGACTACCCGACCACCGCCGAGATCATCACCCCGGCCGCCGACCTGCGCGCGATCTACGAGACCGGCCATGGCAGCGTGCGCGCCCGCGCCACCTACCAGAAGGAAAACGCCAACATCGTGGTCACGGCGCTGCCGTACCAGGTGTCGCCGTCCAAGGTGATCGAGCAGATCGCGCAGCAGATGCGCGCCAAGAAGCTGCCCTGGCTGGAAGACATCCGCGACGAGTCCGACCACGCCAACCCGGTGCGGGTGGTGCTGGTGCCGCGTTCCAACCGGGTCGACGCCGAGCAGTTGATGGGCCACCTGTTCGCCACCACCGACCTGGAGCGCAGCTACCGGGTCAACCTCAACGTGATCGGCCTGGACGGCCGCCCGCAGGTCAAGAACCTCAAGACCCTGCTGGAGGAGTGGCTGCGCTTCCGCAGCGACACCGTGGTGCGCCGCCTCAACCATCGGTTGGAGAAGGTCGAGCGCCGTCTGCACCTGTTGGAAGGCCTGCTGACCGCGTTCCTCAACCTGGATGAGGTGATCCGCATCATCCGCACCGAGGACGAGCCGAAGCCGGCGCTGATCGCGCGCTTCGGACTCAGCGAGGAACAGGCCGACTACATCCTGGAGACGCGCCTGCGCCAGCTCGCGCGGCTGGAAGAGATGAAGATCCGCGGCGAGCAGGACGCGCTGGCCAAGGAACGCGAGCAGCTGCAGGCGCTGCTGGCCAGCAAGACCAAGCTGAAGAAGCTGATCAAGGACGAGCTGACGGCCGACGCCAAGAAGTTCGGCGATGCGCGGCGTTCGCCGCTGGTGCAGCGCGGCGCGGCCCAGGCCATCGACGAGACCGAGCTGGTGCCGAGCGAGCCGATGACCGTGGTGATGTCGGAGAAGGGCTGGATCCGTGCGGCCAAGGGCCACGACGTGGACCCGGCGGCGCTGTCCTACCGCGACGGCGACGGCCTGCTGGCGGCGGTGCGCGGGCGCAGCACGCAGCAGGTGGCGTTCCTGGATTCGGAAGGCCGTGCCTATTCGACCCTGGTGCATACCCTACCCTCGGCGCGCGGCAACGGCGAGCCGCTGACCGGACGCTTCTCGCCCGCGGCCGGTGCGTCGTTCCAGGCCATCGCCAGCGGCGAGAACGACAGCCGCCTGGTGTTGGCGTCCTCGCACGGCTACGGCTTCGTCACCCGCTTCGAGAACCTGACCAGCCGCAACAAGGCCGGCAAGGCCATGCTCAACCTGACCCCGAACGCCAAGGTGCTGCCGCCCGCGCCGGTGAGCGGCGCCGGCAGCGACCGCATCGTCGCGGTCACCAGCGCCGGCCACCTGCTGGCGTTCCCGGTCGCCGACCTGCCCGAGCTGGACAAGGGCAAGGGCAACAAGATCATCGACATCCCCAAGGCCAAGCTCAGCACCGAGCGGGTGGTGGCGATCGCCGCGGTGGCGCCGGGCAACACGCTGCTGGTGAAGAGCGGCCAACGCACCATGTCGCTGTCGTTCAAGGACCTGGACGCCTACCTCGGCGCCCGCGCCAGCCGCGGCGGGCTGCTGCCGCGCGGGTGGCAGAAGGTCGACGATCTGGCGGTGGAGTAAGCGCGCCTCACTGGACATCCGTCCAGCCCCGGCTTGTCAGTCCTCTCAACGAAGGAACGCAACGATGAACGAGAACGTGAGCAATGCCGGCAATGACGCTTCCTTGATTGCCAGGGTGGAGCGGCTGGAGCAACAACTCCAGGCCAAGGACCAACGCCTGCGCCGTGCCGTGACGGTCAACCGGGTGCTGCTGTTCGGCGTCGCCGCCCTGGTGGTCGCCAGCGCCGGCGCCATCACCAGCGTCGGGGAACAACTGAGCCAGTTCATGGAGTTCTCCAGCACGCCGGTGTCCGCGCCGGCGCTGGACACCTCCGTGCGCTGGGGCCGGCGCGATGCGTCCAATGTCGGCCCCGGCTACACCAACGAGATCCTGTCGCTGATCTCCGAGTCCGACCAGCAGAACTCCTTCAGTTGGCCGCTGTACATCCAGCTCAATGCGACCAAACATCCCAACGCGACCCAGGACAGTTCGCAGAGCGTGGGCGCCACCGTCCGCGCGTTCCAGCGCAGCACCGGGTCGCCGTGGCTGGCGGGTTTCCACAGCGAACTGTTCCACGGCTACGACGGTATCGCGGGGCAAAACGTCGCAACGCACGGCACCAGCATCCTGTTCAACGGCGAATTGACCTCCTACACCAACGGCGGGTCGACGATCGGCCTCAATCTGCTCAACACCCCGGGTTCCAGCACCGCCGGCACGCATGCCATCCAGATCCAGCCGGGCACGCGTGGCTGGCAGAACGGCATCCATTTCGACAGCGGCGCGCTCGGCAACATCGGCATCAACTTCGACCAGTCCAACTACAACATGGGCATCGACCTTGGCGACAACAGCCTGAGAATGAATGCCAATCAGCGCATCATCCTCGAGAAGTACGGCAGCGTGTATCTGCGCTACAACAGTACGAGCGACAAGGTGGAAGTGGTCAAGAAGGGCAGCGTCGTCGCTTCCTGGTGAGACATCCGCGGGATCGGAACTTACGGGGATACCGAAGTGGATCCACTCCTATCGTAGGAGCGCCTTCAGCCGCGACACCTCAGCGTGTCGCGGCTAGCGCCGGCCGCTCCGGCGATAAGAAGCACAATGGTCTGCGCGCCCGTTCTCGAGTGCGGGGATATTCTCGCTAGGCCGCATCGCGCAACTGCTCGATATGGCTGGCGATCATCGCCGCCACCGTATCGGCCACCGCGCGCGCGCTCAGACGGGTGTCGAACAACAGTTCCACCGTGGCATAGATCAGGTCGACCACGATGCGGCTGACCAGGCGCAACTGGCGCGGGTCGGCGTCGGGGAAGGCCTCGCTGAGGAAGCGCACCTGGCCCTTGGTCACCTGCGCATGCGACTCCAGGCGCACCTGCTGCAGCGCCGGCACCGCGCGCAATGCGCGCAGCACCCAGACACCGCCCTCGGTCGCCTTGGTGACGCGGTAGGTATCCAGCACCAGTCCGGCCAGCGCACGCTGCAACTCCTCGCGCGTGCCGCTCATCGCCTGCAGGGTGATCCACTTGGGGATGAGCTGGTTCTGCCGCTCCATCAGCCGCCGGCCCAGTTCCGACAGCAGCGCGTACTTGTTGGGGAAATAGCGGTACAGCGCCGGCGGCGTCAGCCCGGCACGCGCGCACACCAGGTTGGTGGACAGCCGCTCCACGCCGACGTCGCCGAGCAGTTGCGCGGTGACCGAGAGGATCTGTTCGTAGGTCTCGGTGGCGCGATGCTGGGCCGGCACCTTGTTCCCGGTCAGGCGCGGGCGGTGCGGTGCGGAGGGACGCGGCGTGTCGGCGGGCATGGGATCTCGATGGTGGTAAAGCAGCAGGCGCCGCGGTGGCGGCACGTCGCCAGCCTGACGGCACGCATCGCCGCGGCAATGGGTGCGCGGGCTGCGCCGCGACGTCGCGGCACGCGCCGACATCGCATCTTACCGCGCCCGCCGCTGGCACACCGGCAACGTCGCTCAGCGCCGTGCCAGCCAACCGCTGAGGCCGGCCGCCAAGCGCCGCTGCAACGTGGTGTACGGAGGAAAGAACGCCTTGACGATCGGCAGTCGGCCGCCGCGCAGCAGCGCGCGTTCGTGCGAGAAGGTGCGGAAGCCGTGCACGCCGTGCGCGCTGCCGAATCCCGAGGCGCCCACCCCGCCGAACGGCAAACCGCTGTGCACGAACTGCTGCAGGCAGTGGTTGACCACCGCGCTGCCGGAACTGGTGCGCGCCAGCACCTGGGCGACGCCGGCACGGTCTTGGCTCCACAGGTACAGCGCCAGCGGCTTGGGCGCGGCGTCGAGCCGGTCGAGCACCTCGTCGAGGCGCGCGAACTCGACCACCGGCAGTACCGGACCGAAGATCTCTTCCTGCGCGATCCGCGCCTGCGCCGGCACCTGCGCCAGCAGCGTCGGCGCCACGTAGCAGCTCTCCGCGTCGTGCTCGCCACCGGCCAGCAACTGCGCGCCGCCGGCGCGTGCTTCGTCGATCAGCGCGGCCACCCGCGCGGCATGCGCCGGGTGGATCATGCGCGCTAGGTGCGGGCTGGCGGCGACCGCCTGCGCGTCGGCACCGTAGCGCTGCGCCAGCAGGGCGCGGCAGTGCGCGAGCAGGCGCGCGCTGACGTCACGATGCACGAACAAGGTATCCGGCGCGATGCAGGTCTGTCCGGCATTGACCAGCTTGGCCCAGACGATCACCTCGGCGGCAAGACGCAGGTCGGCGCTGCGGTCGACGATCACCGGCGACTTGCCCCCCAGTTCCAGCGTCACCGGCGTCAGCTGCCGCGCCGCCGCGGCCATCACCTGTCGGCCCACCGCCGCCGAGCCGGTGAAGAACACATGGTCGAACGGACAGGCCAGCAAGGCCTGCGCGGTCGCCGCACCGCCCTGCACCAGGGCCACCTCTTCCGGCGCGAATGCCTCCTCCAGCACCGCCTGCAGCACCGCGTTGACCTGCGGGGTGAATTCGGAGGGCTTGATCAGCGCCGTGTTGCCGGCGGCCAGTGCCGACACCAACGGCCCCAGCACGGTGGCCACCGGGTAGTTCCAGGGCCCGATGATCAGGCAGCGGCCCTTGGGCTGGAACGCGATGCGCGCGCGCGTACCCAGGGCAAGCAAGGTGGGCGAGACCTTGCGCGGACGCATCCAGCGCGGCAGCTGCGCGATGGCGGTGGCGATCTCGTCGACCACCGGCAGCAGCTCGGTCAATTCCACTTCCAGTGCGGGCTTGGCGAAATCGGCGGCGAAGGCGGCGATCAGCTTCTTCCGTCGCGCCAGCAAGGCATCGCGCAGCGCACGCAGATGCGCGCGCCGCGTGTTCGCCGAGGAGCCGCGCCAGGCCAGCGCGGTGGCCTGCTGCGCGGCGAACAGCGCCGCGACCGTCTCCGATGGGGTGTCCAGCACGGGCTCAGGCGCCATCGCCGCGCTCCTGCTTGGCGGACATCGGCCGATGCCCGGTGCCTGGCAGTCCCCTGCCCTGCGCCATGCGCGGCCGACGGAAGCGCGTCATCGCAGCGGCCAGCACGCTCGCACGGCCACCACCATCAGCCCGCATGCGAGCCCGCCTCCACGACGGCCGGACGGCGCTGCCGCCGGCCGATCCACAGCGCCAGCAGCGCCGCGGTCAGCGCAAAGCCCAGACCGACCAGCGGCACCGGCGCCGGATCGTCGGCATGCAGCAGCAGCGACGCCAGCAACGGCCCGCAGGCCGACCCGATCAACTGCGCGGCCGGCACCAGCACCGCCACCCGCCCCTGCGCATCGGCGCGCAGCGCCAGGCCGACATGGAACGGCATCAGGAACATCCAGGCGAAGCCGAACGCCACGCACACCGCGGCGAAGCCCAGCGCCGCATTGCCCGGAACCCGATACATCGCCGCGGCCACCAGGCACAGCGCCACGCTGCCCAGGGTCAGGGTCGCCGTCACCGAGAGCCGGCGCACCCAGTAGATCGCCGCCAGGCCACCCACGATCTGCATGCCCAGCACCCACGAGGTCTGCAGTTGCGCCGCATGCGCGTCCAGCCCCGCGCGCAACGCCAGCGGCTCCAGGTAGGCCCACAGCGCGCCGATCGCCGACATCTGCAGGAACGCCACCAGCAATGGCGCCAACGTCGCCGGCGACCAGCGCAGCCTGGCGGTGGCGGTCGCCGCGCACTGCGCATCGGCGGCGGGAGCCAGGCTTGCCGGCACCGGCAGTGCCGCCGCCAGCGGCAGCACCAGCAGGCAGATCGTGGCCATGGCGACGAAACCGCCCTTCCAGCCGGCCGCCGGCAACACCCACAGCGCCAGCGCCGCCGCCAGCGCGATCTGCGCCAGCGCCTGCAGCACCATGAACACCGCGGTGACCCGGTCCGGGGTGGCCGCGCGCACGATGCTGACCGTGGCCACCCAGACCAATAGACCCTCGGCCAGGCCGGCGACGGCACGCAGCGCGACGAACGCCGCATCGCCCTGCGCCTGCACCGTGGCCAGGTTCAGCGCCGCGGCCAGCAACGCCGCCACGACCGCCGTGGCACGCTGCCAGGACACCGGCAGCAGCGCATCGCCCAGCGCCACGCCGATCCCCAACGCGATGATCTCGCCCATCGCCACCACGCCGACACCCGGCAGCGTGATCAGGTGCTGCTCGACCAGTGCGCCGAGCACGATCGGCTGCACGCCGAGGATCAGCAGCGCGATGGCGCCGATCGACAAGGCCGCGGCGAGCGGACGTGTCGCGTGGACGGCGGTTGATGCGACGGAAGACGGGGACGGCGTGGCGGTCATCGCGATGGACCCTCAGTAGCCTTTGCTTTCGGCCGGCAATTCGCCCGCGGCGAAGGCCGCGGCGGCACGCATCTGGTCCTTGCGCAGGCGTCCATTGGCGATGCGCCGGACCCACCAGGGCAGCTCCCGCACCCGGCCGCCGGTGGCCGCGGCGAGGATGTAGGCCTTGGCGCATTTTTCGAACAATTCCACGTTCAGCGCCAGCCGCTGCGCGGTGATGCCGAGGCACAGCGGGCGTCCGCCAAACAACAAGACGCTGCCGCTGCCCGGCGCGGCCGTCGCCAACGCGTCGAGCGCAGGAAATGGCGCTGGCATCGGCCCGATGTGCCGGGCCTGTTCGTCGAACACCTGCGGCAGCACGCCGCCGACATTGGCCAGAAGGTGGCCGAACGCGCCGGCCGACCAGGCGCTGGCACCGACATCCGGACGCCGCGCGTACACCTGCGCGTGCACCTGCGCCCATGCCGGCAGCGCCGGGTCGCGCCAGTCCAGCCACTGCGGCCGCTCCGCCTCGAGCGCGCCACAGCACATCGCCGTGCTGCCCGGACAGCGCAGCGCCAGCGCTGCCGCGTCGTCGCCGAGCAGGCGCTTGGCCACGAGCCGCTCGCGGGTGTGCAGCCAGAGCGCTTCGATCTGCGGGACGGTGGGCATGCGCTACACCAGCTTGAACACGTCGTCGAAGCGGTTCAGCGCCTCGTCGACCACCGCATCGGTATCGGCGCGGCTGGTGTAGATGCGGCTGCCGGCCAGGGTGATCAGCCCGTGCGCCGAATACGCCGCGCCCATCTCTTCCATCATGTGCTTGCGCTCCTTGGCTTCGTTGCGCACGCGCCACAGCTTGTACAGGTTGCCGGTGTCCAGCAGCAGCACGCCGGAGGTCTGCAGGTGCACGATCGAGCCCATGTTGTAGACCACGTAGGGCAGGCCGAGACGGCGGATGATCGCCTCCAGGCCCTGCCGCAGGCGATCGCCGGCGCGGCCGGCCTGGCCGGCGGCGTCGCTGCGCTGCGCTTCCAGCAAGGCGTGGTAACCGGCCACGCAGGACAGCGGATTGGCCGACAGCGTGCCGCCGACGAAGGCGCGCCGCGCGGTGGTGCCGATGCCGCCGACCAGGCTCATCATCACCTCGCGGCGACCGCCGATCGCGCCGGCCATCGGATAGCCGCCGGCCAGGCACTTGCCGAGCACGGTGATGTCCGGCAGGACCCCGAAGTAGCCTTGCGCACCGCCCGGCCCGAGCCGGAAGCCGGTGACCACTTCGTCGAAGATCAGCAGCGCGCCGAACTCGTCGCACAACTTGCGCACCTGCCGGTTGTAGTCGTGATGCACCGGCCGCGTGCCGCTCTCCGGCCCCAGCGGTTCCAGCAGCACCGCCGCGGTGCCGCCGCGCAGGCGATTGAACTGCAGCTTGCGCCGCAATGCCTCCAGATCGTTGGGATGGCATTCCTGGGTATGGGCGGTGGCGCCGCGCGGGATGCCGATCGCCTCCATGCGCCCGGTGCCCGGCAGGCGCATGCCGTACACCAGCTGGTCGCTCCAGCCGTGATAGGCGCCGCCGATCTTGATGATCCATTTCTTGCGCGTGTGGGTGCGGGCCAGGCGCACCGCGCCCATCACCGCCTCGGTGCCGGAGCCGAGCAGGCGCAACATCTCCACCGCCGGCATGCTGGCGCAGACCAGTTCGGCCAGCTTGACCTCGTACTCGTGCAGCAGGCCGGTCACCGGGCCGCACTGGTCCAGTACCGCCTGCACGTGCTCGCGCAGTTCCGGCGGATTGGATCCGAGCAGGGTCGGGCCACCGGCCTGCAGGAAGTCGATGTAGCGGTTGCCGTCCACGTCGGTCAGGTACGCGCCCTCGGCGCTGTGCATGGCCAGCGGGAACGGATGGTTGAACGCCAGGTTGTGCTGCACGCCGCCTGGGATCACCTGCTTGGCCGCCTCGCCCAGGCGCTTGGAACCCTGGCAACGCGCGTCGAAATAGCGCATCACCTTGGCCATGCCGGCGGCGCCGATCGGCCGCATCGGCTGGTTCACCAGTGCATGGAAGCGTGCGTACAACTGGTCCACATCGGGCCATTGCGAAATGGCGGGGGTCTGGCTCATGGTCGGTGCCGGGTTCGGGGGAGCGGAAACGGAAAGGGCGTGCATGGGGTCAGGCCTCCAGGGCGGTGAGGACGGCACGCAACGGCGCGGCCAGGCCGGCGTCGTGCAGCGCGCGGCGTTCGATGCGGCGCGCCAGGTGATCGCGCGCCAGCTGCTCCAGTGCATCCACCGCCGCCACCGCCTGTTCCAGACTGCGGCCGCAGCACAGCACGCCGTGGTTGCGCATCAGGTAGGCGTTGCTCGACGGGCGCAGTTGCCGCGCCAGCAGCCAGGCCAGCAGCCCGGTGCCGGACGGGAAGTAGCCGACCATCGGCACGCGGGCACCGATCGTTGCCTGCAACGCCGGATCCTCGACCGGCAGCGCCGCGCCGAGCAGCGCGCAGGCGCTGGCCACCGGCTGGTGGGTGTGGATGCTGCAGGCCACGTCGGGCCGGCGGCACAGCACCTGCGCATGCAGGCCGGTCTCCACCGACGGCGTGGCGGCGCCGTCCAGTTGCCGCAGGTCGGCCAGGCGCACCACGCAGATGTCCTCGGCGCGCATCGCCAGGTAATCGATGGCCGACGGCGTCACCGCGAAGCGTTCGGCGTCCAGGCGCAGCGCGACGTTGCCGCCGGTGCCGGCCAGGTAGCCGCGCCGCGACAGCTCCACGCACAGCGCGACCACACGCATGCGTTGTTCATGGGCAAACATGCTGGGGAACCTCCGGCACGCATTCGGGAACGGGATTCATGCGCCGGTAGATCGGCGCCAGCGTGCGCTGCAATTCGCGGAACATCGCATAGCGGTCGTCGTACAGCGCGCGGGTGAGCGGCGACGGCTCGTACACCCGGCGCGCGCGTTGCAGCGCCGGCAGGTCGGCGAAGCGCAGCCGGCCCAGGCCGACGCCGGCGATGAAGGTGGCGCCGATCGCATTGGCCTGGATCGGGTTGTGCAGTTGCCGGATCGGCTGGCCGCTGACGTCGGCGATGATCTGGCACCACAGGTCCGACTGCGCGCCGCCGCCGACCGCGGCGATCACGCCGGGATCGCGGCCGAGCAGGCGCGCGAACGGCTCCATCATCCAACGCGTGTTCAGCGCCACGCCTTCCATGAAGGCACGGATGATGTCCTCGCGGGTGTGCATCAGCGACAGGTTGACCAGCCCGGCGCGCAGGCTGTGATCCTCCACCGGGGTGCGCTCGCCGAACAGCCACGGCATGTACACCAGGCCGTTGGCCCCGGGCGGCACGCGCGCGGCGATGACGTTGAGCACCTCGTACACGTCCGGGCGTTCCTCGTCGCGCAGCAGTTCGTCGGGATGGAACAGGATGCGGTCGCGCAGGAACGACAGGTTGGCGCCGGCGGTGGACTGCAGCGCGGTGGCCAGGTAGCGCCCGCTGACCGCGCACGGCACCGCAGCGATGTTGCTGAACACGTCGGTCTTCATCCGCGGCACGTGCGCGCCCAGCCACGACGAGGTGCCCAGATACAGATGCGCGGCGTAGTCCTCGACCGCCGCGGCCACCGCCACCGCCGAGTTGTCGATGGCGCCGGCGATCACCCGGGTCTGCGGCGACAGGCCCAGTTGCGCGGCCACGCCCGGCAGCAGCGGTCCCAGCACCTCGGTGGAGGCCACCAGCTCCGGCAGCTTGTCGCGTTCGATGCCGAGCAGCCGCAGCAAGCCGTCGTCGTAGCGGATGCGCATCGGGTCGCGGTTGTCGGTGACCCAGGTGGTGAGCACCGAATCGGCGGTGGCGCAGAAGCGCCCGGTCAGGCGCAGGTTGAGATAGTCCAGCGCGTTGAGAAACTTGTGCGTGCGCTGGTAACGCTGCGGTTCGTGGTCGCGCAGGTAGGCGATATGGCCGGCGCAATCCTTGCCGCTGCCGGCCGGCGCGCCGCCGCTCAGGCGCAACCAGCGCAGCAGCTTCAGCGGCGCATAGCCGCGCACGTTGAGCCAACGACCGCGCAGGCGCCGCGCGATCGCGGCCTGCCCGCGCATGTCCAGCCACAGCATGGCATTGCCCAGCGCGCGGCCGTCGCGGTCCACGCACACGGTGCACTCGCCCTGGGTCGAGCAGCACACCGCGGTCACCCGCTGGCGCAACGCCTCGCCGCCTTGCAGCACCGCCGCCGCGGTGACCAGCAACGCGTTCCACCAGTCGCGCGGATCCTGCTCGGCGCAGACGCCATGCACGTGCAGCGGCACCGGTTCGAAGGCCCAGGCGATCACCTGGCCCTCCAAGGTGACCAGCGCGCACTTGCAGCCGGAGGTTCCCAGGTCCACCGCCAGCACCAGTGGCTGGTCGCCGCCCCGGTCGGCATCGAGCAGTTCGCTGCGCATCGGTCAGAACGTGTAGCCGATCGAGGCCACCAGGGTGTCGCCGTCGGTCTTGCGGATGCGCGCGCCGTCCTGCACCCAATACAGCTCGTGCGCGTTGACCCGTGTGCTGACCCAGTCCAGGTTCCAGTCCAGGCCCCAGCGCTTGTGGGTGACGCCGATCTGGTAGTCGGCGAAGCTGCCCTCGCTGAAGTTGCGCAGCTTCTGGTAGCCGGCGTGCAGGCGCAGCGTGGTCGACGGCAATACCGACGGCAGCAGCGGCGTCTGGTAGTTGAGATCGCCCAGCAAGGTGCCACGCGAGTCGTGCTCGCCACGGGCGAAGCAGCGCAGCGCCGTCGTCGGGTCGGCCGCGAACTGCAGGATCTGCGCGCACACGCCGCCGGTATCGGCACCGCGGTAGGTCTTGGAGAACACGTACAGCAGGCGGCCCTCGACCGCGCCGTAGCCGAGTTCGAGCACGCCGAAATTGCTGTCGTAGTCGGTGCGGCGGATGTCCTCGGGCGTTCCGGTCTCCAGGTCGATCCGGTGCGGGGCCAGGAAGCTGGCGCCGGGGAAGCGCTCGGTGGCCAGGCCGACGCCCGCATGCCAGGCATCGGGATTGCCGAAGCGGTAGCCGGCCGCGGCGGTGATGCCCAGGCCGTCGCCGTCGAGGAACTGTTTCTTGCTGACCTTGATCACCTCCAGCAGCGCGACGAAACCACTGGCGTGCACGAACTGGGTGGTCCACTTCAGCGATGGGCGCATCAGCGAGTCGGACACGCCGCGCGTACGCTGCTCGCTCATCAGCTTGATCTGGTTCTGGAACTCGTAATTGACCATGCCATCGGCGTCGGCCTGCTGGGCCTGAGCCTGGGCACAGCAGGCGCCGTGCAGGGCCAGTGCGCCCGCGAGGGTCGCCATGAAGCGGACTGCGGTCATCTCAATCTCCCCTGTTCGCTGAGGAAGGTGGGACGCGCGGCGGCCGTCGCTGGCCCCGCACATCGATGACGCCGGCGCGTTGCGCGCGCGGCGGGTGAATCACGTCGCGCAGACCGGCGTGCTGGGCAGCGTCTGCACGCGGGTGAAGCGTTCGGTCTCGCCGAGCACTTCCACCCCGACGAAGGCGCGCAGGTCCAGCGATTTGCCGCTGGCGCGCAGCGTGGCCTTGTAGCGCTTGCCGCTGCGCGGATCGAACGCCCAGCCGTCGCGCCAGGTATCGCCGTCCTCGCGCCCCAGACGCGCGATCTGCACGCCGCAGGTATCGGTGGCGGTGCCGGCGTCCTTGTCCCAGACGATGCGTCCGCACAAGGCCGTGGCCGCATCCGCGCAGGGCGCGAACTCCACCACCGCGTCCTTAGCCGCGGTCAGCCACAACCCCTGCGCCGCGGCCGGCGCCGCACACGCCGGCGCGGTCGCCAGCAGCCATCCCGCCACCACCACACCGACCGCGCCGTACCGCCTGATTCCCGGACTCGCCTGCATCGAACGCCCCCTCGCCATCGCGCAATTAAGTAGTGAAAACTACCGTATAGCGATCACTACCGTTTTGCAAGCATTGTCCGCAGGGCCTTTGCCGCGGACGTGGCGAGGCGCGCAAACGCCTGGATTTCAAGGGTTCGCGTGTGCAGCGACATGCGTGCGACGGCCGATTTTTGCGGCGCTGCAACAGCCATCGGCGAGGACGGCGACGACAGATCGGCTCGCCCGATCGCCATGGCGTCGCACTGCGAACCGAGCGAATGCGCCAGCCACGCCATCCAGCGACGCGGCCGCGCGCGGCCGAACCCGATCGGCGGCGTCAGGAAACGAGAAGGGCAGAAGGCGTGTCGGCAGTCGCTGCGGCCTTGCTGCAGCAGCAACCACCGCGACACCGCGATGCGCACTATCGCCCGCGAAGGTCGGCAGCGCCGGTGCGGGCCAGCGAGAGTTGTGGCGACCGGCACGATCGGCGGGTCAGAAGCGGCCGGCGATGGCACGGCCGCGATGGCGGGGATGGGTCCCGCTCAGTGCATCGGCGCCTCCCGCAAGTGGGAGGCGCACGGACGGATCAGGCGTCCTTGCCGGACACGTGCCCGTCGATCTTCGAGGTCTGGTACAGCGCCATGCCGATGCGCTTGATCAGGCCGAGCTGCTGTTCCAGCCACCATGCATGGTCTTCCTCGGTGTCGCGCAGCTGCGCCAGCAGCACGTCGCGGCTGACGTAGTCGCCGTGCTGCTCGCACAGTTTCATGCCCGCGGCCAGATTGGCGCGCACTTCGTACTCGACCTTCAGATCCTTCTCCAGCATCTCCTCGACCGTGCGCCCGGGTTCGAAGGCATGCGGGCGCATGTCCGGGTCGCCCTCCAGGAACAGGATGCGCCGCAGCAGCGCATCGGCGTGCTCGGTCTCCTCTTCCATCTCGTGGTTGATGCGTTCGTACAGCGCCAGCAGGCCCTGGTCCTCGTAACGCCGCGAGTGGATGAAATACTGGTCGCGCGCGGCCAGTTCGCCGCGCAGCAGCTCCTTGAGGCATTGCACAACGTCGGGGTGTCCCTTCATGGGGCGGGCTCCGTGGGGTCGACTGAGGGCGCAATAGTGCCCGATGCCGCCGCGCCGCGTTCCAATCGGAATCATTCACATCCCGAGTCGCACCACCCACGATGCGTGACCCCGCGCACAGCGTGCCGCGCCTACGCGGGAACGACACGCAGTCGTGTCTAGAATCGGAGACTTGCCCACCGGAGAGAGACGATGCGCGGTCGATGGAAACGCCTGCTGCTGGGGTCGCTGCTGCTGACGGCGGCCGTGGCGCTGGGCATCTGGCTGCTGCTGCGCGGCAGCCTGGCCACGCTCGACGGCAAGGCCCCGCTACAAGGCCTGCGCGCACCGGCAAGCATCCAGCGCGACGCGCTGGGCGTGGTCACCATCGATGCCGCCGACGAGGCCGATGCGATGCGCGCGCTCGGCTACGTGCACGCGCAGGAACGCTTCTTCGAGATGGATCTGCTGCGCCGCGCGGCCGCCGGCGAACTGTCCGAGCTGGTCGGTCCGCACGCGCTGGACGTGGACAAGGCACGGCGGGCGCATCGCCTGCGCGCGCGCAGCAGCGCGCAACTGGCCGCGTTCGCCGGCCAGCACGCGGCGGCCTTGCAGGCCTACAGCGCCGGCGTCAACCAGGGCCTGCACGCGTTGCGGATACGGCCGTGGCCTTACCTGATGCTGTTCGCCGCGCCGCGCGACTGGCAGCCTGTGGATTCGGCGCTGGCCGGCCAGGCGATGTACTTCGACCTGCAGGGCAAGCAACTCGAGCGCAAGCTGGCCCTGTATCGCCTGCAGCAGCGCTTGCCGGCGCCGCTGTACGCCCTGCTGCGTCACGAGGGCAGCAGTTGGGACGCGACACTGGACGGCAGCGTGCGCGGCGACGCGGAGCTGCCCTCCGCCGATCAGGTCGATCTGCGCCGCCTGGCGGGCGCGCCCGCCCCCGCCGCGACCGAGGCGGTCGCCACCAGCGCGCCCGGCAGCAACAACTGGGCGATCGCCGGCAGCCGCACCGCCGACGGCCGCGCCATCGTCGCCAACGACATGCATCTGGGCCTGCGCGCGCCCAGCCTGTGGTTCCGCGTGCGCCTGCGCTATGCCGATGCGCAGGCGCCGGGCGGCCGCGTGGACGTGTCCGGATTCTCGCTGCCCGGCCTGCCGGCGGTGATTGTCGGCAGCAACGGTCACGTCGCCTGGGGGTTCACCAACAGCTATGCCGATACCGCCGACTGGTACCGGCTCACCCCGTGCGCCGCGGTGGCGCAGCCCGGCTGCACGCCGGTCAGCGTGCATCGCGAACGGATCAAGGTCTCGGGCGCCCCCGACACCGAACTGCAGGTCGAAGACACCGCCTATGGCCCGATCCTGCAACACGAACCCGACGGCAGCGCGCTGGCGTTGCGCTGGACCGCGCAGTTGCCGGGTGCGCTGAATCTGGGGCTGGCCGACTTCGCCCGCGCCACGTCCCTCCCCGACGCCTTCGCCCGCGCGCAACGCATCGCCACGCCGGCGCAGAACCTGGTGCTGGCCGACCGCGACGGCCATATCGGCTGGCGCGTGCTCGGCCCGCTGCCGCTGCGCGGCCCGCATTGCGCGGCCGATGCGGTGATGCACGACGTGCGTGCGACAGTGCCGGCGGAGGCGCGCTGCGTGCCATGGCCGCTGTCCACCAGCCAGTCGCCGCAACGCATCGATCCCGCCGACGGGCAACTGTGGACCGCCAATGCCCGCGTGGTCGGCGGCGCCGAACTGGCACCGCTCGGCGACGGCGGCTACGCGCTGGGCGCACGCGCACAGCAGATCCGCGACGACCTGCGCCTGCATCCGCGGCTGAACGAACCGCAGTTGCTGGCGATCCAGCTCGACGACCGCGCCCTGTTCCTGCAGCGCTGGTGGGCGCTGCTGCAGCAACGCGACGCGGGCGCGGCCACGCCGGCGCTGCACGCCGTGTCGCAGGCGGCCGCGCACTGGGAGGGCCGCGCCAGCACCGGATCGGTGAGCTACACCCTGGTGCGCGCCTGGCGCCTGGCGGTGCTGACCCGGATCCGCGACGGCCTGATCGCGCCGGCACCTACAGGATCGGACGCCGATGCCGCGCCACCGGCGCTGCCGCAACTGGAAGGCGTGGCCTGGCCGCTGCTGCAGCAACAGCCGCTGCACCTGCTGCCGCGCCGCTACGGCAGCTGGCAGGCGCTGCTGGAAGACGCCGCCGCCGAGGTGCGCACGCACCTGCAGGCCGATGGCCCGCTGGACACACGCCGCTGGGGCCAGGAGAACCGTGCGGCGATCTGCCATCCGCTGGCGCAGGGCCTGCCGGCGCCGCTGCGCGGCTGGCTGTGCATGCCGGACACGCCGCTGCCCGGCGACGACGACATGCCGCGGGTGCAGCGCCCGGCGTTCGGCGCCTCCGAGCGCATGGTGGTGGCACCGGGCCACGAGGCCGAGGGCATCGTGCACATGCCCGGCGGCCAGAGCGGCCACCCGCTGTCGCCGTTCTGGGGCGCCGGCCACGCCGACTGGGTGCAGGGCCGCGCCACAAAGTTCCTGCCCGGCCCGACCCGGTACACGCTGACATTAAGCCCGTCCGCACCACAATGACCCGCGATCGGCTCCGCGCCGGCGTCCGCCCGCATACGCCGGCCTGCCTTCCCCCTTCCCCCACTGCCGAGTCTGCCTACCGATGAAGCGCCCTCCCCTGCTCGCCCTGTTGCTGCCGCTCGCCGCGGCCGTGTCGTTTTCCGCCTGCGCCACGCCGGCTGCCGACGCGCCCGCGGCCGCCTCCGACTGCAGCGTGCGCGCCCAACCCGGCGACGATCTGCAGGCCGCGATCGACCGCGTCCCCAACGACGGCAAACCCGCCACCGTGTGCCTGAGCGCCGGCGAGTTCCCGGTCGGCAAGCTGATCTCGATCCAGCGCGACGGCCTGCGCCTGCGCGGCCAGGGCGACAGCACCGTGCTGCGCATGCGCGACCACGTGCAGCAACCCACCATCGTCATCGGCGACTACCAGAACGAGCGCCCCATGCGGCCGATCCGCGACGTGCGCGTGGAGCAGTTGCAGATCGTCGGCGGCACCATCGACAAGGAGTTCATGCCCGAACGCCCGTACCTGAGCAACAGCCTGGTGGTGGTGCGCAACGGCCAGAACATCCAGCTGACCCACCTGCGAGTGAGCAAGTGCCGCAGCGCCTGCCTGCTCAGCGAGTTCGACAGCCGCGACCTGCTGATCGCGCACAACGACGTGTCCGGCGCGACCTGGGACGGGGTGTCGTTCAACCGCACCGCCAAGGTCAAGCTGATCGACAACGTGATCCACGACAACGTCGCCGCCGGCATCACCACCGAGCATCTGGAAGACAGCGAGATCCGCGACAACCGCCTGGAGCGCAATGGCAGCCAGGGCGTGTACCTGGCCGACGCGCGGCGCAACCTGTTCGCGGGCAACCAGTTCATCGACAACAAGGGCGCCGGGCTCTACCTGACCTGCTCGATCCGCCAGCGCACGCCGCAGATCCTGTGCTGGGACAACAGCATGAGCCAGGACAACACCTTCGAGAACAACACCTTCCGCGGCAACCCCTACACCTACACCATCGGCGTGGACAGCGCGGCCAACTGCACCGGCCCGGAGTTCCGCCCCAATCTGTGGCGCAAGAACAACCAGGCCGATGCCTCGGGCATCGACATCCAGCCCGAACGCTACGGCCACTGCGTGCGCTTCGAGTAAGCGCGCGCGGCCGCGGCGCCTGCGCACGCCACTCGGCCGGCCTTGAACAGGTCGGCCGGGGCGCGCCCGCCCGCGCGTGGCGGCAGAACCGGGGTGACCGGCAGTCCCGGCCGCGTCCAGGCGGGTGTCGGACCACGACCAGGCGGACGACACGCACGCCGCGACACATCCATTAAAGCTCTGCCTGCAGCGGCCGCTAACCGGTGACGACGCCCCAGCGACCGACGGACCGCGCTGGACCACCGACCGGCCGTGCCGCAGACGCTGGAGTGCCGCGGCGCTCTGGGAGAGCAGATGAACTACCACCTTCATGTCCGCCGCACCCTCGACACGCCGATCCTGGCGATCCAGGGCCTGACCCTGTGCGTGTGGCTGGCGCTGCTGCTGTGCAACCCCTACCTGAGCCACCCACTGGACGCGCGCTACGCGCTGGCGTTCGTCGCCATGCTCGGCAGCGGCCTGGTCATGCGCATGGCCAGGCGGTCCTGGCAATGGCGGCTGGGCGCCTTCCTGTCGGTGATCGCGTTCGATGCCGCGTTCCGGCTGCAGTTGCACCACATGGGCGGCGCCGGCCTGGCCTGGATGCTGCCGGTGGCGGTGACCCTGAGCCTGGGCTACAGCGTGCTGTTCTGCCACGCGCGCGACTATCTGCTGGCGCTGGCCTGCACCTGGGCGATCATGCTCGGCTGGCACGACAGCCTGGTGCCGGCCTCCGCCGACCTGCCGCTGCTGGAGATCCTGGTGGCGGCGGTGACCATGGTCGGGTTCGCGTTGAACCGCATCTTCGTCACCACCATGCGCAGCAACCACGCACTGAAGGAAGGCTATCGGCGCCTGGCCGCGACCGACGCACTGACCGGCATCCCCAACCGGCGCGCGCTGATGGCCGACCTGCAGGCAGCGGTCGGCACCCAGCACGCCGTGCAGTTGGCCATGCTGGACATCGACGACTTCGAGCAGATCGGCGCCGAGCACGGTCACCACGTCGGCGATGCGGTGCTGCAGGCGCTGGCGACGGAACTGGTGCGGCTGGACCCGCGTTGCCGCGTCGGCCGCCTCGGCGGCGAGGAGTTCGGCCTGCTGTTCGAGGGCGTGTCGCAGGACAAGGCGAGCGCACTGGTGCGGCGCCTGCAGCAGCGCATCCGCGGCCTGCGCGTGGATGGCACCAGCTTCACCTGCAGCGTCGGCATGGCCTCGTTGCCGGCCGGCGGCGAACTGTCCGACCTGCTCGCCCGCGCCGACCGCGCGCTGTCCGCCGCCCGGCAGGCGGGCAACGGCAGCCTTCGCCTGGACGGCGCCACGCCGGTGTCGGCCAGCACGTCCGCGGCGTTCGCGCGCGATCCCGCGCTGCCGGCCGCCACGTCGCTGTAGCACACAGCACCAACAGCCCCCGCGGGGCGGCGCATGCCGCCGCCCCGCAGCGCACTCGCTCGTGGTGCACGCGCATCAGCCCGACGCAGACAGCGCAGACATCCACCGCGCCTCACCGCCGCTGCGTGCGGCAGCAAAAGCCTGAACCGCAGGCACTGCGACCACTCAAGCCGCCACGCCGGCATGCCGATAAGCTGCCATCGATCCAGCGCGTGCGCGTCGGCGTCCGCACATCACCAACCGGCCGGGACGCGCCGTTGAGCAGCACATGACGTACCCGGAGTACATCCGCCACCTGCTGGGCCGGTCGACCACCGCCATCCAAGCGCTGACCCTGTCGATCTGGGTCGCGACGCTGCTGTTCAATCCGTATCTGCAGCGACCATGGGGCCTGGTCAATTTGATCCTGCTGGCCGCGCTGCTCGGCGCCGCCGCCTGCACCCTGCTGGTCCGCCGCTTCTGGCACTGGCGCCTGAGCGGCGCGCTGTACGTGCTGCTGCTGTCGTGGGCGTATCAGATCGAGCTGCGGCAGATGGGCGCACACGGCGAATTCTGGTGGCTGCCGACCACGGTCACCCTGTGCCTGGGCATCAATCTGCTGTTCCCGTTCACGCGCGACTACCTGCTGGCGCTGGCATACACCTGGACGATCATGCTGAGCGGTCGGGCGCTGCCACCGGCGGCCGCCAGCGACCCGATGTTGCTGGGGCTGATGGTCGTCGCGGTGTCGCTGATCGGCCTGGCCATGAACCGCACCTTCGCGCGCAGCATGCTGATCACCTACCGCCTGAAGGAAGACTACCGGCGCATCTCCGAGACCGATGCGCTGACCGGGCTGGCCAACCGGCGCGCCCTGATGGCGCAACTGCATGCGCTGGCGGCCGAGCGCGGTCGCCGCGGCACGCTGCAGTTCGCGATGCTGGACATCGACAATTTCAAGCAGGTCAACGACCGCCATGGCCATGATGTCGGCGATGCGGTGTTGCTCGCACTGGCCGCCGAACTGACCCGGCTCGGGCACGGCTGCCGGGTCGGCCGGCTCGGCGGCGAGGAATTCGGCATCGTGCTCGACGGCATGAGCGACGCGCAGACCGATGCCCTGCTGCAGCGGCTGCTGGAACGCGTGCGCCAGACCCGCGCCAAGGGCGTGGCCTTCACGTTCAGCGCCGGGGTCGCGCGCATGCATCCCGACGGCGACGTCTCGGATCTGCTCAAGCGTGCCGACCGTGCGCTGTATGCGGCCAAGCGCGACGGCAAGAACCGGATCTGCCTGGACAGTGCCACAGGGCCGGCCCCCATCGCGGCCGTGCACGGCGCCCTCGACAGCGCGGCGCCGACGGCGGATCCGGCGTAGCGGGAGGCGCACGGAAAGGAGCCGCATCCCGCGGCACGCATCGCCGGCGTCGAACACGCACGCTACCCGGGCAGCACGACACGCCTGCGCTTGCGGCTACACCGCCCGCCACAGCAGGCGCAGGCCCAGGCCACTCATCAGCACCGCACTGAGCCGGTCCAGCGGCCGCCGCGCGCGCAACCACCAGCGCCGCGGCGCCGGTGCGGACAGCAACCCGGCCACCAGCGCGAACCAGGCCGCATCGATGGCGAAGGCCAGCGATGGCAGCGCCACGTACTCGGCGGGCACACGCTGCGCCGGCAGCAGCGCGGCGAACAGGACGGCGAACACCAGCGCGGTCTGCGGGTTGCCGAGCTGGGTCAACAGGCCCATGACGAAGGCCGAGCGCACCGCCGGCACCTGCTGTTCCGGCGCGATGGCGGCCAGCGACACCGGCGTCCGCCACGCCCGCCAGGCCAGCCACAGCAGATAGGCGGCACCGGCGACCGACACCGCGCGATGCAGCGCCGGCACCCGCTCCAGCAACGCCTGCAGGCCGAACAAGGCCGCCAACGCGAACAGCGCGCAGCCCACGCCCATGCCCAGTGCCGCGGCGAGCCCGGCCGCGCGCGAGCGCCCCGCGGCCAGCCGCGCCACCAGCAGGAAGCTGGCGCCGGGGCTGATCGCCCCCAGCGCCAGCACCCCGGCGATCGCCAGCAGGCTGGCGCCGGTCACCCCAGCGCCTGCGCGTGCACCCCGGCCACCGCGCGGCCGGAGGGATCGGCCATCGTCGCGAAGCTGGCATCCCAGGCGATCGCCGCCGGCGAGGAGCAGGCGATCGACTTGCCGCCGGGCACGGTCTCGGCCGCGGCCGGCGTCGGGAACACGCGCTCGAACAGGCTGCGGTAGTAATAGGCTTCCTTGGTCTGCGGCGGGTTCACCGGGAAGCGCTTGTCGGCCGCGGCCAGTTCGCGGTCGCTGACCTGGGCCTCGGCATGCGCCTTCAGCCCATCGATCCAGCCGTAGCCGACGCCGTCGCTGAACTGCTCCTTCTGCCGCCACAGGATCGACTCGGGCAGATAGCCCTCGAAGGCTTCGCGCAGCACCGCCTTCTCGATGCGCTTGCTGCCGTCGGCGCGGGTGCCGGCCATCTTGTACTGGGCGTCCATGCGCATGGCCACGTCCAGGAACTCCACGTCCAGGAACGGCACGCGCGGCTCCACGCCCCAGGCCATCATCGACTTGTTGGCGCGCAGGCAATCGTAGTTGTACAGCGCATCGAGCTTGCGGATCAGTTCTTCGTGGAATTCGCGCGCGTTCGGCGCCTTGTGGAAGTACAGGTAGCCGCCGAAGATCTCGTCGCTGCCTTCGCCGGAGAGCACCATCTTCACCCCCATCGCCTTGATCCGCCGCGCCAGCAGGAACATCGGCGTGGAGGCGCGGATGGTGGTGACGTCGTAGGTCTCGATGTGCCGGATCACCTCCGGCAACGCGTCCAGGCCTTCCTCGAAGGTGTACTCGAAGCCGTGGTGCACCGTGCCCAGCGCCTCGGCGGCGATCGCCGCGGCGGCCAGATCCGGCGAGCCCTTCAGGCCGATCGCGAACGAGTGCAGGCGCGGCCACCAGGCCTCGGCCTCGTCGTTCTCCTCGATGCGCTTGCGCGCGAAGCGCGCCGCCACCGCCGCCACCAGCGACGAATCCAGTCCACCGGAGAGCAGCACGCCGTACGGCACGTCGGTCATCAACTGGCGATGCACGGCGCGCTCGAAGGCCTCGCGCAGTTCCTGCATGCTCACCTCCACGCCCTGCACCGCCGCGTAGTCGCGCCACGGCTTGCGGTAGTACTGCACGAGTTCGCCGCTGGCGCTGTCGTAGTAGTGGCCCGGCGGGAACTGGGCGACGTCGGCGCAACTGTCGGCCAGCGACTTCATCTCCGAGGCCACGCGCAGCCGCCCTTGCGCGTCGTGGCCCCAGTACAGCGGGCACACGCCCATCGGATCGCGCGCGATCAGCACCCGGCCGGCGGCCTTGTCCCACAGCGCGAAAGCGAAGATGCCGTTGAGGCGGTTCAGCAGCGCGTCCGGGGTGGTTTCGCGGTACAGCGCATTGATCACCTCGCAATCCGAACCGGTCTGGAAGGCGTAGGGCTGGGCGAGTGCCTTCTTCAGCTCGCGATGGTTGTAGATCTCGCCGTTGACCGCCAGCGCCAGTTGCCCGTCGTCGGAGAGCAGCGGCTGCGAACCGCCGGCCGGATCGACGATGGCCAGGCGCTCGTGGACCAGGATCGCGCCATCGTCGACATACACGCCGCTCCAGTCCGGGCCGCGGTGGCGCTGCCGCTGCGAGCAGTCCAGCGCCTGCCGCCGCAGCGCCTGCAGGTCGTCGCCCGGTTGCAGGCCGAAGATGCCGAAGATCGAACACATGGGAAAGCTCCTGATCGTGGGGTGGTGGTTGCGGAGGGGAGACACCCAGGCACAAAAAAACCCGCATCGGCCGATGCGGGTTTTCTGGTGGCTGGGCGTGGTGTTTCTGGTAGCGCCTAGTCGCAGACCCGCATCGGCCGCGCACGATTATTCGCCAGCGCATTATTGCGGCCGTTGGCGTTGCTCGAGCGGAGGGCGGACAGCGAGGTCATGGGGCGACCGTAACCCGGCGCGCGAGCCGGCGCAACTGTTACCGCAGCAACCGTTCGATCAGGCGCAGGTACAGATCCGGCAGCGCCTCCAGGTCGGCCACGCGCACGTGCTCGTCGACCTGGTGGATGCTGGCGTTGACCGGGCCGACCTCGATGCATTGCGCGCCCAGCGGGGCGATGAAGCGCGCATCGGAGGTGCCGCCGCCGGTGCTCTCCTCCGGCGGCGCGCCGGCGACCTCGCCCAGCACCTCGCGCGCCACCCGGCGCAGCGTGCCTTCCGGGGTGTAGAACGGCTCGCCGCTGCGGTGCCAGCGCAGGTCGTAGTCCAGCCCATGGCGATCGAACAGCGCGGCGATCTCCGCTTCCAGCCGCGGCGCATCCCAGTGCGGGGTGTAGCGCAGGTTGAAGGCGACCTGCAGTTCGCCGGGGATCACGTTGTTGGCGCCGGTACCGGCATGGATGTTGGAGAGTTGCAGACTGGTCGGCGGGAAGCTTTCGTAGCCGTCGTCCCAGTGCCGCGCCACCAACTCGGCCAGCGCCGGCGCGGCCAGGTGGATCGGGTTGCGTGCCTTGTGCGGATAGGCCACGTGCCCCTGCACGCCGCGCACGCGCAGCGCACCGGAGAGGCTGCCGCGACGGCCGACCCGCAGCAGATCGCCGAGCCGCTCGGTGGACGAGGGCTCGCCGGTGATGCACCAGTCGATGCGCTCGCCGCGCTCGGCGAACAGCCGCGCCACATGGCGCACGCCATCGATCGCATCGCCTTCCTCGTCGCTGGTCAGCAGCAGCGCCAGCGTGCCCGGGTGCTGCGGCTGCGCGGCCACGAACCGTTCGGCGGCGACCACGAAGGCGGCCACGCTGCCCTTCATGTCGGCGGCGCCGCGCCCGTACAGCACGCCATCACGAACCTGCGGCGCGAACGGATCGCTGCTCCAGGCCTCGCGCGGCCCCGGCGGCACCACGTCGGTATGGCCGAGCAGCGCCAGCACCGGACCGTCGCCGCCGCGATGGGTGGCCCACAGATTGTCGACCTCGTCGCAGCGCAGCCGCTCGATGGCGAAACCGGCGCGCTGCAGCCGCTGCGCGATCAGTGCCTGGCAGCCGGCATCGTCGGGGGTGACCGATGGGCGGGCGATCAGGTCGCAGGCGAGTTCAAGGACATCGGACATGCAAGGACACCGTTGGAAGACACGAGGGAGACGCGATGCGGCTCGGCGGCGGCAGCGTCGCGTGCCGGCGGCGCACGGCGTGCAGTGTACGAGCGGGACTTGCGGATTCGAAGCATCGGCCAGGATCGCCGGACGGGTGCGCGGTCGCGGCGCCGGCCGTCGCTACGGCACGATGCCGGGCCAGCGCATGCACTGCACGCGCACCGCGAAAGCTTCGTTGCCAGGCATGCGCCCGCCGTGCGTGCCGGTTTCGACGAAACCGCAGGCGAGGTAGAACGCCAGCGCCGCGGCATTGCCCTCCAGCAATTCCAGCGTCAAGCCAGTCGGGCTGGCCTCCTGCACCGCGACCACCAGCGCCTGACCGACGCCGCGCCGGCGCGCGGCCGGATCCACGTACAGCCATGCCAGTTCCTCGCCGTCGTCGGCGACGAAGCCGAGCACCTGGCCGTGCGCTTCTGCGACCTGCACGCGGTAGTCGAACAAGCCTTCGCGCTCGGCCGCGATCGGCAGCGGCAGGAACGCCTCCGGCAGCCCCGCCGCCTGCAGTTCTTCCAGGCGCGCGGCGTCGTGGATGGCGCACAGGCGCGCCCAGTCGTCGGCCCGGTACGGGCGGACGGTCACGCCACCCCGAACCGCTGCTTGAAGCCGTTGTCGGAGAAGCCCTGGCTGAGCTTGCCGTCGTCGGTTACCACCACCGGCCGCCGGATCAGTTGCGGATACTCGCGCAGCAGCAGCTTCCATTCGGCATCCGAACCTGGGGTTTTCTTGTTGTCGGGCAGTTGCCGCCAAGTGGTGGAGGACTTGTTGACCAGCGCGTCGAACCCACCGGCCTGGCCGGCCCAGTCCAGCAGGGTCTCCGGGGTCGGCTTGTGCTCGCGGTAATCGACGAAGGTGTAGGCCACGCCGAAGCGGTCCAGCCACTTGGTCGCCTTCTTGCAGGTGTCGCAGTTATTCAATCCGTACAACGTCGTCATCGAAACATCCCTTCAAGCGAATGAAGCCGCTCTCCCACCGGGAGCGGGGTTGGGGTGAGGGTCGGTCGGCCCAGAACCGATCGCACTCCAAAGCACCGCGCACCGCCTTTCGGCGGGCGATGCCATCAGGAGACGAACCGGGCATGCCGTCATCGACAGGCAGCAGCGCGCGTGATCTTACCCGCCGCGCGCGCCATCGGCCTCCCAGGCGCAAGAAGACGCCGCCAGGCCTCACTGCGCCGGCACTTCCTGGAGCTTGGCCGAGTCGATCCGCCAGCGCAGCTGCGCCGCCGAGGCGCCGTCCACGCCGTTGACCCGGCGCAGCACGTAGTCGCCGCGGAAGCGTTGCCGCGTGCCGTCGGCCAGCGTCGCCTCCACGGTGACCGGCACCGGCTGGTACACCGAACCGGCGGCGCCATCGCTGGCGCCCAGCGCGCCGATCGTCGCCTTCACCGCACGCGTCTGCGCGAAGCCGGCCTTGAAGGCCGCGTAGGACTGCCCCGGGCGCCCATCCTCGCCCCACTGCTGCCAGGCCGTGGCGTAGTCGCGCGCATTGATCGCCGCGTAGTAGCGCCGCACCACGTCGGCCGCGGCCTGCGGGCTGTCGGCGGCCGGGCCGCACCCGGCGGTGGCCGGCCCGTCGCGGCCGAGCAGCGCGCAACTGCGCGCGATCTCGTCGTCGATCATGGCGCAGCTGTTGGCGGCATTGCAGGGCGGGTGCGTGGCCGGCGACACCGAGCGACAGGTGGCCGCACGCGCCGCCGCGGCGTCGGCGCCGATCTCGTCGGCGCAGGACAACGGCGCGCCCGCCGCACCGGCAGTCCCCGTCGTCGTCGCAGGCGCTTGCGCAGGCGCAGGTGTCGCGGCCGGCGCCGGATTTGGCGCAGCGGCGGCCGCCGCAGGCGTGTCGCCCTGCTTGGGCGTCGTCGACGCCGGCGCGCCCTCACGGCCGCACCCGGACAGCGCGAACGCCGCCGTCATCCAGCAAGCCCACATGATCGTACGCATCGGTCTCTCCTGTTCGTTCGTGGCAGCGCGCCAGGCCTCTTCCGTTCCGCCCCCTGACGTGGCGGCAGTGGCGCAATCGCGTGCGCCAGCGTATCGGGCCACCCATGTACGCCGGGTATGCACAGCGCTCCCGACCGGCCGCGGGATCGCCCGGTTCAACCGACGGCCGGCCGTCCATCTCCTGCAACGTCGATCACCCAGGCGGAGGCGAGCGTCGACGCAACAGGGCACGGCAACGCTGCGGTGCAACCGGCGCGCATGGTCCTCTACCCGCGGGCACGCGACGGAACCGCTCGAACAGGTTGCACGCTGCCGGCGTTACCCAGGCGCCAGGCGCTCAGAGCAGCCGTTCGGACACCACCCGGAACGCGACACGCGGCAGGCGGAAGGCCAATCCGTCCTCCAGTGCGACGCCCATTGCCTGCAGCCTTGGGCAGTCCAGCGCACCGGTCAACTGCAACGGCTGCAGCGTGGCCGGATCCACCGGCAAGGCGATGCGGGTGCTGGCCCAGCGGCCGTCGCAGGTGCGCGCGATGGCCTCGTCCTGGCAGGTGAGGAAGCGCAGCAGCGCCTCGCGCGTGGCGAACGCCGGCGTCCAGTCGGCATCGTGCCAGGCCTCGGCAGGCTGCCAGTGCAGTTGCAGCGCCGGCGCGCTGCCCTGCCCCGGCTCGATCTGCGTGTGGCCGCTGCCATCGGACTGCAGCGCGTGCACGAAGCGCGCGGCCAGGTGCGGCTGCATGGCGTCGCTGGCGGCGCGTGCGCCGGCCACGTAGGCCAATCCATCCATCACGTTGCGGTCGAACAGCACCACCGGCCCGGCGTTCACATCGTCCACGCGACGCAGGTACCACCGCCAGTTGCTCTGCAGCGGCGATGGCAGCAGCTTCCGCAGCGGTCCGGCCAGGGCAGGACCGAAATGGCCGTGGCGATAGCTGAGGATGGTGTACGGCGTGCGCCCCTGGTGGACGACGTGGGCGTAACCCGGCGGCGGTGGCGGGGCGCGACGCACGTCGACCCACCAGTTCAGATAGACCACCTCGCGCACGTCGCTCGCAAGCACCGGCAGCGGCCAGCGTTGCGTCAACGCACGCCGCAGCCGGGTCCAGCCAGGCGCATGCAGCAGGCGCGGCAGCGCGCGCCCGTACCAGGCGGCGGACGGGTGCCGGTAAGCCGCGGCCTCGGCCAGGTCCGGCACCGCCGCCGGCATCTCAGTCGGCCAGGCCGCGCAGCAGGTCGTTGACGCTGGTCTTGCTGCGGGTCTTGGCGTCGACCTGCTTGACGATCACCGCGCAGTACAGCGAGTGCGAGCCGTCCTTGGACGGCAACTGCCCGGACACCACCACGCTGTACGGCGGCACGTAGCCGTAGGAGATCTCGCCGGTGGCGCGGTTGTAGATGCGCGTGCTCTGGCCCAGGAACACGCCCATGCCGATCACGCTGTGGTGGCCGACCACCACGCCCTCCACCACTTCCGAGCGCGCGCCGATGAAGCAGTGGTCCTCGATGATGGTGGGGCTGGCCTGCAGCGGCTCGAGCACGCCGCCGATGCCGGCGCCGCCGGACAGGTGGCAGTGCTTGCCGATCTGCGCGCAGGAACCGACCGTGGCCCAGGTGTCGACCATGGTGCCCTCGCCCACGTGGGCACCGATGTTGGTGAAGCTCGGCATCAGCACCACGTCCTTGCCGAAGTAGCTGCCGCGGCGCGCCACCGCGCCCGGCACCACGCGCACGCCGGCCTTGCGGAACTCGGCTTCGTGATAGCCGGCAAAGCGCGCTTCCACCTTGTCCCAGAACGGCGCCGGCTGCGCTTCCACCACGGCCATCTCGTTGACCCGGAAGTACAGCAGCACCGCCTTCTTCAGCCACTCGTTGACCTTCCAGCCGCCGTGCCCGTCGGGCTCGGCGACACGGAACTCGCCGCTCTCCAGGCCATCGATGACGCGGTTGACCACCGGCCGGGTCGACCCCTCGATCTCGTCGAGCGTCAGCGTGGCGCGGCGCTCGAAGGCGCTGTCGATGGTGAACTTCAGTTCGTCGGCGCTGGGCACGGCCACCGGCTTGGCGCGCAGCGGCTTCGGCACGGGCTTGGCGGACTTGCTCGCCACGGTCGGCGCCGCCGGCTTTGCGGCAACCGGCTTGGCCGTCTTCTTGGGGGCCGCCGTCTTGGCAGCGGACTTCTTGGCGGCAGGCTTCTTGGTGGCCATCAGCGGGGGTCTCCAGGCGGGGTATCGGGGTCCAGGCAGGCCTGCAGCGCGGCCTGCAACGCCTGGCGGGCGGCGTCGGGCAACGGCAGGTTGTGCTCGTCGGTGATGTGGAACAGATCCTCGGCGCGCTCGCCGAAGGTGGCGATGCGCGCGTCGTGCACGCGCAGGTGCTGCCGGCGCAGCACCTGGGCCACGTCCGACAGCAGCCCCGGGCGGTCCGGCGCGACCAGGCTGAGCCGGGTCAGGCGGCCGTCGAGGCTTTCGCGGAATTCGATGCGCGGGGCGAAGCGGAAATGCCGCAGCTGGCGCGGCACCACCCGCCGCGCCGGGCGCAGCCGCGCCAGGTCGCCGGCCAGCGCCTCGCGCAGTCCGGCCTGCAACTGCGCGATGTCGCCGCTGGCGAAGGCGTCGGCCGGCATCACCTCGAAGGTGTCGAAGATCGCCCCGTGCGGGGCGTCGAGCACGCGCGCGCGATGGATGCCGTAGCCGAGCCGGTCCAGGGTCATCACGATCGCGGCGAACAGGCCGTCGCGGTCCGGCGAATACACGAACACTTCCAGCGCCGCGTCGTCGGGGGTGACCGGGCGCACCTTGACCAGAGTGCCACCGAGTTCCACCTCCATCAGCGAGGTCGCCTGCCAGGCCAGTTGCTCGGGACGGAAGCGCAGGAAGCTCTCGTCCGGCATGCCGGCGAACTGACGGTCGATGATGGCGTCGTCGTGGCCCTGGATGTGCATCAGCGCGCGCGCGGCCTCGCGCGCCTCCTGCAGGCGCTCGGCCACCGGCAGCGGATGCTCCAGGCCTTCGCGCAGGGCGCGGCGCGCGGCGAAGTACAGGTCGGCCAGCAGCCGATCCTTCCACGCATTCCACAGCTTGGGGCTGGTGCCGGCGATGTCGGCGCAGGTCAGCAGGTACAGATAGTCCAGCCGCTCGCGGTCGCCGACCAGGCTGGCGAAGCGATGGATCACCTCCGGATCGGCGATGTCCTGCTTCTGCGCGGTCACCGACATGCGCAGGTGCTGCTCGACCAGCCAGGCGACCAGCTCGGTGTCGGCGGCGCTGAGCGCGTGCGCGGCGCAGAACGCGCGCGCATCCACCGCGCCCAGCTCCGAATGGTCGCCGCCGCGGCCCTTGGCGATGTCGTGGAACAGGCCGGCCAGCAGCAGCAGTTCCGGCTTGCGTAGCCGCGGCCAGACTTCGTGGGCGATGGAGAAGCGTTCGTCGGCGCGCGCGTTGGCGAACACCGCCATGTTCTTCAGCACCATCAGCGTGTGCTGGTCGACCGTGTATACGTGGAACAGGTCGAACTGCATGCGCCCGGACACCTGCGCGAAGGCGGGGATCCACTGCCCGAGCACGCCCAGCCGCGCCATCCGGGTCAGCGTCTGCACCGCGCGCGGGCCGCGCAACAGCGCCAGGAAGCGCTCGCGCGCGGTCGGGCTGGCGCTGGCGTAGGCCGGCAGGTGCGGCAGCGCCTCGGCCAGCGCGCGCGCGGTCAGCGAATGCAGGCCGCGGATCTCGCCGTGCGCGGCCCAGGTGGCGAACAACGCGAACACCTGCACCGGGTCGGCCTGCGGCCAGTGCTCGTCGTCGGCGGCCAGGTAGCCGCGGCGCAGCGAGAAGCCGCCGTGCAGCGGCTGCGGCTGCGCTTCGCCGTCGAACTGTTCCTCGAAGCGCTGCAGCAGCCGGTCGCTGAGCCGGCGCACGATCGCCGCGCTGCGATAGAAGCGCTGCATCATCTTTTCGACGCCCAGGCTCTCGACGTCGTCGGAGAAGCCCAGGCGCTGCGCCAGGGTCTTCTGGTAATCGAAGCGCAGGCGCTCTTCCGGACGGTTGGCGACCAGGTGCAGCCCGTAGCGCAAGCGCGCCAGTTCGCGGCGCTCGCGGCGCAGCGCGGCGGCCTCGTCGCCGCCGACATGGCCCAGCCCGATCAACGGCTCCAGATCGCGCACGCCGAACGCGCGCAGCGCCATCCAGCCCAGCGTATGCAGGTCGCGCAGGCCGCCGGGGCCGTCCTTGATGTCCGGCTCCAGGTTGTCGGCGGTGTCGCCGAAGCGCTGGTGGCGGGCCTGCAGTTCCTCGCGCTTGGCCATGAAGAATTCGCGCGGCGGCCACACCCGCTGCGGGGCGATGGCCGCCGCCAGCGCTGCCTTGGCGGCGGCGTCGGCCTGCAGCGGGCGCGCCTCGATCAGCGCGGTCAGCACGGTCTGGTCGGCGCAGGCCGCGGTGCACTGCGCGGCCGAGCGCACCGCATGGCTCACCGGCACGCCGGCGTCCCACAACAGCGGGAACAGCCGTGCCAGCGCCGGTTCGCAGGCGGGATCGAGGTCGCCGAACACCAGCAGGTCGATGTCCGAGCGCGGGAACAGTTCGCCACGGCCATAGCCGCCAACCGCGAACAACGCCAGCCCGGCCTCGCGCGGCACGCAGCGGCTCCAGGCGTGGCGGATCAACTGGTCGAGCGCGCGCGCGCGCAGCGCCAGCAGGCGATCGATGTCATCGCCCTGGTCGAAACGCTTGCTCAGCCGCGCATCGGTCTGCGCCAGCAGTTGCCGGACCGCAGCCGCCCAACCGGCGTCGTCGACGCCGGCACCGGGCATGCCGGCATCGGCACCGGCCGGCAGCAGGCTCACGGTTCGCCGAGGCCGCCCGGCGACAGGGTCAGGACCTCCACCCCATCCTCGGTGACGGCGACCATGTGTTCCCATTGCGCGGAGAGCTTGCGGTCCTTGGTCACCACGGTCCAGCCGTCCGGCAGCACGCGGGTGTAGCGCGTGCCCTCGTTGATCATCGGCTCGATGGTGAAGGTCATGCCCGGCTTCAGCACCAGGCCGTCGCCCGGCCGGCCGTAGTGCAGCACCTGCGGTTCGTCGTGGTAGACCTTGCCGATGCCGTGGCCGCAGTACTCGCGCACCACGCTGAAGCGCTCGCTCTCGGCGTACTGCTGGATGGCATGGCCGACGTCGCCGAGCGTGGCGCCCGGCTTCACCGCGCGGATGCCGCGCCACATCGCCTCGTAGGTGGCCTCGATCAGGCGCCGCGCCATCACCGACGGCGTGCCCGCGCAGTACATGCGGCTGGTGTCGCCATGCCAGCCGTCCTTGATCACGGTGACGTCGATGTTGACGATGTCGCCGTCCTTCAGGACCTTGCCCTCGCTGGGGATGCCGTGGCAGATGACGTTGTTCACCGACGTGCACACGGTCTTCGGAAAGCCGCGATAGCCGACGTTGGCCGGCACCGCCCCCTGCACCTTGACGATATGGTCGTGGCAGATGCGGTCCAGCTCGGCGGTGGTGACGCCGGGCTTCACGTACGGGCCGATCAGGTCCAGTACCTCGGCGGCCAGGCGGCCGGCCACGCGCATCTTCTCGATGTCCTGCGGAGTTTTCAGATTGACGGTCATGGTCGTCATTATCGCTCATCCCGGCGCTGGCTGAACGCGCCGGACGCGTTGCCGGGTTTTTGGCACGCCGGCGCGGTCGCCGCTGCCTTCATCGCACTGAACACGGCGCCCTGTGGCGGTCATCCCATGTGAAAACTGGATAACGATCCATAAAAATGTGAACTGGCGCGCATTTTGCACTGGCGGTGGCACCGGCGGTTGTCCGCCCTCACCGAAGAACTCTGCCATGTACCTCTTCCATCGCGTTCTCGCCTTCCTCGTGCTGTTCGCCGCCGGGACCGGCCTGGCCTGGGCCCAGTCCGACTCGCGCACCTTCAACGTCAAGATCCAGATCACCAGCGTCTGCGACATCCAGACCGCGCCCACCGACGTCGATTTCGGCAGCGTCAATTCCACCCAGACCGCGATCAACAGCACCGGCACCTTGAACGTGCGCTGCACCTCCGGCACCCCGTACAACATCGCGCTCAACGCCGGTTCCGGCTCAGGCGCCACGGTCACCACCCGCACCATGGGCAGTGCCGACGCCAGCAATACCGCACGCGTGCCGTACGCGCTGTACCGCAATGCCGCGCGCACCCAGAACTGGGGCTCGACCATCGGCACCGACACCCAGGCCGGCACCGGCAATGGTGCAGTGCAACCGATCACCGTCTACGGCCAGGTCGCCAGCACCAACTACCCTGCCGGTTCGTACAGCGACGTCGTCACCGCCACCGTCACCTGGTAACCGGAGCCGCCTGCATGCGTTTGCGACTGCCTTCCTTCCTGCGCCTGCCGGCACTCGTCGCGCTGTGGCTGGCGGCGGCCGGCGCGGCTGTCGCCGCGAGTCTGCAGGTGGCGCCGACCTCGGTGTCGCTGCGTGCCGAGGAGACCGCGCAGGGCCTGTGGCTGAGCAACAGTGGCGACGTGCCGCTGCGCGCGCAGGTGCGCGTGTTCCGCTGGCAGCAGCGCGACGGCGAGGATGTGCTCGACCCCAGCGACCGCATCGCGCTCAGCCCGCCGATGCTGGAACTGGCGCCGCACGCGCGGCAACTGGTGCGGGTGATCCGCCTGGATCCCGCGCCCGCCGCCGGCGAGGACGCCTATCGCATCCTGGTCGACGAACTGCCCAGCCAGGATGCCAGCGGCAACTCCAGCGCCGGGCTGCAGTTCGTGCTGCGCTATTCGGTGCCGGTGTTCCTCAAGCCGGCCGCGACCACGGCGCCGGCACTGCGCGCGCGGCTGCTCCGCGACGGCGCGGGCGCGGCGCTGGAAGTGCGCAATGAGGGCAACGGCCACGCGCAGCTGGTGGACCTGCAGTTCGTCGCCGGCGACGGCCGCCGCAGCGCGATCGCCGAAGGCCTGGCCGGCTACGTGCTGCCGGGCCAGCGCAAGCGCTGGCCGCTGCCGGCGGCGCTGGCGCAGACCCAGGGAACGTTCGAGGCAAGGATCAATGGCGAGCCGCGCGCGCAGTCGCTGGTCGTGGACGCCGCGGCGCCCTGAACTGCTGCTGGCGCTGTGGGCCGGCAGCGCCGCGCTCGCCGTCGCCCAGCCGCAGCCCCCGCCCCGGCCCGAGGCGACCGCTCCGGCGCAGGAGACCCTGTACCTGGAGGTCACCCTGAACCAGACCCGCCAGCCCGGCCTGTTCCAGTTCCAGCGCGACGGCGAGCAACTGCGCGCCAGCGCCGCCACGCTGCGCCAGCTCGGCCTGCGTGTGGACGGCAGCGACGCCAGCGCGGCGATCGCCCTGGGCGACCTGGACGGCGTGCGCTTCCGCTACGACGCCAGCCTGCAGCAGGTGACGATCGACGCGCCGGTGGCGCTGCTGGACGTCGCCACCACCCGCATCGACGCGCGCGGCGGCGTGCCGTCGCTGCCGGCGACCAGTTCACCCGGCGCCCTGCTCGACTACGACCTCTACGCCAGCCGCCAGGGCGGCGCCAGCAATCTCACCGCCAGTGGCGAGCTGCGCGTGTTCGGCCTGGGCCAGGGACTGCTGCGGCAGTCCTTCGTCGGCCGCGTGTACCGCGAGCCGCAGCAGGACTGGCGTGCCCAGACGATCCGCCTGGACACGCAATGGCAGTGGTCGCTGCCAGAGCGAATGACCAGCGTGGTGCTGGGCGACACCTTCAGCAGCAGCACCAGTTGGAGCCGCACCGTGCGCCTGGGCGGCGTGCGGGTGGGCAGCGACTTCGGCCTGCAGCCGTATCGCGCGATCACCCCGTTGCCGGAATTCCTCGGCGAAGTGGCGGTGCCGTCCAGCGTGGACCTGTACGTCAACGGCATCCGCCAGTACGGCGCGCAGCTGCCGGCCGGGCCGTTCCAGCTGTCCGCCGCGCCGGGCGTGGACGGCGCCGGCAATGCCCAGGTGGTGATCACCGACGCCTACGGCCGCACCCGCTCGCTGGCCTTTCCGTTCTATGCGACCCAGGACTTGCTGGCCAGCGGGCTGACCGACTGGTCGCTGGCGCTGGGCCGGGTGCGCGAGGAGTACGGCGTCGCCGATTTCGCCTATGCCGGCGACACCGTCGGCAGCGCCAGCTGGCGGCGCGGACTCGGCCCGCGCTTCACCGCCGAGGCGCATGCCGAGGCCGGCGCCGGCGTGCGCAACGCCGGGGTCGGCGGCCTGTGGCTGTTGCCGCGTGCCGGCGTGTTCGGCGCCTCGTTGGCGCACGGCGGTGCGGCCGGACAGCACGGCCTGCAGTACGCGCTGAGCTACCGCTGGAACAACGGCCGCTTCAACCTGGCGATGGATACCCAGCGCGCGCAATCCGGCTACCGCGACGTGGCCGCGCGCTACGGCGCCGCGCCGCCGCGGATCAGCGAGCGCGCCCTGTTCGGCAGCACCTGGGACGGCGTCGGCAACATCGCCCTGAGCTACGTGCGCCTGGCCTACCCCGACAGCGGCGACCAACGCTACGCCAGCCTGTTCTGGACCCGGGCCCTGCCGCGGCAGTCGTCGTTGAACCTGAGCATCAACCAGAACCTGGACCAGGCCAGCGACCGCAGCCTGTACCTGGGCTGGTCGATCGCGCTGGACGGCCGCCGCCAGGCCGGCGTGGCGATGCAGCGCATCGGCGCGCGCACCAGTGCGACGGCGGACCTCAGCCAGGCGGCGGCCGCCGACGGCGGCAGCGGCTGGCGGCTGCAGGCGCGCGGTGGGCAGGACGGCGGCGGCGGCTTGGCCGAGGCCAGTTGGCGTGGCGACAGCGCCCGCTACGCCGGCGGCATCGCCAGCGCCGGCGGCCAGCGCTACGCCTATGCGGAAGCGTCGGGCGGCGTGGCCTGGATCGGCGGCGGCTGGTTCCCTGGCCGCGATCTCGATCAGGCCTTCGCCCTGGTCTCCACCGGCGGCGTCGCCGACGTGCCGGTGCTGCTGGAGAACCGGCCGATCGGCCGCACCGATGCGCGCGGCTTCCTGCTGGTCACGCCGCTGCTGGCCTGGCAGCACAACCGGCTGTCGATCGATCCGATGCGCCTGCCGCCCGAGTTGCGGCCGGAGCAGGTCGACCAGATCGTGGTACCGCGCGATCGGACCGGGGTGGTGGTGGCGTTCCCGATCCGCCGCAGCGACGGCGTGCTGGTGCAACTGCACGACGCCGCCGACGCGCCGCTGCCGGTCGGCAGCCGGGTGCATGGACCGGGCGTCGACACCGTGGTCGGCTACGATGGCCAGGCCTATGTGGAAGGGCTCGCGCCCGGCCGCAACGACCTGGAGGTGGACATGCAAGGAAGCCGCTGCCGGTTCCGGATCGAGCGCCCGACGCAGGCGCCGCCCACCCGGCTGGGTCCGCTGCGCTGCCTGCCGGAGCGCACGCCGTGAGCGCGCGCGCCTGGCGGATATGGCTGCCGGCGCTGCTGCTGGTGGCCGCGGCGCTGCTGCCGCAGCGCGCTGCCGCCACCACCACCTGTACCGCGCAGGCCACGGCGGTGAGCTTCGGCACCCTCTCCGACACCGCCGCCACCGACGCCACCGCACAGATCCTGGTGACCTGCCAGACCGGCGCGATCAGCGTGCTGGGCACGATCTACGTGCGCATGTGCCTGAACATCGGCGAGGGCGCGCAGGGTGCCGGCCTCGGCATCACCCCGCGGCGCATGCTCAACCCGCTCAACGACAGCCTCGGCTTCCAGCTCTACCGCGACAGCGCGCGCAGCCTGATCTGGGGCAGCGCGCTGAGCGGTTCCACGCCGCTGCAGGTGGACCTGACCTACTCGTCGCTGGCGACCGGCGGCAGCGGCACCGGCACCTACACCATCTATGCGCGCGTCCCGTTGCAAAGCGGTATCGCCACCGGGGCCTACCAGAACAGTTTCAGCGGCGTGTACACCAACCTGCAGTACCGCTACGACGAGCCGTTGGTCGGCAACCCCGCGGTGATTCCCACCTCCTGCACCACCGGCGGCAAGGGCGGCGGCACCTCGGTGCAGTTCCCGTTCGTGGCCAGCGCCACCGCCGCACCGACCTGCACCATCGCCAGCATCGCCGACCTGGACTTCGGCACCCAGTCCGGCCTGATCGACAACCCGCTGAACTACACCACCGTGCTCAGCATGAACTGCCGCTACCGCACCGCCTGGCAGGTGAGCCTGGACAATGGCCAGAACGCCAGCGGCAACGTGCGCCGCATGCGCAGCGCCAGCGGCCAGTACCTGACCTATGAGCTGTACCGCGACGCTGCGCGCACCCAACGCTGGGGCAGCACCCTGAATACCGATACCCAGACCGGCACCGGGACCGGCAGCGCACAGGCGCTGACCCTGTACGGGCAGGTCCCGGCCCGGCAGACGCCCGCCCCGGGCAGCTACAGCGACGTGGTCAAGGTCACCGTCACCTACTGAGGCCTGAACGGCGCCAGCGTGCCGGTCAAGTTGTCGTGGCGAGGGCCGCTATTGGCTATGTCCTCCCCGGAGTTCCGCTCGATGACTGCGCCGTTCCTGCGACCGCTGCTGCTGGCGAGCCTGTGCGTGGCCGGCGTCGACGCGGCGGCGCAACCCGCCGTCAGCACCGGCGCGATGTTGCGGATCGGTATCCGTATCGAGCGCAGTTGCGAGATCGGCGCCCCGGCGCGTCCGCAACCCGGGGCACTGCCGACGGTCGCCTGCAACCGCCCGCTGGCCTACCAGGTCAGCATCGACGGCACACCCGCGCCCGGCGCCGGCATGGCGTTGGCCTTGAGCCTGCCCGCCGCCGGCATCACGCCGGGCACGTCGGCGGGCTACGCCACGGTCGCGTTCTAGTGGGCCGCGCCCGCAGCGCGCGCGCGCGCTTGCTGCCAACGCTGCTGCTGGCGCTGGCCGGCAGTGCCGGCGCGGCCGGGGTGCGGATCAGTCCGACCCTGGTGCAACTGGCACCCGGCGAGACCAGCACCGACATCTGGCTGAGCAATACCCAGGACCGCCATTGGCAGGCGCAGGTCACGGTGTACCGCTGGCGGCAGACCGACGGGATGGACGACCTGGAGAGCAACGACGAGGTCCGCACCAGCCCGCAATCGATCGACATCCCGGCGCAGGGGCGGCAACTGCTGCGGCTGGTGCGTCCCGGACCGGCCAGCGCCGAGGAAAGCGCCTACCGCCTGGTGCTGGAGGAACGCCCCGCCCCAGCCGACCCGGCCGCACCGGCGCCCGCCACGCCGGCCCCACCCTTGCTGCTGCGCTATTCGACCCCGGTGTTCCTGAGCCCGGCGGACCCGGCAGCCGCGCCGCGCCTCAGCGCCCACCTGAGCGCCGGCGCGCGCGGGCCGGAGCTGGTGGTGCACAACCGCGGCAGCGCCCACGCCCGGCTCAGCGACCTGAGCTTCGTCGGCGCCGACGGCCGCACCCTGCCCCTGTTCCCCAGTCTCTCCGGCTATGTCCTGGCCGGCGCCTACAAACGCTGGCCGCTGCCGGCCACCGCGACCGCGCCCGGCGGCCACTTCGCGGCCAGGCTCGACGACCAGGCGCCGCTGCAGGCGCTGCCCGCCGAGTGAACCGCCCGGCACATTGCGCCAGCGGCCCCCGCCAGGTATAGTGCGCGGCTTCGTCGTGCCCGTCATGGGCCGATGGACCGTCCACGCCGGACGCACCGGCGAATTCACACCTGCAGCCATCGCCCGTGCCGGGGTGCTCCGCAAGGAGTTCGGCCACGGAGGCAGCAGGGAGGCCCAACCCCGGAATCGTCGTGCGGCCCCATAAGGCTGCCGTCATGCGCGCGCTTCACCCATTCCTGCCCGCGCACGGCCGGTTCCCCATCAGGAGTCACTGCAATGCCTCAGGTCACCATGCGTCAGATGCTGGAAGCCGGCGTCCACTTCGGCCACCAGACCCGCTACTGGAACCCCAAGATGGCGCCGTACATCTTCGGCGCGCGCGGCAAGATCCACATCATCAACCTCGAGAAGACGGTTCCGCTGTTCAACGACGCGATGAACTTCATCTCCAGCGTCGCGCAGAAGCGCGGCACCATCCTGTTCCTGGGCACCAAGCGCAGCGCCCGCGACGCGGTGAAGGAAGAAGCCGAGCGTTGCGGCCAGCCGTTCATGACCCAGCGCTGGCTGGGCGGCACGCTGACCAACTTCCGCACCGTCAAGCAGTCGGTGGCGCGCCTGAAGGAGCTGGAAGCGGCCGAGACCGACGGCACCTTCGACAAGCTGGTCAAGCACGAAGTGCTGACCCTGCGCCGCGAGCGCGACAAGCTGGAAGCCTCGCTGGGCGGCATCAAGGAAATGAACCGCCTGCCCGACGCCCTGTTCGTCATCGACATCGGCCATGAAGACATCGCCATCAAGGAAGCCAAGAAGCTCGGCATCCCGGTGATCGCGGTGGTCGACACCAACTACAACCCGGACCTGGTCGACTACGCCATCCCGGGCAACGACGACGCCATCCGCGCCGTGCAGCTGTACGCCCGTGCCGCCGCCGACGCCGTGCTGGAAGGCAAGGCCGCTGCGCCGAACGCCGCCAGCGTGCGCGAGGAAGAGTTCGCCGAGGGCGGCGACGACAAGGGCCGCGGCCCGCGCAAGAACGGCAAGAAGGCCGAAGAGACCGCTCCCGCCGCCGAGTAACCGGCGCGCCATGCGGCTGCGCGATCATGCGCAGCCGCCGCCCGGCGCGTTCGGCGCGCCCGGCTTCGCGAGCGCCGCCTGCGGCGCCCGCTTCCCAGATCTACCGGCCGGCCGCAAGCCGGCCTTTTCCCACCTTTCGTGAGGACATCCCGTGGAAATCACTGCTTCCCTGGTCAAGGAACTGCGCGAGCGCACCGGCGCCGGCATGATGGAGTGCAAGAAGGCACTCACCGAGAACGCCGGCAACATCGACAACGCCGCCGAGTGGCTGCGCAAGTCGGGCCTGGCCAAGGCCGACAAGAAGGCCGACCGCGTCGCCGCCGAAGGCCGCATCGCGATGGCGCAGGACGGCGGCAAGGCGGTCCTGGTCGAAATCAACTCCGAGACCGACTTCGTCGCCAAGGACAACAACTTCCTGGCCTTCACCGACGCCGTCGTCCAGGCCGCCCTGGCCTCCGGCGCCGCCGACGTCGAAGCGCTGAAGAGCGCCAAGCTGCCCAGCGGCGAGACCGTCGAGGAAGCCCGTGCCGCGGTCATCGCCAAGGTCGGCGAGAACGTGCAGGTGCGCCGCCTGGTGCGCATCGACAGCGCCAACAACGTCGCCGCCTACGTGCACGGCGGCCGCATCGGCGTGCTGGTCGAGGTCAAGGGCGGCGACGCCGACCTGGCCCGCGGCATCGCCATGCACATCGCGGCGATGAACCCGCCGCACGTCAAGGCCTCCGACGTCCCGGCCGAGTTCGTGGCCAAGGAAAAGGAAATCGAGCTGGCCAAGATGTCGGAGAAGGACAAGGCCAAGCCGGCCGACATCCTGGAGAAGATCATCAGCGGCAAGATCGCCAAGATCGTCAACGAGGTCACCCTGTACGGCCAGCCCTACGTGCTGAACACCGACCAGACCGTGGAGCAGGCAGTGAAGGCCGCCGGCGCCGACGTGGTCGGCTTCCAGCGCCTGGCCGTGGGCGAAGGCATCGAGAAGGTGGTGGAAGACTACGCCGCCGAAGTGATGAAGCAGGCCGGCTTGGCCTGATCCCGCGCCCGGGAAGAAAAGAGCCGCGCATTGTCGCGGCTTTTTTTTTACGGGTGTACGCTGCGCAGGCCGGGACAGGCCGCTCCCCCACCTCTCATTCCATGCCGTATCGGAAGTGCATGCATCCTGAACTCGAAGCGATCCTGAGTCACTCCCGCGACCTGCCCTCGCCCCCCGGCGTTGCCTTGCGCATCATCGAACTGGCGCAGGACGCGGACGTGGACCTGGCCGCGACCGCCGATGCGATCGCCATGGACATGGCACTGAGCGCGCGCATGCTGCGCATCGCCAATTCCCCGCTGTACGCCAGCCGGCGTCGCGTCGACAACCTGGGTCAGGCGCTGACCATGCTCGGCCTCAACGCCGCGCTGAGCCTGGCATTGGGCTTCTCGATGGTGCAGAGCCTGCGCGGCGGCAGCGGCGAGCCACAGGAACGGCTGTGGCGGCGCAGCGTGCTGGCGGCACTGGCCAGCCGCCTGCTCGGCCAGGCCGCGGGGCTGCGCAAGCACGAGGAACTGATGCTGGCCGGGCTGCTGCAGGACATGGGCGCACTGGCCCTGCTGCACGTCTGCCACGACCAGTACGCCGCCCTGCTGCACGAGGCGGCTGGCGATCCGCAACGGCTGAGCGCGCTGGAGCGCGAGCACCTGGGCGCCGACCGCGCGGAGGTCGGTGCCTGGCTGGCGCAGAAATGGAAGCTGCCCGCCTACCTGCAGCGCAGTATCGGCGGCGGCGGCACTGCCGGCGCCGCGACCGAACCCTTCGACATCTGCGTGCGCCTGTCCGGCGCCGTCGCCGACATCTGGCTCGGCGACGATCCTGAAGCCGCGCGCACCCACGCCATGCAGTGCGCCTATCGCGACCTGCAACTGGACAGCCGCCGCTTCGACGAGGTGGTGGGCCACATCGCCGAGGCGCTGCCGGCGGTCAGCCCGATCTTCGACGTGCGCATCGCGCAGCCGGAACGGGTCGACGCGATCATCAGCCATGCCCGCGAGCTGATGGTGCTGCGCAACCTGCGCGAAGTGCAGGAAGCCAACCGCGTGCGCCAGCGCGCCGACGAGTACGAGCAGCACGCACGGCGCCTGGCCGAACAGGCCAGCCGCGACGCCCTCACCGGCGTGTTCAACCGGCATCAGCTGGACACCCTGCTCAAGCAGCAGTTCGAACTGGCCAATCGCCACGACTGGCCGCTGTCGGTGGCCTTCATCGACCTGGACGATTTCAAGAAGATCAACGACGCGCACGGGCACCTGGTCGGCGACCAGGTCCTGCGCGCATTCGCGCAGACCCTGCAGCCGATGCTGCGCGCCAGCGACACCGTGGCGCGCTTCGGCGGCGAGGAATTCCTGGTGCTGTTGCCCAACACCGGCGAAGAGGCCGCGCTGGGCGTGATGCGGCGCATCCTCGCCGAGATCGCGCAGCGGCCGATGGCCGACACCAAGCAGGGGCCGCTACACATCAGCTTCTCCGCGGGCGTGGCCACCCAGGGCGGCCGCGAGCGTTTCAACAGCGCGCAGGAACTGCTGCAGGCGGCCGACGACATGCTGTACAGCGCCAAGCACGGCGGCCGCAATCGCGTCACCGCGCGTTCGTCCGGCGAGGCGCAACGCTGAAGCATCGCCGGCGGCACAGACGCGCTGGCGCGCATCGGCTAAAATCGTGTGGTTTGCCCGTCATCCCCCAACGAGGTCGCCATGTCCCAGCTCGCCTATCGCCGTATCCTGTTGAAACTGTCCGGCGAAGCGCTGATGGGAGACGGGGACTACGGCATCGACCCGAAGATCATCAATCGCCTCGCCCATGAGGTGATCGAGGCGCAGCAGGCCGGCGCGGAAGTGGCGCTGGTGATCGGCGGCGGCAACATCTTCCGCGGCGCCGGTCTGGCCGCCAACGGCATGGACCGGGTCACCGGCGACCACATGGGCATGCTCGCCACCGTCATCAACGCGCTGGCGATGCAGGACGCGCTGGAAAAGCTCGGCGCCAAGGTGCGGGTGATGAGCGCGATCAAGATCAACGACGTGTGCGAGGACTTCATCCGCCGCCGTGCGATCCGCCACCTGGAAAAGGGCCGCATCGCGATCTTCGCCGCGGGCACCGGCAACCCCTTCTTCACCACCGACTCCGGCGCCGCGCTGCGCGCGATCGAGATCGGTGCCGACCTGCTGCTGAAGGCGACCAAGGTCGACGGCGTGTACGACAAGGATCCGAAGAAGCACGCCGACGCCGTGCGCTTCGACAGCCTGACCTACGACGAAGTCATCGCACGCAACCTGGAAGTGATGGACACCGCCGCCTTCGCCCTGGCCCGCGACAGCGACCTGCCGCTGCGCATCTTCAACATGGGCCAGCCCGGCGAACTGCTGAAGATCCTGCGCGGCGCCGAGATCGGCACGTTGGTGAAGGGAAGGGGCTGAAAAGCCGGGAATGGGGAATCGGGATTAGGGAATCGCCACAGCGTTGCGCACTGCAGCATTGGCGCTGGCCACGATTCCCCGCCACATTGGCGTTCAGTTGGGCGCGCCGGAATCCGCCCTTGCCATTCCCCATTCCCGATTCCCCACTCCCGGCAGGCTATAATCGTCCGATTCAGATTCAGCACGGACACCGGCGATGCTCAACGAAATCAAGCAAGACGCACAGACCCGCATGGCCAAGAGCATCGACGCGCTGCGTCATGCGCTCATCAAGGTGCGCACCGGCCGCGCGTCGACCGCCTTGGTCGAGCACCTGAAGGTCAACTACTACGGCTCGGACATGCCGCTGAGCCAGGTCGCCAGCGTGGCCGTCGCCGACGCCCGCTCGCTGACCATCACTCCGTGGGAAAAGCAGATGGTCGGCGCGGTCGAGAAGGCGATCCTGGCCTCGGACCTGGGCCTGACCCCGAACACCGCCGGCACCACCATCCGCCTCAACCTGCCCGCGCTCACCGAGGAGCGCCGCCGCGAGCTGTCCAAGGTCGTGCACGGCGAAGGCGAGGACACCAAGGTCGCGATCCGCAACATCCGCCGCGACGCCAACCAGCAGGTCAAGGATCTGCTGAAGGACAAGAAGGTCACCGAGGACGAGGCCCGCGCCAGCGAGGACGACATCCAGAAGCTGACCGACAAGGCGATCAAGGACGTGGACGACGTGGTCAAGGGCAAGGAACAGGAACTGATGGCGGTCTGAGCCTGCGCCTGCCGGCCATGCCTTCCGACCCCGTCCCCATGTCCCTGCCCCGCCACCTGGCCATCATCATGGATGGCAACGGCCGCTGGGCGCAGCGCCGCCGCCGGCCGCGCGTGATCGGCCACCGCGCCGGCGCGCGTGCGGTCAACCGCACCATCGACTTCTGCCTGGAGCGCGGCATCGGCGCGCTGACCCTGTTCGCCTTTTCCAGCGAGAACTGGGGGCGCCCGCAGGAGGAAGTGGACGCGTTGATGAAGCTGTTCCTGCACGCGCTCGACCGCGAGGTCGAGGAACTGCAGCGGCGCGGCGTGCGCGTGCGCTTCATCGGCGACCGCTCGCGCTTCGCGCCGTCGCTGTGCGAGCGCATGGCACAGGCCGAGGCGCGCACCCGCGACAACCAGGCCCTGCACCTGTCGATCGCCGCCAGCTACGGCGGCCGCCAGGACATCGCCCTGGCCGCGCGCGCGCTGGCCGAGGACGTCGCCGCCGGACGCCTGCGCCCGGAGCAGATCGACGAGGACGCGCTGTCGGCGCGCATGGCGCTGGCCGACCTGCCGCCGCCGGACCTGTTCATCCGCACCGGCGGCGACCTGCGCATCAGCAACTTCCTGCTGTGGCAGCTGGCCTACACCGAACTGTGGTTCACCGAGACCCTCTGGCCCGAGTTCGGCCCCGAGGTGCTGCAACAAGCCCTGGACGACTACGCCCGCCGCGAGCGGCGTTTCGGCCTCACCAGCGCGCAGGTCGCCGAAGCGGCGACGGAGAACGTTTCCGCATGACCCGTACCCGCGTCATCGCCGCGCTGATCATGGCCCCGCTGGCCATCTGCGCCATCCTGCTGCTGCCGACCCAGTGGCTGGTCGCGCTGGCCGCCCTGATCTTCCTGATCGGCCTGTGGGAATGGCTGAAGCTGGCCGAGGTCGACGACACCTTGCCGCGCACCATCCTGCTGATGCTCAACCTGCTGCTGATGGTGCTGCTGGTGTGGGCCTCGGCCGGCTCCCTGGTGCTGTTCCAGCTGACCACCCTGATCGGCGCCGGCTGGTGGTGCGTGGCCTTGCTGTGGCTAGGCTTCTACCGCTTCGGCTCCGACCACGCCACCTACGCGCGGGTGTTCAAGCTCGCCGCCGGCACCCTGGCGATCGTGCCGGCCTGGGCCGCCCTGGGCCTGATCCACGCCAGCGAGCCGAACGGCCACCGCTGGCTGCTGACCGCGCTGGCGACGGTGTGGGCCGCCGATTCCGGCGCCTATTTCGCCGGCCGCCAGTTCGGCAAGCACAAGCTCGCGCCGCGGATCAGCCCCAACAAGACCGTGGAGGGCCTGGTCGGCGGCCTGCTGGCCGGCCTGATCGTGGCCGCCGGTTTCGGCTGGCTGGCCGGGGTGACCCTGCCGCACCTGCCCGGGCTGCTGATCGTGGCCGCGGTCAGCGTGCTGGCCTCGGTGGTCGGCGACCTGTTCGAGAGCCTGCTCAAGCGCCACGTCGGCGCCAAGGACTCGGGCAACGTGATTCCCGGTCACGGCGGCGTGCTGGACCGGATCGACGGCGTGCTGGCGGCGCTGCCGATCTTCGCACTGGGCAAGGACATCTTCGGGTTCTGAGCCAGTGAACACGCAACGCAGCAAGACCCCAGCGGTCCGCACCATCGCCGTGCTCGGCGCCACCGGCTCGATCGGCGCCTCGGCGCTGGACGTGATCGCGCGCCATCCGCAGCGCCTGCGCGCCGGCGTACTGGCCGCCGGGCGCAACGTCGACGCGCTGCTGGCGCTGTGCGCCACGCACCGTCCCGCGCATGCGGTGATCGCCGATCCGGCGCTGTACCCGGCGCTGCGCGACGGCCTGCGCGCGGCCGGGCTGTCGACCCAGGCGCATGCCGGCGACGCCGCGCTGGACCAGCTGGTGGCTAGCGACGCCTGCGACAGCGTGGTCGCCGCCATCGTCGGCGCGGCCGGCCTGGCCTCGACCCTGGCCGCGGCCCGCGCCGGCAAGCGCCTGCTGCTGGCCAACAAGGAAGCGCTGGTGCTGGCCGGCGAACTGGTCACCGCCGCGGCGGCCGCGGCCGGCGCCGAGATCATCCCGATCGACAGCGAACACAACGCCATCTTCCAGTGCCTGCGCTCGCGCCAGACCGGCGCCGAAGTCCGGCGGGTGCTGCTGACCGCCTCCGGCGGCCCGTTCCGCGGCTGGGACCGCGCGCGCCTGCAGGAGGTGACCCCGGCGCAGGCCGTGGCGCACCCGAAGTGGTCGATGGGGCCGAAGATCTCCGTCGATTCGGCGACGTTGATGAACAAGGGCCTGGAAGTGATCGAGGCCCACCACCTGTTCGCGCTGGCGCCCGAGCGCATCGAGGTGCTGGTGCACCCGCAGAGCCTGGTGCATTCGCTGGTCGAGTTCATCGACGGTTCGACCCTGGCGCAGATGGGCCTGCCGGACATGCGCACCACCCTGGCGGTGGGCCTGGGCTGGCCGGACCGCATCGCCTCCGGGGTCGCCGGGCTGGACCTGCTGACGCAGGGCCGGCTGGATTTCGAGGCGCCGGACCTGGACGCTTTCCCCTGCCTGGGCCTGGCCTGGCGCGCGATGCAGGCCGGCGGCAGCGCCCCGGCGATCCTGAACGCGGCCAACGAAGTGGCTGTTTCAGCCTTTCTTCAGGGCCGGATCGGTTTCCTATCGATTCCTGCGCTGGTCGAGAACGCCCTGACCGAGCTGCCTGCGGTCGCGGCCGATTCCCTGGACGCGTTGCTGGCGGCGGATGCGCACTCGCGCAAGATCACCGAACTCGCCATTGCCCGCCACTTCGCCCATGCTTGATCCCCACGCCGCCATGAGCCACGCGCATGGGTAATGTCGTCGGCTCCATCTGGTGGATGCTGGTCAGCCTGGGCATCCTGGTGACCTTCCACGAGTTCGGCCATTTCTGGGTCGCCCGCCGCTGCGGGGTCAAGGTGCTGCGCTTCTCGGTGGGCTTCGGCAAGCCGCTGTGGTCGCGCTACGACCGCCACGGCACCGAGTTCGCGATCGCCGCGATTCCGCTCGGCGGCTACGTGAAGATGCTCGACGAACGCGAGGGCGAGGTGGCCCCGGCCGAGCGTGCGCAGGCCTTCAACAACAAGAGCGTGTGGCAGCGCATCGCCATCGTCGCCGCCGGCCCGATCGCCAACCTGATCCTGTGCGTGGCGTTCCTCTGGGCGATGCTCGTGATCGGCAAGCAGGACTACGCGCCCATCGTCGGCCGCGCCGAGGGCCTGGCGCAGCAGGCCGGGTTCCAGCCCGGCGAGCGCATCGTCCGCGTCGGCGACCGCGACGTCGCCACCTGGAGCGAGGCCGCCATGCAGCTGACCGTCGCCGCCATGGACCGCGAGGACGTGCCGGTGCAGACCGAGGACGCGCAGGACGGCGCCAGCCATACCCGGACCCTGCGCCTGTCGCAGCTGCCGGTCGGCTTCGACGAGCAGCAGGTGCCGGCCCTGGCCGGCCTGACCTGGCGCTTCACCCTGCAACCGGCGGTCATCGCCAACGTCACCGCCGGCTCGGCCGCCGACGGCGTGCTGCGCCCCGGCGACCGCGTGCTGGCGGTGGACGGCACCCCGATCACCAGCGCCGACCAGGTCGCGCCGCAGGTGCAGGCCCTGGGCCGCGGCGGCGGCAACGGCCTGATCGAGGTCGAGCGCAACGGCGAGCGCCTGGCCCTGGACGTCCATCTCAAGCAGGCCGCCGGCCCCGGCGCGCCGCGCTGGACGCTGGGCGTGGCCATCGGCGAGCAGCGCCGCCCGGCCTACGACGCCACCCTGCGCTACGGCCCGCTGGCGGCGATCCCGGTCGCCTTCCGCGAGACCGGCCGGCTGGCCGGCGACACGCTCGGCATCCTGCGCCGCATGCTGACCGGCGAGGCCTCGCTGAAGAACGTGTCCGGCCCGATCACCATCGCCAAGGTCGCCAACGTCTCGGCCAAGCAGGGCCCGGACTGGTTCCTGAATTTCCTGGCGCTGCTGTCGCTGAGCCTGGCGATCATGAACCTGCTGCCGATCCCGATCTTGGACGGCGGGCACTTGCTGTATTACCTTATCGAGTTGGTCAAGGGCAGCCCGCTGAGCGAGCGCGCCATGGCGGCGGGGCAATTCGTGGGCCTGACGTTGCTGGCAGGACTGATGGGGTTGGCGTTCTACAACGACCTCTTCGGCCAGGCCCTGCGATGACCCGCGCCGATCCACTCGACCCGCTGTCGTCTTGCGCCGGCGCCCATGCAACAACGATATCGACCTCTACCGGACGTGACATGACGAGATTTCCCACTCGCCGCCTGCTTGCCCTCGCCCTCGCCGCCAGCCTCAGCCTGCCGGCCCTGGCCCAGGTAGCGGAGCCCTTCACCGCCAGCGACATCCGCGTCGACGGGCTGCAACGCATTTCGTCCGGCACCGTGTTCACCTACCTGCCGGTGGAACGCGGCGACACCGTGGACGAGGCCAAGGTCGCCGAGGCGATCCGTGCCCTGTACCGCACCGGCTTCTTCGAGGACGTGCGCGTCGACCGCCAGGGCAACATCCTGGTGGTCACGGTCAAGGAGCGTCCGGCGATCAACAAGCTGACCGTCACCGGCAACAAGGACATCAAGAGCGAGGAACTGCTCAAGGGCCTGTCCGACATCGGCCTCAGCGAAGGCGGCACCTTCGACCGGCTGAGCCTGGACCGGGTGACCCAGGAGCTGACCCGCCAGTACAACAACCGCGGCAAGTACAACGTCGAGATCACCCCGACGGTGAGCCCGCTGGACCGAAACCGCGTCGACGTGGCCATCGCGATCAAGGAAGGCAAGGCGGCCAAGATCCGCCACGTCAACCTGATTGGTACAGAGAAATTCCTCAACAAGGACATCCTGGAGAACTGGGAGTCGCGCGAGCACAACTGGCTGTCCTGGTACCGCCGCGACGACCAGTACTCCAAGGAAAAGCTGTCCGGCGACCTGGAGAAGCTCAACTCCTGGTACCTGGACCGCGGCTACGTCGACTTCAGCGTCGACTCCACCCAGGTGGCGATCAGCCCCGACAAGCGCGACATGTACCTGACCGCCGGCATCACCGAAGGCGAGCAGTACAAGATCTCCGACATCAAGGTCACCGGCGACACCATCCTGCCGCAGGAAGAGATCGAGAAGCTGGTGATCCCCAAGGCCGGCGACACCTTCTCGCGCGCGCTGCTGGAATACAGCTCCGACGCCATCACCAATACCCTGAGCAACATCGGCTACGCCTTCGCCAAGGTCACCCCGATCCCGACCACCGACCGCGAGAAGCGCACGGTGGCGGTGAACCTGCAGGTGACCCCGGGCCCGCGCGTGTCGGTGCGGCGCATCGTGTTCCGCGGCAACACCCGCACCTCCGACGAAGTGCTGCGCCGCGAAATGCGCCAGTTCGAGGACACCTGGTACTCGCAGGCGGCGATCGACCGCTCCAAGATCCGCCTGCAGCGCCTGGGCTATTTCGAGTCGGTGGACGTGGAAACGCCGCCGGTGCCGGGCAGCAACGACAAGGTCGACGTGGTCTACAACGTCAAGGAGACCACCTCGGGCAGCTTCACCTTCGGCCTGGGCTATTCGCAGACCTACGGCGTCACCACCTCGGTGCAGCTGTCGCAGAACAACTTCCTCGGCGGCGGCAACCGCGTCGCGGTGGACGCCTCGCGCAGCAGCTACCAGGAGCGCTACGCGTTCTCCTACACCAACCCGTTCTTCACCGACGACGGCGTGTCGCTGGGCTACAACCTGTCCTGGCGCAAGCTGGACTACTCCGACTTCGGCACCGCGCAGTACAACAGCACCAACGGCGCGGCGCAGGTGATCTTCGGCGTGCCGATCACCGAGACCGACAGCGTCTCGCTGATGTTCGGCGTGGACAGCAACCAGATCACCACCTATCCGGGCTTCACCCCGCAGGCGATCATCAACTACATCGACGCGATCGGGACCAAGACCTTCCACGCCTGGCGCAGCGAGCTCGGCTGGGCGCGCGACACCCGCAACGACTACTTCATGCCCACCCGCGGCATGTACCAGCGTGTGGGCCTGGAAGCCACCCTGCCCGGTTCCACCGTCGAGTACTGGAAGCTCAACTACCAGATCTCCAAGTACTGGCCGATCTCGCCGGCGCTGGTGCTCAACACCCGCGCGGAGTTCGGCTACGGCGACAGCTACGGCAGCGACGTGTCGCGCGACATCTGCGGCACCTACACCAGCGATGCGCAAGGCACGACGACCTACAACCCGCAGGCCTGCAACGGCTCCAACCTGATCCGCAGCGTCACCGCCTCGGGCCTGCCGTTCTACGAGAACTTCTACGCCGGCGGCACCAACTCGGTCCGCGGCTTCGAGGACAACACCCTCGGCCCGCGCTCGGAGGCCACCGCCTCGTACCGCCGCGGCCAGCCGCTGGGCGGCTCGTTCAAGACCGTGGGCTCGGCGGAAATGTACTTCCCGAAGCTGTTCGACAGCCCGTCGGCGCGCATTTCGGCGTTCGTGGACGTCGGCAACGTGTTCAATGGCGTGGACAACTTCAAGTCCAACCAGTTGCGCGCCTCCACCGGTATCGCCCTGCTGTGGCGGGCCCCGGTCGGCCCGATCTCGATCAGCTATGCGATTCCGTTGAAGAAGGAAGACAACGACGAGATCGAGCGCCTGCAGTTCACCTTTGGTGGGCAGTTCTAAAAGAACTGCCCACCCGCTGCCAGGGCTGCGCCCTGGCAGCCAGGTTTTCGCTGCGCGAAAACCTGCTGGGGCTTGGCTTGCCTAATCCCCGCGCCTGTCGGCGCGCCCCCTTTAACAGAAAGGGGGCTTTGCTCCAGTCGGTTGATCGTTCCTGATAGGTGGTCGTGGCCTGTTGCGCTGCCACGTGCGATCGCCCTACGCGGCCGTACGACTGCCCATCCGATGCCGGGGCTTGGCCTTCCAAATCACTGCGCCTGTCGGCGCGCCCCTCGCGTTGCGAATCGCAAGCCATGGTTCATTGCCTTCCGAATCCTGCGCCTGGGAGTGTGTTGCTTGTGGCCGTACCCTCACCCCAACCCCTCTCCCGGTGGGAGAGGGGCTGACGCGACTCCCTTCTCCCATCGGGAGAAGGTGCCCCGTAGGGGCGGATGAGGGGCGGGCAGTGCACGCTGTATCAGCACGCCCTACGCGGGCGTACGTATGACCGTGCTGGTGGCACACGGTAGAATCTCCCGGTGAATACTTCGACCTATACCGCTGACGAGATCGCCGAGCGTTTCGGCCTGCAGGTGCATGGCGACGGCAGCGTCGCGGTGCGCGGCGTGGCCACGCTGGCGCAGGCCGGCCCGGGACAGCTCAGCTTCCTGGCCAATCCCCGCTATCGTGCGCAACTGGCCGACAGCACGGCGGCGATCGTGGTGCTGCGTGCCGACGACGCCGAGGCGGCGCCGGGGACCGCACTGATCGCGCGCGATCCGTACGTCGCCTTCGCCAAGATCGCCGCGCTGTTCGACGTGGCCCCGCTGCGACCGCCCGGCATCGATCCCAGCGCCAGCATCGATCCCAGTGCGCAGGTCGCGGCCAGCGCGCACATCGGCGCGTTCGTCAGCATCGGCGCGCGCAGCGTCATCGGCGAGGGCTGCGTGATCGGCCCCGGCTGCGTGATCGGCGAGGACTGCCAGGTCGGCGCCGGCAGCGAACTGATCGCCCGCGTCACTCTGGTCACCCGGGTGCGTCTGGGCCAGCGCGTGCGCGTGCATCCCGGTGCGGTGCTCGGCGCCGATGGGTTCGGTCTGGCGATGGACGCCGGCCGCTGGATCAAGGTGCCGCAGCTCGGCGGCGTCCGCATCGGCGACGATTGCGAGATCGGCGCCAACACCTGCGTGGACCGCGGCGCGCTGGAAGACACCACCCTCGAAGAAGACGTGCGCCTGGACAACCTGGTGCAGGTCGCGCACAACGTGCACATCGGCGCGCACAGCGCCATCGCCGGCTGCACCGGCATCGCCGGCAGCGCCAAGATCGGCCGCTACGTGATGCTCGGCGGCGCGGTCGGCGTGGTCGGCCACCTGGAGATCTGCGACAAGGTCGTGGTCACCGGCAAGTCGGTCGTGCGCAACTCCATCCACGAGCCAGGCGAGTACTCGTCCGGCACCCCATTGACCGACAACCGCACGTGGCGCAAGAACGCCGCGCGCTTCAAACAGCTCGATGCCCTGGCCCGTCGCATCCTGTCTGTCAGCAAGGAGAAGGAATGAGCCACGATCAGCCCCTGCCGGACGCCACCCTGCCGGACATCAACCAGATCCGCGCACTGCTCCCGCACCGCTACCCGTTCCTGCTGGTGGACAAGGTGGTCTCGCTGGATTTCGAGAACCGCCGGATCGTCGCGCACAAGAACGTCAGCATCAACGAGCCGTACTTCCAGGGCCATTTCCCGGGCCAGCCGATCATGCCCGGCGTGCTGATCATCGAGGCGCTGGCGCAGGCCGGCGGCATCCTGACCCAGCTGGCGATGGGCCGCGACGCGCAGTCCAAGCTGTTCTACATGGTCAAGGTCGACAACGCCCGCTTCAACAGCCAGGTGGTGCCCGGCGACGTGCTGGAGCTGCACGTGGAAATCAAGCGGGTGATCCGCAACATGGCGGTGTACTACGGCGAGGCCAAGGTCAACGGCAAGGTCGTGGCCTGCGCCGAAGTGCTGTGCGCCGGCACCCGCGAATGACTCTGGCAGGAGACCTGCGATGAGCGCCAACGCTCCCCTGATTCACCCCTCCGCGATCATCGATCCCGGCGCGAAACTCGCCGCCGACGTGCGCGTCGGCGCCTTCACCGTGATCGGCGCCGAGGTGGAGATCGGCGAAGGCTGCGAGATCGGCTCGCATTGCAGCATCGTCGGCCCGACCCGGCTCGGCCGCGACAACCGCCTGGTCGGCCACGTCGCGCTCGGCGGCGACCCGCAGGACAAGAAGTTCGCCGGCGAACGCACCGAACTGGTGATCGGCGACCGCAACGTGATCCGCGAGTTCGTCACCGTCAGCCGCGGCACCGGCAGCGGCGGCGGCATCACCCGCGTGGGCAGCGACAACTGGTTCCTCGCCTATACCCACGTCGCCCACGACTGCATCGTCGGCAACCATTGCGTGTTCTCCAACAACACCACCCTGGCCGGGCACGTGGAAGTGGGCGACCACGTGATCATCAGCGGCTTCGCCGGCGCGCACCAGTTCTGCCGCATCGGCGATCACGCCTTCCTCGGCATGGGCGCGCTGATCAACGGCGACGTGCCGCCGTTCACCATGGTCGGCGGCAATTCCCTGGGCCGCCCGCGCGGCATCAACAGCGAAGGCCTGAAGCGCCGCGGCTTCGATCCCGAGCGCGTGGCCGCGATCAAGCGCGCCTACCGCGCGCTGTACGTGGCCGGCCTGCCGCTGGCCGAGGCCAAGCACCAGTTGGCGGTGCTGGCCGAAGGCAGCGAGGACGTGCGCGCGATGCTGGAGTTCATCGAATCCAGCGAGCGGCCGTTGTTGCGATGACGGCCGGGAATGGGGAATCGGGAATGGGGAATGGGAAGAGCGGTCGCCCGCCCGGCCCCGGCCCCGCTGTTGCTTCAACCATTCCCCATTCCCCATTCCCCATTCCCCGCGCAGCGAAGCTGCGCATCGCCCTGGTCGCCGGCGAAGCCTCCGGCGACCTGCTGGGTGCGGGGCTGATCGAGGCGCTGCGCGCGCGCTACCCCGACGCCGAGTTCGCCGGGGTCGGGGGCGAGGCGATGCGCCAGGCCGGGTGCCAGACCTGGTTCGACGCCAGCGAGCTGGCGGTGATGGGTCTGCTGGAAGTGCTGCGGCACCTGCCGCGCCTGCTGAAGCTGCGCCGCGCGCTGCGCGAGCGGCTGCTGGCCTGGCGCCCGGACGTGTTCGTCGGCATCGATGCCCCCGACTTCAACCTGGGCGTGGAGCGCTGGCTGAAGCAGCGCGGGCTGCGCACCGTGCATTACGTCAGTCCATCGGTATGGGCCTGGCGCGAGCAGCGCGCGGCCAAGATCGGCGCCAGCGCCGACCGGGTGCTGTGCCTGTTCCCGATGGAGCCGCCGATCTACGCCAAGCACGGCGTGGACGCGCGCTTCGTCGGCCACCCCATGGCCGATGCGATCGCGCTGCACGAAGACCGCGGCGCGGCGCGTGCGTCCCTGGGCGTGGCCGCCGACGTGCCGGTGCTAGCGGTGTTGCCGGGCAGCCGCCTGGGCGAGATCGGCAAGCTCGGCGACACCTTCTTCGCCGCCGCCGCGCAGGTGCTGCAGCAGCTGCCGGACGCGCGCGTGCTGGTGCCGGCCGCCAATGCCGCGTGCAAGGCGCTGATCGAAGAACAACTCGCGCGCTCGGCCTTGCCGGCGGCCGCCACCCAAGTGCTGGACGGCCACGCGCGCACCGCGCTGCTCGCCGCCGATGCGGTGCTGCTGGCCTCCGGCACCGCGACCCTGGAAGCCATGCTGGTGAAGCGGCCGATGGTGGTCGGCTACAAGGTCGCCCCGCTCACCTACCGCATCGTCAAGGCGCTGGGCCTGCTGAAGGTGGACCGCTACGCCCTGCCCAACATCCTCGCCGGCCACGACCTGGCGCCGGAGCTGATGCAGGACGCCTGCACCCCCGACGCCCTGGCCGCCGCGCTGCTGCACTGGCTGCGCAACCCGCAGGCGGTGGCGGCGCTGCAGCCCGAGTACGAACGCCTGCACCTGCTGCTGCGCCAGGACGCCTCGGCGCGCGCGGCCGATGCGGTGCTCGAATTGCTGGAGGGCCGGGAATCGGGAATCGGGAATCGGGAATCGACAGGAGCAACGGCATGAAGCGCTCCCTTCCCCCGCCGTCGCCGCAGCAGTCGCTTTTGTCCCATTCCCCATTCCCCACTCCCGATTCCCGGCTCTATGCCGGCGTCGACGAAGCCGGCCGCGGTCCCCTGGCCGGGCCGGTGGCGGTGGCGGCGGTGGTGTTCGATCCGGCGCGCACGCGCATCAACGGGCTGGACGATTCCAAGCAACTGACCGCGGCGCGCCGCGAGACGCTGTATGCGCGCATCGTCGAGCGCGCGCTGGCCTGGCAGGTGGTGCTGATCGAGGCCGAGGAGATCGACCGGCTGAACATCTACCAGGCGACCATGCTGGGCATGCGCCGCGCGGTCGAGGGCGTGGCCCACGTGGCCGGCTTCGCCCGCATCGACGGCAACCGCGTGCCCAAGGGTCTGCCCTGCGCCGCCGAGGCGCTGGTCGGCGGCGATGCCCGCGACCGCGCGATCATGGCCGCCTCGATCGTCGCCAAGGTCACCCGCGACCGGATCATGCAGCGCCTGCACGACGAACACCCGCACTACGGCTTCGACCTGCACAAGGGCTACGCCACCCCGGCGCACCTGGCCGCACTGGCCGCGCACGGCCCCTGCATCCACCACCGGCGCAGCTTCGCGCCGGTGCGCATGGCCCTGGCGGGCCGGGAGCCGGCCGTGGAGATTGGGGATTCGCTGGAGTCGCTGCAACTCGCGTAGGACGTTCGACTGGGTCGGGCCGGCATCGCGCGCACTCAACGCGCAATGAGACCGCAAACGAATCCCCAATCCCCACTCCCGAATCCCCGCCCCTCGCTGTCAAGCCTTGCCCGGCTCGCCCCCCGCCGCTACCCTGCCCGGGCATCGCTCTGGTTCCGCATGTCCACTTCCCGCTTCGCCCATCTGCACATCCACACCGAGTTCTCGCTGGCGGATTCGACCATCCGTGTGCCCGAGAAACCGGATCAGGCTGACCCGAAGAAAGCCAAGCAGGCCAACCTGCTCAGCCGCGCGGTGGAGCTGGACCTGCCCGCGCTGGCGGTCACCGACCTCAACAACCTGTTCGCGCTGGTCAAGTTCTACAAGGCCGCCGAGGGCGTGGGCATCAAGCCGATCGCCGGCGCCGACCTGCTGATCGCCGACGGCACCCAGGCGCCGTGGCGGCTGACCGTGCTGTGCCGCAACCGCGACGGCTACCTCAGCCTGTCGCGGCTGCTGACCCGCGCCTGGCTGGAAGGCCACCGCAACGAAGGCGGCGTGGCGCTGCGCCCGGAATGGCTGCAGACCGGCAGCGACAACCTGTTCGCGCTGGCCGGCCGCGAGAGTCTGGCCGGGCGCCTGGCCAGCGAAGGTCGCCACGACCTGGCCGAGCAGCAACTGGCCGACTGGCAGCGCATCTTCGGCGACGGCCTGCACCTGGAACTGACCCGTACCGGCCGCGACGGCGAGGAGGCGTTCAACCAGTTCGCCCTGCACGCTGCCGGCACCCGCGGCCTGCCGGTGATCGCCAGCAACGACGTGCGCTTCCTGTACGCCAGCGACTTCGCCGCGCACGAGGCGCGCGTGTGCATCTCCTCCGGCCGCGTGCTCGACGATCCCAAGCGACCGCGCGACTACAGCGACCAGCAGTACCTGAAGTCGGCCGAGGAGATGGCCGCGCTGTTCGCCGACATCCCCGACGCGATCGACAACACCCTGGCGCTGGCGCAACGCTGCAACATCGAGATGCAGCTGGGCACCTACTTCCTGCCCGCCTATCCGGTGCCCGACGACGAGACGCTGGACAGCTGGATCCGCAGCCAGTCGCGCGACGGCTTGGCCGCGCGCCTGGAGAAGAACCCGCTGGCGCCCGGCAAGACCCGCCAGGACTACGTGGACCGGCTCGAGTTCGAGCTGGACACCATCATCAAGATGGGTTTCCCCGGCTACTTCCTGATCGTGGCCGACTTCATCCAGTGGGGCAAGAACCAGGGCATCCCGATCGGCCCGGGCCGCGGCTCCGGCGCCGGCTCGCTGGTGGCGTGGGCGCTGCAGATCACCGACCTGGATCCGCTGCCGTACAACCTGCTGTTCGAGCGCTTCCTCAACCCGGAACGCGTGTCGATGCCCGACTTCGACATCGACTTCTGCATGGATCGCCGCGACGAGGTGATCGACTACGTAGCGCGCAAGTACGGCCGCGATCGGGTCAGCCAGATCATCACCTACGGCACCATGGCGGCCAAGGCGGTGGTGCGCGACTGCGGCCGCGTGCTCGGCTTCCCGTACGGCCTGGTCGACGGCGTCGCCAAGCTGATCCCCAACATCCTCGGCATCACGCTGAAGGATGCGATGGGCGAAGGCAAGGACAGCGAGATGGCCTCGCCGGAGCTGATCCAGCGCTACCAGGCCGAGGACGACGTCCGCGACCTGATGGACCTGGCGCGGCAGCTCGAGGACCTCACCCGCAACGCCGGCAAGCACGCCGGCGGCGTGGTGATCGCGCCGACGCCGCTGTCCGACTTCTGCCCGCTGTTCGCCGAACACGACGTCGACAATTTCGGCAAGAACCCGGTCACCCAGTTCGACAAGGACGATGTCGAGCAGGTCGGCCTGGTCAAGTTCGACTTCCTCGGCCTGCGCACCCTGACCATCATCGACTGGGCGGTGAAGGCGATCAACGTGCGCCACGCGCGCGCCGGCGTCCCGCCGGTGGAGATCGCCGCGATCCCGCTCGACGATGCGCCGACCTACAAGGGCATCTTCGCCTCGGGCAACACCGGTGCGGTGTTCCAGTTCGAATCCTCGGGCATGCGCCGGCTGCTGAAGGACGCCCGCCCCGACCGCTTCGAGGACCTGATCGCGCTGGTCTCGCTGTACCGCCCCGGCCCGATGGACCTGATCCCCTCGTTCAACGCGCGCAAGCACGGGCAGGAGGAGATCGTCTATCCCGATCCGCGCACCGAAGCGATCCTGAAGGACACCTACGGCATCATGGTGTACCAGGAGCAGGTGATGCAGATGGCGCAGATCGTCGGCGGCTACTCGCTGGGCGGCGCCGACCTGCTGCGCCGCGCGATGGGCAAGAAGGTGCCGGCGGAAATGGCCAAGCACCGCGAGATCTTCCGCGAGGGCGCGGCCAAGGGCGGCGTCGGCGAGGCCAAGGCCGACGAAATCTTCGACCTGATGGAGAAGTTCGCCGGCTACGGCTTCAACAAGTCGCACGCCGCCGCCTACGCGCTGGTCAGCTACCAGACCGCGTGGCTGAAACGCCATTACCCGGCCGAGTTCATGGCGGCCACGCTGTCCTCGGACATGGACAACACCGACAAGGTGGTCGGCTTCCTCGACGAGGTGCGCAACCTCGGCCTGACCGTGCTGCCGCCGCGCATCAACGCCTCGGCCTACATGTTCGAGGCGGCCACGCCGGACACCATCCAGTACGGCCTGGGCGCGATCAAGGGCGTGGGCCGCGGCGCCTGCGAGGCGATCGTGGCCGAGCGCGAGCGTGGCGGCGAGTACGCCTCGCTGCTGGACTTCTGCACCCGCGTGGAATCGGCCAAGCTCAACAAGCGCACCCTCGAGGCGATGATCAACGCCGGCGCGATGGACGGGCTGGGCGCCAACCGCGCCACGCTGATGCTGCAGCTGCCGGAGGTGATGAAGGCCACCGAGCAGATGGCGCGCGAGCGCGCCTCCGGGCAGAACTCGCTGTTCGGCGGCGCCGACACCAGCACCCCGGCGCTGCGCCTGGACCTGCCGGAGAGCAAGGAATGGCCGCTGGGCCAGTTGCTGGCCGGCGAGCGCGAGACGCTGGGCTTCTACCTCAGCGGCCATCCGTTCGATCCGTACCGCGACGAAGTGCGCGAACTGGTCGGCTGCGACCTGAGCGCGCTGGAGAAGATCTGCGCGCAATCCGGCGGCGGCCGCGGCGGTGGCGACGGCGAGAAGCGCGCCTGGCGCCCGGAGGTCAGCGCGATCCTCGCCGGCCAGGTGGTCGGCGTGCGCCGCAAGGGCGACAGCCAGGTGTTCGTGCAACTGGAGGACGGCCGCGGCCGCATCGAGTGCAGCGCGTTCTCCGACGCCATCGCCGAGTTCGGCCACCTGCTGACCCGCGACCGCATCCTGATCGTCAAGGGCGGTGTGCGCGAGGACGAATTCAACGGCGGCTACGCGATGCGCATCCGCCAGTGCTGGGACTACGAACAGATCTGCACGCACCACGCGCAGCGCCTGTCGCTGCGCCTGGACCTGCGCCAGCGCAGCGCCTGGCCGCGCATCGACGGCCTGCTCGCCCGCCACCGCCCGGGCAAGACCCCCCTGCGCCTGGACCTGCTGCTGCAGTCGGCGCAGGGCGGCATCGCCGGCATGCTCGACCTCAACGGCAGCCATTCGGTGCGCGTGGACCCGCAGCTGCTGGACGCCCTGCGCGGCGACCCGGCGGTGCGCGCGGTGAAGGTCAAATACAACCCGCCATGGGCGAACTGAGCCTGGCGCGCAGCGCGGCGCGCCCGTTGCACATGGCCGAAGGAAGGATGCCGCGATGAAGACCGTGCTGTTCCCGTTCGCTGCCGCGCTCGCGCTGGCGGCGTGCTCCTCGTCCAAGGTCGACTTCCAGATCGACAACCCCACCACCGCGCCGCTGTCGATCACGCTCGACGGCAAGACCCTGCAGGTGCCGGCGCAGCAGGCGCAGCCGGTGACGTTGGCGGCCGGCGAGCACCACCTGCGCAGCGAACGCCTGGGCGATGTGCGCTTCATCGTCTACGCCGATACCAGGGGCGGGCTGATCAATCCGACCCTGAGCGAGTACGTGACCGCGAACGCGATCTACCTCACCGGCCCGGACAAGGCAAAGAACTTCGGTTCGATCAACGCGCGGATCGAACTGAACGGCGTCACCTTCGAAGGCCCGTTCAAACAGACCCACGACCTGTTCATCGACAAGGACTGGACCTTCGGCGTGCGCGAGCCGTTCCCGGACGAGCAGGTCGTCGCGCATGTCGATGCCAGCGGCGGCAAGATCGACCGCAAGATCTTCACTGCGCCGGACTTCATCGCCTACGTCGAGACCGGCATGGGCCAGCCCGGCGCGTTCGAGCGCGCGCGGCCGGGCCGTTACGTGACGCCGCGCTTCGCGCTGGAGAAGGCCCCGGCGACGTTGCCGCCGCTGGACCCGGCCTACGAGGCCCATGCCGGCCCGCTGCGCGCGCTCTACGCGCGCCACCTGCGCGCGACCAGCGCCGACGCGCAGCGTGCCCTGCGCAAGGAAGCCTTCCAGGCGCAGATGGCGTTCACCACCGCCACCGCGACGCTGGGCGCCTCGCTGCCGCCCTCGGCCAACGAGGCCTGCAACACCTTCGTGCACGCCTTCGGCGAGCTGACCGGGCGCAGTGCGCTGGTCGTTCCCTGAACCGCCGCCGCCCCCGGCCAGCCGCGCCCCGCCGACCTTTCCACACCGGAGCGTACGGGCAGTTGCCGTACATTCGGCTAAGCTTCCCCACCTTTGATCCATCCGACGGCTTCCAATGAACCCGAACTACCTCGACTTCGAGCAACCCATCGCCGATCTGGAAGCCAAGATCCAGGAACTGCGCAACGCCAGCACCGGCCCGGCGGTCAACGTCGACGCCGAGGTGGGTGCGCTGGAGGACAAGCTGCGGGTGCGCACCGCGCAGATCTTCCGCGACCTGTCCTCGTGGCAGATCTCGCAGTTGGCGCGGCATCCGCAGCGCCCGTACACGCTGGACTACATCAACGTGTTCTGCGACGAGTTCCAGGAACTGGCCGGCGACCGCGCGTTCGCCGACGACAAGGCCATCGTCGGCGGCCTGGGCCGCATCGATGGCCGCGCGGTGGTGATCATCGGCCACCAGAAGGGCCGCGACACCAAGAGCAAGATCGCGCGCAATTTCGGCATGCCGCGCCCGGAGGGCTACCGCAAGGCGCTGCGCCTGATGAAGCTGGCCGAGCGCTTCAAGCTGCCGCTGCTGACCTTCATCGACACCCCCGGCGCCTACCCCGGCATCGGCGCCGAGGAGCGCGGCCAGAGCGAAGCGATCGCGCGCAACCTGCTGGAGATGGCCGAGCTGAAGGTGCCGGTGATCTGCACCGTGATCGGCGAAGGCGGCTCCGGCGGCGCGCTGGCGATCGGCGTGGGCGACCGCACCCTGATGCTGGAATACGGCACCTATTCGGTGATCTCGCCGGAAGGCTGCGCCTCGATCCTGTGGAAGGACGCCTCCAAGGCCAAGGACGCCGCCGAACAGCTCGGCCTGACCGCCAAGCGCCTGTCCGCGCTGGGCTTGGTCGACAAGGTGATCCGCGAACCGATCGGCGGCGCCCACCGCAACCCCACGCAGATGGCCAAGCGCCTGAAGGCGGTCCTGCTTAACGAACTGGACGCGCTGGAACAGCTGCCGATCGAGCAGTTGCTGGAGAAGCGCTACGCGCGTCTGCGCAGCTACGGGGCGTACGAAGCGGCCTGATCGCGACACAAGGAAGCGTTGTCCATGAATCCCATCGTCCTGCTGTCGCTGGCCTTGCAGTTGGCCTGCTGCGTGCACGTGGTGCGCAGCGGCCGCCCGCTGTATTGGATCTTCATCCTGCTGATCTTTTCGTATCTGGGGATCCTGATTTACGTGATCGCCGAACTGCTGCCGGAGTGGCGCAACGATCCGCGCGCGCGCCGCCACCTGCGCAAGGTCGGCGCCACGCTCGATCCGAACCGCGACAAGCGCACCGCCGGCAATCGCCTGGAACTGGCCGACACCGTGGACAACCGCCGGCAACTGGCCGAGGTGCACCTGGATAACGGCGAGTACGCGCAGGCGGCCGAGGTGTTCGAGAGCGGCTTGCGCGGCATCCACCGCGACGACCCCGGACTACTGCTCGGACTGGCCAAGGCGCAGTTCGGCCTGGACCAGCCGGCCGCGGTGAAAGCCACGCTGGACCGGCTGATCGCCGCCAACCCGCAGTTCCGCTCGCAAGACGGCCACCTGCTCTACGCGCGCGCCACCGAGGCGCTGGGCCAGACCGACGCGGCGCTGGAGGAATACGCCGCGCTCGCCGACGACTACCCCGGCGAAGAAGCGCGCGTGCGCTACGCGCAACTGCTGCAGCGCGCGGGCCAGCCGCAGCGCGCCGGTGAAGTGTTCAACGAAGTACTGAAGCGCTCCAGCCTGGCCCCGCGCTACTACCAGCGCGACCAACGCCAGTGGATCGACCTGGCCCGCAGCGAACTGAAGCAACTCGACAGCCGCAACGCCTAGCTGCTGGCGCAAACCCGGAAAGGGTCGGAAACGGGGACTTTCGAATCCCCAATCCCAAATCCCCAATCCCCGCTCAAAACGGCTTGGCCAGCACCAGCCAGATCACCACCAGCAGCGCGAGCACCGGCACCTCGTTGAACAGGCGCAGCGCGCGCGAGGATGGCAGGGGCTGCGCCTGCCCCACGCGCTTGAGCCAGCGGCCGGTGAAGATGTAGTAGGCCAGCATCAACGCGACCAGGCCGAGCTTGGCGTGCAGCCAGCCGCTGAGGCCGGGCGCAACGACCATCGGCATGGCGTTCGGCAGCACCTTGTAGCCCTGCCACAACGCCAGCCCCAGCAGCAGCGCCAGACCGAACATCATGTGGCCGAAGCGGTACAGGCGCCGCCCCATCAGCGCCAGGCGCTCCTGCACCTGCGGCTGGCCCGCGCTCTCGGCAATGTTGACCAGGATCCGCGGCAGGTAGAACACCGCCGCCATCCATGCGATCACGAACAGCAGATGCAGGGACTTGATCCACAGATAGAGTTGCATGCGCTGGCTCCGTGTCGCTGGCGTAGGATGTGCGGCCATTTTCGCCGATTCGTCCGGCGCCCGCACGGACCACACGCCCGCATGGACAAACAGTACGACGCCGACTACTTCCAGCGCTGGTATCGCCGCGACGGCATCGGCGATGCCGCGCGCCTGGCGCGCAAGGTCGCGCTCGCCGTGGCCCAGGCCGAGTACTACCTGGAACGGCCGATCCGCAGCGTGCTCGACATCGGCTGTGGGGAAGGCGCCTGGCGCGCGCCGCTGCTGAAGCTGCGGCCGAAACTGCACTACCTCGGCTTCGACAGCAGCGACTACGCGGTCGCCCGCTACGGCCGCCACCGCAACCTGCACCCGGCGCGCTTCGGCGATTTCGCCTGGCTGCGGCCGTGCGCACCGGTGGACCTGCTGGTGTGTTCGGACGTGCTGCACTACGTGCCCAGCCGCGAGTTGCGCCAGGGCCTGCCCGGCCTGGTGGAGCTGTGCGGCGGCGTGGCGTTCCTGGAGACCTTCGCCGCCGAGGACGATTTCGACGGCGACCACGCCGGCTTCCAGCCCCGCGCGGCGCGCTGGTACCGGCGCCAGTTCGGTGCGCTCGGGCTGCGCCCGGTGGGCAGTCATTGCTGGCTGGCGCCAGCGCTGACGGGGGATGCGGCGGCCCTGGAGACGATTGGTCTGGTGCCCCATTAAGGTGCAAACCGCGCGGATGCGTTATGCTGCACGGCAGCATACGCTCAGGATGGAAACACCGGCATGCTCTACCAGTGGCACGAACTGACCCGTAACCTGCTCGCCCCCTGGGTGCACCAGGCCGAAGCCAACGCCAAGATCTTCTCCGACCCCAACAGCCTGTGGTCGACGCTGCCGGGCGCCGAGCGCCTGGCCGCGAGCAACGAGTTGATGCACCGCCTCGGCAAGGACTACGAGAAGCCGGCCTGGGCGCTGGACCATGTCGAGGTCGACGGCCACGCCCTGCCGATCGTCGAGCAGGAAGTGCTGCGCAAGCCGTTCTGCCGCCTGCTGCGCTTCAAGCGCTTCAGCGACGACGCCAAGGTCGTGGACGGACTCAAGAAGCAGCCGGCCGTGCTGGTGGTGGCGCCGCTGTCCGGCCACCACGCCACGCTGCTGCGCGACACCGTGCGCACCCTGCTGCGCGACCACAAGGTCTACGTCACCGACTGGATCGACGCGCGCATGGTGCCGCAGTCCGAAGGCGACTTCGGCCTGGACGACTACGTGCGCTACGTGCAGGACTTCATCCGCCACATCGGCGCCGAATCGCTGCACGTGATGAGCGTGTGCCAGCCGACCGTGCCGGTGCTGGCCGCGGTGTCGCTGATGGCCGGGCGCGGCGAGACCACGCCGCGCTCGCTGGTGATGATGGGCGGGCCGATCGACGCGCGTCGCAGCCCCACCGAAGTCAACAACCTGGCCACGCGCAACCCGCTGTCCTGGTTCGAGCACAACGTCATCCATACCGTGCCGCCGGCCTACCCCGGCCACGGCCGCGCCGTCTACCCGGGCTTCCTGCAGCACATCGGCTTCCTGGCGATGAACCCGAGCCGGCACTTCATGTCGCACTGGGATTTCTACGCCAACCTGGTCAAGGGCGACCTGCAGGACGCCGAGGCGCACCGCCGCTTCTACGACGAGTACAACGCGGTGCTGGACATGCCGGCCACCTACTACCTGGACACCATCCGCGTGGTGTTCCAGGAATTCCTGCTGCCGCGCGGGGAATGGGTGATCGACGGCGAACGCGTCGACCCGGCCGCGATCCGCGACACCGCGCTGCTCAGCATCGAAGGCGAACTGGACGACATCTCCGGCCTGGGCCAGACCGCCGCCGCGCAGGACCTGTGCACCGGCATCCCCGCCGCGCGCCGCCAGCACCTGGAAGTGCAAGGCGCCGGCCATTACGGCATCTTCAGCGGCCGTCGCTGGCGCGACATCGTGTATCCGCAGGTGCGCAGCTTCATCGCCGCCAACGCCAACGCCGGCGCCAGCCGCGCGCCGGCGGCCGGCAACGTCACCCCGCTCAAGCGTCGCGGCAGCCGCAAGGCCGGCTGAGCCGCGTCGCGCCCGCGGCCGGCGGTCGCCGGCCGCGACGCCTCGTCATTGCCCCGTGCTGTGCACCAGTAGTTGCTTGGCCAGCAGGCCGTGCAGCTTGCCGACGGCCCGCGCCAGGTGCAGCGTGACAAAGAGCAACACGACACCCAATGCGGTGGACAGCGGCAGCAGCCACAGACCTGCACCGGCGGCGCCGAGATCGCCGAACGCCACGCCAAGATAGAAGTGCTCGGGGAACAGCAGGCCCAGTGGTGCCGCGGCCAACCCCAGCGCGGTGCTGAGCAGGGTGACGAACACGGTGAAGTAGGCGATCCCCAGCGGCAGCATCAGCAGGAAATACAGCATCGTGGTCCAGGTGCGCGCATCGGTGAACATCTGCCCGATGCGCTGCAGCCACGGCTGTTCAGGGGCGCTGTACAGCGGCCGGCGCGGCATGCGCTCGCCCAGCAGGACTTCCACCACGCGGCCCTCCACCAGCGACAGCAGCCGCACCGACCCGAAGAACAGCACCAGCAGCGGCACCCCGACGATCAGGATCAGCAAGCCCGCCGACACGCTGACGCCGGTGACCAGCCAGGTGAAGTAGAAGATGCCGGTGACCAGCGACAGCAGCATGTAGAACAGGCTGCCGTAGGCGCGCGGGTCGGCGATCACGCCGAAGAAGCGCCCGGCCAGCGACTTGCGCTTGGGCGGCGCCGGCGGCTTCAGCGCGCGGCTCACCGTGACCTCGGTATCGCGGTAGATCTCGGCCACCTCGTCCGGCGCGCCGTAGCTGCCGGCGACGCCGGCGATGACCTCGGCCTCGCTATTGCCCGGCTGCTCGGCCAGCTCCGAGCGCAGGTATTCCTCCGCGTCGTACAGCGCGTCCTGGATCAGCGCGGGGTCGGCGCCGCCCAATGCCGCGCGCAGTTGCGCCAGGTAGTCGGGAATGGTGGTCGGCAAGGGCCGCGGTGCGGTGTGTGCGCTGCTCATTCTGAAATCCCCTTCAGCACGGAATCGACGGAATCGCGGGTGGCGCGCCACGCCGCGGCCCATTGCCGCAGCGTGGAAAGACCCGCCGCGGTGATGCGGTAGTAACGCCGTGGCGGCCCCGCCACCGACGGCTCGACATGGCTGGACAGCAGGCCGGCCGCCTCCAGGTTGCGCAGCACCGGATACAGCGCACTCTGCTTGCCGCTGAGCACACCCTCGCCCACCTGCTCCAGGCGCTTGGCGATCAGGTAGCCGTACAGCGGCGCCTCGGCGGCGGCCAGTACCGCCAGCAGGGCCAACGACACGGTGCCGGCGCTCAGCTCCTTCTGGAATTTCTTCAGCTGTGCATCCGGCTCGACCATGGCGCCCTCGCTAGGTTGATCTAGATACTAGTACCGAGTTCGACATAGTGATCGTGCCATTGGTCATGCACGCCGCCCAGGCGCCGCGATTGCCGCGGCAAACGTTTCGACAACGTCGCGCGCCCTACACTCGTGACGGTTCCGTTCCACATGCATTCCAGGAGGTATCGCATGAGCCCGTCCCCCACCGAACAGCAACCCGGCCAAGCCACCGACCCGAGCTTCGCCAGTTCCGGCAACCAATACTCCGCTGGCCCGATCAAGCGGGATCCGAACGCTGGCGCAGGCTCGCTCGAGTACAGCCGTACGGTCACCGAAGCCAGGCGTGGCCCACTGGAGTACGCCTTGGTGCAGACCGGCAAGGTCGGCGCCGGCAGCAAACAGGAAGACGGCAAGACCGTGTTCAACGTGGAGATGGAGTTCACCCAGGGCCATCGCATCGAGGGCGCATTCAAGGCCGGGCGCCTGGCCGTCGACGGCAGCCTGACCCAGGCGGTCGGCGAGCGCGGCCGCTACGAGGTGCGCCTGCCCGGCGAGGCCAAGGCCGAAGCCGCTACCCAGGTGAATCCGTTCGACCCGCAGACCATCCCGGTGGACGGCAGCGTCAAGCTCGATGGCCAGGCCTTCGCCAAGACCTCGATGGAGGCGACGTTTCGCGGCTTGGCTACCTCCAGCGAGCGCACCGATGCGGCCGGCATGAGCTACGCCGTGCAGCGCGTGGACGAGCACAGCGTGCGCGTGGCGGTCGGCCCGACCCAGGCGCTGGAGCGGCTGGAGGCGGTCGGATTCAAGACCGACATCGCCCAGGCCATGCTCGGCCGCCAGGACGCGCTCGGCCAGGCGACCATGCGCACCGCCACCTTCGACCTGCGCGAGCCGCAGGCGCAAGCCGCCTATCGCGACTTCCTGGCCAGCGGCAAGCTCGCCGCCAACGTACCCGGCGTCAGCGACGTACAGAAGGTCGAAAGCCTCACGATGAGTTCGGAAACCCGCGCCCAACTCGGGGTAGGCCCGTTCAAGGCCGAGCTGGGCGGCCAGCGCAACACCGGGGAGAACGTGCGCACCACCTATGCCGACGGCAGCTACAGCCTGGTCGGCAAGGTGCAGTACGCCGGCAACGTGCCGATGACCATGACCCGCCAGTTCGACGCCGCGAACAACGAGCGCGTGGACGAACGCAGCTACCAGTTCAAGTTCGACAAGGTCGACGAGAACCAGGCGCAGCTGCTCAACTCGGTGCTCGCCGGCAAGGCCGGTGCCGCGGGTCCGGCGAAGGCCGGCCAGGACCTCACCCTACACTTCTCCGAGCGGCAGATGGATGCGCTGCGTCAGCAGTACCAGCGCGCGGCGCAGGCCAGCCCGATGACCGCGCACGAGGCGGCGCAGTACGCCAAGCAAAGTCCGCCGGACTTCGCGATCAGCCTGGCGCGCAACCTGGGCAATTCCCAGTACGGTCTGAGCGAGCGCCTTTTCCGCGTGGCCGACAGCGCCGGCGGCACGCCGGGCGGCGATCTGCAACGCATCGACGCCAAGGCCGAAACGCCAGAGCAGAAGTCGCCGACGGCGCCGACACGCGCCACCGGCAGCGGGCCGGAGCCGCACGCCGCTGCCGCCGCCGACCCGCGGCAACAGGCGATGCAGCAGGCGATCGAGCGCAAGCTCACCCCGTACGATGCCAACGTCGCCAGCAACTTGCTGCTGGCAGCCAGGCGCGACGGCCTGACCCAGGTCGATCACGTGCTGCGCAACGACAACGGCCGCGTGTTCGCGGTGCAGGGCGACCCCAGCGCCGGCGACAAGCGGGTGGCCTACGTGGACGCCGCGCAGGCGGCCACCATCCCGGCGGCGGAAAGCGCCAGGCAACTGGCCGCGCTGCCGCCGCTGCCGAACCAGGCGCCGGTGCAGGACACACAGGAACCGCAGAAGCGCGCGCTGTCGTAGACAGCGCTGTCGGCGGCACGGCGGTCGCGCCATGCCGCCGGCACATTGGCAGCGGCCGCCGCTTCGGTGAGAATCGGGCGCTCACCGACCGGGCCGCCCTCATGCCGCTGCGCACTTCCCTGCTCGCCCTCGCGTTGTCGCTGTCCACCTTCGCCGCGTCGGCCGGGGCACCGCCGCCGGCCGTGCCCTACCGCAGCCCGCAACAGATCCTGGACGCATCCAAGCCCAGCGACTGGCGCACGCTGGATCCGGCCAACACGCTGTACCTGGAGCTGGACACCGGCCGGGTGATCATCGAACTGGCGCCGGCGTTCGCGCCGCAGCATGTCGGCAACATCCGCATCCTGGCCCACGAGCACTTCTGGGACGGCCTGAGCATCTACCGCGCGCAGGACAATTTCGTGGTGCAGTTCGGCGACCCCGATGGCGAGGAAGCGGGCAAGGCCAAGTCGTTGGGCAGTGCCAAGACCCACCTGCCCGCCGAATTTCAGCGCCCGGCCGCGGGCCTGGCGTTCGAGCCCCTGCCCGACCGCGACGGCTGGGCGCCGCAGGTGGGCTTCGTCGACGGCTTTCCAGTGGCGCGCGATCCCAAGGCCGGCACCGCATGGCTGGCGCACTGCTACGGCACGCTCGGCGCCGGCCGCAACAACGACGAAGACAGCAGCATCGGCGCCGAACTGTACGTGGTCACCGGGCAGTCGCCGCGGCAACTGGACCGCAACATCACCGTGGTCGGCCGCGTGGTCAAGGGCATGGAACTGCTCAGCGTGATCCCGCGCGGACCTGACCCGATGGGCTTCTACGAAAAACCCGAACAACGCACCCCGATCCGCGCCATCCGCCTGGCCAGCGACGTGCCGGAGAACGAACGCACCCCGCTGCAATTGCTGCGCACCGATACGCGCACCTTCCGCGAGGTCGTCGAGGCGCGACGCAACCGCCGCGACGCGTTCTACAAGCGCCCGGCCGGGCACATCGACCTGTGCAATGTGCCGCTGCCGGTGCGTACGCCGCCGAAGTGACGCGTCATGCGCGCGCCGGACGGTGCGCGCTCAGGCGCCGCCGACGCTGCGCCGCTGCAGTTGCTGCGCGTGCAGGAAGCGGGTGAACAGTTCGCGCGGCTGCTCCACGCCGCACTCGGTCAACAGCATGGCGATGTTGCCGCGGTGGAAAGCGCCATGCGCGAGCACGTGGAACAGCATTTCCTCTCGGCGCATGCGGCCGGCATCGCCATCGGTGAAATGGAAGGCCAGTGTCTGCTGCAAGGCGGGCGCGTCGATCCGGGCGACATAGTCGGCATACCACCGGTCCGATTCGGCCACCGCCGCACCCAGCGCCTCCAGTTCCGGCGTCTGCGGCGTATTGCTCGCGGTGAACGCATGCGTGCCGCCCTCCAGGTGCGCAGCGAAGATCCGGTCCACCACGTAGGTATGGTTCAACAGCCGGATCGCGCGCTGCCGCTGCGCCGGAAACGCCGCACCATCGATCTGCGCCAGCGCCTGCAGCAGTTCGGCGTTGGCCCAGGCCTTGAAGGCGAACTGCGATGCGAGCAGGGAATCGGTCATTGCGTCGTTCTCAGGCAAAGTGTGGACACGGAATTTGCGGCGCGCCGACGTCCTCGCGCACGCCTGCCAGTTGCGCCGCTACCGCGCGCGCTGGCTGAAGGCGACGCTGCCCAGGATCAGCATGCCGGCCAGCAACATGGTCCAGGTCAGCGGCTCGCCGAGGATCGCCCAGGCCAGCAGCGCGCCGAACACCGGCACCAGATAGGTCACGGTCGACGCGCGCGCCGGGCCGATGCGCTGGATCAGCCGGTAGTACAACAGGAACGCCAGGCCGGTGCAGAGCACGCCCAGGCCGCCGGCGCAGGCCCAGGCGGCGGCCGGCACCGGTGCGGCTGGCCAGTGCGTCCAGGCCAGCGGCGCCAGCAGCAACGCGCTGCAGCCCAGTGTCGACGCGGCCGCCGCGGCCGGCGGCAGATCGCTCATGTGCCGCTTCACCAGGCTGTAGCCGATGCCGTACAGCAGGGAGGCAGTGGTGCCGGCCAGCGCGGCGGGGCCCACGCTGATGCCGGCCGACTTGCCGGTGGCGAGCACCACGATGCCGGCGAAGCCGATCAACAGCGCCAGCGCGCGGCGCGTGCCGATCTTCTCGCCGAAAAACAGGAAGGCGATCAAGGCGGTGAACAGCACGGTCATCGCGTTGCAGATCGCGCCGATCGCCGCCGGCGCATGTTGCGCGCCCCAGGCGAAGAGCAGGAACGGCAGCGCCGAGTTGAGCAAGCCGATCGCCGCCAGGGTCGGCCAGCGCCGCAACGGGAAGCGCGCCCGCGCCAGCCACAGGAACGGCAGCAGCACCGCCGCGCCCAGCGCCAGGCGCAGTTCCACCAGCGCGTAGGCGCCGAACTGCGGCGCGGCCACGCGCATGAACAGGAACGAGCAGCCCCAGACGACGCCGAGGAAACCCAGTTCCAGCGGCGTGCGCCAGTCGCGGGCGGGCGCGCCGTCGGATGCGGAGGCAGCAGCCGCGGAGGCGATGGCCGGCTGCAGGGAAGGATCGGAGGTGGGCATGGAAGAGGCTCGCGGTCGATCGGACACGCGCCGCAGCGGTCGTGCGACGCCACGCATCCGCTGCCGGCTGAGGACGCCGGGCGGCACATCCGCACCGACTCCGCATCACCGCTGCCCGCCGCGCATGTCGTGTTCGGCTGCCAGCATCGCCCTGCACCACGGGGCCGACAAGCGCGTAGTATCGTCGCGAGCCACAAATCTGCCGCGTGTCTGCTCATGCAACTGCGCCCGTCCCTGCTGCCCGCACTCGGCGTGTTCGCCGCCGCGGCGCGCCACCAGAACTTCGCCCATGCCGCGGAGGAACTGCATCTCACCGCCAGCGCGGTCAGCCACCATGTGCGGCGCCTGGAAGCCCTGCTCGGCGCCACGCTGTTCCAGCGCCACGCGCGCGGGGTCAAGCTGACCGCCGAAGGCAGGCAACTGGCCGATGCCGCCAGCGCGGCGCTGGCCGACATCGCCGCGGTCGCCGGCAACCTGCATCCGCAGGCCGACACCGCGCCGCTGCGCCTCACCACGCTGCGCTCGCTCTCGTACTGCTGGCTGCTGCCACGCCTGCCGCGCTTCTGCCAGGCGTATCCGCACGTGCGGCTGGACATCCAGACCGATGCGGCGTTCTCGCGCTTCGAGGAGGGCGGCCCGGATCTGGGCATCCGCTACGGCCAGGGCGCCTGGCCGGGCCTGACCTCGCACCATCTGATGGACGACGAACTGTTCCCGGTCGCCTCGCCCGCCCTGCCGCAACTGGCGACGCTGCGCCGACCCGAGCAGATCGCGCAGTTGCCGCTGCTCACCGACATGTCGCCACAGGGCTGGCGCGACTGGTTCCGCGCCGCCGGCGTGCGCGGCGTGGCGCTGCCGCCCATGCACACCTTCAACGACAGCACCGATGCGATGCGCGCAGCGGTGTACGGCGTGGGCGCGGTACTGGCACGCAAGCACATCGCCCAGCCCTACCTGCAGCGTTACGAACTGGTGCGCCTGCCCGGCCCGGCGCTGACCGCGCGCTATTCCTACTACATCGTGCATCCGACCCACCGCCTGCTCAGCCCGGCCGCCAGCCACTTCGTCGACTGGCTCAAGCGCGAGGCGCTGGACGAGCGCACGCCGATGCCGGCGCTGCCGGCGGAACTGCTCGGGCTGCCACCGAAGGCGGGCTAGCGCCCCTCTCCGCACGCATTCGCAGGCGCGGCCTCCGCCGCGACGGAGAGCGCCTTGCGACGACACAGTCGCACGGCGACGAAGCCGAACGCGGCGCGCGTCAGGGCGACGTTCCTGCGGCTCCCGCGACCTGCACCGCACGCGCGCCCGGCTGCAGGCGCGGCAACGGCCGGATGCGCACGCGGTGGGCACAGACGTCCACATCCGGATACAGCATCGAACGTCCGTTGCGAAAGGTGAAGCGGAGGTCGTAGCGGCATGCGGCGCCTGCGAGCGGGAAGGTCGCTGCGTCACCGCCACCCCGCAACGGCGCACCGAGCGCGACGTCACGGAAGGCATGGCTGCCTGGGGCAGCGACTGCCAGCGCCGTCAGCGCGTCGTAGGCGCGGTTGCTCAATTCCAGATAGCGAACCGGCTCGGCGGCGGCCGCCGCTGCGGTCGCGACGGACAGGGAAAGGGTCAAGGCAAGGACACGGATCGAGGGCATGACAGAGCTCCGATAGGAAGGATTCGCCAGCCGCGAGGGAACAGATTCCCTTGGTGCTGACGTGCCCATCAGGCCGCGTGGCCGTGCGGCTGCAAATCGATTCGGGACGAATCGTCGTTCTCGCGCTCCCAATCGTAGTGCGCGCGCATCGGCGCTTTCCATGGCGTGTCGCTGCGCCTAGGATGCGCCCGTCACCCCTCGGCCATCGCTGGATGAACGTCCGACTCGGCAGTACCGAAATCAGCCTATGGCGCTATGTCGCGCTGTGGACGCTGGTGGCCATGGTGTTCATGCTCCAGAACATCATCAACAACGGTGCGTCTGCCGGCAGGTGGCCTCTGGAGGTGCTCATCCGGTGGTCGCTGATCCAGTGGTACAGCTGGGCCCTCCTGGCGCCCACCGTCTTCCGGCTCGCCGAACGTTTCCCCGTCCGCGGCGCCCAGCGCTTCCACGGGCTTGGCGCGCAGGCAGCCGCAAGCCTGTGCGTGACGTTCGCCGCGATGGTCATCGGCGCGCTGGTCTCCACCCTGTTCGAGCCCAGCGGTTTCGCTGAACAACTGGGGTATTTCCTGGAGCAGCACTTCGCCATCGGGTTGCTGACCTACTGGACCTTGTTCGCGATCCAGCAAGCGCTGCACTTCCACGCCGAGAAGGCCCGGCGCGAGGTGGAAGCCAGCCGTCTGGCCGCCGAACTCGCGCAGTCGCGCCTGCAAGCGCTGAAGAGCCAGCTGCAACCGCATTTCCTGTTCAACACACTGCATGCCATCGTCACCCTGCTGGATGAAGACACCGTCGCCGCCGAGGACATGCTGCTGCGGTTGAGCGAACTGCTGCGCGCCTTCCTGGAAGACTACGACGGCCAGGAAATCACCCTGGAACGCGAACTGGCCCTGCTCGACCTGTATCTCGGCATCCAGCGCAAGCGCTATGGCGAGCGCCTGAGCACGAAGCTCTATGTCGCGCCCGGCACGCTGCACTGCGCAGTGCCCAGCCTGCTGCTGCAACCGCTGGTGGAGAATGCGATCCGCCATGGCATCGGCCAACGTGTCGGCAGCGACCGCATCGAGATCGAGTGCCGACGCGAAGGCGAAACGCTGTCCATCGAAGTGCGCAACGGCAACAGCACGCTGCAGGACAACAGCAGTGCGGGCGGACACGGCATCGGTTTCTCCAATAGCCGCCTGCGGCTGAAGGAACTCTACGGCGACAACGCCGACATCCGGCTCGACATGCTCTATCCGCAGGGCGTGTCCTGCCGTATCCGGCTGCCGTTCCGCGAACTGGACGCCGAGGACGCCCCGGAGCACGTCGCTGCATGAGCATCACGGCGCTGGTCATCGACGACGAGCCGATTGCGCGCCACGCCATCGTGCGACTGCTGCGCGCCGATCCGGATATCGCACTGCTGGGCGAATGCGGCGATGGCGCCTCTGCGGTGATCGCGATCCGCAGCCAGTCGCCCGACCTGGTGTTCCTGGACATCCAGATGCCGGCCATGACCGGCATGGACGTCGTCGCCACGATCGGCGCGGCCAACATGCCGGCGACGATCTTCGTCACCGCCTACGAGCAGTACGCGGTCCGTGCGTTCGAGGCCAATGCGGTGGACTATCTGGTCAAGCCCTTCAGCCGCGAACGCTTCGCCGAGACGTTGCAACGCGCCAAACGACGACTGTCCTTCAGCAGCGGCGCGGGTTCCTTTGTCGAGGCACGCATTCTGCAGACCCTGGATGCGCTGCGCCAACGCGACGACTATCTGCAACGGATTCCGGTACGCGTCGACGAAGCGGTGGTGCTGGTCGCCGTCGAGGACATCGTCTGGATCAAGGCCAGTCGCAACACGGTGCTGATCCACCTGGCCGACCGCACCCATGAACTGCGCGAGACCATGGCCACGCTGGCCGCGCGGCTGGACCCGCGCCACTTCGCCCGCGTGCATCGATCGGCGATCGTCAACCTGCGTCGGGTGAGGGCGATCCACCCCTGGTTCAACGGTCACCACGTGGTCACCATGGAGACGGGGCAGCAACTGCGCATGAGCCGCTACCAGCACGAAGCCTTCCTGCGCCTGGTAACGACGCACAAGGAAGGTTGACGAACGGGGGGGCTGCGCCCGTCACCTCTTCAACACGGCGGCTCTTCTCATGGATGGCGAACCTCCTTGGGGGAAACCGCGTCACCGCGTCGATTCGGCACTTGACATAGACAAGGCAACACGTCATTAATTAACTAATTCGTTAATTAGCTAATCCCCAATGTCCATCGACCGCGTCTTCGAAGCCCTCGCCTCGCGCCCGCGCCGCGAGATCCTGGCCTACCTGTCGGCACAGGAACTCACGGCCGGCGAGATCGGGCAGCGCTTCGCGATGAGCGCGCCGGCGATCTCGCGGCACCTGTCGGTACTGGAAGCGGCCGGGCTGGTGGCGAGCGAGCGTCGCGGCCAGTTCGTGGTCTACCGGCTCACCCCCGACAACCTGGTCAACACCCTCAGCGGTTTCGCCTTCGAGATCTGCCCCAGCGCCGGCCCGCTCAAGCGCGAGTCGCGCAGGCAGGCCAAGCGCACCGCCTGATCCTTCCGCCACGGCAACAGGAGTCCGCCGATGACCGCCGCACCGCTCAGCGAACACGCCGCCGCGCAAACCGGATTCCCCTCGGTGCGCCTGCCCTCCTACAGCGGTGGCTTGCCGGTGGAGGTCATCCTGATCGCCCAGCTCGGCGTCGGCGCCGGCGATCCGCTGATCGCCCAGGCCTGCCTGCGCCAGCGCGCGCATCCGCAGTTCCGCGACGCGCTGGACGAACCCTCGACGCGCCTGGCCGGCACCGATTTCGGCAACGGCGAGTCCACCGCGCTGTACTCGTTCGCGGTCGGCAGCGGCGGCCATCCGTTCCATTGCCATGCCGGGCATCGCATGTTCACCGCGATCACCGGCAGCGGCGGCGCGCTGCTGCGTTTCAGCACCGCGTCGCCGGCACAGCTGGCGGAAGATCCACAGCATTTCCTCGCCGCGCTGCGGCATGTCGAATTGCCCGCCGACTGCCTGTTCAGCGTGCGCTTCGGCGGGGGCACCTGGCACCAGTTCGCGCCGCTGCGCGCGCAGTCGGGGCACCCGGCGTTCTTCGCCCTGTCCTGCCACAGCGACGAAGCCGGCGGCGCGCTGGCCGAGGACGTGCGCGCGCAGGTGCTGGCCGGCACCGCCGATATCGCCACGCTCACCGAATTGCTGCCGGCGCCGGTCGCGACCCTGCTGGCGTCGCCGCAGGCGCAGGGGCTGGCCGTACCGACCGTGCGATTGTCGCTGGCGGCCTCGCCAGGCAGCCGACGCCTGGCCTGGTGCGCCGGCCTGCGCGCCCTCAGCGGGCGCCTGCGGCAGCGGCTGGGTGCCTGGCGGCATCCGGCCGGCTTCGCGGCACTGGCGCCGCGCCTGCCGCGGGCGCGGGTGACGCCGCAGTTGCTGCCCGGCTCGCTGCTCGAACCGCAGCTGCCTGCGCACCATCACCAGGACAGCGTGCGGCTGACGGTGCCGGCGCAGGCGCTGCGGCCGCTGGGTGCGCATGCGCTGATGACGGCGTTGCTGGACGGTTTCCTGCAGCACCCGCCGCGTGGCGTGACATGGCTGATGCGCCTGCGCAACCTGCTGGTGGCGCCGCTGCGGTTGCGCACCTCGCCGCTGGGCTGCCCGGTGTCCTCGCTGCTGTCGCCGCAGCGCGATCAGCTGTTCGCTGGGCGCTTCCCCGTGCTGGCGCAGGCATCATCAGCACAAGCGCGGCGCGTGCAGGTGCTGCTCGGTGCCGACGATCGCCACCTGGTGTTCCGCAGTTGCGTCGGGGTGACGCTGCGCGACGACGGCAGCGCCGAACTGAGCCTGGAAACGCGGGTGACCTGCCGCAACCGCTTCGGGCACCTGTACATGGCGCTGATCGCCGCCGCGCACCGCCGCTACATCGCCCCGACGCTGCTGCGCGCGGCCGCCGAGGCGCTGCTGCCCGTGGCCGAACATGCCGGGCCGGATGCGGTCGCGCCGATGCATTGAGCGCGTCATCACCCCGCCTTAGCCGATGCCTGCCTAGCCTGCGCCTTCCCCCCAAGAGGAAGGCCCATGCCCCAGCTCCGCATCCGCATCACCGGTAGCGAGGACGATGCCCGCGCCATCATCAACCTGCTGTCGAGCCTGGATGGCATCGAACACGTCGAGGAAATCGACGACCTGATGCCGCACATGGACGACGACGATTCCAGTTCCGCCGGCCTGCCCGACGACCAGGGACCGGGCACCCACGAAGTGGAAGTGGAGGCCGGCAACGCCGCCACCGCCCAGAAGGTGCGCGAGGCCGTGGAAGCCCTGGCGTTCGAACTGGACGTGGTCGTGGAGTTCGAACAGGACGAAGGCTGAGGGCCTGCATCCGGGACGTTGCGCCGCATGGCGCAGCGTCCTGGCGTGCCCATGGCCAGCATCCTGGATTTCTAGAGGCGCCAGCCGTGCCTCAGGTACCCGACTTCAAGGCGTCGGGACTGAAGTCCCTCCCACAGTGCTCGCAGCCAATGTATCGCGAGCCCCGGCAGGAGTCGTTTTGCTGTTGCTCAAGCTTGAGGGTCAGACGAGAAGAACGGTAGCAGCCGCTTCAGCCGCGACCCGCCACCCATCGTCGTTCACGGCTCCTGGATGACATGCCACCGTTCCGTCGGCAACGCGTGGCAACACCGCGCGCGCTCACCTCCATCCGCTCCCGCCCGATTTCATCGGACGGGAACCGCGCCTGTCTCCTAGGCCGAACGACGCCGACGTCGGCGCCAGGCGATCAGCCGCCACAGCGCATAGCCGAGCAGCACGAATGGGGCCAACCCCACCACCGCGCGAATCGCCCAGGCGATCGATCCGGCAAAGATTTCGCCGCTGTCGCGCAGCGCCTCGCCGATGTCGCTGCGGCTCCGCTCGGCGGTCGGCGCGGCGAAGGTCAGCGTCACCCGCTGCGTATCCAGGCGCCGGCGCTGCTGTGCGGCTTCCTGGCTGGTGGCGAGCAATTGCGTCTCCACGGCGGCCAGTTTCTCCGACAGCGCGATCATGTCGGCCACGCTGAGATCGCGGCGCTGCTGGAACTCCTGCAGGCGCCGCTGCTCGGCCTGCAGGCGCTGGCGCTGCGCGTCGTTGTCCTGCACCGCCTGCGCCAGATCCTCGGCATGGGTGGTGCGGCTTTCGATCTGGCCGTCCTGGCCCGCCTGCGCGATCAACGGCTCGACCCCGGCCGGCGCGATCCGCACGCTGAGCTCACCGCGCGGCTGCTCGCCGCCGCGCTGCTCGACCTGCAACACCGTGCATGCGCCGAAACTGGATTTCAGGCAGCTTTCCTGGAGTTGCTTGAGGCGTGCGGGAATCTGCGCCACCGGCAATGCCACATCGACCTCGTGCTCATAGGCCAGGGACGGCATGGCGAAAGCGCCGGGACTCGGCGGCGGCGCTGCGACGGCTGCCTCTGCCGCCTGCGCTGCGGCCTCGGCGGCACTGGCCGCGCTACTGGCGGCATCGGCGGAATAGAGATGAGCGGCCGGCAGCGCCGCGCTCTCGCCTCCCCGGCTGCAGGCAGCGATCGACACCGCCAGCGCCAGGGAAGCGCCCCAACGACACCAGCGCCCACGCGCAGGCGCTACGACATCGAGCGTGCCAGCCGCTGCTGCGACGCCATCCGGATCGAACGCGGTGTCGCGTACGACATGGCCACGATGGCGACGTCCCTTGTCCTGCATTGCAGTGCTCCTGAATGGCGAAAGCGTTCAGGGTAATCCAATGGCAGGGGCGCTGGCAGCACGGCGCAGCTACCCTGGTGGATCGACCCACTCCAGGAACCCCGATGCGCAAGCACCTGCTCGCCGCCGCCCTGCTCGCCGCCCTTGCCGGCTGCCAGAAACCCGCCGACGCGCCTGCCGCCAGCACCGCCGCCCCCGGCTCGGCCGCCGCCGCGGTCCCGGCGGCCGACACTGCGTTCGCCGCGCTCTCCAAGCGCGCCGTCGACACCTGGATGCAGCTGTCCCCGGTCGGCGCCACCCAGACCGGCGATCACCGCTACGACAGCGAACTGGACGACCTCAGCGCCGCCGGCCGGCAGAAGAGCCTGGACGCGAGCAAGCAGTTGCTGGCCGAGCTGGACAAGCTCGACGTCACCAAGCTCTCGCGCGAGAACCAGGTGGACGCGGCGATCCTGCGCAACCAGTTGCAGTCGGACATCTGGAACAGCGAGGTGGCACAAGGTTGGGCGACCGATCCGCAGGTCTACAACGGCCTGGCCGGCGGCGCGATCTACGGGCTGATGGCGCGCGAGTTCGCGCCGCTGCCGGAGCGGCTGAAGTCGGCCACCGCGCGCATGGAGAAGATCCCGGCGCTGTTCGCGCAGGCGCGCGCCAACCTGGACCCGGCCCGCGTGTCGGAGATCAGCGCCAAGACCGTGGCCAAGCAGAACCGCGGCATCCTCAGCATCGTCGACAGTTTCATCGTCCCGCACATCCAGGAACTGCCGCAGGCCGACGCGCAGCGCCTGCAGGCGGCGATCGACGGACTGAAGAAGGCCGTGGCCGAACAGCAGACCTGGCTGGACCAGACCCTGGTGCCCAACGCCAAGGGCGACTTCCGCCTCGGCGCGGAGAAGTACGACCAGAAGCTGAAGTTCGCGCTCAACTCCTCGCTGTCGCGCGCCGAGATCAAACAGCGCGCCGAGGCCGAGCTCTCGCGCGTGCGCCAGGACATGTACGGCATCGCCCGCACCGTGCTCAAGGACAAACCCGGTGCGCCGGCCCTGGTCGATGCGCCCAGCGACGAACAGCAGCAGAAGGCGATCGAGGCGGCGCTGGAGCTGGCCTATGCGCAGCATCCGGCGCGCGACAAGGTGGTCGAGGCCGCCAAGGCCTCGCTGGCCGATGCCACCGACTTCGTGCGCAAGAAGGACCTGGTGACCCTGCCCGACGCGCCGGTGGACATCATCCTGATGCCCGAATTCCAACGCGGCGTGGCGGTGGCGTACTGCGATTCGCCCGGTCCGCTGGACAAGAACCTGAAGACCTTCTACGCGGTGTCGCCGATTCCCGACGACTGGACCGCGCAGCAGGCCGACTCGTTCCTGCGCGAGTACAACAGCCGCATGATCCACCTGCTGAGCATCCACGAGGGCGTGCCCGGGCATTACGTGGAAGGCTGGCATTCGGCCAAGTTCCCGTCGACGCTGCGCGGCGTGCTGCGCTCGGGCGTGTTCGCCGAAGGCTGGGCGGTGTACACCGAGCGGATGATGCAGGAGCAGGGTTATCTGAACAACGATCCGCTGTTCCACCTGGTGCAGCTGAAGTTCTACCTGCGCAGCATCGCCAACGCACTGATCGACCAGGGCGTGCACGTGGACGGCTGGAGCAAGGAACAGGCGCTGCATCTGATGGTCCACGACACCTTCCAGCAGCAGAGCGAAGCCGAGGGCAAGTGGGTGCGGGCGCAGCTGACTTCGGCGCAGCTGCCGACCTACTTCGTCGGCGTGCAGGAACACCTGGACCTGCGCAAGGCGATGCAGGACAAGCTCGGCGCCAAGTTCAACCTCAAGGCCTACCACGACCAGGTGCTGTCCTACGGCGCGCCACCGGTGCGGTTCGTGCGCGAACTGATGCTGGACGAGCCGATCAAGTAGTCGGGATTGGGGAGTCGGGATGACGGGCCTGCGGCCGTGGTGAAGCTCTTGAGGATTGGCAAGCACGTCTGGCCCCTGCTGCTGCATGGTCGTTGATACGGGCGCGATACCGTGTCTGCGCGATGCGGGGTTGATGGGCTGTCGCTGCGCGCTGCCTCCCCCTCACCCCAACCCCTCTCCCGGAGGGAGGGGGGCTTTGGCCTCTCTCTTCTCCCCTCGGGAGAAGGTGCCCCGAAGGGGCGGATGAGGGTACGGGCGCCGCCTCGTGCAATCACACGGGTGCAGGCTGGTTTCGCGACGCTTCGCGGTGGCTTGCATTTTGTGCAGCGGCAGGCCAGAGGTGAGGCGCGAGGTCATGCACCGCCAGCGCGGCGATGCCTGCTCATCGGTGCGCGGCGCACGCGTCGTCGATGCGTTCACCGGCTGGGCGTAACAACGCCACCATCTTCGCCAACGCGTTCGATCGACGGCCGCCACGACCGCACGACCTCACGCGGGTCAGCCCACGCGGTCTGCCGGCGTCTCGCTGCTCCACAACAGCATCGCATCGCCGTAGCTGAAGAAGCGGTAGCGCTCGGCGATGGCGTGGCGATAGGCGGCGAAGATGCGCTCGCGGCCGGCGAAGGCCGAGACCATCATCAGCAGTGTGCTCTCGGGCAGATGGAAGTTGGTCACCATCGCGTCGACGCTGCGGATGCGGTAGCCGGGCAGGATGAAGATCTGCGTCTCGCCGGCGAACGGATGCAGTTCGCCGTCCTTGGACGCGCTCTCCAGCGCGCGCACCACCGTGGTCCCCACCGCGATCACGCGGCCGCCGGCCGCACGCGTGCGCCGTACCTGCTCGACCAGGCTGGCGCCGACGTTGAGCCACTCGCGATGCATCTGGTGCTGCTCCAGCGCTTCAACCCGCACCGGCTGGAAGGTGCCGGCACCGACGTGCAGGGTCACATGCCCGACCTCGACCCCGCGCTGCTGCAGCGCCTGCAGCAGCGGCGCGTCGAAATGCAGCCCGGCGGTCGGTGCGGCGACCGCACCGGCCTCGCGCGCGAACACGGTCTGGTAGCGCTCGCGATCGTCCAGGCCCGGCTCGCGGCGGATGTAAGGCGGCAACGGCAAGCGTCCGGCCTGCTGCAGCCAGTGTTCCAGCGCGCCGTCCACATGGAACTGCAACTGGTAGAACTCGCCGTCGCGGCCCAGCACCTCGGCCTCGCCGCCGGCATCCAGCGCGATGCGCGCCCCGGCCTTGGGCGACTTGCTCACGCCAAGTTGCGCGCGCGCGCGCTGGCCGCCGAGCAGCCGTTCGATCAGGATCTCGACCCGCCCGCCGGTGCTTTTCTGCCCGAACAGCCGCGCCGGGATCACCCGCGTGTCGTTGAAGATCAGCAGGTCGCCGGCACGCAGCAACTCGGGCAGGTCGCGCACATGCCCATCGGCGAAGGCCGCCGGCGCCGGCGGCACCAGCAGCAGCCGGCTGGCCGAGCGCTCGGCCAGCGGTTCCTGCGCGATCAGGTCTTCAGGCAGGTCGTAATGGAAATCGGATTTTTTCAAGGCGCCGGGGGAGATCGGGAATGGGCCGGCCATTGTAGCGGCGCCGGGATTGGGCATTCGGGATTGGGGATTCGTTGAAGCAAAGCGGGATCGCGCTCTTGCGAGCCCCACTCCCTAGTCCCCAATCCCGACCTCTCACCGCTCGAACTTGGTGGACAGAATGATCGACGAAGTGGTGCGCTCCACACCATCCAGCGCGCCGATGCGGTCGGTCAGTTCGTCCATGTCGTTGACGCCCGGTACCACGCCGAGCGCGATCAGGTCGAAAGAGCCGCTGACCGAATGCAGCACGCGCACCGCATCGATCTCGCGCAGTGCCTTGACCACCGAGGTCATCTTCTTCGGCAGCACGGTGATCAGGATGTGCGCGCGGATATGGCCCTGTTCGTAGTCGTCGCGGGTGCGCACGGTATAGCCGCAGATCACGCCCTCGCGCTCCAGGCGCTCGATCCGGCTCTGCACGGTGGTCCGCGACACGCCCAGGCGACGGGCGATCTGGGCGGTGGAGGCGCGCGCGTCCTCGCGCAGCAGCGACAGCAGGGCGTCGTCGGAGGCGGTGATCTTCATGACCACCGATTTTCGTCGAATCGACGAAAATGCGTCAATTCCTGCACGGATTCACGCTGCCATTCGACGATCCTGTCCCGATAATAGACAGGATCGTCGCCAGACAGCCCGCCTTCAGGAGATCTCCATGACCGTACTCGGCCCCCTCGCCCCGCTCCGTGCCCACGCCGGCGATCGCCTGACCCATGGCCTGGACGACGCCAGCATCGAGCGCCTGGCGGCCTCGCATCCGTCGCTGCGCGCGGCGATCGACGCGGCCGGTGCGGACTACGCGCGCATCGCCGCGGAGTTCGGCGACCTGCTCGACCTCGACGAGGCCGAGCAGATCCGGCGCCTGCAGGCCGGGTTCGTCAATTTCTACGCCGACGACGCGGTGACCCCGTACGTGGCGTTGAGCGCGCGCGGCCCGTGGGTGGTCACGCTGAAGGGCGCGGTGCTGTACGACGCCGGCGGCTACGGCATGCTCGGCTTCGGCCACACCCCGGAGGCGGTGCTGGAGGCGATGGCGCGGCCGCAGGTGATGGCCAACGTGATGACCCCCAACCTGTCGCAGCTGCGCTTCGAACGCGCGCTGCGTGCGGAGATCGGCCACCGTCGCGGCGGCTGTCCGTACGCCCGCTTCATGTGCCTCAATTCCGGTTCCGAATCGGTGGGCCTGGCCGCGCGCATCGTCGACATCAACGCCAAGCTGCAGACCGATCCGGGCGCACGCCACGCCGGCGCCAAGATCAAGCGCCTGGTGGTCAAGGGCAGCTTCCACGGCCGCACCGACCGGCCCGGCATGTACTCCGACTCCAGCCGCAAGACCTATCTGCAGCACCTGGCCAGCTACCGCGGCGACGATGGGCTGATCGCCATCGCGCCCTACGACGTGGACGCGCTGCGCCGCGCATTCGCCGAGGCCGAGCAGCACGGCTGGTTCATCGAGGCGGTGTTCCTGGAGCCGGTGATGGGCGAAGGCGACCCCGGCCGCGCGCTGCCGCCGGCGTTCTATGCCGCCGCGCGCGAACTGACCCGCACCCACGGCAGCCTGCTGCTGGTCGACTCGATCCAGGCCGGCCTGCGCGCGCACGGCGTGCTGTCGGTGGTGGACTATCCCGGCTTCGAGCAGCTCGACCCGCCGGACCTGGAAACCTATTCGAAGGCGCTCAACGCCGCGCAGTACCCGCTGTCGGTGCTGGCGGTGACCGAGCACGCGGCGCAGGTGTATCGCAAGGGCACCTACGGCAACACCATGACCAGCAACCCGCGCGCGCTCGACGTCGCCACCGCGACCCTGGCGCAGCTGACCCCGCAGGTGCGCGCCAACATCCGCGAGCGCGGCGCCGAGGCGGTGCAGAAGCTGGAGAAGCTCAAGGCCGAACTCGGCGGCGCCATCACCCAGGTCCAGGGCACCGGCCTGCTGTTCTCCTGCGCACTGGCCCCGCAGTACAAGTGCTACGGCGCCGGCTCCACCGAGGAGTGGCTGCGCCAGCACGGCGTCAACGTGATCCACGGCGGCGAGAATTCGCTGCGCTTCACCCCGCACTTCGCGATGGACAGCGAAGAGCTGGATCTGCTGGTCGGGCTGATCGGCCGCGCCCTGCGCGAAGGCCCGCGCGTGGCACAGGCCGCGGCGGCCTGAACCCCGCTGCTTGCGGTGCCGCGGGACGGCGCCGCAAGCGGCCAATCCCGACAGCATTGGCGCGTGCCGCCCTTGCACAGAGGGCGAGTATCGGCCTGGCTTCGTGGTCCGCCGACACTGGCGACGCTCATGGCGACACGCAATCTGGCACTGCACCACCCGCTCCTTCGGCATACGTTGAAACGCACCTGGTGCGACGATCCGGCAGCGACAGTGCGCCGTCGGTACCACGCCATCTCCGGGCAGCATCGGCTGCCTGACACCGGCGCGCCTCTCTACCGCCCCTAGTTCGGACTTCCACCTACCCGCAGCGCCCGTCTGGTCGGCGCTGGCGTCGCGCGCCCGCACGGACGGGCCCCAAACCACTCAGTGCCGGGTCCTTTGGCCGATTGCGCGCCTCGGTCGATGGTCCGCATTTTCTGGCGAGTCCGGCTATCCGAACCGCGGCGGACCGGCACCGATGACAAAGAGATTGCAAACAATTCGTATTTGCATGGAAAATGAATGCGCTGCCTGCATCGCATGCGCGGCAGACACCGTTTCGCCCAGCCGCCCGATCTCGCCGCCGCGGCCGCTCCCACTGGGGGACGGCCGCTGCCCGCGATCGGGGTGCCGCCCCTCCTGCAAACCGAACCGCCCATGACCTCTCCGATCAAGCGCCGCAAACATGCCGTGACCCGCCAGGCCGCCGCACCGACCCTCACCACCGTCGTGCTGCTCGGCGGGCTGAGCCTGCTCTCCCCCGCGCATGCGGACACCGGCGACCAGCCCACCACCCTGGACAAGGTCGACGTGCAGGCCCAGCGCGCCAAGCGCTACCTGGTGGAAGTGCCGGACTCGCCGAAGTTCACCCAGCCGCTGATCGATACCCCGCAGACCCTCAACATCATCGGCAAGGACCTGTTCAACGAACAGGGCGCCACCACCCTCACCGAAGCGCTGCACAACAGCCCGGGCGTGGGCACGTTCTATGTCGGCGAGAACGGCAACACCAGCACCGGCGATGCGATCTACATGCGCGGCTTCGACAGCTCCAGCAGCATCTTCGTCGACGGGTTGCGCGACCTCGGCTCGATCTCGCGCGACGTGTTCAACATCGAGCAGATCGAGGTCGAGAAAGGCCCGGCCGGCACCGACAACGGCCGCAGCGCGCCGACCGGCGCGATCAACCTGGTCAGCAAGCAGGCGCACCTGGACAACGCCAGCAGCGCCACGCTGTCCGGCGGCGACCATGGCCAGCGCCGCGCCACCGCAGACTGGAACCAGGCGCTCGGCGCCAGCAGCGCGCTGCGGTTGAACGTGATGGGCCAGGACAGCGACGCCATCGGCCGCGACCATGTCGCCAACAAGCGCTGGGGCCTGGCCTCGTCGCTGGCGTTCGGCCTGGGCACCGACACGCGCTACCTGCTCGACCTGCTGTACGTGAAGCAGGACAACGTGCCCGACGGCGGCGTGCCCACCCTCGGCCTGCCCGGCTACAGCTCGCCCGACCCCGCACGGCCGTGGCTCGGCGGCGCGGCGCGCGTGGACAGCAGCAACTTCTACGGCACCCGCGACGACCACGACGACGTGACCGCGAAGATGGCGACCTTCCGCATCGAGCACGACGTGTCCGACACGGTCAAGCTGACCAATACCGCGCGCTGGGGCCGCAACGAGCAGGACTACCTGCTGTTCGCGTTCATGCCCAACGCCGCCAACCTGCGCACGCCGAATCCGGCGGATCCTGCGACCTGGACGGTGCTGCGCAGCCTGCCGACCTTCAAGGATCAGCAGTACACCACCCTCGCCGACCAGTTGAACCTGCGCGTGGACTTCGCCACCGGCGCAGTGCAGCACAACCTCAGCACCGGCGTGGAAGCCTCGCGCGAGGAACTGCGCAGCTGGGGCCACAACATCGTCGACCGCGCCGCCTGGCTGGCGGCCAATCCGGCCAACCTCTATGCGCCGGACTGGAACACCACGCCGCTGCGCACCGCGCGCAACGGCGCGCGCAGCCATGGCACCACCACCACCTACTCGGCCTATGCCTTCGACACGCTGAAGTTCGGCGACAGCTTCCTGGTCACCGCCGGAGTGCGCGCGGATCGCTACAAGACCGACTTCGACAGCCTGGTGTGCAGTTCAGCCACCTCCACCGCCGCGCCCTGCACCACCGTGGTCGGCCTGGACACCGACATCGCCGACACGCTGTTCAGCTGGAAACTCGGCGCGGTCTACAAGGCCAACGAGGACGTGAGCGTGTACGCCAACTTCGCCACCTCGCAGCAGCCGCCCGGCGGCAGCACGCTGGAACTGAGCGCCTCGGCCAACAACGCCAACAATCCGCGCTTCGATCCGCAGAAGGCCAAGACCGCCGAAGTCGGCACGAAGTGGAATTTCCTCGACGATGCGCTGTTCGCGACGCTGGCGCTGTTCCGCACCGACGTGAACAACGAGATCGTGCAGGGCAGCGACGGGCTGTACTACCAGAGCGGCGCGAAGCGCGTGCAAGGCATCGAACTGTCGGCGGTGGGCAAGCTGACCGAGCGCTGGTCGCTGTCCAGCGGCTACACCAAGCTGGATGCGCGGGTGCGCCAGGGCACGACCGTCTCGCAGGACGGCAGCCAGGATCTGGCCTACACGCCGGACAGCGCGTTCACTGCCTGGACCACCTATACCCTGCCGTTCGGGCTGACCGTCGGCGGCGGCGTGCGCTACTCGGGCGAGATGAAGCGCGGCCGCGACGGCGCGGTCGGCACGCCGGCGTTCGTGAAGTCGTACACGGTGTGGGATGCGGTGCTGAGCTATCCGGTCAACGACCACGTGGCGCTGCGCCTGAACGCCTACAACCTGTTCGACAAGGACTATGTCGCCGCCATCAACAAGAGCGGCTTCCGCTACACGCCCGGCGCGCCGCGCTCGGTGCTGCTGACTGCCGAGGTCCGCTTCTGAGCGACCGCGCCTGCCAACGCGCGGTGAACGCCCTATCCTGGGCGTCCATCGCCGGAGCGCCCCATGCTGCTGCACATTCCCGACATCCTCAGCGCCGATGAAGTCGCGCGGTTCCGCCAGGCACTGGAGAGCGCCGACTGGGTGGACGGCCGCGAGACCGTCGGCGCGCAGGGCGCGCAGGTCAAGCGCAACCTGCAACTGGCCGACGCCTCGCCGCTGAAGCAGGACCTCGGCCAGGCGGTGCTGAGCGCACTGGCACGCAGCCCGCTGTACTTCGCCGCGGCGCTGCCGCTGCGCACCATCCCGCCGCGCTTCAACCGCTACAGCGGCGGCGGCAGCTACGGCCTGCACGTCGACGGTGCGGTGATGACCCAGGCCGCCACCGCTACGCAGCCGGCGCTGACCGTGCGCAGCGACCTGTCCTGCACCCTGTTCCTGAGTGCGCCGGAGGAGTACGACGGCGGCGAACTGCTGATCCACGACACCTACGGCGAGCATGAGGTCAAGCTGCCCGCCGGCGACCTGATCCTGTATCCGTCCAGCAGCCTGCACCGGGTCGCGCCGGTGACCCGCGGCGCACGCATGGCATCGTTCTTCTGGGTGCAGAGCCTGGTGCGCGACGCCGGCTGGCGGCAGACCCTGTTCGACCTGGACACCGCGATCCAGGCGCTGACCGCCAGCGGCGCGGACGCGGCGGCGCTGCTGCGCCTGACCAACGTCTACCACAACCTGCTGCGCGACTGGTCGGAGACATGAGCGGGCGTGGCGACCGGAACGCCGAACATGCCGCCGGCACACGGTCGCGCAGCGTAGGGCACCTGCGCGCTGCCGTTGTACGGTCGCGCTGCGTCGACGCGTGAGTCGCCCCGCTTCACCGACCGCAGTCCGCGCCAGCGCCGGCATCGCCACGCTGCACGGCAGCAGCATGGGCACGCGCTGGAGCGCCAGGCTGCTGCCGCCCCAACGCAGCGACCTGCACGCATTGCGCGATGCGATCCAGGCGCAGCTCGATCTGGTCGTCGCGCAGATGAGCACGTGGGACGCGCAATCGGATCTCAGCCGCTACAACCGCGCCGACGCCGATACCTGGCATGCCTTGCCCGTCGCGTTCGACACGGTGCTGCGCTGCGCGCTGGAGGTGGCGCAACGCAGCGACGGCGCCTTCGATCCCACGATCGGCGCCGTGGTCGGCGCATGGGGTTTCGGCGCCACCGCCGGAGATCGGCGGGTGCCGGAGCCCGCCGCCCTGCAACAGGCCCGCGCCGCGGGCGACTGGCGCCGGCTGACCGTCGACGACGCGGGCCGCTGGCACCAGCCGGGCGGGCTGCATCTGGATCTGTCGGCGATCGCCAAGGGCTACGGCGTCGACCTGGCAGCGACGGCGCTGCGTGCGCGTGGCGTGGAAAGCGCACTGGCCGAAGTCGGCGGCGATCTCTATGGCTACGGTCGCAAGCCGGACGCGCAGCCGTGGCGGGTGTTGATCGAGGCCGCTGCGGACGAGCAGGTGCATGGCGACGCATCGCCGCGCGCGCTCGCGGTCGACGGCCTGGCGGTGGCCACCTCCGGCGACCGCTGGCACCACTTTGAACAGGACGGACGACGCTATGGACACCTGCTGGATCCGCGTCGCGGCCGACCGATCGCCGCGACGCTGGCCGCGGTGACGGTGGTGGCCGCCGATGCCATGCGTGCCGATGCCTGGGCCACTGCTCTGAGCGTGCTCGGTGTGGAGGCCGGACTGGCCTGCGCCGAGCGCGAAGGACTGGCGGTGCGCTTCCTGGTGCGCCACGACGGCGCAGTGCAGGAACGGCTCAGCAGCGGCTTCGCGGCGTTAGCACGGGGCTGAGCTGAGCGCGGCACGCTGCTCGATGAGCCGCGGCCGGGAGAACACCAGGGCACCGCGCGAGACCTGGCGCCGGCGTGTTCCGGACAACGCGCCGCGACCCGACCGCCACTGCTACGGTTGCGGCTTCGGCCGCGGCGACGCCAGCAACGCCACGCCGTCGCGCCATCAGCGCGACGCCGGCAACCCCATGCGCTGCAGCTCGAACACATAGCCCTTGCCGCGTACCGTGCGGATCCATTGCGGCACCAGCGGGTCGTCGCCGAGCTTCTGGCGCAGCCGCGAGACCTGCAGATCGATGCCGCGGCTGCCCGCAGGCATGCTGGCCTCGCCGTCGCCCAGCGCGGTGCGCAGCGTCTCGCGCGTGAGCACCTCGCCCGGCTGCTCCAGGAACACCGCCATCAGCCGCAGTTCGCCGGGCGACAGCGGGATCGTCCGCCCGTCCGGCGCCACCGCCTGGTGCCGCGCGGCATCGACCTGCCAGCCGCCATGCGCCGCTGCCGGCGGCTGGGTCGCACGCACCCGACGCAGCACCGCGTTGAGCCGCGCCACCAGTTCGCGCAGGTCGGGCGGCCGCACCAGGAAGTCGTCCGCGCCCAGATCCAGCCCGATCACCCGGTCCACCGGCTCGGCGCGGTCGGCCATCATCACGATGGCGATATCGCCGCGGTCGCGCAGCTGCCGGCACAAGCGCAGGCCCTCGGCACCGTCGAGGCCGGCATCGAGCACCACCGCGTCGTAATGCCCGGCCGCCAGTTGCGCCTGCAGGTGCGGCGCACTGTCGGCGTCGTGGGCCTGCAGGTTGAAACACGCCAGGTAATCGCGAATCCGGTCGCGCAAGACCGCGTCCGCGTCCGCCACCAGAATTTTCGCCAACCACCTGTTGTCCGAGAGCACCTGTCGGCTTCCGCTGTACGGCCCGGATGGCCGCGTTCGCGCATTGGACGCGGTCGGCGTCGACGCTGCAAGAGCCGCGCGCGTGGTGGAGCGGGCTCAGTCCGCGGGCGTCGGCAGGGCCTCGATGCGCATCGCCAACACCTCCCCGCCCCCGCTCAAAGCAAAGCGGCGCCTGGCATCGGCGGCCAACCAGGCGCTGTCGCCGGCCGCCAATGGCGGCAGTCCGCTGGCCGCATCGAACTGCGCTTGCCCTGCCAGAAGATGAACGGCCCAGGCGACAGCGGGTTCGGCGAAGAACAGCATCGGCCCGACCAGCGGCCGGTGCAGCAGTTGCGTGCGTAGCCGGTCGCGTCGCCACATGAGGTTGAAATCGTGGGTCGGCCCGTCCAGCAACTCGCCACGCAACGGCCGCTCGCCGGCGAAGCGCAGACGCGCGCAAGGATCCTGCAGCACCTGTTCCTCGCCGTCGTCGAAACGCAGGCGCACGCCGTTGCCACGCAGCAGGACCAGTTCGCGGTCGATCCCGGGGAAAGCTGAGAAGGCGGCATCCTGCTCGATCTCGGCGATGGACAGGCGCAGCACCCAGTCATCGCCGGCGGCCGGCAGTCGCAGGATCTCCCGGGTCCAGCCCAGGCCGTTGCGCCAGCGTTCGCGGCGATACTCATTGGCGGGGATCACCCGCGCGGGCAGCGTGCACCAGTCCATGCGCGCATTCTGCACGATCAAGGCAAGCGGCCGGTCCTTGGCCAGCCCGAATATGCGACGCAGGAGGCGCCATGGCGCCCAAAAAAACATCGCCCGGCTGCACGTCACTGTGCAACGCCGGGCGACGATGTACCTCCCTGTCGGCTTCCTGCCTTCCCCCTTCGCATCCTGCTCAGTGAGGCTGCGGCCGCGCGTCCAGCGCCGGCCCTATCCTTTCGTTGCAAATCCCTTTAACGCCTTTCCACCGGCTTGGCAGCTGCCTGCTTGGCGGCTGTCGGTGCGGGTGCCTTCGTGGCGCCCACATCGATCCGGTCGCGGTTCCGCTCGACCGTCTTGAGTCCGATGCCTTTCACCAGTGCCAGTTCCTCGGCGCTCTTGAAAGGTCCGTGCGCCTGCCGGTAGTCGACGATCGCCTGGGCCTTGGAGGCCCCCACGTTCACCAACACCTGGTCGATTTCCTCCGCTCCAGCGGAGTTGATGTTGACCTTGTCCGCGGCGAGCGCGGAACCGGACAGCATCAGGGCAACGACCAGCGACTTCAGGACCACGATAAAAGACTGCATGGCAACGCTCCTTGTGACTTGGATGGGGACATCGCCGGCCTTTCCTGCCGGCGTTGTCAGCATCGCTCGCCACATGGGTACAGCCTATCGTCGGAACGCGTCACAAACAGCAGGTAAACGGCGCGTCGCCGTGTAGGAAAAACCCTACACGGGCACCGGGGCGTAGAATGGCTGCACACGTGTGCAATCACTTCGGAGCTTTTCATGGACAGTGCCAAGATCGACCGTTTCCTGAGCGAAAAGTGGGATGACGACATCGTCCCGCAACTGGTCGATTACATCCGCATCCCCAACAAATCGCCGATGTTCGACGCCGATTGGGTCGCGCATGGCTACATGGCCGATGCGGTGGCGCTGATGGAGCGCTGGGCGCGCGCGCAGGCGATCCCCGGCCTGCAGGTGGAGGTGGTGCAACTGGAAGGCCGCACCCCGTTGATCTACCTCGAGGTGCCGGCCAGCAGCGACGCGACCGGCGAGGACACCGTGCTGCTGTACGGGCACCTGGACAAGCAGCCGGAAATGACCGGCTGGGACGCCGACCTGGGCCCGTGGACGCCGGTGCTCAAGGGCGACCGCCTGTACGGCCGCGGCGGCGCCGACGACGGCTATGCCCTGTTCGGTTCGCTGGCGGCGATCCAGGCGCTGCAGGACCAGGGCATCCCGCACGCGCGCTGCGTGGTGCTGATCGAGGCCTGCGAGGAATCGGGCAGCTACGACCTGCCCGCCTACGTCGACCATCTGGCGGCGCGGATCGGCAAGCCGTCGCTGGTGGTGTGCCTGGATTCGGGCTGCGGCAACTACGAGCAGCTGTGGTGCACGACCTCGCTGCGCGGCCTGGCCGGCGGCAACTTCAGCGTCAAGGTGCTCAGCGAAGGCGTGCATTCGGGCGACGCCTCCGGCGTGGTGCCGTCGAGCTTCCGCGTGCTGCGCGACCTGCTGTCGCGACTGGAGGACGAGGCCACCGGCAAGATCAAGGTCGACGGCCTGTACGCCGACATCCCCGAGGAGCGGCTGGCGCAGGCGCGCAAGGTCGCCGAGGTGCTGGGCGACGAGGTCTACAGCAAGTTCCCGTTCCTGCCCGGCATGCGGCCGATGCACGAGGACCTGTCCGAGCTGGTGCTCAACCGCACCTGGCGCCCGGCGCTGTCGGTGACCGGCGCCGACGGCCTGCCGCCGCTGGCCTCGGCCGGCAATGTGCTGCGCCCCGAGACCGCGGTGAAGCTGTCGCTGCGCCTGCCGCCGACGCTGGACGGCAAGCACGCCGGCGAACTGCTCAAGGACGTGTTGCTGCGCGATCCGCCGTACGGCGCCGAGGTGTCGCTGGCGCTGGAGAAGTCCTCCTCCGGCTGGAATGCCCCGGCGCAGTCGCCGTGGCTGACCGATGCGATCGAAGCGGCCTCGCAGGCGGCGTTCGGCAAGCCGGCGATGTACATGGGCGAAGGCGGCTCGATCCCGTTCATGGGCATGCTCGGCGAGAAGTTCCCCGGCGCGCAGTTCATGATCACCGGCGTGCTCGGCCCGCATTCCAACGCGCACGGCCCCAACGAGTTCCTGCACATCCCGATGGGCAAGCGGGTGACTGCCTGCGTGTCGCGGGTGATCGCCGCCCACCATGCCGCCAGCCTGCGCGGCGAGACCACCGGCAGCGCGGCGGTGGCCGGCGGCGAGCAGCATGGCGGGCATGGGTGCTGCTGAGGGGGGGGACTGGGGAGTCGGGATTCGGGATTGGCGACGCCGGTTTCCTGAGTGACTGATCCGTCCCCTATTTGCGGTGGGAGAGGCGTCGGCTCCGACGCGGCGCCTTTCCGATGGTGTCATCCGCGCAGCGCGGGCGGCCGCCTTCCATGGGCGTGCCGACTGCGCGGCGTACGCAAGCATCGACGCCATCACAGTCGATCTGGCACGATCCGACGCTGATTCCCTTCCGCGTCCGGAACGCTCTCCATGCACACTCTGTTCGGCAGCGACAGCTGGCTCTACATCATCCTGGTGGGCTTCGTGGTCGGCCTGCTGGCGCGTTTCCTCGGCCCCAGCAGCGGACGCTCCGGCTGTCTGTTCACCGTGTTGCTGGGCATCGCCGGCGCGCTGCTGGCCGGCTGGTTCGGCCACTACATGGGCTGGTACAGCCGTGGCGAGCCGGCGGGCTTCCTCGGTGCGCTGCTCGGCGCCATCGCCCTGCTCGCGCTGTTGCGGCTGTTCTCCAGCAAGCGCTGAGGCACGGCGCGCCGCTCGCCACGGCGGCGGCGCCCGTTTACGCTGTGCGGCTCATTTCCGCCGCAGCCTGCCGATGAGCGCCAGCCCGATGGTTCCCGATGTCCTTGCGGCACGCGCCGCGCAACGCCTGGCCTGGGCGCGCACGGCCCTGGACGACGCACAGGCGACGCTGCAGCGCGCCTCGGTGGACGCCGGCCAGCGCAGCTACTGGCGCAGCCATGGCCAGGGCGTCAGTCGCATCGTGATGGATTCGCCGCCGGACCTGGAAGACGTGCGGCCGTGGCTGCGCATGCACGCGCTGCTGCACGGCGGCGGCGTGCGGGTGCCGACGATCCTGGCGCAGGACGCGGAGGCCGGCTTCCTGCTGCTGGAAGACCTGGGCCAACCGACCCTGGCGCAATGCCTGGACACGAGCACGGCGGACGCGCACTTCGACGCCGCGCTCGGCCAGTTGCTGCGGCTGCAGGCGATCGCGCCGCCGCCAGGCATGGGCGTGTTCGGCGAGGCGCTGCTGCAACGCGACGCGGGACTGTTCGAGGAGTGGTTCCTGCAACGCCACCTGGGCATCACCCTGGATGCCGACGAACGCGCGGCCCTGCACGGCGTGCAGCGCCAGCTCATGGACAACGCGCTGACCCAGCCGCAGGTGCTGGTGCATCGCGACTTCATGCCGCGCAACCTGATGCCGGCGGCCGACGGTCCCGCCGTGCTGGATTTCCAGGACTGCGTGACCGGACCGGTGGCCTACGACCCGGTCAGCCTGTTCAAGGACACCACGGTCAGCTGGCCTTTGGCGCAGGTCGACGCCTGGCTCGCCAGCTATCACGCGCGTGCGCTGCAGGCCGGGATTCCGGTGCCGCCGCTGGCGCAATTCCTGCGCGACGCCGAGTGGATGGGCGTGCAGCGCCACCTGAAGAACCTGGGCATCTTCGCGCGGCTGAACTACCGCGACGGCAAGGCCTGGTACCTGGACAACGTGCCGCGCTTCATCGCCTACCTCGACGAGGCATTGCCGCGGCACCCCAGCCTGCAGCCGCTGGCGCAACTGCTGCAGACGCGGATCAAGCCGGCCCTGGCGCAGCGCGCGGCGGCCGGCGCATGAAGGCGCTGATCTTCGCCGCCGGCCTCGGCGAGCGCATGCGTCCGTTGACCGCGCACACGCCCAAGCCGCTGCTGGCGGTGGGTGGCACGCCGCTGATCGTCTGGCACCTGCGCAAGCTCGCCGCGCTGGGGGTGCGCGAGGTGGTGATCAACACCTCGTGGCTGGCCGAACAGTTCCCGCAGACGCTCGGCGACGGCAGCGCGTTCGGGCTGCGCATCGCCTATTCCTACGAAGGCGCCACCCCGCTGGAAACCGGCGGCGGCATGCTGCACGCGCTGCCGCTGCTCGGCGAGGCGCCGTTCCTGCTGGTCAACGGCGACATCTGGACCGACTTCGATTTCGCCCGACTGGCGCCCGAACCGCCGGGCCTGGCGCAACTGGTGCTGGTGGATCCGCCGGCCTATGCGGCGCACGGCGATTTCGCCCTGCAGGAGGACGGGCACGTGCACAACGCCGGCGACCCGCTGCTCACCTACGCCGGCATCGGCATGTACCGCCCCGCCCTGCTGCGCGACTGGCAGACCATCGCCGCCCCGGCGCCGACCGCGCCGGGCGTGCCGCCCCGCTTCTCGGTGGTGCCGCTGCTGCGTGCGCAGGCCGAACGAGGCCAGCTGCACGGCCTGCACCACCCTGGCCGCTGGACCGACGTGGGGACGCCGCAGCGGCTGGCGGAGTTGGATGAGGGGCTGGGAATGGGGAAACGGGAATCGGGAATCGGGAAAAGCTGATTTCCCGCGAGCTTCGGCAGCCTCAACCACGGCATACGTCGTCGCCCATCATATGTCGTAGGTTCAAATCCTGCCCCCGCAACCATCTTTGTCTGCAGCGGCAACCAGTGCATCGATTGCAAGCTACTTTTTGTTCTTCTGGCTTCTACGTACTGCTTCAGTCCTCGCGCTTCAGCTTTTACCCATTCCCGATTCCCCATTCCCGATTCCCAGCCTCCGCAAAAACGGCACCGTCACCCGCCGCTGCGCCGCCAGCGATTCGCGGTCCAGGCGCTCCAGCAGGCCGATCAGGCCGGCCAGGTCGCGGCCGGCGTGGGTCAGCAGCCAATCGATCGCCGCATCCTCCAGCACCAGGCCGCGGCGCTGGGCGCGCTCGCGCAGCACCGCGGCGCGGCCGGCGTCGTCCAGTGGCGCCAGGGCGATGCGGGTGCACTGCGACAGCCGCGAGCGCAGGTCCGGCAGGCTGAGCGCCAGGCCGTCGGGCATGGCCTGCGCGGTGTACAGCAGGGTCACCCCGGCGCTGCGCGCACGGTTGTGGAAATCGAACAGCGCCACCTCGTCCTCGCGCTGCCCGGCGATCGCTTCCAGGCCGTCGAGGGCGACCAGATCGCGGCCCTCCAATGCTTCCAACGCATCGCGCAGACGGCCGGCGGCGGCCTGCAGCGGCAGGTAGGCGGCGCTGCGCCCGGCCTGCTCGGTGGCCGCGCACAGCGCCAGGGCCAGATGGGTCTTGCCGGTGCCGGCGGGGCCGGACAGGTACACCCAGTCGTCGGCGGCGCCGTCGGCGACCGCCTGCAGCTGCGCCAGCAGTCCGTCCGGCGCGGCCAGATAGCGGTCCAGGCGTTGCTCCGGCGGATAGCGCAGGGCCAACGGCAGTTGCGGCACGCTCACGGCTGGTCGGGGCTGCGCGGCGGCAGTTCGATGATGGTGGTGCGCTCGGTGACCGTATCCAGCAGGATCGCCGACTTCTCGCCCGCGTACAGGTCGCTCTGCCGGTACTGCTCGTGCAGGTAGTGCAGCAGCACGTTGGCCACCGCCGCCACCGGCAGCGCCAGCAGCATGCCGAGGAAGCCGAACAGCTGGCCGCCGGCCATCACCGCGAAGATCACCGCCACCGGATGCAGGCCGATCTTGTCGCCGACGATGCGCGGGGTCAGCACGTAGCTTTCCAGCAACTGGCCGACGGTGAACACCACGCCGACCAGGATCAGCAACTGCAGGTCGAAGCCCTTGGCCTGCACCAGCGCGGCCAACACCGCCAGCAGGATGCCGGTGGTCGCGCCCAGGTACGGGATGAAGCTGATCAGGCCGGCGACGATACCGATCAACAGGCCGAGCTTGAGCCCGACCAGGGTCAGTCCGCCGGCGTAGATCACGCCCAGCGCCAGCATCACCAGGAACTGGCCGCGAATGAACGCGCCCAGCACCTCGTTGGACTGCTGCGCCAGGCGGGTGATGGTGCCGACGTGATTGCGCGGGATGGTGGCGGCCACGCGCGCGACCAGCAGGTCCCAGTCGCGCAGGAAGTAGAAGGTCAGGATCGGCAGCAGCACTAGGTTGACCACCCAGGTCACCATCGCGAAGCCCGAGCGCGACAGGTAGCCGAAGAAGGTCGCGGCGACGCCGCCGGCCTGCTGCCAGTGCCCGCGGATCCAGTCGATCAGCCGCTCCGGATCCAGCCAGCCCATCAGCTCCAGCCCGGTCTTCCGCTCGGCCCACGGGATCGCGGTGCCGATGAACCAGTCGCGCGCCTGCGGCAGCACGTCGATGAAGGTGACGATCTGCCGCTCCAGCATCGGCACCAGGATCACCAGCGCCAGCACCAGCAGCAACACCATCAGCACGAACACCAGGGTCACCGCCATGTTGCGCGAGCGCCCGGCGCGCTCCAGGCGGTCCACCAGCGGGTCGCCGAGCCAGCCGAGCAGCAGCGCCAGCACGAACGGGGTCAGGATCGGCGCCAGCAGCCACACCACCCACAGCACGCCGACGATCACCGCCGTCCATTTCAAGCGGCGCAGGAACAGCGCGATCTCGGCTTCGGGCGACAACGTCATTTCAGGCGGTACTCCGTCGGCTCGCTGTTGAGGATCACCGGACCGTCGACCGGCGCGACCACCGGCTGCAGCGCGCCGTCCGGGCCGAGCATGCGGTTCAGACCGGACACGCCGCTGAGCAGATCCAGATCCAGTTCCAGGCGATCGCCGTCGGCGCGGACCGGCACGATGCGCCGCACCACCGAGGCGTTCTGCAGCGCGGCGGAGGCGCGCAGGTAATCGTCGGCGCTGCGGATGCCGGTGATCACCACCCGGTAGATCCCGGCCGGGCCGGCGCTGACCGCCTTGGCATAACGCTTGACCAGGGCGTCGGCGGCGCCGTCGGCACCGCTGGCCATGGCGCGGCGCGCGTCGGCGTCGCTGGACGACCAGGTCGACAGCACCTTGCCGCTATCGACGAAGGTCCAGTCCGCGGTCCAGCCGCCGGCCTTGCCGCGGTACAGCTTGCCGATCAGTTGCATCGGCGGGCTGTAGCGCGACGAGGCGCTGGCCACCGCCGCGGTGTCCTGGCGCCAGATCGCGCCGGCCAGGGCCTGCTCGGCGGCGTTGCCGGTCGGCAGGCCGAGGCGGAAGCCACGCTCGATCGCACGATCGAGCAGGCTGCGCGCGGCGTTGGACTGCTGCACGCCGACCAGGCGCGGGCCGCTGCCGTCGTCGATGGCCAGCCACACCACCGGCTTGGGCCGCGGCTGCGGCCACACCGGCAGCCCCAGCGCCGCGGCCAGGCCGTCCACGTCCTGCGGGCGGAAGCGCGCCACCAGGATGGTGCGGAAGGTGGGCGCACCGCTCGGCGAGGTGCCCTGGTCCTGGCGGTAGTCGAAGGTGTCGACCAGGTTCTTGGCGTTGCGCAGCGCCTGGGTCACCCCGGGCCGCGACATCACCCCCTTGTCGCCGGAGATCTTGCCCAGCACCACGCCGAGCGCGCGGGACAGGGCACCGTTGCGGTCGGCCTCGCTCTGGCTGTTGACTGGCACCTCGGCATCGTAGGGGCCGGTGGCGCCGGCCACGTCGCCCTCGGTGCGCAGCTCGGCCTGGGCCAGGGCGGTCGCGGCGGGCAGGCACAGCGCGAAAGACAGGAGGAAGGCAAGGCTGCGGCGCATGAAGGGTCCAGTACTCGGCGTATCCGGGGCGAATTGTTGCCCGAATGCGGGCCTAGCGCCAATGCGGCCTGTTAAAATCGCCGCCTTTCCGCCGACCCCGCCGCCCGTGACCACTTCCCAGCCCCCCGCCGCCGCCCCGTTGACCTACCGCGACGCCGGCGTCGACATCGATGCCGGCAACGCCGTCGTCGAACGCATCAAGCCCCTGGTCAAGCGCAGTTTCCGCCCCGAAGTGATGGGCGGGCTGGGCGGCTTCGGCGCGCTGTTCGACCTGTCCGGCAAGTACCGCGAGCCGGTCCTGGTGTCCGGCACCGACGGCGTCGGCACCAAGCTGAAGCTGGCGCAGCAGCTCGGCCGCCACGACACCATCGGCATCGACCTGGTGGGCATGTGCGTCAACGACGTGCTGGTGCAGGGCGCCGAGCCGCTGTTCTTCCTGGACTACTTCGCCACCGGCAAGCTCGACGTGGAGACCACCGTGGCGGTGGTCGGCGGCATCGCCCGCGGCTGCGAACTGGCCGGCTGCGCGCTGATCGGCGGCGAGACCGCGGAAATGCCCGACATGTACCCGCCGGGCGAGTACGACCTGGCCGGCTTCACCGTCGGCGCGGTGGAGAAGTCGCAGCTGCTCGACGGCGCCCGGGTGCGCCAGGGCGACGTGCTGATCGGCATCGCCTCCTCCGGCCCGCATTCCAACGGCTACTCGCTGATCCGCCGCATCTACGACCGCGCCGGGCGCCCGGCCGACCTGCAGGTCGGCGGCGTGGCCCTGGCCGACGCGCTGATGGCGCCGACCGCGCTGTACGTCAAGCCGATCCTGTCGCTGCTGCGCGAACAGGACGAAGCCATCCACGCCATGGCGCACATCACCGGCGGCGGCCTGACCGAGAACATCATCCGGGTCATCCCGGACGGCCTGGGCCTGGACATCCGCGCCAGTGCCTGGACCATGCCGCCGGTGTTCGAGTGGCTGCAGCGCGAAGGCGCGGTGGCCGACAGCGAGATGTGGCGCACCTTCAATTGCGGCATCGGCTTCGTGCTGGTCGCCGCGCCAGAGCAGGTGGCCGCGCTGGAGCGCAGCCTGGACACCCTGAGCCTGGCGCACTGGCAGATCGGCGCGGTGGTGGCCGCCGCGGACGCCGGCGAACGCGTGCACATCGGCTGAGTCGCATGGCGGCGGCCAAGCGCGCCTGGCTGACGCTGGCGCTGGCGGTGTTCGCCGCCAGTTGGCTACGGCCGCTGTGGCCGGCGGAACAGGCCATGCACAGCTCCCTGGCAGTGCTGGGCCTGGTCTGGCTGGTCTGGCACGACCGGCGATGGCCGCTGCGCACCGGCCATTTCGCCGCCATCTGCCTCTTCATCAGCGTGCACAACATCGCCGCGCACTGGCTGTATTCCAATGTGCCCTACGACCAGTGGCTGCGCGCGCTGACCGGCGGTTGGTCGCCGAGCGCGGCGTTCGGCTGGCAGCGCAATCACACCGACCGGCTGATCCACCTGCTGTTCGGGGTGTGCTTCGCGCCGGCGCTACGCGACCACGTGCGCCAGCGCTGGCCGGCGCTGTCGGCGCGGCAGGCCGTCGTTTTGGCGACGATGGCGATCATGTGCGTCAGCCTGGTCTACGAATGGCTGGAATGGCTGATCGCGCTGCTGCTGTCGCCAGAGCAGGCCGAGTCCTACAACGGCCAGCAGGGCGATCCCTGGGATGCGCACATGGACATGCTGCTGGCCACGCTGGGCTGCGCCAGCGCCTGGCCGTGGCGGCGCACCCCGCGCCCGCTTCCCTCCACCCCGCGCTGAGACCGACGATGTCGCTGCCACCGCCCCTCCCCGCCCCCGGCGGCCATGCCGCCGATGTGGTGCGTGCCACCTCCGACCTGAACACCCTGGCGACGCTGTATGCCGTCATGGCGGGGCTGCAGGTCGTCGTGGTGCTGCTGGTGGGCGCTTTGCTGGCCTACGGCGTGCACGAGGAGGCGCAGCTCAACGCCGTCGGCCAGAGCCCGGACCAGGCGCAGAGCGGCGTCATAGCGATCGTGATGCTGTCGATCCTGCTCGGCTTCGGTCTGCTCGCGCTGCTGCTCAAGGTGCTGGTTGCGCGCGCCTTGCGCCACCGCCGCCAGTTGGGGCTGTGCTACGCCGGCGCCGTGATCACCTGCCTGGGCTTCCCGCTGGGCACCGCACTGGGCATCGCCACCCTGCTGACATTGCAACGCCCGGCCGTGGGCGCCCTGTTCCGGACTCCCGCCCGATGACGCTCCGCCTCGCTGTCCTCGCCTCCGGGCGCGGCTCCAACCTGCAGGCCATCCTCGCCGCGATCGCCGCCGGCACCCTCGATGCCGAGGTGGTCGGCGTGTTCGGCGATCGTCCGGAGGCGCCGGCGCTGGCGATGGTGGCGCCGGACCGGCGCTGGTCGGCGCGGCCCAAGGACTTCCCCGATCGCGTCGCCTTCGAGCAGGCGCTGGGCGACGTGGTCGCCGCGGCACGGCCGGACTGGGTGGTCTGCGCCGGCTACATGCGCATTCTCGGCGCCGGCTTCGTGCAGCGCTTCGGCGGGCGCCTGCTCAACATCCACCCCTCGCTGCTGCCCAAGTACCGCGGCCTGCACACCCATGCCCAGGCCTTGGCGGCCGGCGACGCCGAGCACGGCGCCAGCGTGCATTTCGTGGTGCCGGAACTGGACGCCGGCGCGGTGATCGCGCAGGTGCGGGTGCCGGTGCAGCCCGGCGACGGTCCCGACGACCTGGCGCAGCGCCTGCTGCCGCGCGAACACCGGCTGCTGTGCGCGGTGCTGCGGCTGGCCGCGGCGGGCCGCCTGGCTGAACGGGACGGCAAGGTCTGGCTGGACGGTCAGTGCCGGTTTAATCCGCTGCGCCTAGATTGCGACGACGTGCTGCTTCCCTGAATGCGCTGCCGCACCTTCCGCGGCCCCTCCCCCTCTTCCCTCCCGCTCACGCCAGCCGATCCCATGAAGCTCGCTCCGCGTCCGTTCGCCTTCCTCGTCGCGTCCGGCCTCGGCCTGCTGGCGCCCATCGTCGCTGCGCAGGTCACGCCGGCGCCCGCCGCGCAGCCGGCGCCGCAGACCGCCCCCGCCCCGACCACGCCCGCCACCGGCGCACCAGCACCTGCTGCCGCAGCGGCGCCGGCGCTGCCCGCCGAGGCCTGGACGCCGCCGCCGCTGCAGCCCTTCGTCGCCACCTACGATGCCCTGTACAAGGGCAAGCCGGCCGGCGACGCGCGCATGGACGTGGTGCATACCGGCGGCGACCAGTGGCGGGTCGACCTGGGCGTGCATGGCCGCAGCGGCTTCGCCAGCATCCTCGGCCTCAACATCGAGCAGAGCACGGTGTTCACCGTGCAGGAAGGCCGCTACGTCCCGCAAAGCCAGAGCACGGTCAAGAAGGCGGTGTTCTTCGGCAAGAAGGTCACCGGCGTGTACGACTGGAAACAGGGCGTGGCGCGCTGGGACGGCGACCTGAAGAAGGACCGGCAGGCGCCGATCCCGCTGCAGCCCGGCGACCAGAGCGCGCTGCTGCTCAACCTCTCGCTGATGCGCGACGCACAGCCCGGCAAGACCATGACCTACCGCTTCGTCGACGTCGGCCGGGTGCGCGAACATGTCTACCGCGCCGCCGACCAGACCGAGACCGTGCAGGTCGGCGACATCAGCTACGACGCATTGCGGGTGTCGCGCACCAATGGCGGCCGCAATGAGACCATCCTGTGGATCGCCAACGGCGTGCCGACGCCGGTGCGCATCCTGCAGCGCGAAGATGGCGAAGACCGCATCGACCTGCGCCTGACCGAATACCAAGGAGCCTGACCATGACCCGCATCGCCCGCCCGCTGACCGCCCTCGCCGCCGCCCTGCTGGCCACGGCGAGCCTGCCCGCCCTGGCCCTGGAGCCGTTCACCGCGGACTACCAGGCCAGCTACATGGGCATGCAGGCCAACGGCGTGATGACCCTGGCCAAGCAAGGCGCCGACCGCTGGCGCTACAGCCTGGCGATCAAGAACCAGGTCGCCGACCTCAGCCAGAGCACCGTGTTCGAGGAAAAGGGCGGACAGCTGCGTCCGCTCAGCAGCGACGACCGCTCGGTGTTCCTGATCAAGAAGAAGGCGGTGACCGCCAACTACGACTGGAGCACCGGCCAGGCGACCTGGGGCGGCGATCTCAAGGCCGACCGCCGCGGCCCGGTGAAGCTGCAGCCGGGCGACATGGACGCGCTGCTGATCAACCTGGCGATCGCGCGCGACGTCAACGCCGGCAAGACCCCGAGCTACCGCATGGTCGACGAGGGCCGCGCCAAGCCGATGACCTACCGCGTCGCCGGCAAGGAAGCGGTCACCGTCAACGGCAAGACCGAGCAGGCGACCAAGGTCAGCCGCACCGACGGCTCCAAGGAAATCATCGCCTGGATCGTGCCGGACATGCCGGTGCCGGTGCGCATCCTGCAGCGCGAGAACGGCCAGGACGCGCTGGACCTGACGATCAAGGCGTTGCGCTGAGAAGCCGGGATTGGGGAATGGGGATTCGGGAATCGTGAAAGCGGTTCCCCGCGCTTGATCGTTCCCGTGTGAGGGCCGGGATTGGGGAATCGGGATTCGGGAATCGCAAAAGCGGTTCCCCGCCTGCGGTTTTTCCCATGTAGGAGCGGCTTCAGCCGCGACGCGGTGAACCGTGATTTGGGATTCGGGCTTGGGGAATCACAACAGCAATTCCCCGGGCGTGGTGTTTCCCATGTGGGAGGGGCTTCAGCCCCGACGCGCGGATGCGAATCGTCTTGCGGAAACCAGTTGGCGACTTGCAGCAGACCCTCAAGCGGCGCGCGTTGACTCCTATCCACGGCACATGGACCGTGACGACAGACGGGCCTTTCTCTACAGCACTCCCCACGCGGGCGCCGCCCAGGCAGCGCCCTGCCCCACGTCCTTACTTCTTCTCCGCCGGCGCGGCCTTGAAGGTGGTGCGGCAATCCACGCGGATCTGCGCACCGGTGCTGCGCCAGTAGAAGGTGCTGCATTCGCGCGGGCCGTTCTGGGTGCGGCTGACGCCGACCGCATAGAACGACTGCCAGATCTCGTCGCGGGTGACCTGGCCGTCGCCGTTCCAGTCCATGTCGCGCTCCTCGATGCCCTGGGTGATGGCGATGCCGGTGTACCAGGCATAGCCCACCCAGGCCAGCAGCACCACCACGATCGCCAGCAATACCTTGCGCCGGCGGCTGAAGCGGCCGCTGAGGATCATGCGACGCGCCGGATGGACGCGCCCAGCGCCCCCAGCTTCTCCTCGATGTTCTCGTACCCCCGGTCCAGGTGGTAGATGCGGTCGATGGTGGTGTCGCCGTCGGCGACCAGGCCGGCCAGGATCAGCGAGGCCGAGGCGCGCAGGTCGGTGGCCATCACCGGCGCGCCGCTGAGCCGCTCGCTGCCGCGCACGATCGCGGTGTGCCCTTCGATCTGGATGTCCGCGCCCAGGCGCAGCAGTTCGTTGACGTGCATGAAACGGTTCTCGAAGATCGTTTCGTTGATCACGCCGACGCCGTCGGCCACGCAGTTGAGCGCCATGAATTGCGCCTGCATGTCGGTGGGGAATGCCGGATACGGCGCGGTGGTCAGGCTGACCGCGCGCGGGCGCTTGCCATGCATGTCCAGGCGGATCCAGTCCTCGCCGGTCTCGATGCTGGCGCCGGCCTCGGTGAGCTTGTCCAGCACCGCGTCGAGGGTGTCGGCGCGCGCGCGGCGCACGGTCACGCTGCCGCCGGTCATCGCCGCGGCGACCAGGAAGGTGCCGGTCTCGATGCGGTCCGGCAGCACCGCGTGGCGGCCGCCGGACAGGCGCTCCACGCCGTGCACGACGATGCGCGAAGTGCCGGCGCCTTCGATCTTCGCGCCCAGCGCGATCAGGCAGTCGGCCAGGTCGCTGACCTCCGGTTCCATCGCCGCGTTTTCCAGCACGGTGGTGCCGTCGGCCAGGGCCGCGGCCATCAGCACGTTCTCGGTGCCGGTGACGCTGACCATGTCGAACACGTAGCGGCCGCCCTTGAGCCGGCCGTTGCTGCTGGCCTTGATGTAGCCGTTCTCGACGCTGATCTCGGCGCCCAGCGCCTGCAGGCCCTTGATGTGCTGGTCGACCGGCCGCGAGCCGATCGCGCAACCGCCCGGCAGCGACACTTCGGCTGCGCCGAACTTGGCCAGCAGCGGGCCCAGCACCAGGATCGAGGCGCGCATGGTGCGCACCAGTTCGTACGGGGCGACGTGCTGGTGGACCTTGCGCGGGTCGACGGTGATCGCGCTGCCGCGCGACAGCGTGCCTTCGTCGATGGTGACCTCCGCGCCCAGCTCGCCGAGCAGCTTCACCGTGGTGATCACGTCGTGCAGCTGCGGCACGTTGGTGATCTCCACCGGCGCATCGGCCAGCAGGGTCGCGCAGAGGATCGGCAGCACGGCGTTCTTGGCGCCGGAAATGTTCACTTCACCGTGCAGCGCGTTGCCGCCGGTCACTACGATTTTGGCCATGGGTCTCGTGGGGGAATTGAAAGGGGAGAAACGGGCGCGCGGCGGCTCAGCCGGCGGCGCGCCCGGCCTGCTCGGGGGTCAGGGTGGTCAGGGCCAGCGCGTGGATCGCGCCGCCCATCAGCTCGCCCAGGGTGGCGTAGACCATGCGGTGGCGGGCCAGCGGCAGCTTGCCGGCGAAGGCGGCGCTGACCACGGTGGCCTCGAAGTGCACGCCGTCGTCGCCCTGCACCTGCACCTGCGCGTCCGGCAGGCCGGCCTCGATGAGTTTACGGATGGTTTCGGCGTCCACCGGGCTTTCCTAATAAAATGATCGGCCATTCTACCCTCCGACCGGCACCCGCATGGATGTATCGCCCCTGTCTCCCACGACGCCCGACGACGCCGGCCTGGTCGCCAGCGGCCGTCGCGTGGTCGAGATCGAGCAGGCCGCGCTGGCGGCGGTCGGCGCGCGCATCGGCGCCGAGTTCGCGGCCGCCTGCCGGCTGATCCTGGGTTCGCGCGGGCGCGTGGTCGCCACCGGCATGGGCAAGTCCGGCCATGTGGCGCGCAAGATCGCCGCCACCCTCGCCTCCACCGGCACCCCGGCGTTCTTCGTGCACCCTGGCGAGGCCGGACATGGCGACCTGGGGATGATCACCGACGCCGACGTGGTCCTGGCCTTGTCCTACTCCGGCGAGTCCGACGAGATCCTGATGCTGCTGCCGGTGCTCAAGCGCCAAGGCAACGCGGTGATCGCGATGACCGGCCGCGCGCAGTCCACGCTGGCGCGCGAGGCCGACCTGCACCTGGACGTCAGCGTGCCGGCCGAGGCCTGCCCGCTGGACCTGGCGCCGACCTCCAGCACCACCGCCTCGCTGGCGCTGGGCGATGCGCTGGCGGTAGCGCTGCTGGACGCGCGCGGCTTCACCGCCGACGACTTCGCCCGCTCGCACCCCGCCGGCAGCCTCGGCCGCCGCCTGCTGCTGCACATCACCGACGTCATGCACCGCGGCGACGAACTGCCCAAGGTGCGCGAGGACGCCAGCCTCAGCGAGGCGCTGGTGGAGATGAGCCGCAAGCGCCTGGGCATGACCGCGGTGGTGGACGCCGACGACCGCCTGCTCGGGCTGTTCACCGACGGGGACCTGCGCCGCGCCCTGGACAGCGCGCTGGACGTGCGCCAGACCCGTATCGCCGAGGTGATGACCCGGCAGCCCCGCACCATCGGCGCCGACCAGCTCGCCGCCGAGGCGGCCCGGCTGATGGAAACCCACCAGATCAACGGCCTGATCGTGGTCGACACGGCCGGCCGCGCGGTCGGCGCGCTCAACATTCACGACCTGTTGCGCGCCAGAGTGGTTTAACAGGCTGAACCCGTTCACTGCCAGGGGCGCCCACGCCGCTGGCCCTGGCCGCTGGAAAGCCGGCCTCCCCGCCCCGATATCCCGAACATGCCCTATTCCCCGCTGGCCGACCTCCCCGCCGACCTGATCGACCGCGCCGCCCGGATCCGCCTGGCGTGCTTCGACGTGGACGGCACGCTGACCGACGGCCGCCTGTATTACGACCGCGACGGCAACGAGAGCAAGGCCTTCAACGTGCTCGACGGCCAGGGCCTGGTGCAGTTGCGCCGGCACGGCATCGACGTGGCGCTGATCACCGCGCGGCCCAGCCTGGCCGCGGAGAAGCGCGGCCAGGAACTGGGCCTGCTGGTGCAGATCGGGGTCAAGGACAAGCGTGCCGGCGTGCAGGCCCTGTGCGACGAACGCGGCATCGGCCTGGAGCAGGTCTGCTTCATGGGCGACGACCTGCCCGACCTGGCGCCGCTGCGCGTGGTCGGCCTGGCGGTGGCACCGGCCAACGCCCATCCCTGGACCGCCGAACACGTGCACTGGACCACCCGCGCCCGCGGCGGCGAAGGCGCCGCCCGCGAACTGTGCGACGTGCTGCTGGCGGCGCAAGGCCACGTCCCGTCCCTGCTGCAGGAGCATGGCGCATGAACTGGCGTACCACTCTCGGCGGCCTGCTGCTGGTCGGCGCCCTGATCAGCGGCTGGTCGGCCTGGAACCAGCGCAGCAAGCCCAGCCGCAATCCGTCCGACGAAGCCAGCGTGGACTACATCGCCCGCGACTTCGAGATCGTCAGCCTGGACAAGCAGGGCAAGGAAGCGATGACCCTGCGCGCGCCGCAGATGGAACGCAGCCGCGCCGACCAGACCATGTCGATCGTGACCCCGCTGTTCCTGCTGCCCGACGCCAACGGCCAGCACTGGGAAATGCGCAGCAAGACCGGCTGGGTCAGCGCCAACGGCGACGAACTGCGCCTGCGCGACGACGTCGCCGGCGACAGCCCCAAGGTGCCCAGCATCCCGCCCACCACCTTCCGTACCCAGAGCCTGGACGTCTTCCCGCAGACCAACAGCGCACGCACCGCCGACCCGGTCACCATGACCCGGCCCGGTATGATGCAGACCGGCGTCGGCTTCCAGGTCGACTTGAAATCCCGGCAGTACAAGCTCCTTTCACAGGTCAAGTCCCGTTATGAACCGAATGCTGCCCGCTAAGCTCGCCCTGCTCGCCCTGCTGCTGCCGACCCTGGCGCTGGCCAAGTCTTCCGATCGCAACCAGCCGATGGACATCAAGTCCGATGCGCAGGACGGCAACATGATGGCCGACGACGGCAAGGTCCGTTTCTTCGGCAATGTCGTCATCATCCAGGGCACGCTGGAGATCCATGCCGATACCGCCGACCTGTTCCGCAAGAACGGCGACATCGATCGCGTCGTGCTGACCGGCAAGCAGGCCACCCTGAAGCAGGAACTGGACGACGGCTCGCCGATGGACGCGGTCGCGGACAACATCGACTACAAGGTGCCCACCGACACGGTGATCCTCACCGGCAATTACCGCATGACCTCGCCCAAGGGCACGAATGCCGGCCAGCGCATGGTCTACAACACCAAGACCGGCGACATGCAGGGCGGCGGCGACGGCACCCGCGTGCACACGGTGATCCAGCCGAAGAACGCTGGCGCTGCTCCGGCCGGCACGCCTGCGAACGGCGCGAAGCCTGCCGCCAAACCGGCCGCGACGCCAGCCAAGCCGGCCAAGCCTGCGAAGCAAGGAGGCCAGTGATGCTGCTCGCCGAAGGCCTGCGCAAGCGCTACAAGCAGCGCGAAGTGGTGCGGGATTTTGCGCTGACCCTGGAGGCCGGCGAAGTGGTCGGCCTGCTCGGCCCCAACGGTGCCGGCAAGACCACCTGCTTCTACATGATCGTCGGCCTGGTCGACGCCGATGCCGGGCGCATCGTGCTCGACGGCAACGACATCACCGCGCTGCCGATGTACAAGCGCGCCAAGCTAGGCGTCGGCTACCTGCCGCAGGAGCCGTCGGTGTTCCGCAAGCTCAGCGTCGCCGACAACATCCGCCTGGTGCTGGAACTGCGCGAGGATCTGGACAACGCCGGCCAGGAACGCGAACTGGTGGCGCTGCTGGACGAACTGCAGATCAGCCACGTCGCCGACCAGCTCGGCGCCAGCCTCTCCGGCGGCGAGCGCCGTCGCTGCGAGATCGCCCGCGCGCTGGCGGCCAAGCCGCGGCTGATGCTGCTCGACGAGCCCTTCGCCGGCGTCGACCCGATCTCGGTCGGCGAAATCCAGCGCATCGTCACTCACCTCAAGCAGCGCGGCATCGGCGTGCTCATCACCGACCACAACGTGCGCGAAACCTTGGGAATCTGCGACCGGGCGTATATCCTCAACGAAGGCAGCGTGTTGGCGCAGGGCTCCCCGGAAATGCTTCTTGCGAACTCAGAGGTGAGAAGAGTTTACCTCGGAGAAACATTCAAACTTTGATGTTAGTTTGAGGATATCGCATTGACCTTAGGATCGGTGGAAAAAACAAACCTTTTTTCCACCCCTCCCCCAACGACCTCAGACGTTTCCAGCAACCCATAAGCCGGAGTAGGAGGACCAAAAATTCCAGAAACAAGACCCTCATCATCTTTATTTCCAGACATATTTACCTTACCAACGCAGACAGATGTGCCACACTCAAAATCGATACCACTGACATCATTGCGCGCTGCAAGCTTCTCTTTCATCGCAGATAGATAAATTTTCTTTAACTCCTGAGCCTCCGGATCGCCAGCATACTTACCCGCGAAACCACGCAGCAGCGCCGGGAAATTATCTTTATCGAGAAGCTTTTTTGCCTTACTTAAAGAAAGAGCATCGCCGGAGAGCACAGCACTCTCACCGATCGGCACTTCCGCTTTATTTTCCTTACTCCCGCCATCAACAGCATTGAGTCCCTCCCCAACTACGGGATTACTAGGAACTCCAGCTCGAATTCCACCTGAATCATCCCCCGCATTAACCGCATCAACGGACTGCCGCAGTCGGGCAGCCGACCCGGGCATGTCGCCAATGCTTCCAACAGAAAGCAAAGAAGACCCAAAAAAATAAAATACCCCAAAAACAAGGAGCGCGATGGAAGAGAAAAACAAAAGCCGCTTCTTTTTCATCGCACTCCCGATTGGCACAAGACGTATAGGCACCCCATTTCAGGGGCGCAACTGTTTATTAATTCCCAGGCTTAGGAGTGCCCGGAGTATTGAACCGCATCGTTACTTGACCGCCACAACAATCGGCGACATGAACATTACTGCCACTGATAGTAACGACACAACTATTGGTACAACTATAATTAACCCCATTGATGCTAACGGAGTCTGCAAACGCTGTCGTCGTAACCGCAAGCAATAAAACACCTGCAAGCTTCTTAGCAAAAACTGGCACGGCCATAGTAAACAAACTCCTTTTGTATTAGCCATTGATTATCCGCGCAAACTCCATTGCAAAGCTCGCGCCCGTGATACATATCACACCAATTAATCCATCGTCAACAAAAATGTTAAGTGCGATCACAGGAGCCCCTACCGCCAAGCGCAGGTAACTTCTCTGAGACAACGCTAAGATTCAGAACCGCTTCACTGCTGAGTACACACGACGGATGAAAGCACGGCTGCAGACATCGCTGGGACAGCACCTGGTCATGACGCCGCAGTTGCGGCAGGCGATCAAGCTGTTGCAGATGTCCAGCGCCGAGCTGGAGGTGGAGATCGCCGAGGCGGTGGAGAGCAATCCGCTGCTGGAGTGGTCCGAGGACGCTGCACCGGCGTTCGAACGCAGCGAAGGCGCCGACCACGGCCTTGACCGCGACCACGCGGCAGGCGAGACACGTAGCGACGGCGATGGCGACCGCGGCGAAGCCACGCAGGCCGCCGACGGCGCCGACTGGGCCGACGCCGAGCCGGCCTGGGCCGGCGGCAGCGGCGGTTCGTTCGACGACGACGACCTCGGCAGCGCGGCCGAGCGCGTGGCCGAGCCGGACACCCTGATCGACCACCTGCTGTGGCAGTTGCACCTGTCGCCGCTGTCCGCGCGCGACCGCAGCATCGGCGCGGCGCTGATCGACGCGCTGGACGACGATGGCTACCTGCGCGAACCGCTGGCCGCGATCGCCGAGACCCTGCGCCCGGACATCGCCGCCGAGGAGGACGAGATCCTCACCGTGCTGCACCAGATCCAGCGCTTCGACCCGGCCGGCATCGCCGCGCGCAGCCTGGGCGAGTGTCTGACCCTGCAGTTGGACATCCTGCCCGAGGACACGCCGGGGCTGGCGCTGGCCCGCATCATCGCCAACGGTCCGCTGGAGCGGTTGCCGCGCAGCGGCGTGGCCGGACTGGCCCACGAACTCAAGCGGCCGACGGCGGAGGTCGACACCGCGGTCACGCTGCTGCGCTCGCTGGACCCGCGCCCGGGCAAGCAGATCGGCGAACTGGGCAGCGACACCTACGTGGTGCCGGACTGCGTGGTCTGGCGTCAGCGCGGCGTCTGGCATGCAGCGCTGTCGGCGCATGCGCAACCCAAGGTCACCATCCACCGCGGCTACGAGCGGCTGATCCGCCAGTGCGGCGAAAGCGACGCCGGCTACCTGCGCGGGCAACTGCAGGAAGCGCGCTGGCTGCTGAAGAGCCTGGAGGCGCGCGGCGAGACCTTGCTCAAGGTGACCCGGTGCCTGCTCAAGCAGCAGGCCGGCTTCCTGGAGTTCGGCGAACAGGCGCTGCGGCCGCTGACCCTGCGCGAGATCGCTGGCGAACTGGGCCTGCACGAAAGCACCATCTCGCGCGCCATCGCCCGCAAGTACGTGCGCACCCCGCGCGGCACCATCCCGCTGCGCGCCTTCTTCGCCTCGGGCATCGACACCGACAGCGGCGGCGAGGCGTCCAGCACCGCGATCCAGGCGATGATCCGCCGGCTGATCGATGCGGAGAATCCGCGCAAGCCACTTTCTGACGCCAAGCTGGCCGACCTGCTGAAAAGTGCCGGCGTGCCTGTAGCGCGCCGCACCGTGGCGAAGTATCGTGAGGCCATGAACATTTCCGCCTCCCACGAACGCGTTCGAATCGGCTAGCGGCGGCGGCGATGGTTCATAGGTGTGAAACCCGAACCAAGGAGTATCCGATGCGTATCGAGACCTACGGCCAGCAGATCGAAGTCACCCCCGCCCTGCGCGAGTATGTGGAGACCAAGCTGCAACGGCTGAAGCGACACTACGAGGAAACCATCGAGGTCCGCGCCCAGCTGGCGCTGCGCAAGCCCGACCATCACGTCGAGGCCACCGTCAACGTCCCCGGCCGCACCCTGCACGCCGACGCCAGCGCGCAGACCATGTACGCGGCGATCGACCTGCTCGCCGACAAGCTGGACCGGCTGATCATCAAGCACAAGGAAAAGAAGCACGACCACCATGCGGCCGAGGTGCGCGACAATCTCGCGTGATCCTCCCCACGTTGCGCCGCCATGCCCTTGACCGATCTGATGGCGGCCGTCAGCACCCAGGTGCTTCCGGCCGCCGATCGCGACACCCTGCTGCACACCGCCGCCGGCCTGCTGGCCTGCCAGCAGGCCGGCGCCGATGAACTCTTCACCAGCCTGCGCGAGCGCGAACAACTCGGCAGCACCGCCATCGGCCACGGCATCGCCATCCCGCACGGCCGCGCGCCGGACCTGGACGCCCCACGTGGCGCGCTGCTGCGCCTGCAGCAGCCGATCGATTTCGACGGCCAGGGCACCCTGGTCGACCTGATCTTCGCCATGGCGGTCCCGGCGCACTACACCCACCAACACCTGATGCTGCTGTCCGAACTGGCCGAGCAGTTCTCCATCGAGGAATTCCGCGACGCCCTGCGCAATGCGCCGGACGCCGCCGCACTGTATGCGCTGCTCGGCGGCGCGCCACGGGCCGCCGCATGAACACCAGCATCGACGCACGCGAGCTGTTCGACCAGCAGCGCGACCGCCTGGGCCTGCGCTGGATCGCCGGGCACAAGGGCGAACACCGGGTGCTGGAGGCCGGCAATGCGGTCTCGCGGCGCCCGTCGCTGGCCGGCTATCTCAACACCATCTACCCCAACAAGGTGCAGATCCTCGGCACCGAGGAACTGGCCTGGCTGGACTCGCTGGACGCGCGCCAGCGCTGGGAGACCATCGAGAAGATCGTGCAGGTGCGGCCGTTGGCGCTGGTGGTCACCAAGAACCAGTCGTGCCCGGAAGACCTGCGCGCGGCCGCCGACGAATCCGACACGCCGCTGTGGGTCTCGCCCAAGCGCGGCCACGAACTGCTCAATCACCTGTCCTACCACCTGGCACGCACGCTGGCGCCGCGGGTGATCCTGCATGGCGTGTTCATGGAAATCTACTCGATCGGCGTGCTGATCACCGGCGAGGCGGGTTCGGGCAAGAGCGAACTGGCGCTGGAACTGCTCAGCCGCGGCCACCGCCTGGTCGCCGACGACGCCCCCGAATTCACCCAGATCGCCCCCGACGTGCTCGACGGCACCTGCCCGGAACTGCTGCAGGACCTGCTGGAAGTGCGCGGGCTCGGCGTGCTCAACGTGCGCGAGATGTTCGGCGACACGGCTGTAAAGAAGAACAAGTACCTTCGGCTCATCGTGCACCTGACCCGGCCCATGACCGAGCCCACGCCCCATGGCTACGAACGTCTCACCGGCGATTCTGGGACCCGCCACGTGCTGGACCTGGACGTGCCGCTGATCACCCTGCCGGTGATGCCCGGCCGCAACCTGGCGGTGCTGACCGAGGCCGCCACGCGCCTGCACATCCTGCGCACCAAGGGCATCGATCCGGCGGCGATGTTCATCGCCCGCCACAGCAACCTGCTGGAGCGGCGCAGCCCATGACCGACGGCGCCCCCACCTCCACCCTGGTCATCGTCAGCGGCCTGTCCGGCTCCGGCAAGTCGGTGGCGCTGAAGACCTTCGAGGACCTGGACTACTACTGCGTCGACAACCTGCCGGTGGAACTGCTGCCAGCCTTCGTCAAGAGCCTGGTACGCGAGGATGCCGGCCCCAGCAAACTGGCGGTGGGCATCGACGTGCGCAGCCGCCATAGCGACCTGAGTCAGCTCTCGCGCTGGCGCGAGGCGGTGGCGCAGTTCGGCCTGGATGCGCGACTGCTGTTCTTCGACGCCAACGACGAGGCGCTGATCAAGCGCTACGCCGACACGCGCCGGCGCCATCCGCTGTCGCGTCAGGGCCTGTCGCTGCCGGAAGCGATCGAGCGCGAGCGCGCCCTGACCGAGCCACTGCGCGAGGCGGCCGATGCGGTGATCGACACCAGCACGCTCAACGTGCACCAGCTGCGCCGGCGGGTCACCACCGAGTTCGCGCTGTCCAGCGAGAACACCCTGTCGCTGCTGTTCGAGTCCTTCGCCTACAAGCGCGGGGTGCCGGCCGAGGCGGATTTCGTGTTCGACGCGCGGGTGCTGCCGAATCCGCACTGGGACCCGGAACTGCGGCCGATGACCGGCCGCGACAGCGGCGTGCGCGAGTACCTGGACGCGCAACCAGATGTGCAGCGCTACACCGCGCAACTGATCGACTTCCTCGACACCTGGCTGCCGCGGCTGCGCAACGACACCCGCAGCTACGTGACCATCGCCTTCGGCTGCACCGGCGGCAAGCACCGCTCGGTCTACCTGGCCGAACGCCTGGCCCGCCACGCCCGCGAACAGGGCTGGCCGGAAGTGGCGACCTTCCATCGCGAGCAGGATTGATCGAAAAGCCGGGATTCGGGATCGGGGATTCGGGATTGGCAAAAGCGGCATTGCTCTGGCTCTTGCGAATCCCAATCCCGAATCCCCAATCTCCGCTCCCCACAGGCATTCCCTGCGCCCTGCCTGACCTGTTAACGTTCTCCCATGGCCTGTGGCATTCTCCTCATCACCCACCCTGGGATCGGCGCCGCGCTGCTGAGCGTGGCGACCCGGCTGTTGCGGCAATTGCCGCTGAAAACCGAAGCCTTCGAGGTGCCGTTCGACGCCGACCTCGACGCGCTGCTACCGAACGCATCTGCCGCGTTGCGGCGGGTGGACGACGGCGATGGCGTGCTGGTGGTGACGGATCTGTACGGCGCCAGCCCGAGCAACCTCGCCGCACGGCTGGCGCGCCTGGGCACGCCGGTGCGGCGCGTCTCGGCGTTGAGCCTGCCGATGCTGCTGCGGATCATGAACTACCCCGAACAAGGACTGGAGCAGTTGCCCGCGACCGCCGCCGCCGGCTCGCGCAACGGCGTGGTGATCGACGATGCTTGAACGCGAACTGCTGGTCTCCAACCGCCTCGGCCTGCACGCCCGCGCCACTGCCAAGTTGGTGCAGACGCTGTCCTCGTTCCGCTGCAACGCCACGCTGGCGGCCAAGGGCCGCGAGGTCAATGCCAAGAGCATCATGGGCGTGATGCTGCTGGCCGCCGCACAGGGCACGCCGGTGACGGTGCGGGTGGACGGCGCCGACGAAGCCGAGGCGCTCAAGGCCGTGGTCGACCTGTTCGAGCGGCGCTTCGACGAGGACAGCTGAGCATGCGCTGCCGGCGGCCGCAGGCAGGGACGCGGTGCCGCCGCACGGGGCACGCGCGGTGAGCGTGCGTATCGCCGGCCATGGCGCCTCGCGCGGCAATGCCCTGGGCCGGGCGCGGGTGCGCCTGCCGCATGCGCTGGAAGTGGCCGAGCAACGTATCGGCGCCGCGCAGATCCCCGAAGAACTCGACCGCCTGCACCGCGCGGTGGACGCCGCGCGCGAGGAGATGCACGGCCTGCGCCAGCGCCTGCACGGCGCCCTGGCCAAGGAGGTCGGCGAATTCCTCGACCTGCACGCGCTGCTGCTCGACGACCCGGAACTGCTGCACGGCCTGGACGAACTGATCCGCACCGGCCGCTACAGCGCCGACTACGCGCTGCGCCTGCAGCGCGACCGCCTGGCGACCGTGTTCGACGACATGGAGGACGCCTACCTCAAGAGCCGCATGGACGATCTGGACCACGTGATCGGGCGGATCCATGCGTTCCTGCAGAAGCGCCAGCCGGACAGCGAAGGCCTGGCCGGCGAGATCCTGGTGTGCGAGAACGTGGCGCCGTCGGAACTGGCACAACTGCAGGCGCAGGGCGTGGTCGGCATCGTCACCAGCGCCGGTAGCACGTTGTCGCACAGCGCGATCCTGGCGCGCAGCCTGCACCTGCCGCTGGTGGTCGGTGTCGCCGACGCGCTGCAGAAGATCAACGACGGCGACGTGCTGATCATCGACGGCACCCAGGGCGCGGTGCTGGTCGACCCGACCCCGGACGACCTGCGCGACTACCGCAGCCGCGTGCGCGAGCAGGCCAGGCTGCAGCGCAGCCTGGGCAAGCTGCGCTCCAAGCCCAGCCGCACCCGCGACGGCGTGGACATCACCCTGCTGGCCAATGCCGAGTCGCGCGACGACGTCACCCGTGCGCATGCGCTCGGCGCCGACGGCCTGGGCCTGTACCGCACCGAATTCCTGTTCCTGCAGCGCGACGCGCTGCCCGACGAGGAAGAGCAGTTCCACACCTACCGCGACGCGGTGCTGGGCATGAGCGGGCGGCCGGTGACCATCCGTACCCTGGACCTGGGCGCGGACAAGGCCGATCGCACCGGCCTGACCATGAGCAACGAAGAAAACCCGGCGCTGGGGCTGCGCGGCGTGCGCCTGTCGCTGGCCCGGCCCAAGGTCTCCGACACCCAGTTGCGCGCGCTGCTGCGCGCCTCCGCCTACGGCCCGGTGCGGGTACTGGTGCCGATGGTCAGCACGCGCGAGGAACTGCTGGCGATGCGCCGGCATCTCAAGCGCATCGCCGCGCAGTTGCGCCGCGACGGTCATGCCATCGCCGAGCAGGTGCAACTCGGCGCGATGATCGAGGTGCCGGCCGCAGCGCTGGCCCTGGATACCTTCATCGACACGATCGACTTCCTGTCGATCGGCACCAACGACTTGGTGCAGTACCTGCTCGCCGCCGACCGCAACAACGAAGCAGTGGCCGCGCTGTATTCGCCGCTGCATCCGGCGGTGCTGCGGCTGATCGCGCAGGTGATCGCCACCGGCCAGGCCCATGGCAAGCCGGTGGCGGTGTGCGGCGAGATCGCCGGCGACCCGGCACTGACGCCGATGCTGCTGGCGCTGGGGCTGCGCGAGTTCAGCCTGCACCCGGCGACGATGCTGGAAGTACGCCAGGTGATCCGCGACACCGACCTGCAGACCCTGCGCCAGCGCGGCGCCAAACTGCTGCAGGCGCGCGACCGCAAGGGCATCGAGCGCTGGCTGGGTTGCGCGATCGGGTAGTTCCCGTGCGTGTTGCGGCATTGCCTTGTGGGAGGGACTTCAGTCCCGACGCCCGAACCCTTATCGCGTCGGGACTGAAGTCCCTCCCACAAAGAAACCGTCGCCCGCGTGCCGGCGTAGATGCGTCATTCCCATCGACATTCCTCTCCCTGGCTTTCTGCCTTCTTTTTTCCTGGCTTCTGTACTGCTCTCTGCTTCCTTCTCGGTGCTACCTATTCCCCTGCTCCCCTGTTCCTGCCCCCTGCCCTTTGCCTCTCGCCCGCTTCCCCAAGAGCAGTTTTTCGCTTGCTACCCCGTCGCTTTTCTCCCCGCGCACTGACGCTGCTTCGCTCTGCACTTGCGATTCCCGATTCCCCATTTCCCACTCCCGGCTCCACCAACACTGTGCTTCCCGCAACATGCAGGCGATAATGTTGGGATGAACATCTGACCCACCGCGTTTCTCCGGAGCGCGGCCTCACCCCAAGGGAGCAGCGCATGGCCGACGCCGTCCGCCACGACAAGACCGCGCGGCAGCTGCGCATGCTGTCCGATGCGCTGGACAGCGGGCGCCTGGGCCCGGTGCGGCGGCTGGTCAATACGCTGGCGCCGGCCGAGATCGGCAACCTGCTGGAGTCGTTGCCGCCGGGCAAGCGCGAGGTGGTGTGGGGGCTGGTCGATCCGGAGGACGACGGCGAGGTGCTGGTCCACGTCGGCGAGGAAGTGCGCGAGAGCCTGCTCGCGGACATGGACCCGGACGAAATCGTCGCCGCGGTCGAAGACCTGGACATCGACGACCTGGCGAACCTGGTCGAGGACTTGCCGGACACGGTCATCGACGAAGTGCTCAAGTCGATGGACCGCGAGAACCGCGAGCGGCTCGAGCAGGTGCTGTCGTATCCCGAGGACAGCGCCGGCCGCCTGATGAACCCGGACGTGGTCACCGTGCGCGCAGACGTCAACGTCGACGTGGTGCTGCGCTACCTGCGCCTGCGCGGCGAATTGCCGGACCACACCGACCACCTGTTCGTGGTCAGCCGCCGCCACCAGTACCTGGGGCGGGTGTCGCTGGCGGCGCTGGTGACCCACGAGGATTCCACCCCGATCAACCGGCTGATCGACGACGAGCAGCCGGCGATCGACGTCGGCGAAGGCGCCGACGAGGTCGCGCGGCAGTTCTCCGACCACGACTGGATCTCCGCGCCGGTGGTGGACGACAACAACATCCTGCTCGGCCGCATCACCATCGACGACGTGGTCGACATCATCCGCGACCAGGCCGAGCACCAGGCGATGAGCGCCGCCGGCCTGGACGAGGACGAGGACCTGTTCAGCCCGGTGCGGCGCGCGTTCCGGCGCCGCCTGCTGTGGCTGACGATCAACCTCGGCACCGCCTTCATCGCCTCCAGCGTGGTCGGCCAGTTCGAGGGCACCATCGCCAAGCTGGTGGCGCTGGCCGCGCTGATGCCGATCGTGGCCGGCATGGGCGGCAACGCCGGCACCCAGGTGCTGGCGCTGATGGTGCGCGGCCTGGCGCTGGGCCAGATCGGCGCCTCCAACGTGATCGTGCTGCTGCGCAAGGAACTGGCGGTGGCGCTGATCAACGGCCTGGCGCTGGGCATTGGCCTGGGCCTGATCGTGCTGCTGTGGTTCAAGCAGCCGCTGCTGTCGCTGGTGATCGGCTCGGCGCTGACCATCAACCTGCTCACCGCCGCGCTGGGCGGCGTGCTGGTGCCGCTGACGCTCAAGCGCCTGGGCTTCGATCCGGCGCTGGCCGGCGGGGTGATCCTGACCACGCTGACCGACGTGATGGGCTTCCTCAGCTTCCTCGGCCTGGCCACCTTGGTCCTACTGTAGGGCGTATGCGTACGGCGGGCGCGGTTCCCGCCGGCGCGCCGCACGGAGCGGCAGCAGCGCGCGTCGCCGCATCCACCGGTGCGCGACGGGCACGCCACGCCAGCACGCGCCTTGGCCGCCGGCTGACTGGCGCATGTCCGCCGCCCCTGCCCGGGTTGTCGTGGAGACGTCCCGCCCACGATACTGCGGCCTTCCCATCCGAGGGCCGGCCATGTCGATGCGTTCGTTGCTGCTTCTGCTGTGCCTGTCGATGGTCGGCTGCAGCAGCTTGCCCAACGACCCGGCCACCGGCCACTTCGTCAGCCGCCAGCTCAGCCTCGACGGACGCATCTACCGCTACCAGGTGTTCGTGCCGGCACCGGCGCATCGCCAGGGCCCGGTGCCGGTGGTGCTGTTCCTGCACGGCTCCGGCGAGCGCGGCGACGATGGCCGCGACCAGACCACGGCTGGACTGGGCCCGTACCTGCGCCGCCACCTGGCCGATTTCCCGGCCCTGGTGGTGATGCCGCAGGCACCCGACGGCGAAGAATGGAACGGCGCCAACGCGACCATGGCGCTGCAGGCGCTGGACGACAGCAGTGCCGAGTTCAATGGCGACCCGCAGCGCACCTACCTGACCGGCATGTCGATGGGCGGCTACGGCACCTGGGAGATCGCCCTGAAGCAGCCGCAGCGCTTCGCTGCGCTGGTGCCGATCTGCGGCGCGATCCTTTCCCCGCACGAAGACCGCGAATACCTGGTGGTGACGCCGGTGGCCTATCTGGCCGATCCCTACAGTGCCCTGGCGCAGCGCCTGCGGCACGTGCCGGTGTGGATCTTCCACGGCGCCCAGGACGACGTGGTGCTGCCGCACGACGACCGCAAGATCGTCCGTGCATTCAAGAACCTCGACGCCGACGTGCGCTACACCGAATACCCGCAGGGCAACCACAACGCCTGGGATGCCACCTACCGCGATCCGAAGATGTGGCAGTGGCTGTTCGCGCAGAAGCGCAGCGACGCCGCCACGCAGACGACCGCCGACAACTGAGCGCGCCTACACCAATGGCGCGTGCTCAAGCATGCGCCGCGCGTTAGGGAGACGCACTGAAACGGCACGTGCCAGCCGGTGGCTGGCCGCGACGTCGCTACCGCTGCAACGCCAATCGCTGCGCAACGTTGCGTGAAACCGCGTACAGTCCGCGCTTTCCTGCATAGGCCCGGCATGGCGACCGCCCCTTCTTCATCGCAGACCGCGTTCCACGCCCGCCTGCGCGCCCTGCAACCGAGCGCAGCGGTGGTCGCCGGCGCGGCGATTCCGCCACTGCTGGTGCCGGCACACGACGACGCCGCTGCGTTGCAACTCAGCGACAGCGGACGCTGGCTGTTGCAGGTGCTGGATGCGCTGGAAGCGCTGCACCAGGCAAGCCACGCCACCCGCCTGTCCGCCGATGCGCTGCGCCGCGATCAGAAGTTCGCACCGCCCGGACGGCCGTCGCTGCACCTGGTGCAGTTGCGCCAGCAGCAGGCGACCGCGCAGCAGGCCGTGCGTCGTGCCAACCAGACGCTGGCGCAGGCCGCCGCCGGCTTCGTGCGCAGCGCCGGGCTGACGCCACCGCCGCGGACCGGGCCGGTGGCGTTCGTGCAAGGATGGCTCGCACGCCATCTGGGGTAGCGGCACTGCGGTGCCGCGCGGCCCGCGCGTGCATCGATATACGGCCCGCCACGCCGCGCGTGTCTACGCAAGCTAAACCGCGGGCGCCGGAGCGCCCATGCCAGCCCGGCCTGCACCTGCCCCGCTGCTATCCTGCACGCCCCTCGCACTCCGCTGCCCGACGCCCCATGCCCGTGCCCGCTCTCGTTTCCCTCCCCTGCCCTGCCCCGGCGGCCTGCTCGCGCACGCGCCTTGGCGCCCGTGCCACGGCTGCGGCGGCATGAGCATGCCCGGCGCGCACACGGCCAATTTCGCCACGTGGAGCATCTGCGCGCTGGCCACGGCCGGCGTGATCGCGCGGCCGTTCAAGCTGCCCGAGGCGTGCTGGGCGGTGGGCGGCGCGCTGCTGCTGATGGTGCTGGGGCTGATGCCCGGCGGCGAGGCGTGGCAGGCGGTACTCAAGGGCCTGGACGTGTACCTGTTCCTGATCGGCATGATGCTGCTGTCGGAGACCGCGCGCGCCGAAGGCCTGTTCGACTGGGTGGCGATGCATGCGGTGAACCTGGCCAAGGGCTCGACCCAGCGCCTGTTCGCGCTGGTGTTCGGCGTCGGCATCGTGGTCACCGCGTTCCTGTCCAACGACGCCACCGCGGTGGTGCTGACCCCGGCGGTGTACGCGGCCGCGCGCAAGGCCGGCGCCAAGCCGCTGCCGCTGCTGTTCGCCTGCGCGCTGATCGCCAACGCCGCCAGCTTCGTGCTGCCGATCTCCAACCCCGCCAATCTGGTGCTGTACGGCGGCAAGATGCCGACCCTTGGCGCGTGGATGGCCGCGTTCGCGCTGCCGTCGCTGCTGGCGATCGGGGTGACTTTCGTGATGCTGCGCTGGGCCGAGCGCAAGGACCTGACCGGCCATTGCGCCGCGCGCGTGGACACGGTGCCGCTGACCCGCGGCGGCACCTTCGCCCTGGTCGGCATCCTCGCCACCGCCGCGCTGCTGGTCGGCGTCTCCGCGCTCGGCCTGGACCTGGGCCTGCCGACCTGTCTGGCCGGCCTGGCGACGCTGGGCGTGGTGTGCCTGGGCGGCCGCCAGTCGCCGCTGCCGATGGCCAAGGCGGTGTCGTGGTCGGTGCTGCCGCTGGTCGCCGGCCTGTTCGTGCTGGTGGAGGCGCTGTCGCGCACCGGCGTGATCGGCCTGCTCGCGCGCTCCCTGGCCGACGCCGCTGCGCACTCGCCGCAGGCCACCGCCGGCATCGCCGGCACCCTGCTGGCGTTCGGCTCCAACCTGATGAACAACCTGCCCGCCGGCCTGATCGCCAGCACCACCGTCGCCCAGGCGCAGCCGCCGCAACTGGTGGTGGACGCGCTGCTGATCGGGGTGGATCTGGGCCCGAACCTGTCCATCACCGGCTCGCTGGCGACCATCCTGTGGCTGACCGCGATCCGCCGCGAAGGCGAGGACGTGGGCTTCTGGCGCTTCCTCAAGGTCGGTGCGCTGGTGATGCCGCCGGCGCTGCTGTGCGCGCTGGGTGCGCGGCTGCTGCTGGGCTGAGTCGCGCGCGCCCACTTCGTGGATTGCCCATGGCGGCCAGCCCGCGGAATGGGCACCCAGGTCCGGCCTGCAGCGACCGCGGGTCGGCCGCGGCGGCTTCTACCGCACCGCGTCGCGGCCGAAGCCGCTGCTACGAGGGAGTCTGCGAGCTGTCGGTGCCGTCATAGGAGCGGCTTCAGCCGCGACAGGCTTACCACGGCAACTGCCGCGGTTGATCCATGAAAAGCAACAAGCGCCGCTGTTACGGCAGCGGACATGACGCGCGCGGAGCCCGCGCCTGTGGGAGCGACGTCAGTCGCCACGAGCGAAGCCCGACACCGGCCGACACCCTCACGCATCGGGACGGCAGTCCCTCCCACAACGGCATGCCGCCACCGCTGGAGCGCGCGCCCTACCCCGCGCGCAGCCGCCGCGCCACGCCCCTGACCACGGCGATCACCGCGGTCAGCGCCGCCATCGACAGGAACTGCGTACGGGTGTCCGGCGAGGCCACCAGCAGGCCGAAGATCAGCGCCAGGATCGCCAGCGCCAGCACGGTGAGCACCGGATAGCCGCGCATGCGGAACGGCAGGCGGGTGCCGGCACGGTCGGCGCGCGCACGCAGGATCAGCTGCGACAGCAGCGAGATCGTCCACACCAGCAGGCAGGTGGCGCCGACGATGTTCAGCAGCACCGGCAGCACGCGGTTGGGATACAGCAGCTCCAGCACCGCAGCGACGAAGCCGAACAGCACGCTGGCCAGCACCGCCAGCCACGGTACCTGCTGGCGGCTGGACGCGGCCAGCGCGCGCGGCGCTTCGCCGCGCTGGGCCAGCGAGAAGATCATCCGCGAGGCACCGTAGAGATTGGCGTTGAGCGCCGACAGCAGCGCGATCACCGCGATCAGGGTGATGCCGGTGGCGGCGCCGGGAATCCGGGCCACCTGCAGCACCGCGGCGAACGGCGAACTCAGCGCCTCGCTCTGCCACGGCACCACCGCGATGATCACGCTCAGCGAGCCGATGTAGAACACCAGGATGCGCCAGGCGACGGTGCGGATGGCGCGGGCGATGCTGCGCTCCGGATCGGCGGTCTCCGCCGCGGCCACCGCCACGATCTCGGTGCCGCCGAACGCGAACACCACCACCAGCAGCGCGGCACCGATGCCAGCCAGGCCCTTCGGCGCGAAGCCGCCGTTGCCGGTGACGTTGGACAGGCCCGGCGAGGCCACCCCGGGCAGCCAGCCGGCCAGCAAGGCGATGCCGACCAGGATGAAGCCGACGATCGCCGCGACCTTGAGGATGGCGAACCAGAATTCGAACTCGCCGAAATTGCGCACGCCCAGCAGGTTGATCGCGGTGAACGCGGCCATGAACGCGATCGCGGCCAACGGCACCGGCAAGCCCGGCCACACCGTCGCCAGCAGGCCGGCGGCACCCACGGCCTCGGCGGCGATCACGATCACCAACTGCAGCCACCACAGCCAGCCCACGGTGGCGCCGGCAGTCGGACCCATCGCGTCGGCGGCGTACACCGAGAACGCACCGCTGGCCGGCTTGGCCGCCGCCATCTCGCCCAGCGCGTTCATCACGATGATCACCAGCGCGCCGGCGACCAGGTAGGAAATCAGCACCGCGGGCCCTGCCGCGTGCACGCCGACGCCGGAGCCCAGGAACAGGCCGGCACCGATCGCGCTGCCCAATCCCATCATGATCAGTTGCCGCGGTTTCAGCGCATGGCGCAAGGCGGGTGCGGCGGCAGGCGGGACAGGCGCGGACGGATGCGGCATCGGCTCGGTCGGGTGCGGAAAACGCGACACGATACAGGCTGGCGACGATGCCGTGCGGCTACGCGCGCGTTTGGCCGCCTGCGAGCGCGGATCGGCGCACAGCGGCGGCATGGCTGCTGCAACGCAGCGCGGATCCGCGCACGCGGCCGCGATGCACACCGCCGGGGCGGACGGCGAGCACCTTGCTGGCGGCCTTCCCACGTCCGGCAAGACGACGGCACCGCTCGATGTCCGACAGGTACGGATTTTCCTTACCCGCAGCCATGGCGGACTTTTGCTCCATCTCGTTGATTTTGCATATTGACAGCGATACTAACGTCAGAAATACTGAACTCGACGCCCACCGAATCTCCTATTTCCGTACCAGCCGATGAGGGCATGCACGCGGAGCCAGGAGGACGGCAGGCGACGACGGACCGGGAGACGGCCCGTTGCGGGCGCTCCGGCCGGAAAGGACCACGGCTGCCGCTCGTCCCATGGCGTACAGGTCCGTACCATCCAGACAAGGAGAGACACCATGATCAAACCGTTGCTGACCCTGACGGTGCTGGCAGCCGCGCTGGCCGTGCCCTGCCTGCAGGCCGCCGAGCGCGCCCCGCTCAACGCCGCCGATGCCATCCAGGGCATGGGCGAACGCCTGCCCATCGGCAAGAAGAACGTCAGCCTGTCGCCGCTGTTCAAGGTCTACACGTTCGAGAAGGCCGGCCTGCGCTTCGTGCAGATCAACTCGTTGCGGGACGAGGTCATCACCGTGCTCACCGCCACGCCGGGCACCGAGGCACGGCTGCCGATCGGCAGCGCCGCCGAGGCGCAGATGATCGCGGTCAACGACGCGAAGAACCAGCCGCTGGGCATGGTCACCGCCGCAGCGAGTTGCCCGTGCAACGCCACCGTGGTCTACCGCGACGCCAACACCACCATCGTGGTGGTCTACGGCTCCAACGGCGAGTACATCACCTCGTACGTGATCAAGAGCCCGCAGACCAAGCCGCCGCAGTAAGTGCCGACCGCGCTGCGGCCGCGCTCGGCGGCCGCAGCGTGACCCAGCGCCGTCGATCGGCGGACGCGGGTGCCCTGATCGGCCCCGTCGCCCGGCGAGCGATCGGCAAACGCGTGCGGCCGCCTTCCGAGGAAGGCGGCCGCACCAACGACAGTCCGGCGACCGGACCGCAACGACTCAGAACTCCTGCCAGTCCTTGTCCAGCGCCACCGCCGCCGCGAACGACGGCGCGCGGCGTGCCGGTGCGACCGCGGCCTGCGGGCGCGGACTGCGCGTCATCGTCTGCGTCGCGTGTCTGCCGCGCGGCAACGGAGCCGGCATCGGCGCCGCAGCCGGCGCGCCGTCCAGCTTGAACAGCGCCACGGCCTGGGTCAGCTCCACCGACTGCTGCTCCATCGAGCGCGCCGCCGCCGTGGCTTCTTCCACCAGTGCCGCGTTCTGCTGCGTGCTTTCGTCCATCTGGGTGACGGTCTGGTTGACCTGCTCGATGCCGGCCGACTGCTCCTGCGAGGCCGCCGAGATCTCGCCCATGATGTCGGTCACCCGCTGCACCGACGCCACGATCTCCTGCATGGTGCTGCCGGCCCGGTCGACCAGCGCCGAGCCTTCGGCGACGCGGGTCACCGAATCGTCGATCAGCGTCTTGATCTCCTTGGCGGCATTGGCCGAACGCTGCGCCAGGGTGCGCACTTCGCTGGCAACGACCGCGAACCCGCGGCCCTGCTCGCCGGCACGCGCCGCTTCCACCGCCGCGTTGAGCGCCAGGATATTGGTCTGGAAGGCGATGCCGTCGATCACGCCGATGATGTCGGCGATCTTCTTCGACGAGGCCTCGATGCCGCTCATGGTCTCGACCACCTGACCGACCACCGCACCGCCCTGGGACGCGACGGACGCCGCGCCGCTGGCGAGCTGGTTGGCCTGGCGCGCGTGCTCGGCGTTCTGCTTCACGGTGGAGGTCAGCTCTTCCATCGATGCAGCGGTTTCTTCGAGGCTGGCGGCCTGCTGCTCGGTGCGGCGCGACAGGTCGTCGTTGCCGGTGGCGATTTCGCTGGCGGCGGCATTGATGCTGACCGCGGCGGTCTGGATGCGGCCGACGATGCCGGTCAACTGGTCGGCGGTGGCGTTGGCGTCGTCGCGCATCCGCGCGAACACGCCGTGGAAGTCGCCGTGCATGCGTGCGGTGAGGTCGCCGGCGGCGATCGCCTGCAGCAGGGCGGACAGCTTGCCCAGGTTGCGGTCGCTGACCTCCATCATCGCGTTGAGGTCCTGCACCATCAGCCGGAAATCGTGCTGGAAACTGGCCGCATCGCCGCGGGCGCTGAAGTCGCCGGCCGCAGCAGCCGACGCCAGGCGCTTGATCTCGGTATTGATCGCCAGCAGGCTGGCCTTGGCCGCATCCATCGATTCGTGCAGCACCGCACGGCTGCCGGGCAGCCGGCGCGCGTCGCGGCGCAGGTCGCCGTTGGCGTATTCGTTGAGGATCTCGACCGCCTCGACGATGGCGTCCAGGTGCTCGAACATCATGGTGTTGATGCCCTTGCTCAGTTCGCCGTACACGCCGGGGAAGTCCTGCGGCATGCGGTGGCTGATGTCCTTGTCGGCGTGCAGCTCGATCATCAGCACGGTCTCGCGGGAGAAGCGTTGCAGCTGGTTCTGCATGCGGCCCATCGCCAGCAGCAGGCGGCCGGGCTCGTCGCGCGCGTCGGTGGCCACGTCGTTGTCCAGGCGGCCGTCGGCGATGGCCTCGGCGGCGCGGGTGGCGCGGGCCAGCGGCACGGTGAGGCTGCGGGTGATCAGCCACGCCAGCAGGCTGCTGACCAGCACCACCGCCAGTCCGCCGGCGATGAGCATGGCGCGCCCACGCGCCATCGCCGCCGTCGCTTCCGCATAGGCCTCGTTGCTGCGGGTGGCCTGCAGATCGGCATAGCGGGCAATGGCGTCCTGCCATTTCTGCGTCAGCGGTGCGGACTCCCGCATCAGCAGGGCCAGGGCCTCGTCCGGCTTGTCGTGCATGCCCAGATCCATCACCCGGTTGTTGACGTCCACGGTCATCTGCCGGGCGCGATCGACGTCCTCCAGCACGGCCTGGCTCTGCGCACCGCTGGGGATGGCGCCCGCCCGCTTGCGCGCCTCCTGGTAGCGTGCGCGCTGCTCGACGACGACCTTGGCGAAGCGGATGTTGTCTTCCTGGGAGGTCGGCAACACGATGTTGCGGACATTGATGGCCACGACCGAACTGGCGTTGAGCATGTCGCTGGACGCGCGGATGGCGGCGATGTTGCGGTTGACGATGCCGTCCAGTCGCTCGCGCGCCTGGAACAGGGTCAGCAGCCCGGCGACGACCAGCGCCGAGGACAACAGGATGAGGATGCCGAACGCGGTGGCGAGCCGGGCACCGACGTTGTAGCGCTGAAGGAATGCAATCATGGAATGGCCTTTGGGGGAATGAGAGGGGCGATGGAACGCCGCGGACCACGCACGCCGACCAGCCGCCGTTGTGCGCGCCCGCATCGAACGAGATGAATGATTCGTGAAAAAGCGTTTTGAATCAGACGCTTGATGACGCATCCCGCTCGATGTGCGGGCGATGTAACGGCGCCCCGCGCGGGGACTTGAGAGGCGATTGCACGGAATTTATTGAACACCCTCAGGCACATCACAGGGATGTGGAGAGGCCATTCGCACTGCGTCCGGATCGGCGTTTTCGCGTGAATACCGCGTGCACGTCATGTTGCAACGGCCGGCACGACGCTTGCTTGCGGCGCGAGGTCGCAGCGAGGAAAAAGTTTTCCGATTGGCCGCACAACGGAGACCTCGACACGCGATGCGAAGGCCAGGAACGCGATCGCGGTCACTTCGCAGCGTCAGCCGGGAACCCGCGGCCGCAGCCACGGCGGCAGCGATGCTGTCGTACAAGGGACGCGTCGCATCACGCGCACGGCGTCTGCTGCACGGCAGCGGCGCACGTGACGGCGTGCTGGATGCTCACGCGGGCAACACGCGCGTAAGCCCCACGCAGGCGTGAGGAAGGAGCAGGACGCCCACGCGCGCGGCGTGGGCGTCGGTCAGAAACAGCGTGCCGCGCCAAGGCAGGCACGGCATCGCGACCGCAGTGGAACATCCTCGGATCTGCGGGATGCGGCACCGGCGGCCGCAAGGCAACCGATACGCGACAGGCGAGCGACGCGCATTGCGCCGCTCGCCGATGACAGGCGCCGTGCGGCTCAGAACTCCTGCCAATCCTTGTCCAGCGCCATCGCCGCCGCCGGCTGCGCCGCACGCCGCGCAGGTGCGGCCTTGGCCGCTGCCGGAAGGACGTTGCGCTTGCCCGCGGGCGTCGCGGTGGCCTGGTGCCGCGGTGCCTGCGCTACCGGCGTGGCCGCGGATGCGTCGAGCTTGAACAGCGCCACCGCCTGGCTCAGTTCCACCGCCTGCTGCTCCATCGAGCGCGCCGCCGCACTGGCCTCTTCCACCAAGGCCGCGTTCTGCTGGGTGCTCTCGTCCATCTGCGTCACGGTCTGGTTGACCTGCTCGATGCCGGCCGACTGCTCCTGCGAGGCGGCGGAGATTTCCCCCATGATGTCGGTGACACGCTGCACCGAGGTCACGATCTCGGTCATGGTCTTGCCTGCCCGGTCGACCAGGACCGAACCTTCGGCGACGCGGCTCACCGAATCGTCGATCAGGCTCTTGATCTCCTTGGCCGCGCTGGCCGAGCGCTGCGCCAGCGTGCGCACCTCGCTGGCGACCACGGCGAAACCGCGCCCCTGGTCGCCGGCACGCGCGGCTTCCACCGCCGCGTTGAGGGCCAGGATGTTGGTCTGGAAGGCGATGCCGTCGATCACCGAGATGATGTCGGCGATGCGCCGCGACGCATCCTCGATGCCGCTCATGGTGGTCACCACCTGGCCGACCACGTCGCCGCCCTGCGAGGCGACCGAGGCCGCACCGGCGGCGAGCTGATTGGCCTGGCGCGCGTGCTCGGCGTTCTGGCGAACGGTGGAGGTCAGTTCCTCCATCGAGGCTGCGGTTTCTTCCAGGCTGGCGGCCTGCTGCTCGGTGCGGCGCGACAGATCGTCGTTGCCGGCGGCGATCTCGCTGGCCGCGGCATTGATCGACACCGCCGAGTGCTTGATGCGTCCGACGATGCCGGCCAGCTGCTCGGCGGTGGCATTGGCGTCGTCGCGCATCTGCGCGAACACGCCGCGGAAATCGCCGTGCATGCGCGCGGTCAGATCGCCCGCGGCGATCGCCTGCAGCAGGGTCGACAGCGCCTGCAGGTTGCCATCGGCGGTGGCCATCAACTGGTTGAGGCTGTCCACCATCACCCGGAAGTCGTACTGGAAGCGCTCGGCGTCGCCGCGCGCGCTGAAGTCGCCGTCGGCGGCGGACGTCGCCAGTTGCTTGATCTGCCCGTTCATCGCCGACAGGTTGGCCTTGACCTCGTCCATGGTCTGGCTCAGCACCGCCTCCTCGCCGGGCAGGCGGTCCATGTCCTGCGACAGGTCGCCGATCGCGTAGCGGCCCATGATCTGCGCCAGGCGCGTCTTCACCGCCAGGTGCGAGGCCACCAGCGCATTGGTCTCGGCCGCCATGCGCCCGTAGTCGCCCGGGAAGGCCTGCGCTTCGATGCGATGGCTGACTTCGCCCGCGTCGTGGCGCTTGGCCATTTCCAACTGCGCGCCGATCAGGTTGCTGACCTGCTGCTGCATGCCCTGCATCGCGACCAGCAGACGTCCGGTTTCGTCGCGGGCGTCGGTGCGTACGTCGTTGTCGAGCTTGCCGCTGGCGATGGCCTCGGCGACACGCGTGGCGCGGGTCAGCGGCACGGTCAGGCTGCGGGTGATCAGCCAGGCCAGCAGGCCGCTGACCAGCACCACGAGCACGCCACCGGCCACCAGCAGGCTGCGGCCGCGGTCCATCGCGACGTTGGCGCCGGCGTAGGCCTCGGCACCGCGCGTGCGCTGCCGGTTGGCATAGGTATTGATCGCCTCCTGCCATTGCTGCGTCGCCGGTCCGGCCTCCGCCATCAGGACTTTCAATGCCTCATCGGCCTTGTTGGCCATGCCCAGGTCCAGGACCTTCTGGTTGGCGAGACGGGTCCGATCGTAGGCGTCGTCGATGGCCTTGCGCATCTGCGCGCCGGTGGCATCGCTGACCGGGATCGCATAGAGCTTGTCGTGGACCTCACCGTAGTAGCGGCGCTGCTGGTCGACGGCCTTGGCGAATCGCTCGTTCTCTTCCTGCGTGGTCGGCAGCACGATGTTGCGCAGATTGACCGCCACCTGTGCGCTGGCATTGCGCATTTCGCCGGTGTAATCGAGGATCTGCATGCGCCGGTTGACGATGGTGTCCATCATCTCGCGCGCCTGTTTCAGCGTCAGCAGCCCGGCGACGACGAGCGCACAGGAGAGCAGGATGAGGACGCCGAAGGCGGACGCGAGCCGCGTCCCGACGTTGTAGCGTTGCAGGATTCCGATCATGAGGGGCCACCAAGTAAGAAAAGGAGAGCAGCCCGCGCCACGACCTGGATCGCGCAGGACACCCTCGGGCCAACGGCCTGGGCGCGATGCGACGGAGAAGAAGGAAAAGACACTTCCAGCACCGGCCGCATCGGGGGTGTCCCATGCGGGTACTCGTACTAGGTAACGGCGACCCGTAAAGAATCTTGATGCGCAACTGCGCACAGTTTTCTAAATTCCCTCAGCATCGTGACTACGATGTCCACGTTGCGCGTCTCCCTCACGCCACCGTTGCGCACTCGTAAATTCCATGTGAAACAAGGATTAGAAGGCGCCCTATCGGCGCCGGCGCACGTCACACTTACCGCCGCAGGCGTCGCCACGCGCACACCAAGAATGTCGTAAACGGCATATATCCGCGACCGCCCGGGCGACCGGCCTCCGCGCCGTCGGGCGCGGAGGCGGCGTGCCTTACTCGGCCAGGTTGGTGCCGGCACCGGCGGTGGCGATGACCTTGGCCTTGACCTGCGCGGCAGGGATCGCCGTGTACATGTAACCCAGCGACTCGGGATAGGTCTTGGACGAGATCCAGGTGGTGGCGTTGGCGTAGGGCTTGCTGGTGCTCTCCGGCACCGTCCAGGTGATGCCGCTGCCGACGTAGTTGTTGATCAGGTCCCAGTAGCCGATCTCGCTGCTGTCGCGCGAGGTCACCGGGTTCTTGATGTTCTCGAAGTAGTTGGCTTCGATCAGCGCCACCCCGCCCATGCGCACGTTGATGCCGGAGGTGAAGACGTTGTTGAAGTAGTTGTTGTAGATGTGGCTCAACCCGCGCCGCTGCAGTGGCAGGCGCGATTCCACGTTCTCGAAGCGGTTGTGATGGTAGGTGGTGCGCGCCGCGGCGTTCTGGGTATCGCTGTCGCTGTAGCCGTTGAGCGCGACCTTCTGGTAGTCGTGGATGTAGTTGTACGATACGGTGACATGGTTGACGCCCTTCTTCATGTCGATGCCGCCGTCGAAGGACGCGTCGCCGGCGCCGGGGCATTTGGTCAGCGAGGCGAAGATGGTGTTGTGGTCCACCCAGATGTTGGACGGCTGGCCGCTGGAATTGCCTTCCAGCGAGATCGAATCGGCGTCCTCGCCGCCGGGCAGCAGGCCGATGGTCATGTTGCGGATGATGACGTTGTGCGCATTGCCGACCACGCGCACGCCGAAGTTGGCCGAGGAGCCGTTCGCCCCCTTGATGGTGATGTCGCGCTTGTTCTTGATCTGCACGGTCTTGGCCGGCAGCTTCCATTGCGTGCATACGTCGGTGATGCTGGCGTAGTTGAAGCTGCCGGTGTAGTTGAGCACCAGGCCGCCGGAGCCGGCGTAGTTGTCGATCGCCGCCTGCATCGCCTCCATCGTGGCGACGTTGACCGGAATGGCGTTGCCGCCACCGGTGGTGTTGGCGCCGTAGCCGACCGGGCCGGCGAAGGCCGGGGCGGCGCCGACGGCCAGAGCGAGCGCCAGTGCGCCCCTGCGGAACTGCTGCTGCATGATGTCTCTCCCATCTGTCGCGATGAGTGCACGACGCATGACAGTGCATGCATGCGCCGGCACGGGGCGTGGGGGCCGGCGGCATTCTTGGAATGCACGCGGCGGCCCGCGCAATCGCCGCGACGCAGAACTGGAACCCTGCGCTCCGTTCGCCGCGCGGGACAGGACAAGCGGACACGCACGGTCCGCAGGAGACAGACAGCGACAGCCGGGGACAGGCTTCCCGCACGCACGCTGCGTTGGACGCACCTCGCCGGCAACGACGGCGAACGGCCGTGCATCGCGCGCATCGCCATCGCCGTCGGCGCACCGCGCAGGGACAAGCGCACGCCGGCGCTGCGCGGCCGCGAATGTTGCGGCCGCAGCACGTTTGCGCGGGCCATCCGACGCCGAACAGGCGCCGGATGGCCGCAACGCGCTCAGCTCACCGTGTCCAGGCGATTGTCGCTGCGGTCGGCGTCGGGCAGCACATGGTCCGGATCCAGGGTCACGTGCAGCACCTTCTGCGTACTCGGCACCCGGATCTGCGGCTGGGTCTGCTGCATCCAGGTCTCCACCGGCACGCGCTGATCCAGATGACTGCCGTCGGCGAAGTCGATGCGCAAGGTCGCCGGCATCACCAGCTTCTGGCGGCTACGCAGGGTCACCAGCAGGCCCTTGGCCGGATCATGATCGACGTAAGCGGCCGCGCGCACGCCCATGTCCAGCTGCCAGTTGTTGAAATACCAGCCGCGCCACCACCAGCTCAGATCCTCGCCGGCCTCGCTCTCCATCAGCCGGAAGAAATCCGACGGCGTCGGGTGCTTGTAGGCCCAGGTGGCGATGTACTTGCGGAACGCCGGATCGAAGCGCGCCGGGCCGAGGATCTGTTCGCGCAGCAGCACCAGGCCCAGCGCGCCCTTGAAGTAGGTCAGCGGATGCCGGTATTTCTCGCTGGTGGCGTCGGCGCGATCGAGCAGGGTCGGCGCCTGCGCGTCGGCCAGCAGCGGCAGGATCTCGTCCACCGGGTTGCCGCCGCCGGGCGCGTATTCGCCATCGCGCTTGGGCGCGAATTCGCCATGGTTGATCGCGTCGGAGGCGTAGACGTCGATGAAGGTATTGAAGCCCTCGTCCATGAAGGCGTGGCGGCGCTCGTTGGAGCCGACGATCATCGGGAACCAGCCGTGGCCGAGTTCGTGCGCGGTGATCCAGAACAGTTGCTTGCCGCCGTCCTCCATGTCGTCGAAGACGATGCCGGGGTACTCCATGCCGGCGCCGTGGCCGCCCAGGTTCACCGCCGCCGGCCACGGGTACGGATACCACTGCGAGAAGTGTTCGATCGAGGCTTTGACGAACTCGGTGGAGCGGCCCCACTTGTCGCTGCCGACCGCGCTGCGCGGATACACCGACATCGCCAGCGCATGCTTGCCCTCGGGCAGGTTGATCCGCGCCGCATCCCACACGAACGCCGGCGAAGCGGCGAAGGCGACGTCGCGGGTGTGGTCCATGTGGAAGCGCCAGGTCTGGGTGCCGCTGGCGCTGGGCCGACTGTCCGGCGTGCCCACCTCATCGGCGCCGCGGATGGTCACCGTGCTGTCGCTGGCGGCGGCTTGCGCCAAACGCTGGCGCTGGGTGGCGGTGAGCACCTGCGCCGGATTCACCAGTTCGCCGGAACCGGCCACCAGATAGTTCCACGGCACCGTCACCGCGTAGTCGAAATCGCCATATTCCAGGTAGAACTCCGCGCCTAGGTAGGGCTGCGTGTCCCAGCCGCGCAGGTCGTCGTACACCGCCATGCGCGGATACCACTGCGCGATCTCGTAGATGTCGCCGTCGGGGGTGGGCGTGACCGCGGTGCGGCCGCCCCAGGTGCCGGGCACGGTGTAGGCGTAGTCGATGTGCAGCTTGAGCGCCTTGCCGCTGGCCAGCGGCTGCGGCAGATCCACGCGCATGCGCGTGTCGTCGATCAGGAAGGTGGCCGCCACGCGCTTGCCGCCCTGCTCCAGTTCCACCTTGGCGATGCGGTAGCCCTCGGTGCTCTGCGGCGCGGGCCGGTCGGCACGCGCGGCGCGCAGGGTGCGGGCGCGGGCATCGACGCGGTACAGGTTCTGGTCCAGCTGCAGCCACAGCACGTCCAGCGTGTCCGGGCTGCGGTTGCTGTAGGTGATGGTCTCCTGGCCGCGCAGCGTGTGCGTGGCCGGTTCCAGGGTGGCGTGCAGGTCGTAGTCGGCGCGGTTCTGCCAGTACTGCGGGCCGGGCACGCCGCCGCCGCTGCGGTAGGCGTTGGCCGGCTGCGGCAACTGCAGCGGTGCGAACAGCGCCTGCGGATCGTAGGTACCGGCGCCATCCGCGGCGGCGGCAGTGGCGGCATCGGCCTGGGCGGCGGCGACAAGGGAAACACAAGCCGCGGCGAACGCAGCGCGGCGCAGGACAAGGATCATGGTGGCGTCCGTGGGGAGGATCGCCGCCGATGGTAGGCCGATTGGGGGTGGCGCGAATGTGCCGTTCGCCACCTTCGGCAGCGGATGCTCGGCAAGACGGAGTAGCAGCGGCTTCAGCCGCGATGGGCGCTACCGGGAAGGCCCGTCGCGGCTGATCCCCGAAGGGGACAAGCGCCGCTCCTACGACGGCAGGGTGACGCGCGCCGGGCTCAGCCCAGCAAGGTCTCCAGCACCGCCATGCGCACCGCCACGCCGTTGGCGACCTGGCGCAGGATGCACGACTGCGCGCCGTCGGCGACTTCGTCGGTGATCTCCACGCCGCGATTGATCGGTCCCGGATGCAGCACCACCGCGTCCTTGGACGCGCGGCGCAGCCGCTCGGCGGTGAGGCCGTACTGGCCGTGGTAGTCCTCCAGCGAGGTCACCAGGCCTTCCTCCATGCGCTCGCGCTGCAGGCGCAACATCATCACCGCGTCCACGCCATCGAGCATGGCGTCGAAGTCCTCGCCGACCACGCAGCCGTCCAGGGTGCCGTCGTCGGGCAGCAGCGCGCGCGGGCCGCACACGCGCACTTCGCCGGCACCGAGGGTGCGCAGCGCGTGCAGGTCCGAGCGCGCCACCCGCGAGTGCTTGACGTCGCCGACGATGACCAGCTTGAGCTTGGAGAAGTCGCCGCCCTTGGCGTGGCGCAGGGTCAGCATGTCGAGCAGGCCCTGGGTGGGATGCGCGCTGCGGCCGTCGCCGGCGTTGATCAGCGCGGTGCCCTCACCCGCCGCCTCGGCCAGACGCTCCACTGCGCCATCCTCGGGGTGGCGCACGACGAAGCCGCGCACGCCCATCGCTTCCAGGTTCTTCAGCGTGTCGCGCGCGGTCTCGCCCTTGCGCGTGGACGAGGTGGAGGCGTCGAAGTTCAGCACGTCGGCGCCGAGCCGCTGCGCGGCCAGCTGGAACGAACTGCGGGTGCGCGTGGACGGTTCGAAGAACAGCGTGCACACCGCGGTGCCGGCCAGCACGTTGCGCTTGCCGACCCGACCCACCGCCGCGTCGCGGATCTGCCCGGCGCGGTCCAGCAGTTGCAGCAGGGTCGCGCGCGGCAGCCCTTCCAGGGTCAGCAGGTGGCGCAGGCGCCCGTTCGAATCGAGTTGCGGATCAGTCATGGCGGGTCCGGGCAGTGGATCAGGGAGGGGGAATGGCGTCGTCGGGCGCGGCCAGCCAGCGCTCCACGATCACCGCGGCGGCCACCGCGTCCAGCGCGGCGGCGTCGCGGCGGCGCTTGCGGCCGGCGGCACGGTCCACCGCGAAGCGTTGCGCGGCCTCGACCGAACTGGAGCGTTCGTCGACCAGCACCACCGGCAGGCGGTAGCGCGCGCCGAGTTCGCGGGCGAAGGCGTGCGCGCGCTTGCGATTGGGCTGGTCGGCGCCGTCGAGGGTGAGCGGATCGCCGACCACCAGGCCGTGCGGCCGCCATTCGGCGTGCAGGCGGTCCAGCGCCGGCCAGTCCGGCCCCTGCGCATGCACGTCGATCACCGCCAGCGCGCGCGCGCCGTTGCCGAAACAACTGCCGACGGCCACGCCGATGCGGCGGTGACCGACGTCGAAACCGAGCACGGTGCCGTCGCGGCGGATCGTCGCGGGCGCGGCGCTGGTGGGCGCGGGTGCGCCAGGCGCAGGCAGGCCGGACTCAGGCATGCCCGCTGTAGTCGGTGAGGCGGAACAGGTCCACGCCGATGCGCCCGGCCGCGGTCTGCCAGCGCCGCTCCAGCGGCAGCTCGAACAGCAGTTCGGCATCGGCCGGTGCGGTCAGCCAGCTGTTCTCGCCCAGTTCGTATTCCAGTTGGCCGGCGCCCCAGCCGGCGCAGCCCAGCGCGACCACCGCGTTGCGCGGCCCCTCGCCGCGCGCCATCGCCTCGAGCACGTCGCGCGAGGTGGTCAGGTACAGGCCGTCGGCGAACGCCAGGCTGGAATCCCAGCCATGCGCGCCGTCGTGGATGACGAAGCCGCGCTCCGGATGCACCGGCCCGCCGCTGAGCACCACCTGCTCGCGCAGCGTGGCGTCGATGGTCTCGATGCCCATCTGCTCCAGCACTTCGCCCAGGGTGTATTCGGAGGCGCGGTTGACCACCACGCCCATCGCGCCGTTCTCGTCGTGCTGGCAGATCAGCGCCACGCTGCGGGCGAAGTTGGGATCGGACAGCGCCGGCAGCGCGATCAGCAGTTGGTTGGCCAGAGGCGTGGGCAAAGCGGACATGGCCCCATTCTATCGTCCCTCCCGCGTGCGCGCTGCCCGGGCTGCGGCGGGCTGCCATAATCCGCCCGACCGCGGCCGCGACCGGTCGCCCAGGAGCACGCACGCATGGACACGCCCCCCGATCTGCCACGCCAGACCCGCGCCTTCATTGTGCTGGTGGCCCTGCTGCAGGGCGCGCTGCTGTACCTGGCGCAGCGCGGCGCCGAGCGCGGCCTGTGGCCGTTCGGCTCCCTGGGCGGCCAGGTGTGCTGGTACACCCTGGTGCTGACCGTGCCGACCATGACCCTGCTGTCGGTGCGGCACCTGGGCGCGCTGCGCCTGTGGCAGCACACCGTCGCGGTGGCGGTGCTGGTGGCGGCCCTGTCCGCCTGGGCGGTGTGGAACGCCACCGGCGCGCCCGGCCTGCGCGCCGGCCAGGTGCTGGGCCCGTTCGCTGCGACCGTGGCGCTGGCGATGTTCGTGCTGCTGCCGTGGCTGCAGTGCCGGCTGCAGCACGGGCGCTGGCAGGCGCCGTACCGCGACCTGTTCGAGCATGCCTGGCAGAACGCGCTGACCCTGGCGCTGGCGCTGCTGTTCGTGGGGATCTGCTGGCTGGTGCTGTGGCTGTGGGGTGCGCTGTTCGCGCTGGTCAAGCTGACCCTGTTCCGCGACCTGTTCCGGCAGACCGCCTTCGTCTACTTGGCCACCGGCACCATGTTCGGCCTGGGCATCCTGATCGGCCGCACCCAGCAGCGCGCGGTGCAGGTGATGCGGCAGATCCTGTTCGCGATCTGCACCGGGCTGCTGCCGCTGCTGGCGTTCGTGGCGGTGCTGTTCGCGCTGAGCCTGCCGTTCACCGGCCTGCAGCCGCTGTGGGAGACCCGGGCCGCGGCCAGCATCCTGATCGCGGTGGTGGCCACGCTGGTGGTCTTCGTCAATGCGGTGTACCAGGACGGCACCGCCGACGCGCCCTACCCGGCCTGGCTGCAACGGGTGATCGACGCCGGACTGCTGAGCCTGCCGCTGTACGCAGGGCTGGCGCTGTACGCGCTGTGGCTGCGCATCGGGCAGTACGGCTGGAGTACCGAGCGCTTTGCCGGCGTGCTGGTCGCGGTGGTCGCCTGCGGCTACGCATGCGGTTATGCCTGGGCGGTGCTGCGCCCGGGCGCGCGCTGGCTGCAGCCGCTAGCGCCGGTGAACCGGGTGTTGTCGTGGGTGGTGATCGGCCTGGCGCTGGCGACCAGTTCGCCGCTGCTGGACCCCTACCGCCTGGTCGTCGGCGACCAGTTGCAGCGCCTGGCCGATGGCCGCACCAGCGCCGCGCAACTGGACCTGGCCTACCTGCGCTTCGACAGCGGCCGCCGTGGCTATCGGGCGGTACAGGCGCTGCGCGAGGTGCCCGCGTTCGCCGACGATCCGGTGCAGCGCGAGCGCCTGCAGCGGATGCTGCAGCGCCAGCAGCGCTGGGGCGGCGACAACGAGGATGCGCCGCGCAGCACCGATCCGCTGCAGGTGCGCCAACGCATCGTGCCGGCCGCCGGCAGCGCCGAGCCCGACGCCGCCTGGTGGCAGGCGCTGCTGGCCGGCAAGATCGAGGACGGCAATTGCCGGCGCGAGGGCGCGCAGTGCGTGGCGCTGCGCCGCGACCTGGATGGCGATGGCCACGACGACGTGCTGCTGTGCAATGCCAGCGCCGGCTACGGCGTCGAATGCCGGATCCACACCGACCTGGGCAGCGGCTGGCGCGACGTGGCGCGGACGCATTTCTTCCCGCGCCACGGCGACAACGCCGAGGCGCTGTACCAGGCACTGCGCGACGGCAAGCTGCAGGTGCTGCCGCGGCGCTGGCCCGACCTGCAACTGCCCGGCACCCAGCGGACCGAGCTGTACCCCGCCGACCCCAACGACCAGATCGACTGACGGACACCCGCCGCATGAGCAGCTACTGCGATATCGCCCCCGGGCACCCGGTGCACGGCCACTACCACGACCACGAGTACGGCGTGCCGCAACGCGCCGAAGCCGACCTGTTCGAGCGGCTGGTGCTGGAGATCAACCAGGCCGGGCTGAGCTGGGAGCTGATGCTGAAGAAGCGCGCCGGCTTCCGCGCCGCCTACGCCGGCTTCGACGTGGACACGGTGGCGGCCTTCGGCGAGGCCGACGTGCTGCGCCTGCTCGGCGATGCCGGGATCATCCGCAACCGGCTCAAGGTGCAGGCGGCGATCCACAACGCGCAGGTGATCCAGCGCCTGCGCGCCAGCCACGGCAGCTTCGCCGCCTGGCTGGACGCGCAGCATCCGCGCAGCAAGGCCGAGTGGATCAAGCTGTTCAAGCGCACTTTCCGCTTCACCGGCGGCGAGATCACCGGCGAGTTCCTGATGAGCCTGGGCTACCTGCCCGGCGCGCACCGCGAAGACTGCCCGGCGTTCGCGCGCATCGCGCAGCTGGATCCGCCGTGGATGCGCAGCGCATGAGCGGCGCCGCAGCGCCTGCTGCGCCTGCGCGCTTCGCCGCCGCACCACGGTGGATGCCACGGATACGGCCGACATCGTGGGCGACGGCGGCGCTGCTCGCACTGGCCGCATGCCCGGCGCCCGCGCATGCGGGCGCCCCCGGGACGGCGACGCTGCCGCAGGTACTCGAGCAGCTGCGCCGCGAGATCGAGGCCGAACCGGCCAGCAACCCCACGCCGATCGACACGGTGCTACAGCGCCATGAGGACACCACTGGCGTGAGCTTCGACCTCGCCGCAGCGGGCGCCGCAGCCGCGCCACTCGTGCAACCGGCCGGCGTCACCGCAGACGAATGGCAAGCGGTGCGCACATACCTGGGTGACGCCGGCACCGCGCAGGACGACGTTTCCGAAAACGGCGACGACCACTACACCCTGCTCGATCTTGACGAAGACGGGCAACGCGATCTGGTGATCACATCCTATGTCGGCGGCACTGGCCTGTTCACCGAGATCACGGTGCTGCGCCGCGACCCCGTACACGGCTTCCTTGCCCTGCCCAACACCGCACCCGACACAGCGCCGGCGACAGGCACCTTCAGCATCAACGGCCGAGGCAGCGATCAGACCCTGTACTGGCTGCGCATCGACGGCCGCAGCTATGCCGCCTATCGCGACGGCGACTACTTCCAGGACACGCTGACGCTGTCGCGCCCGCTATCGCCGCTGCCACAAGAGCACAGCAGCTCCCGCGTGCTGCAGGTGCGCTACCGCTACCGGCATACGCTGGCGCCTGCGCCAGATACTGCGAACGCCACGACCGAGGAGCAGGACGCCGCACGCTGGCTGACGCAGCACCCGCAACTGCGCGCGGTCGCGGACCGGGAGTTGCAGCGCCTCGGCTTCGACGCACAGGGCCGGCAACGCCGGCCGAACCCGGACGCGCGCTGCCCGGTTCCAGCAGCGACCAGCGACCCCGAAGAACGCGCGCAATGGCCGTGGCACGGGCCCGGTCACTATACGTTCGACTACGTCGCCGACATACGCCTGCGGCACGGATCGGATTGCTACAGCGCCAGCATCGTCGCCTTCCGCAGCAGCAACCTGACCTCCTACGCTGCCTGCTGTGCGCTGTGGCTGTACGCCGCGCCCGGCGAGCAGGCGGTGACCTTGCCGCTGCTGTCCAAGCGCGAGCGCAGCAGCGTCAGGCTGACCGCAGCGGCACCGCCCGCGCAGTGAACGTGGGCGGATCACCGCGGATCGGTCGCCACCGGCTCGCGCGCGATGCAGCGGAAATGCGCCCCCGCTGGGTCACGCCGGAAACGGCGGCGTTGGCACGCGAGCACGGATAGTGCGGGGGCAGCCCCATACCGCCGGCAAGTGGTTGGCGTTGAAGGAATCTGAGCGCCGGCGTCCTCTACCGCTCGCGCACGGCGTGGCGGTCGGCATCACCCCGCCAGCCGCGCCTGCCAGAACGGCGCCTGCGCCCAACGCCGCTCGCGCGCGTACAGCGCCCCGCGTTCGCGCAGGTAGGCGCGGAAGCGCGCGAACACGCCCTCCTGGTACGCCGCCAGCGGCGCCGGGCCGGCACCCTGCAGATGCGCTGCCAGTGCGTGCGCGGCGGCCTCGCCGTCCTGCAGGGCCTTGACGATGCCGTGCGCGGTCAGCGGATCGTAGGCGCTGGCCGCGTCGCCCACTGCCAACCAGTCGGCGCCCACCACGCGGCTGAGAATCGCCGACGGCCCCAGTGCGGCGATCAGGCCATCGGCCTCCGGCGCGCGGGCCGCGCCCTGCGCCAACCATTGCGCGACGTGCCGGGTCGTTCGCGCCGCTGCCAGCCACACGTCGCGGTCCAGGTACTGCCGTTGCCGGCGCGGCTCCAGCGCCAGGGCCAGCATCAAGCGCTTATGCGGCAACTTCGCCGCATACCACCAGCCGTCGGCGCAGGCCTCCAACAAGGCCTGCGACGGAATCGCCTCGGCCTGCTCCAGCGCGAACACACCGGCGACGAAGGCCAGGCAATCCACCTCGTTGCGGGCAACGCCCAGCCGCCGCACCGCCGCGGCGGCAATGCCGCTGGCGTCCACCAGGAACCCGGCGCGCAGCCGGCGCACGCCGCCCTGCTCTTCGTGCAGCTCCAGCACGTGATCGCCATCGGCGGCGCGGCCGACCGCGCCCAGGCGCAGGCCGCGCAGCAGCGTGCCGCCCTGCGCCGGCACCGCCGCGGCCAGCATCGCGTCGAAGGCGGCGCGGTCCACGTGCCAGCCCTTGCCGTGGCCGGCGACGATGAAATCGTTGTAGCCCAGCTCCGGCCGGCCCCAGCTGGCGCAACTGCCGGCCGAGGCCAGCGGCCGCTGCGCCAGGAACGCCTCCCACACGCCCAGCCGCTGCAGCGCCGCACTGGCGGTCGGCGCCAGCGCCTCGCCCAGCCGCCAGCCTGCGGCACGGCCCATGTCGACCACGACCACGTCCTCGACCCCGCGCGCGGCCAGCGCCAGCGCCGTGGCGCAGCCGGCCGCGCCGCCGCCGACGATGGCGACGGCGCAGCGGTCGTGCGCGCTCATCGGCGTGTCCCGTCCAGAGACGTCCATATGCTCCCGAGGTGCGTGCTCATCACACCTTCGGATCGACCGGCATGTTCGCCATCGGCCACGGCGCCACGAACTCCTGGCCCGGATCGAACTGGCTCGCCACTTCGAGAAACAGCTCGGCCGGGTACGGCGGCTTGCCGGAAACCTGCGCGATCTGCGCGCCACTGATGACGAAGCCCACCTTGGACCAGTTGGCGACGAAGTCCGCATACGCCTGGAAGCGTCCGGCCCTGGTCGGATACGGACTGTCGGTGCCTTCGCCACGCACCGAATAGACCTGCGGCCCCAGGTACCAGGTGTTGTCGTCCGGATCGACCTGGCACAGCGCCGCCGGGTAGACCGCGAACGGCCGCTCGGCCGGCCACGACCAGAACAGGGTGTTGTTCGGATTGACCGTCTGCTGCCCGGGATTGGGATCGGGCAGATGGGTGGCGCAGGAGTTGTAGTCGGTATGCCAGGGCACCGACATGAACTTGGACAGGTCGCCCGGCTCCACCGGATGCGTTTGCAGCGGCACATAGCCGAAGCTCAGGAACGCGCTGCCCTTGCTCGCCTTGCTGTAGTCCAGCGCGGCCTGGTTGATGCGGAACGGGCCGCAATCCTGGGCCTTCCAGTCCTGCACGTAGAGATTGACGTCGCGGATCGGGAACGACACCTCGATGCCCGGGCTGTAGCGGCCGCCGAGGCAGTTCTGCAGGGTGACGCGGTCCAGCGCTTCGCCAGGGCCCAACACAGGTGCGCCGCCCTGCACGTAGTTCTTGCCGTGCCACTGGCTCAGCAGGAAGTACTGCGTGGAACTGACGCTGAGAAAGCTCTTCTGCGCATCGCCCAGCGACAGCGGCATCATCGGCGACCCGGTCTCGGTGTCGGCGGCGGAGGCCGGGTCGCGGATCAGCGTCTTCAGGTTGGGAATCTTCGCGCTCGGATCGTCGGTGGGCTGGATCTGCCCGATCATGTCGTGGCCCTTGACCGCTCCCGACGGCAGATTGGTGTTCCAGCGCTGCAGCATCGCCGCGTGGAAGATCGGCTGGATGTCGTCGCTGAAGGACGGCTGGTAGGTGGCGACGAATGCGTTGTTGGCGTACAGCGACGGCACCAGACCCAGTGCGCGCACCCACACGTCGTAGACGTCGTCCCAGGTGGACACCACGTTGCGGGTCTGCGGCGCATAGCCCGGATCGCCGGTGACGTACCAGGCACCCTGCACGCTGGCGGTGGATCCGTCGTTGAAGATCAGCACGGCATTGACCGGGCCATCGGCCGCGTCGTCGTACCACAGGCCGTTCTCGGTCGCGTCCTCCAGCGGCGGATAGCTGCCATCGGCCCCGATCACCGCCGAGGTGCGGGCGAAGCCGCCGGCCACGATCAGCGCGCCGTTGGCCTCCACGCGCATGTCGCCCAACGAATCGAGCTTGCCGAGCGGTTCGTGCAGCGTATGGAACATCGAGGGAAAGCTGACCGGATAGGCCGGCTGCGGGTGGATCGTGCCGCTGGCATCGGCGTAGCTGGCGGTGCTGGTCATGTCGAAGCCAACCACGGCGCTGCCCGCCGCGGCGGCGCTGAGCGCGCGCGGGCCTGCATCGATCACCAACTGCCGCAACCGTGTCGGATCGTTGGGATCGCTGGGATTTGCGGCATCGGGATAGTTCGGGTTGCGCAGTTCCAGCAGCCCGGGCTCCTCGTAGGCGGCGATGCCGCGAAACTGGCCGCCCTGGCTCACCGTCGAATAGTTGTTGAGCTTCTTGTTGGCCAGATGCACGGTCCACACGATGTCCTTGACCGTCTTGCCGTCGATCGAGCTGCCGACGTCCACGCGCACGCCGCCGCCGTTGGGATACGTGCCGGAACTGCCGCTGGGGTAGGCGTAGATGTGGAAGCGCGCGGCCTGGCGCTTGACATTGCCGGCGGCGTCGCGGAACTGCTCGGCGGTGATCGGCGTGGACTCGGTGCCGGGCTGCACCGGCAGCCCGCCCATCAGCCCGTCGGCACCGCGGGTGCCGGCCGCGGTCACCGGTGCGAGATAGAACTCCTGGCTGTCGCCAACGCGGCCGATGCCGATTGCCGGATGCACGCGAAACACGTTGCTGGTCATGGTGACTTGCTCCTGATCCGGATGAGAGGGGCGCGCCTCAGCGCGGCGTGGCCGGCCGCGCCGCCGGCGGGGCCTTCTGCGGCAACTGCGCCTGGAAGTAGTCGTTGATCACCACATGGCTGATGTTGACGTTCAGCCCCGGCAACGACTGCGCGCGCGGATCGGGCGAAATCACCTGGGTGGTGTTGTGGCAGGCGAAGCAGTTGTTTTGCGTGCTCTGCACCTGGGTGAAGGTCTCGATGGTGGAATTGGACAGCTTGATCGAGCCGGTGAGCAGCGGCGGCGCACCTTCGGGTGTCGGCGAGGGAATGCATTCCAGGGCCGAACCTGGCTGGAACGTGCAGTTGGGCGCCAACGCCTCCTTGGCCACGAACCAGATCGCGCCGACCTCGAAGTAGTTCTTCCACACGTCGTTCAACTGGCCCTGCACCGAGGTGTTCATCGACTGGATGTTGGCGATGTTGCAGTCCTGGCCGCTCGGGCACGGCTTCTGCCCGCCGTACGGCACCATGCGGCAGACCTGGGTCACCGGGCTCAGGGTCTGGGTCTGCGCGTTCAAGGTCAGCGCACCGGCACCGGCGGCGTTAACGTTGCACTGTTCGATCGGGGTACCGGCCTTGTAGAAGGTCCAGTCCTTGTCGGAGACGGGCTGGCCCGGATTGAGCGACGTGTCCACATCCGGCGCATTGTCGCGGTGCTCGAACGTGGCCCAGATCATCTCCGGATGTCCGGCGACCGTGCCGCCGATGTGGAAGCCGACCAGCGCCACGGTCTGGGTTTCGGTGTCGCCGGTGGCGACGATCTTGCCCTTGCGCATGCCCAGCTTGGCGATCTGCGCCTGGCGGGTATAGAACGTGGATACGTCCTCGCCCGGCTGCACCACCTTCCATGCCGCCTTCAGGGTCATGCTGCCGACCGGAAACGCTTCCTTGGGATCGAAGGCGCGCAACGCGTTCGGATCCTGCAGGTGATTGCTGGCGATGAACTGGCCGAACACGTCGTTGGAATGGATCGAGTAATAGACCGCGCGTCCATGGCGGTCCACCAGCACGCCATCCGGCCCGGCCTGATCGATCAGTTCCACCGTGCGCGCCTGCTGCGAGCGGCCGATCAACGGATCGAGGACGCCGTCGGCAACGCCGCCGATGCCATCGCTGGACATGCTGAGGAAGCGCGGCTGCCCGCCCACGTCCTGGGTCAGCCACAGGAAGGCATTCCACGACCACTGATGGAAGGCGCAATTGCTGCTGGACTGGAAGCCGGCCGAATCCGGTGCCGGCGTCTGCGCATGCGGGAACCACGAGGGCGCTGGCGCCGCCGGTGGCGCGCAGCTCGATGCGCTCGGCATCGGCCCCGGCCCGGCCCCGGGTGCAGGTGTCGGCGTGACTGTCCCGCCACCGCTGCCGGGATTGGGGCCTGGCCCCGGATTCACGGCAGAACACGCCGCGACCACTACACAGACCAATGCCACGAATCCCATCGCACGTTTCATCGCACTGCCCCTCGTTCCGTGGAAAAGCTGTAAGCGCCGGCATCCGTCGCGGCACGCCGGACAGGCAGCACCGCGCCGCCGCGCAGGCGCGGCGTCGAACATCGTGGTCATGGCATGCGGGTGGATCGCGCTCCCCGCGATCGCATGCGCCGTCTGTGCGCACTCACCCTTTCTTCGACAGCAGCATGCGCTGCGTCACACTTGGACAGCAAGACAATTCCGTAGACACCGCGGAGATTCCGTAGACAGTTGCCGTGCAGCGCGGCGGCTGTCGCGCGCAGCACGGCGCGACAATGCGTCGTTGGCCTGCAGGCAGTGCAGGCATGTCATGCATGAGCAGATGCGGTACGTGCAGATCGCGAGACGTTCGCGCATCCGCGAGGAATACCTGCGTGCGGCGATGCGCACGTCGCCGATCGCGCGACGGCGACCGGCCGTGGACTCACACGCCCATGTAGCGTCCGGCGCGGTGGTTGAACATCAGCACCAGGCTCAGCACCACCGCGCCGATCGCCGAGTACAGCACCTGCTGCGGCGCCAGCAGCCAGAACGCCACCGCCATCAGCGCCGCGTCGAAGCTCATCTGCACCTTGCCCGCGCTCCAGCCGCGGCTGCGTTGCAGGTAGACCGCGAGGATGCCGACGCCACCGAGGCTGGCGCGGTGGCGGATGAAGAACAGGATGCCCAGGCCGACCAGCGCGCCGCCGACCAGTGCCGAGAACAGCGGCGTCATCGTCGCCCACTGCGCCCAGCGCGGCAGCAGGTCGGTCAGCAGGCCGCAGGCGGCGACCGCGACGAAGGTCTTGAGAGTGAATTCCCAGCCCATGCGCCGCACCGCCAGCCAATAGAACGGCAGGTTGACCAGCACGAACATCAGGCCGAAGTTCCAGCCAAGCGCATAGTGCAGCAGGAAGGCCACGCCGGCCATGCCGCCGATCATCAGCCCGCCATGGGCGAACACCGCCAGCCCCAGCGAGGCCACCAGGGTCGCCAGCAGCATGCCCTGCACGTCCTCGGCCACGCTGTGGCGCAGCGCGCGCGCATCCTGCACGGTGCCGGCCGAATCCGGCGGCGGGGTCAGCGGTCCGGCGGTGACGACGGTGCCGTCGTCGGGCAACGGGTCCAGGTCCGGACGCAGATCGGAATCGGGAAGGCTCACGGGAGGGGCACAGCGTGGGGGGCGGTATTAGACACCAGCCAGGCAGTGGTTGCACATGAAACTTTGACGACTCGCAGCGGCTCGTGCCTGCGACGTGTCGGTAGCCGGATGCCGACCCTGTGGCCTCCCCCGATTCCGCTCAGCGTTCGTGACCTATCGCTGTGGCAGAGCGATGTGGACGGGGAGGCCGACGGTCACCGCCCTCACCATCGAGATCACCACCAGCAGCACCACCGGCCCGGCGATGGCCAGCCACGTCCACGTCCAGGCGTTGAACCGCTCCGCCGCGCTGCGCGGCAGCCCGCGCGCCTGCTTGAACCGCGCCAGGCGCTGGTTGACCAGCAGGACCGGCGTCCAGGTCAGCAGCGTCAACAACGACAGTGCCGAGGGCCACACGCCGAGCAGGCTCAGGCAGACATAGGCCAACGCCGGCCCCAGCCAGCCGACCAGTGCGCCACGCTGCGCGCCGATGATGCGTTCCAGCTCGCGAAAGCAGGCGAATACCCAAAGCAGCGAGAACACCGAGCGCCACACCGGCGAGATGCGTCGTCGCCCGGACAGCAGGCGCAAGGCGCGCCAGTTGCGGTAGAACCAGTACAGCGCATACCAGCCGAAGCTGGTCGCGCACAGCAGCGCCAGCTTGGCCGCCGAGGGCGCGAACAGCGTGGACAGCGGGTCGGCGGGTGCCGCAGCGGCCGCGGTGTCAGGCAGCGCGGCGACCGGGGCGGCGTAGGGGTTGTCGGTTTGCATGGCTCGCATTCTGGCGCACCGTCCCCTGATCCGCCCCTTCGGGGCACCTTCTCCCGAGGGGAGAAGGAACAGCTAAAGCCCCTCTCCCACCGGGGCGACAGGGTGCGGCCTGCGCGCCACTGGCGCGCGCACCCTGGAGCGCCCGCGCCGCAAGCGCGGGCCGGGGCGCGGAGCGGGGGTTGGGGTGAGGGTCCGACGCGAAGCATCTCGCGGAGTTCGAGTGCATGAGGCTGCGCCCGTACCCTCATCCGCCCCTTCGGGGCACCTTCTCCCGAGGGGAGAAGGAACAGCAAAGCCCCTCTCCCACCGGGAGAGGGGTTGGGGTGAGGGTCCGGCGCGAAGCGCCCCGCCGAAACAGAAACACGAGACTTCGCCCGTACCGTCATCCCCCTTCGGGGGGCACCTCCCCCCGAGAGGGCGCCATGGTTACGACGGGAAACGGAGAACACTTAGCGCACAGCCACCGCGCGGCGCTGCCGCTTGTCCGCGTACATCTCCGCATCGGCGCGTTCGAGAAGTTCCTCCAGCGCCTCCGCGTCCAGATCCCGGCGGTGGCACAAGGCCAGGCCGAAGCTGGCCGACAGTGCGGTTGCGAATCCGTCGTCGTCGCCGGGCTTGGCAAGCGCACCGCGCAGCGCGTCGATCAGCCCCTGCGCCCTCTCCGGCGTGGTCAGCGGCAGGTAGAGCGCGAACTCGTCCCCGCCCCGGCGCCCCAGCAACTGGCCCGGTCGCAGGCAACGCCGACAGCGCTTGACGAAGGCGCGCAGGGCCGCATCCCCGGCGGCGTGTCCGAACTGGTCGTTGATCGCCTTGAGGTTGTCCATGTCGGCGACGATCACCGCCAGCGGACGTGGGTCCTGCGCGGCCACTTGCAGATCGTTGAGCACCTGCTCCAGGAATCCGGTGCGCGACAGCGCCGCGGTCACCGGATCGCGCACCAGCGCATGGCGCAGCCGCGTGTTGTCGGCATAGAGCCCGGGGACGGCCAGGCCGAAGTAGCTGTTCGCCGCCAGGCTGATCATGGCGAACTGCAGCGCGAGCGCCTGCGCCTCGAGCCGCAGCAACGGCGTGGTCACGGCGATCAGCAGGCTGAAGGCCGCGATCGCCACCAGCGCCTGCAGCATCCCGTGGGTATGCACGATCCACAACTGGATCACCACCACCACGAACAGCGCGAACACCACGGCCGGCTGCCGCGGCAACGCCGCCGCCAGCGCCATCACCACCAGGGTGACGCCGAGCAGCAACGCGAGCTTCACCAGGTAGGCAGAGACGCTTCCGGCCGGCGCGACCATCCCCGACAGGCGCGGGATACCCGGCTGCGGCACGATCTGCAGCCACTCGGCCAGGCGCAGCACCCCGACGATCGCCAGCGGGCCGAGCGCCAGCAGGCCGGCGTAGTCGCCGATCGCCCATGGGATCAATTGCGCCAGCATACTCGGCAAGTCGATGGCGCCGGTGACGGCCAGCCCCGCGCCGCCCAGGCAGGCAGACAGCAGCGACGCCACGCCGCCCCCCAGGATGAAGCAGGTAACCACACGTGGCAGGCTGCTCGAGGACACCCCGCGGCCGACCAGGCGCAGCAGCCAGGCCAGCCCGCCCCAGACGCAGAACTGCTGGGCGGTGAACAACAGCGCGTATCCCAGCACCGCCCGACCGGGGACCACGGGGTGGCCGCTGGTGCGATAGAAGCTGAGCAGCGTGGCCAGCACGCAGGCGCTGGCGATCGCCGGCGCACCGCGCCAGCCCAGCACCATGAACGTGGCCAGCGTCACCGCCACCGGCGGGAACCACAGGCTCGCATGCGGCTGGTAGTCCAGGACCCGCGCCAACTCGAAGACCGCCAGCCACGCCACCACCAGCACCACCGACAGCACCAGCAGCGCGCCGGGACGGCGCGGCGCCGCGACGCGCGTACGCAACGGCGCCTCGGCGTCCCTGCCTGTCATCCATCCGACTCCGCGCGGCCACGGCCGATGGCCGAACCGGGGCCGGCGAAGGCGGTGACCGCGCCGTCGTCGCTGCCGCCCACCACTACCGTGGCACCGCTGTTCAGACGGATCGGCCAGCTCATGTTGTCCGTGCCATAGGACCATTGCAGCGTGCCGTCGCCCGCGTTCCAGAGGGTGAACGCGCCGGGCGTCCCGTCGGGATGGCCATCGGCCAGCCCCAGCCACTGCCCGTCCGGGTCGAACGCCAGGTCGTTGGGCGAGTGCGCGCTGTGCGCGGTCCACTGCGGCGTCGCGGCGGTACCGGCATCGGCGTACACGGCGACGACGCCACCGCCCTTGAGATTGCCGGCAATCGCGACCTTGTTTCCGGCGCGATCGCAGGCCACCCCGTAGATGGTGGTGGCGCCCTCGGGCACCGTCTCGGTCCAGGCCGGCCCAGGCGTTTTCTGGAACGCCGCCACGTCGAACGCGTACAGCGTGCCGTCGCTGGCACCGGCATAGGCGCGACGGCCATCGCCCGACAGCGCCGCGGCATGGACGCGGGCCTGCTTGGGCAACTGCCAGCGCGTCAGCGTCCCCGGCTGTCCCGCTGCGATCGAGAACAGGATGATCTCGCCCTGTGCGCTGGCCACCAGTCCGATCGTGCCATCGGCGGCGAGGCCGGTGGCGATGACGCTGTCGGCGCTGTCGCCGGTGCCACCGGCGCTCAGCGCGATGCACACGGGCGCACCGAAGGACGCGTCGCTGTCGCGGCAGAACAGATAGCCCTGCTCGGCACCGGCCAGCAACGTTTGCCCACGCGCGTCCAGCGACACCATGTTGCCGCGACCGGGGAGCGCATGGGACAGCAGCTCCTTTCCGCCCGGGACCGCCCAGGCACTGATGAAGCCCGCATACGGTTGTTGGCTCTTCCAGCCGCAACTGGCCACGGTGCTCCCGTCCGCTGCCACGTCGACCCAGTACACGCCCTGCCAACCTTGGAATTCCTGCGTCAGCAGGCGGTTGCCGGCGCGATCCCACGCATAGGTGCCGAAGCACCCCTGCTGGTCGTCGCCCACATCGCTGCGCGTGGCCGCGGGTGCGATGCGTTCGAAGATCTTGCGTTGCTCGAGCGGCACCGCATCCAGCCCAGGAACCTGCGACAGCCCGCCGTACTGGTGGAAAAAGGTGCCGGCGACGATGACATTGCCATCGTCTGAGACCGCCACGGAATTGATGTAGTAGCCGGCATGCGGCTGTGTCGACCAGAGCACCTCGGGCACGTCGTTCATGGCGGCTTCCTTCTCTTCGGCTGAACAGTCCGCGATGGATCTCGGCGGACAGTTGACTGAAAACACGACACCCGTGCACGCAACTGAAGCAGCCGCTACGACGTGGCCCCCTCACCGCATCCTGCGCCCCACCTTGCGCTCGCCTGCCAAGCCGGCTCAGCGCACCTCGGCGATCTCGACCCCGTCCAGGCCCTGCGCCAGGGTGCGCGCGTCGCCGCCCTGCGCCAGCTTGATGCGCAGGCGCACCTCGTTCTGCGAATCGGCGTGGCGCAGCGCATCCTCGTAGCTGATCTCGCCGGCCTGGTACAGCTCGAACAGGCTCTGGTCGAAGGTCTTCATGCCCAGGTTGGTGGACTCCTTCATCACGTCCTTGAGCTTGTGGATCTCGCCCTCGCGGATGTAGTCCTGCACCAGCGGCGTGCCGAGCATGATCTCCATGGCCACGCGGCGGCCCTTGCCGTCCGGGGTCGGGATCAGCTGCTGCGCGACCACGCCGCGCAGGTTCAGCGACAGGTCCATCAGCAGTTGGCTGCGGCGGTCTTCGGGGAAGAAGTTGATGACGCGGTCCATCGCCTGGTTGGCGTTGTTGGCGTGCAGGGTGCACAGCACCAGGTGGCCGGTCTCGGCGAAGGAGATGGCGTGGTCCATGCCCTCGCGGGTGCGCACCTCGCCGATCATGATCACGTCCGGCGCCTGGCGCAGGGTGTTCTTCAGCGCGTTCTCCCAGCTGTCGGTGTCGATGCCGACCTCGCGCTGGGTGATGATGCAGCCCTCGTGCTTGTGCACGAACTCGATCGGGTCCTCGATGGTGATGATGTGCCCGGTGGAGTTCTGGTTGCGGTAGCCGATCATCGCCGCCAGCGAGGTCGACTTGCCGGTGCCGGTGGCGCCGACGAAGATGATGATGCCGCGCTTGGTCATCGCCAGGGTCTTGATCACCGGCGGCAGGTTCAGCTCGTCCACGCTGGGAATGCGCGTCTCGATCCGGCGCAGCACCATGCCGACCTGGTTGCGCTGGTAGAAGCAGCTGACGCGGAAGCGCCCGACCCCGGCCACGCCGATGGCGAAGTTGCACTCGTGGGTCTTCTCGAACTCCTCGCGCTGCGCCGGCGTCATCACGTTCAGCACCAGGTCGCGGCTCTGCTGCGGGGTCAGCGGCGTCTGCGTGATCGGGGTGATCTTGCCGTGCACCTTGATCGCCGGCGGCATGCCCGAGGTGATGAACAGGTCCGACGCCTTCTGGTGCGCCATCAGTTTCAGGAAGGAGGTGAAGTCGATGGTGCTCATGGTCGGCTCCTTCGGAGCTGAGAATCGGGAATGGAGAATCGGGAATCGCAGCAGCGGGCATCCGGAAGCGGGAAGGATGGGGCGGTTGCTCTTCCCATTCCCGATTCCCTATTCCCGATTCCCGGCCTCACTCGAACAACCGCTTGTCCTTGGCGTACTCGCGGGCCTGGTTGCGGGTGATCAGGCTGCGCTTGACCAGGTCCTGCAGGTGCTGGTCCAGGGTCTGCATGCCGTTCTGCTGGCCGGTCTGGATCGCCGAGTACATCTGCGCGACCTTGTCCTCGCGGATCAGGTTGCGGATGGCGGGGGTGCCGACCATGATTTCCCAGGCCGCGGTGCGGCCGCCGCCGACCTTCTTCAGCAGCGCCTGCGAGATCACCGCGCGCAGCGACTCGGACAGCATCGAACGCACCATCGGCTTCTCGCCGGCGGGGAACACGTCGATGATGCGGTCGATGGTCTTGGCCGCCGAGCTGGTATGCAGGGTGCCGAACACCAGGTGGCCGGTTTCCGCCGCGGTCAGCGCCAGGCGGATGGTTTCCAGGTCGCGCAACTCGCCGACCAGGATGATGTCCGGGTCTTCGCGCAACGCCGAGCGCAGCGCCTCGTTGAAGCCGTGGGTGTCGCGGTGCACCTCGCGCTGGTTGATCAGGCACTTCTGCGAGGTGTGCACGAATTCGATCGGATCCTCGACGGTGAGGATGTGGCCGTATTCGTTCTTGTTGATGTAGTCGATCATGCCGGCGAGCGTGGTCGACTTGCCCGAGCCGGTCGGCCCGGTGACCAGGATCAGGCCCTGCGGCTGGTCGATCAGCTGGCGGAAGATCGGCGGGCAGCCGAGGTCTTCCAGGGTCAGCACTTCCGAGGGAATGGTGCGGAACACCGCGCCGGCGCCGCGGTTCTGGTTGAACGCGTTGACGCGGAAGCGCGCCAGGCTGGGAATCTCGAAGGAGAAGTCGACCTCGAGGAATTCCTCGTAGTCGCGGCGCTGCTTGTCCGACATGATGTCGTAGACAAGCGCATGCACCTGCTTGTGGTCCAGCGCCGGAATGTTGATGCGGCGGACGTCGCCATCGACCCGGATCATCGGCGGCAGGCCCGCGGACAGGTGCAGGTCGGACGCCTTGTTCTTGACCGAGAACGCCAATAGTTCAGCGATATCCATACGCTGCTTTTCCCCTTGGGCTGCGACTGGAAGGATGATTCCCCGGCCGGCAGTATAGCGCCCTTCCCTTTGCCGGAACGCCGCCGTGCCCCTCTCTCCGCTGCAACAGATTCGCCTGGACATGGACCGCGCCGCCGACGCCGCAGGGCGCCCGCACGCGCAGTTGCTGGCGGTGTCCAAGACCCAGCCGGCCGAGGCCGTGGCGGCGCTGGCCGCGCAGGGGCAGCGCGCCTTCGGCGAGAACTACGTGCAGGAAGCGGCGGCCAAGATCGCCACGCTGGCCGAGGCCGGACTGGAATGGCATCTGATCGGCCACCTGCAGTCGAACAAGGCCGAACAGGCGGCGACGCTGTTCGACTGGGTGCAGACCGTGGACCGGCCCAAGCTGGTCGCCGCCCTGGCCAAGGGCCGCGCGGCAGCACCCGAACGCGCGCCGCTGAACGTGCTGATCCAGGTCAACATCGACGACGAGGCCAGCAAGCATGGCTGCCAGCCCGACGCCGTGGACGTGCTGGCCGCGGCCATCGCCGCGCAGCCGGCGCTGATGCTGCGCGGGCTGATGGCCATTCCCGCGCCGTGGCCGGAGGCCGAACGCCGCATCGACGCGTTCGCGCGCATGCACGCCCTGTTCGCGCGGCTGCGCACCGCCCACCCGCAGGTCGACACCTTGTCGATGGGCATGAGCGGCGACTTCGCCGACGCCATCGCCGCCGGCGCCACCATGGTGCGGGTCGGCACCGCCCTGTTCGGGGCGCGCGGTCCGCGCGCTTCCGGCTGAACCGGCTGCTGCCGCGCCGCATTACCGCAGTGCCCGTGACACCGTGATGATTTGTCTACGGCCGCTTCAAAATCGATTCACCAACATCGGAATTCTGTCGTAGGCGATCTTGTTGAAAACCATAGAGTTTCGGGATGAATGAAAGGTTCGCGCCGACAGCGCTTCCTGAACCATGCGACACGGTTGCAAACCGTTAATTCAGTCACGTTTCAGACGCACGCGCTTCGCTTCCATGGCGGCCGACCGCGGGTCCTCCGCAGTCCATTGCCGAATGCGCTCGGCTCGAACGAGGTCACAGATGCAAGCATCCACCCGATTGCTGTTCGCCTCCTGCGTCATTGGTCTGCTGCACGTCCCCGCGGCCATGGCCGCGCCGACGGCGACGCCGGCCTGGACCAACGAAGAAGCGATGATGTCGCCCGCGGAAGTCCAGGCACGCACCGCCTGGCGCGAAACCATGGCGCATCAACCGACGCCGGCGGAAGGCTGCTTCCATGCCAACTTCCCCGATACGCAGTGGCAAACGGACGTCTGCAAGACCCTGACCCGCCGCGTGCATCCGATCCCGCACAAGATCCTGTTCGGCGCCACCGAGACCACCGGCAACGGCTACGACTACGCGCTGCGTTCCAGCAGCCTGATCAGCAAGGTCGTGGGCAGCTTCCCGCAGGTGACCGGCGTGACCTCGGAGAAAGGCGTGGGCGTGGCCTCCTTCGGCGGCGGCGGCATCCTCGGCCCGAACGAGTACTCGCTGCAGATCAACTCCAACTACAACGCCACCACCAGCGTCTGCGGCGGCCGCTCCGGCTGCACCGTGTGGCAGCAGTTCGTCTACGCCACCGACTACGAGACCCAGGGCCAGGCCGCGGTGTTCATGCAGTACTGGCTGATCGGCTACGGCAGCAGCTGCCCGAGCGGCTGGATGAGCGGCGGCGGTTCGGACTGCTACCGCAACAGCAATGCGGTCAGCGCGCCGGACGTGCCGGCCACGCAACTGGCCAACCTCAAGCTGACCGGTTCGGCCACCGCCAACGGCAACGACACCATCACCTTCACCAACAACGGCACCGCCTACAGCGTCAGCGCCAAGGACAGCGTGGTCAAGCTGGCCACCGTGTGGAAGGACGCCGAGTTCAACGTGGTCGGCAACGCCGGCGGTTCCAGCGCCAACTTCAACTCCGGCTCGTCGATCACGGTGAAGGTGGCCGCCACCAACGGCTCCACCGCCGCCCCGACCTGCGCGGCCAACGCCGGCAGCACCGGCGAGACCAACAATCTCAACCTGGGCAGCTGCTCGACGGCCGGCGGCAGCACGCCGTCGATCACCTTCACCGAGTCCAACTGAGGCCGCCGCGCCGGTCCGCATGGCGGCCGGCGCGTTCTTCCGCAGCGTGACCCGGACTGCGCCGCACCGCAGCAACGCGGCGCGGCGCAGCCGCTACCATGGCGCTCCCTCTTCGCGACGGTGCGCACATGGCTTCCGCTTCCCCCGATTCCCACGCCGCCGATATCGCCTTCATCGGCGGCGGCAACATGGCGCGCAGTCTGATCGCCGGGCTGGTCCGGCAGGGCGCCGATCCGCGCCGCATCCGTGTGGCCGAGCCGGTGGCGGCGCTGCGCGAAGCCCTGGTCGCCGAGTACGGCGTCCACGCCGTCGCCTCCGCGGCCGAAGCCGCCGACGGCGCGGCGCTGTGGATGTTCGCGGTCAAGCCGCAGGTGCTGCGCGGGGTCTGCACCGAACTGGCCACGCTGGCGCAGGCGCAGCGGCCATTGCTGGTGTCCATCGCCGCCGGCATCACCACCGCGCAACTGGACCGCTGGCTCGGCGGCGGCCACGCCCTGGTCCGCGCGATGCCGAACACCCCGGCCCTGCTCGGCGCCGGCGTCACCGGCCTGTTCGCCAGCGCCGGCGTCGACGCCGGCCAGCGCGCCCACGCCGAGCGCGTGCTGGCCGCGGCCGGGGTCACCGTGTGGGTCGAGGACGAGGCGCTGATCGATGCGGTCACCGCGGTCTCCGGCAGCGGCCCCGCCTACGTGTTCCTGCTCGCCGAGGCGATGGAAGCGGCCGGCATCGCGCAGGGCCTGCCCGCCGACACCGCGCGCACCCTGACCCTGCAGACCGTGCTCGGCGCGGCGCGCATGCTCACCGAATCCGGCGAGGCGCCGAGCGAACTACGCCGGCGGGTGACCTCGCCCAACGGCACCACCCAGGCCGCGATCGAGACCTTCCAGCGCGGCGACTTCGAGGCGCTGACCGCAGCCGCGATCGATGCGGCGGCCGCGCGCGGCCGTGCCCTGTCCGCCGCCAACGACGACTGAGCGCGGCGGGCACCAGACGGGCACGGACGGTACTCGGCATCGGCGTCGCCCCCTCGTACACTGCGACTCCTGCGCGCCGTCCGTATCCCCCCGGGCGACTGCGTAAGACCTGTTGTTCGCCACGCAAACCCGGAGAACGCCGATGCGTGTCCTGCCCGTTGCGCTGCTGTGCCTGGCCCTGGCCGCCTGCTCGGACCAGGACACCCCACGCCCGGCGACACTGCTCGCCGCCACCCCGGCGCAGGCCGACTTCGGCGCGCTGCGCGTGCACTACAACGCCTTGCCCACCCTGGCGATGAGCGAAGACGTGGCGCGCCGCTACGGCATCGCCCGCGAGGCCGACACCGCGTTGGTGATGATCGCGCTGCGCACCCTGCATGGCGGCGAGGAAGCACCGGCTGTGGGCACGGTGGAGGCGGTGGCGACCGACCTCAGCGGCCAGCGCCAGCCGGTGACGCTGCGCGCGGTCCGCACCGACGCCTACACCGACTACGTCGGCACGGTGCGCAGCAGCGCCCACGACCAGCTGCGCTTCGTGGTGGAGGTACGCAGTGCCGACGGCAGCGGCACGGTGCGCTTCACCCGTAATTTCTAGCGCGTAGCGCGCGTCAGCCACGACTGGCATTACCGGGAATCCCCGGTCGCGGCTGCAACCGCGCCTACGGAAAGATCGACAGACCGACCGGCGCAGAGCGAGCGCGGTCAATTGTGGGAGGGACTTCAGTCCCGACGCGGTAGCGGTGGACGGGGCGACATTACACGCGGCGGCTGCGCGCGCACGCAGCGCTCACTCCTCCGCCCAGCGCTGCGGACCATCGCCGTGCGCGGCCAGGGTGTCGGCCGGGTTGCTGAGCCGGCAGCGGCGCAGCGACAGGCAGCCGCAGCCGATGCAGTCGGTGAGCTGGTGGCGCAGGCGGGTCAGCTGCAGGATGCGTGCGTCCAGTTCCTCGCGCCACACCGCCGACATCCGTGCCCACTCCGCGCGGGTCGGGGTGCGCGCGTCGGGCAACTGCGCGAAGGCGGCCCTGACGCTGTCCAGCGGCACGCCGACGCGTTGCGCCACGCGGATCACCGCCAGCCGGCGCAGCACGTCGCGCGTGTAGCGGCGCTGGTTGCCGGCGGTACGCATGCTGCGGATCAGGCCCTTGCTCTCGTAGAAATGCAGCGCCGACACGGCCACGCCGCTGCGCGCGGCAACCTGCCCCACGCTCAGTTCTTCCTGCATCGCTTGACCTCGAGTCCGGTTGAGGTTGCATGCTGCATGGGCTGCACGCGCCCACGCAAGTCGCCGCCGGCAGACGTCCACCCTTTTTCCCAGGTTCGCCGATGCAAGACCACGCCACCACCGCCGCTGCTCCACCCGCCCCTGCCGCTGCCGGCTCCGTGCTGGCGCCGGCCTACCGCGCCACCACCATCGGCATGGTCGCACTGGTCTCGCTGATCGCTTTCGAGGCGCTGGCGGTGGCCGCGGCGATGCCGACCGTGGCCCGCGAACTGGACGGCCTGCGGCTGTACGCGCTGGCCTTCGGCGGGACCCTGGCCACCAGCGTGATCGGCATGACCGTGGCCGGGCGCTGGAGCGACCTGCACGGGCCGGCGACGCCGCTATGGACCGGCCTGGCCTGCTTCGTCTGCGGGCTGCTGCTGGCCGGCTTCGCCCCGTCGATGGGATTCCTGCTGGCCGGCCGGCTGGTGCAGGGCCTGGGCGCCGGCGCGATCTCGGTGGTGCTGTACGTGCTGGTCGCGCGGCTGTATCCGCAGGCGATCCGCCCGCGCATGTTCGCCGCGTTCTCCGCCGGCTGGGTGGTGCCGTCGCTGATCGGCCCCAGCATCAGCGGGCTGATCGTCGAGCACGTCGGCTGGCGTTGGGTGTTCCTGGCGGTACCGCTGCTGGCGCTGCCGGCGGCGGCGCTGCTGTGGCCGGCGCTGCGGCGCCTGCCGCCCGCCGCGAGCGCGGACGGCGCCAGCGGCGCGGCGCGGCGGTGGTCGCTGGGCGCCGCGGCCGGCGTCTGCCTGCTGTACCTGGGCGGCCAGCAGCGCGGGCTGTGGGCGGCGCTGCTGCTGCCGTCGGCGCTGGCGCTGTTGGCGCTGTGCACCTGGCGGCTGCTGCCGGCCGGCACCCTGCGCGCCGCGCGCGGCCTGCCCAGCGTGATCGCGCTGCGCGGCATCGCCGGCTCGGCGTTCTTCGGCTGCGAGGCGTTCCTGCCGCTGCTGCTGTCGCGCGAGCGCGGGCTATCGCCGGTCTGGGCCGGCGTGGCACTGAGCGCCGGTGCGCTGGGCTGGTTCGCCGGCTCCTGGTACCAGGGCCACTACGGCCGCGACGCCACCCGTCTGCGGCGGCTGCGGCTGGGCTGTACGCTGATGGCGCTGGGCATCGCGGCCACGGCGCTGGCGCTGCTGCCGGCAGTGCCGGCAGCGCTGGCGATCGGCGGCTGGACCGCGACCGGCCTGGGCATGGGCCTGATCTACCCGACCCTGGCGGTGCTGACCCTGACCCTGTCGCCGCCGGCGCGGCAGGGCCGCAACAGTTCGGCGCTGCAGTTGAGCGAGGCGATTGCGGTGGCGACCACGCTGGCGGTCGGCGGCTCGCTGTTCGCCGCGCTGCTGGCGTACTCGGCCGCCGCTGCATACCTGTCGACCTTCTCCGTCGCCGCGCTGATGGCCTTGCTCGGCCTGGGCATCGCCGGCCGCACCCAGCCGACGCCGGGCTAACGGAATCGTCGCGTCCGGCGCCCGCCGCGGCGTGGTGGCGCGCGCCACAAGCAGGATCGAGGAAGAGCGATCCGTTCGCGGGGCGATGCCGCGGCGACGCACGGACGTCGCGCCGGTTCGGCTCTTGGCCTGGAGGGCCCGCCCTAGCGCGCGCCCACGCCCCTGGCCCAGGCCTGGATGATGTCGGCGATGGCACGCACGCCGTCGGTGAGGGCCGCCGGCCCCGGCTGCAGGATCAGCGGCGACTTGATCTCAAACAGTTGCCCGTCGCGCACCGCCGGAATCGCCGCCCAGCCCGGCCGCGCGGCGACGCGCTCGGGACGGAAGCGCTTACCGCACCAGGAGCCGAGGATGATGTCCGGCGCACGCCGCACCACCTCGTCGCCGTTGGCCAGGATCCGCGCCTTGGCCAGCGGCTGCACCGACAGTTCCGGGAACACGTCGTCGCCGCCGGCGATGCCCACCAGTTCAGCCACCCAGCGGATCCCGGTGATGATGGGCTCGTCCCATTCCTCCAGGTACACCTGCGGCCGCCGCGGCAAGGTGGCGGCCTGCGCGGCGAGGGCATCGAGGCCGCGCTGCAGTTCGTCGGCGTAGGCATTGGCGCGCGGCCCGGCACCGACCAGCGCGCCGAGCCGGCGGATGTAATCGAGGATGCCGTCGACGCTGCGATGATTGGCGATCCACACCTCCACGCCATGCCGCACCAGGTCGGCGGCGATGTCGGCCTGGATGTCGGAGAAGCCGATGGCGAGGTCCGGCTGCAGCTTGAGGATCTCGCCGATCTTGGCGCTGGTGAAGGCGCTGACCTTGGGCTTGTCGCGGCGCGCCTGCGGCGGACGCACGGTGAAGCCGCTGATGCCGACGATGCGCTGTTGTTCGCCGAGCGCGTACAGCGTCTCGGTCGGCTCCTCGGTCAGGCAGACGATGCGCTGCGGGCCCATGCTCAGCGCGCCTCGCCCGAGCACGCGCGCACCGCGGCGACGGTACCACGGCAGGCGGGGCCGCCGCCGCTCACGGGAACAGCATCCGCTTGCTCCAATGGCCGGCGGCGTCGGCTTCGTAGCGCCAGCGCTCGTGCAGGCGGTACTTGGCGCCGTACCAGAACTCGAAGCTGCGCGGCACCACGCGGAACCCGCCCCAGCCGTCCGGGCGCGGCACCTCGCGACCCTCGAAGGTGGCCTCGGCCTTGGCCACGCGTTCCTCGAATTCCTCGCGCGAGGCCAAGGTGCGCGACTGCGCCGAGGCCCAGGCGCCGATCTGGCTCATGCGCGGGCGCGAGGCGAAATAGGCATCGGCCTCGGCCGCGGCGACCAGTTGCACCTCGCCGTCGATGCGCACCTGCACCCCGTCCTCGCGCATGCGCCGCCACAGGAACAGCAGCGAGGCCTGCGGATTGGCCTGCAGCTCGCGGCCCTTCTGGCTGTCCAGGTGGGTGTAGAACACGAAACCGCGCGCGTCGTAGGCCTTCAGCAGCACCACCCGCGACGAAGGGCGCGCCTCCAGCGTGGCCGAGGACACGACCATGGCGTTGTATTCGGCCTCGTCGCTGGTGCGCGCCTCGGCGAACAGGTCGGCGAACGTGGACAGGGCTTCGGCGTAGAGATCGGGCATGGCGACAGGCACTCGGCGGACGATGCGCCATTGTCGCGCCATGCACCGCGCGACGCACGCTTCGCCGCGCAAGGCCCCGCGCACGCGCCCGCGCGGCGCGCGGGGCGGCGTCGGTCTCTGCTAGCATCGGCGGATGAATCCCGCCCCCAACCTGGTGCTGGTCGGCCCGATGGGCGCCGGCAAGAGCGTCATCGGTCGCCGCCTGGCCGAGCGCTTCGGCCTGGTCTTCGTCGACAGCGACCAGACCATCGTCGAGCGCACCGGTGCCAGCATCGCCTCGCTGTTCGAGCACGCCGGCGAAGCCGGTTTCCGCGAGCACGAGCGCGCGGTGCTGGAAAGCATCCTGAGCACGCCCGGCCACCTGATCTCCACCGGCGGCGGCGCCGTGCTCAACGCCGACAGCCGCCGCGAGATGCGCGAGCACGGCTTCGTGGTGTACCTGCGGGTGGGCGTGGCCGCGCAACTGCAGCGCCTGCACCGCGACCGCAGCCGCCCGCTGCTGCAGCGTGGCGACCGCGAGCAGGTGCTGCGCGACCTGCACGCGGTGCGCGAACCGCTGTACCGCGAGGTCGCCGACCTGATCCTGGACACCGACCACCTCACCCCGGCCGAGGCCACCGCGCAACTGGTCGTGCGCCTGGCCGCGTCGTGGAAACTTCCGGAACCCACTGCATGACCGCAGCATCGCGCACGGTCCAGGTCGCTGGCGACCCGGCCTACACCATCCACATCGGCCCCGGCCTGCTCGACGACGGCGCCGCCCTCGCCGCGCACGTGCGCGGCCGCCATGTGCTGCTGCTCAGCGACAGCCAGGTGGCGCCGCTGTATGCCGCGCAGGTTCGCAGCGCGCTGCTGGCGGCACGCCCGGAGTTGCAGATCGGCGACTTCGTGATCCCCGCCGGCGAGGCCTCCAAGACCCTGGACCACTTCGCCGCGGCGATCGCCGCGCTGGCCGCCCTGGGCGCCACCCGCGACGCCTGCGTGCTGGCCCTGGGCGGCGGCGTGGTCGGCGACCTGGCCGGCTTCGCCGCCGCCTGCTGGATGCGCGGCGTGGATTGCGTGCAATTGCCGACCACACTGCTGGCGATGGTCGACTCCTCGGTCGGCGGCAAGACCGCGGTGGACATCCCGCAGGGCAAGAACCTGGTCGGCGCCTTCCATCCGCCGCGCGCGGTGCTGGCCGACACCGCCACGCTGCGCAGCCTGCCGCCGCGCGAACTGCGCGCGGGGCTGGCCGAGGTGATCAAGTACGGCGCCATCCGCGACCCGCTGTTCTTCGAATGGCTGCATGCCGAACGCCGCGCGCTGCTGGCCGGCGAGCCGGCCGCACTGGCGCAGGCGATCGCGCGCAGCTGCGAGCACAAGGCCGAGATCGTCGCCCGCGATCCGCTGGAAAAGGGCGAGCGCGCCCTGCTCAACCTCGGCCACACCTTCGGCCACGCCATCGAGACCGAACAGGGCTACGGCGCCCCGGACAACGCCAACCTCAACCACGGCGAAGCGGTGGCGGTGGGCATGGTGCTGGCCGCGGAACTGTCGGCGCGGCTGGGCATGGCCAGCGCGCAGGACACCGAGAAACTGCGCGCGCTGCTGCACGACGTCGGCCTGCCCACCGCGCTACCGGCCGGCCTGGCGCCGGAAGCGCTGCTGGCGCGCATGCGGCTGGACAAGAAGAACCTGGCCGGACGCCTGCGGCTGGTGCTGTGGCGCGGCATCGGCCACGCCGAGATCGTCCCCGACGTGGACGAGGCCGAAGTGCTGGCGGTGCTGGCCGCCGGCTGAGCGCGCAGGCCGCCGAGCGCGTGTCCGCGCGCGCCCGGCCACCCGCGACTGCCCCCCGCTCAGCGCGCCTGCCGCCACGCGCGCGGACTCTGCCCGACCTGCGCCTTGAACACACGCGACACCGCGGCCTCGCTGCCGTAGCCCACCTCGTCGGCAAGCTGCTTCAGCGGCCGTCCTTCACGCAGGCCGCGCTGCACCAGGGCGATGCGCCAGTCCTGCAGGTATTGGCCCGGCGTGCACCCGAGCGTCTCGCGAAAACTGCGCGCGAACGCACTGCGCGACATGCCGGCACGCGCGGCCAGGCTCTCCAGCGTCCACGGCTGCGCCGGGGCGTCGTGGATACCGATCAGCGCCAGCCGCAGCCGCGCATCGGCCATCCCGGCGAGCATGCCGCCGTCGGCGAGCCCCTGCTCCATCAGTTCGCGGATCACGTGCACCAGCACCACCTCGAACAAGCGATTCAACACCGCCTGGCGCCCGCAATGCAGCGCGAACGCTTCCTCGAACAGGATCTGCAGCAGCGTCTCCCCCTGGCGCAGCGCGTCCAGCGGCAGGCAGATGCAGGCCGGCAAGGCGCGCACCAGCGGATTGGCCGCACCGCCACCGAAGCGCAGGTGCGCGCAGGCGAAGTCCGCACCGCGTTGCACATCGGTCTCGAAGCGGTGCGGCATGGCCTGCGGGTACAGCAGCAGGCTGGGCCGGTCGATCCGCAGCACGCTGCCATCGCCGTTGTGGACGACCACGCTGCCTTGGCGCAGTAGGTGCAGTTGCCCGCGGTCGCCGTCGTCGAGCCGGTGCAGCCCGCACAGCGTGCCAGCGTGGAAGACCTCGGCGCTGACCGAGAAGTGGGTCAACAAGGCGGCCAGGCGATCGGCCATTTGGCACTCCAGGTAAAGTTTTAAGGACAATTTACCACCTATCGTATCGCCTTGGCGCGCAAAGTCACTCCTGTCGCCGGCACACCGCCCGGCATGCCCCAGGAAACCGCCATGAAGACCCTGCTTCCCTTGCTCGCCACCTCGATGCTGGCCGGCGCGATCGGCACCGCCACCGCCGCAACGCCGGCCGACCAGCCCGCGCCGTTGCGCCCGGTCGCGACGTTCCTCGATGCGCTCAACGGCAGCGGCGGCAAGCCGATCGAACAGCTCACCCCGTCGCAGGCGCGGCAGGTGCTGCGCGATGCCCAGGCCAATACGCCGTTGCCGCCGGCCGAGGTCAGCCGCACCACCATCCAGGCCGACGGCAAGCCGCTGAACCTGGTGATCGTGCGGCCGCCGCACACGGACGGCCAGGTGTTGCCGGCCTTCATGTTCTTCCACGGCGGCGGCTGGGTGCTGGGCGACTTCCCGACCCACGAACGCCTGATCCGCGACCTGGTCAACGCCTCCGGCGCGGTGGCGGTCTATGTGGACTACACGCCGTCGCCGGAAGCGCAGTATCCGGTCGCCATCCACCAGGCCTATGCCGCCACCCGCTGGGTGGCCGAGCATGGCGCGCAGATCGGCGTGGACGGCAAGCGCCTGGCGCTGGCCGGCAACAGCGTCGGCGGCAACATGGTCGCGGCCGTGGCGCTGCAGGCCAAGGCGGCCGGAACACCTGCGCTGCGCTACGACCTGATGCTGTGGCCGGTGACCGACGCCCGCTTCGACGATGGCTCGTACCAGCAGTTCCAGAGCGGCTACTTCCTCACCCGCAACATGATGACCTGGTTCTGGGACAACTACACCACCGATCCCAAGGCCCGCGCCGAGATCACCGCCTCGCCGCTGCGCGCCACCCCGGCGCAACTCGCCGGCCTGCCGCCGACGCTGATCCAGACCGCCGAGCTGGACGTGCTGCGCGACGAGGGCGAAGCCTTCGGCCGCAAGCTGGACCAGGCCGGGGTGACGGTCACGGTGACCCGCTACAACGGGCTGATCCATGACTTCGGCCTGCTCAATGCCCTGCGCGACGTGCCCGCGGTGCGGACCGCGATCCAACAGGCGGGCGACGGACTGCGCGAGCACCTGAAGTAAGCGCAGCACCGGCGGCACGTCAGGCAGCGCGTCCTGGCTGCGGCGTGCCGCCCTACCCGCCCCAACGCACTCAGGGCTGGGCGCGCTCCAGCGACGCGTCCCCGCCCAGGGTGCGATACAGCGTCACCCGATTGGTGGCCGCGGTCAGTTCCACCGCGACCAGACTGCGCTGCGCAGCGTAGTAGCTGCGCTGCGCATCCAGGTTGGACAGCGCGCTTTCCACGCCCTCGCGGTAGCGCTGCGCACTGGCGTCGTAGGTGTTGGCGGCATCGGCGAGGAGCGCGCGCTGCGCCTGCACCTGCGCATCCATGGTGCCGCGCCGGGCCAGGGCATCGGCCACTTCGCCGAAGGCGGTCTGCACGGTTTTTTCGTAACCGGCCACCGCGGCATCGCGCTGCGCCTCGGTGTAGCGCACATTGGCGCGCGCCGCGCCGCCATCGAACACGGTGTAGGCGACGCCGGCGCCCACCGACGCGGTGCGCGCGTCGTGGGTGAACAGCTGCGACAGCGCGGTGCTGGTCAGGCCCAGCAGGCCGCTCAGGCTGATGCTGGGAAACAACGCGGCACGCGCCGCACCGATCTGGGCGTTGACCGCACGCAGTTCGTATTCGGCCTGCACCACGTCGGGCCGACGCAGCAGCACGCTGGTGTCCAGGCCGGCCGGTGGATCGCCGATGCTGGCCGCGACCTCCTCGATCGAACCCGGCAACAGTGCCGGATCGACCGGAGCGCCCACCAGCAACTGCAGCGCATTGACGTCCTGCGCCAGCGCCGTGGTCTGCGCAGCCAGGTCGGCCTGCGCGGCATGCAGCACCTGGTTGGCCTGGTCCAGGTCCGAATGCGGCACGATGCCGCCATCCACCCGCTGTGCGGTCAGCGCCACGCTGGCGCCGGCACTGCGTTCGGTGTCCTGCGCGAGCGTCAGCAGGCTGCGGTCGCCGGCATAGGTCAGCCAGGTCGTGGCGATGTCGCCGACCAGGGTCAGGCGCGTGGCCCGGGCCGCGGCCTCCTGTTCCAGATAGCGCTGCTGCGCAGCCGTGCTCAGCGCGTGCAGCCGCCCGAACAGGTCGAGTTCGAACGCGGTGACGCCCACGCCCAGGTCGTAGTTGCTGGCATAACCGGCAGCCGGCGCAGCCGCTGCGTTGCCGCCCTGGGTCGTGTCGTTGCCCGGCGCCGCGCCCTTGCCGCGATAGGAGCGCGTATAGGTCGCGCTGGCCCCCACCTCCGGCAGCAGGGCCGCGCGCTGGATGCGGTACTGCGCTCGCGCCTGGGCGATATCGGCGAGCGCGATCCGCAGGTCGCGGTTGTTGTCCAGCGCCTGCGCGATCAGCGCCTGCAGCCGCGGGTCGGCGAACACTTGCCGGTAGCTCAGCGACGGCAGCGTGGCCTCGTGCTGCGCCAGGTAGGCGTCGCCCACCGGCCACGACGGCGGGATCGGTGCGGCGGGACGCACATAGGCCGGCGTCAGGCTGCACGCCGACAGCAGACACGCGGCGCCAAGCGCGAGCGCGCGCATCAGGCCGGCTCCGGCAGCGTCGGCGCCGATGGCGGCGCGGTGCCGTTGCGACGTGCGCGGCGGCGCGCCAGCCACTCGGCCATCGCGATGTGGAAGGCCGGGGTCAGATACAGGGTCAGCGCCTGCGAGAACAGCAGGCCGCCGACCACGGCGATGCCGAGCGGGCGCCGCGCCTCGGCACCGGCGCCGAAACCCAGCGCGATCGGCAACGAGCCCAGCACCGCCGCCAGGGTGGTCATCATGATCGGGCGGAAGCGCACCGTGGCCGCTTCCAGCATCGCCGCGCGCGGCTGCTGCCAGCGCGCATCGCCCGAGCGCTCCAGGTCCAGCGCGTAGTCCACCATCATGATGCCGTTCTTCTTGACCAGCCCGACCAACAGGATCAGGCCGACGAAGCTGAAGAGATTGAGCTCCTGACGGAACAGCACCAGCATGAGGATGGCGCCGAACCCGGCCAGCGGCAGCGAGGTCAGGATGGTGATCGGGTGCAGCGCGTTCTCGTACAGGATCGCCAGCACGCCGTAGATCAGCAGCACGGTGATCAGCAGCAGCATCGGCAGCGTCTTCATCGAATTCTCGAAGGCCTGCGCCGAACCGGCGAACTGGCCGCTGATGGCGCGCGCGTCGTCCTTGCCCAGGGTCTGCGCCATCAGGTTGCCGATGCCGGCGGCGGCCTCGCCCAGCGACACGCCCGGCGCCAGGTTCATCGACAGCGTCACCGCCGGCAGGCCGGCGTAATGGTTGATCGCCACCGGCCCCACGCCCATGCGCACGTCGGCCACCGCGCGCAGCGGCACCATCGGGCCGCCGGCCGCGGTCAGCACCGCGCTGGTGCCGGAGCTGCTGTTGGAGGTCTGCGTGCCGATCGCGGTGATGCCGGGATTCTGGTTGCCGTTGAACGACAGCGCATCCAGGCCGTTGAGGTCGGCCTGCGCCGCGGGATCGACCTGCAGCAGCACTTCGTACTGATCGGTGTCGCCGTAGATGGTGCTGATCTTGCGGCCGCCGTAGGCGCTGGCCAGGGTGTCCTGCAGGCCCGCGGCGGTGACGCCCAGCGCGGCGGCCTGTTCGCGGTGCAGCACCACCTCGATCTCCGGGTTCTTGAGCTGCAGGTCGCTCTGCGGATCCTGCACGTCGCGCAATTGCCGCAGGCGCTGCAGGATGCTGTCGGACTGGGCGTACAGCGCCTTCTGGTCGGTGGACTGCAGCACGTATTGCAGCGACCCGTTCGAGGCCGTCGGCCCCATGTCGATCGCCGGCGGATTGCGCATGTTGAGGGTGATGCCCTGGATCGCGGCGACCTGCTTGCGCACGTCCTGGATCACCTCCTCGGCGCTGCCGCTGCGCTCGGACAGCGGCTTGAGCCCGATCAACAGGCGCCCGCTGTTGCTGAGCGAGTTGTCCGAACCGATCACCGATTCGACGTTGGCCACGTTGGGATTGCGCTGGATGATCTTCACCACCGCCGCCTGCTTGGCCACGAAGTCGGCGAAAGCGGTGCCCTCGGGCACACGGGTATCGCCGTCGATCTTTCCCGAATCCACCTGCGGGATGAAGCCCTTCTCGACCACGGCGTAGACGCCGGCGGTGCCGACCAGGGTGGCCACGCCGATGACGCACATCAGGCCGATGCGCTCGGTCGCCCAGGCCAGCGAGCGCGCGTAGCCGCGTTCGCTGGCCTCGACCAGCCGGTCGAAGCGCTCGAACACCCAGCCCGCGCTCTTCTTCGGGTCGAGCCAGCGGCTGGCGAGCATCGGCGTGAGGGTCAGCGAGACGATGCCGGACAGGATCACCGCGATCGCGATCACCATGCCGAACTCGGAGAACAACCGCCCGACCAGCCCGCCCATGAACACGATCGGCAGGAACACCGCCGACAGCGACACCGTCATCGACAGCACGGTGAAGCCGATCTCGCGCGAGGCGGCGATAGCCGCGTCCATGCGGCTGGCGCCCTGCTCGGCATGGCGGACAATGTTCTCGATCACCACGATGGCGTCGTCGACCACGAAGCCGACCGACAGGGTCAGCGCCAGCATCGAGATGTTGTCCAGGCTGAAGTGCAGCAGCCGCATCACCGCGAAGGTGCCGATCAGCGAGGTCGGCAGCACCAGCGCCACGATCAGGGTCGCCATCCAGCTGCGCAGGAACAGCAGGATCACCACGATCACCAGCACCAGCGAGCCGACCAGGGTCCACTCCACGTCCTCCACCGAGGCGCCGATGTAGTCGCCGCGGTCGTAGAGCACGTCGAGCTGGGCGTCGCCGGGCAACTGCGCGCGAATCCCCGGCAGCGCCGCCTGGATGCCCTGGGTCACCGACAGCGTGTTGGCGCCCGGCTGGCGGTGGATGTTGATCTCGATCGCGCGCTGGCCGTTGAGCGAGGCGGCGGTCTGCAGGTTCTCGACGCTGTCCTCGGCATGGCCGACGTCGCGCAGGCGCACCGGCGCGCCGTCCGCGTAGCTCAGCACCATGGCGTCGAAATCGGCCGCGCGCTTGAGCTGGCCGTCGGCGCGCACGGTGTAGGACCGCGCGCGCCCCATCAGTGTGCCGGCCGGCGCGTTGCTGTTGCCCGCCTGCACCGCCGACACCACCTGGTCGAAGCCCAGGTGGCGGGCGGCGAGCAGGTGCGGGTTGACGAACAGGCGTACCGCGTACTTCTGCGCGCCGTTGACATCGATCTGGCCGGCGCCCGGCACCGAGGCCAGGCGCAACGCCACGCGGTCTTTGGCGAACTGGTTGAGCAGCGGCAGCGCGATGGTCCTGGAGCGCAGGATCAGGTGCATGATCGGCGCGGCGCTGGGATCCTCCTTCTGGATCTGCGCCGGATTGATCTCGCGCGGCAGCAGGCCGGCCGCCTGCGACACCGCGTTCTGCACGTCCTGCGCGGCGGCATCGACATTGCGGCTCAACGCGAACTGCAACACGATGCGCGTACTGCCGACGCTGCTGGTCGAACTCATCGTGTCCAGCCCGGGCAGGCCGCTGAACTGGCGCTCCAGCGGCGTCGCCACCGCCGCGGCCATGGTCTCGGGATTGGCGCCGGGCAGCGACATGTTGACGGTGATGGTCGGGAAGCTGACGTCGGGCAGCTCGCTGACCGGCAGCGCGAAGTAGGCCATGCCGCCGGCCAGCACCAGCGCGATCATCAGCACCGAGGTCATCACCGCGCGGCGGATGAACAGCGCCGACAGATTCACGCATGCCGTCCGGTCGCCGCCGCGGTCGGCGTGGCGTGCTGGTTGCCGGATTGCACCGCGGTGCCGTCGCGCAGTTCGTTGGGCACGGTGAGGATGACGCGATCGCCCGCGCGCAGGCCCTTGGCGATCACCGCCTGCCCGTCGACCATCCGCGCCACGGTCAGCGGCCGCGACACGGCATGGCCCTCGACCACGCAGTACACGTACGGCCCCTGCTGTCCCTGCTGCAAGGCGCTCTCGGGCACCGACAGCGCCTGCGGGTCCTCGGCCAGGATCACCCGCACGGTGACGAACTGCCCCGGCCACAGTGTGGCGCCGGCGTTGGCGAAGCGTGCGCGCAGCTCCAGCGTGCCGCTGCTGGTGTCGAAGGCATTGTCGAGGAACGCCACCTCGCCGCGCTCGAGCAGCGTGCCGTTCACCGCATCCAGCGCAAGTACCGGCAGCCCCAGGCCCTGGTGCCCCAGCGGCGCGGCGCGCACCGCATCGACCTGCACATGCGCCAGCGCGAAACGCACTTCGATCGGCGTGCTGACGTTGAGCGTGACCAGCGCGGTGCTGGACCCGCTGGACACCAGGTTGCCCGGCTTGACCGCGATGGCGCCGGCGCGGCCGTCGATGGGCGCGCGGACCTGGGTGTAGGCCAGCGACAGCTGCGTCTGCTCGACCTGCGCCTGGTCGGCGGCGACGGTGCCGCGCAGCGAGCGCAGCGTGTCGGCCGCCGTGGTGTAGGTCTTGGGATCCACCGCGCCGGTCCTGGACAGCTTGGCGTAGCGTGCCTCGGTATCGGCCGCATCCGCCGCCAGCGCCTGGTCGCGGGCCAGGGTGGCGCGCGCCTGCGCCAACGCCGCCCGCAGCGGACGCGGATCGATGGTGAACAGCAGTTGCCCGGCGTGGACCTGCTCGCCGTCATGGATCAGCACCGACTGCAGCACCCCGTCGGCCTGCGCGCGCACCTCCACGGTCTGCGGCGACAACAGGGTGCCGGAGGTCTCGATGATGTCAGGCACCCGGTGCGGCGCGACGGTCATGGTCTGCACGCGCAAGGGCTCGGGCGCCGGCGCGGGCTGCTGGCGGTGCGCGTGCCAAACCCAGCCGCCGAGGATCAGCAGGCACAGCACCGCCAATCCGGCGAAGACAGTGACCCGACCCAGGCCGCACGCCCTGCGTGGCGTTTGATAAGCGCTCGCGCGACGACGTGGCGCGCGCAACGACATGACGTCGTCGGAAATGGCAGCAGGCCGCGCGGGATCCCGTCCCGCCCCGACCTCGGGGTGCTGCCCAGGGAACCGCCCATCGCTCTGGCTTCGCATACCGGCCGCGTCCGCACTCGTGGTGAATGGCGATGCCGTGACACCAGGATCTCTGTGCGCACGCAGCGGCATAGCCTGTCCCAATGACGCCAGATCGCCAGTGATGGCTCCGTGATAGAACGCACATCAGAACGCGCAGTGTGCGTCGCCCTGTACACACGTCATCGACAGCGGCACGTCCCGGGTACCATCGCGGCGCCCGCCGGCCAGGAGCGATCCCGGCAATCACGGACTGCCGTCGCGCTCCACCACCAGCACCCGCGCCGGACCCTGCGGGTGCGCCACATGCTCGGTGCCTTCCGGCGCATGGAACACGTCGCCGGCTTGCAGCAGCGCCGCCTGCTCGATGCCCTGCACGCGCCAGCGCATCTGCACCTGTCCGTCCAGCACCACGAATACTTCCGCCCCGTCGTTGACGTGCCAAACGTACGATTGGTCGGTCCAATGGATGCGCACGCCGATCCCGTCCAGCAGCGCCACCGGCAGCGCCTCCCAGGCGCGGCTGCCGGTGAACTCGCGCGCACGCAGCACCCGCGGCATGCCGCTCATGCCAGGTCCCGCGCGCGGCGGTTGGACTGCAGCACGTTGTCGCGCGGCAGCGGCTGCCCTGCCTGCACTGCCGCGATCCACTGCGCGGTGTCGGCGACCGCGGCGAAGTTGCTGTGGAACACCACCCCGAACACCCGGTGGATCTCCTCGGCGCTGGCCTGGCCGGCGGCGTTGGCATACGGCAGCGCGCCGCTGGCGTCGCCCAGCACTTCCACGGCCAACCCGCGGTGGAAGGCCTCGTACACGGTGGAGGCGTTGCAGTTGTGGGTCATGTAGCCGGCCACGGTCAGGGTGTCGATCGCCTGCGCCTGCAGCCAGTCGGCCAGGTCGGTGTCGGCGAACACGCTCGGCCGGGTCTTGCGCAGCAGCCGCGTGTGCGGCCGCGCGGCGACCTGCGGGTGCAACGCCCAACCGGCGCTACCGTCGGCGAACACCGGCGCCTGCGCCGGCGCGGTGTGCTGCACCACCAGCACCGGCACGCCGTGCGCCTGCGCCGCGTCCATGGCCTGCAGGATGTTGGGCAACGACTGCGCCACCGGCGGATGCGCGATGGGCAGTGCGCCGTCGAAGTAGTCGTTCTGGACATCGATGACCAGCAGGGCGCGGCGTGGAGAGGACATGGGTGACTCCGGCGAAGGGGCAGCCAGTGTCGGTGGCCGCACCCGCGTCGACGAGTGGCCCGAAACACCGTTTTCGCTAAAATCGGGCCATGTCGCCGCATCGCATCGCCGTGGTCGCCTTCGATCGCATCAGTCCCTTCCACCTGGCGGTGCCCTGCCAGGTGTTCGAAGCGCGGCCGGACACCGACCTGCCGGCCTTCGACCTGCGCGTGTGTGCCGCCGAGCCGGGACTGCTGCGCACCGATGCCGGCTTCGCCATCCAGGTGCAGCACGGCCTGGAGGCGCTGGACGACGCCGACACGGTGATCGTGCCGTCCTGGCGCGATGCCGCCGAGCCGGCACCGGCGGCGCTGTGCCAGGCGCTGCGCCGCGCCCACGCCGCCGGCGCGCAGGTGGTCGGGCTGTGCCTGGGCACCTTCGTGCTGGCCGATGCCGGCCTGCTCGACGGCCGCCCCGCCACCACCCACTGGGCGGCGCTGGCGCGCTTCGCGCAGCGCCACCCGCAGGTGCGGCTGCAGCCGGACGTGCTGTACGTGGACGACGGCGACGTGCTGACCTCGGCCGGCACCGTCGCCGGCATCGACTGCTGCCTGCACCTGGTGCGGCGCCGCCACGGCGCCGATGTCGCCAACCGCATCGCGCGGCGCCTGGTGGTGGCGCCGCACCGCCAGGGCGGGCAGGCGCAGTACATCGAACAGCCGCTGCCGGCCAGCCGCCGCGACGCCCAGTTGGGCCCGACCCTGGACTGGATGCTGCAGCGCCTGGACCAGCCGCTGCGCCTGGACGCGCTGGCCGCGCACGCGCGGATGAGTCGGCGCAGCTTCACCCGGCAGTTCCGCCAGGTGACCGGGACCACCGTGGTGCAGTGGCTGGCGCACCAGCGCTTGGTCCGCGCCCAGCAACTGCTGGAGCGCACCGACCTGCCGCTGGAGCGCATCGCCGCCGACTGCGGCTTCGGCAGTGCCGGCGCGCTGCGCCTGCAGTTCACGCGCGACCTGGGGTTGCCGCCGTCGGCGTATCGCCGCGGCTTCCGTGCCGGCTGAGCGGCCGCTGCGTTCCGCCGACCGGGCCACGTCGCCTGCACCGGCACCCGCTACAATCGGCACATGCGCGTCTTCCTCCAGCAACGCCCCGACGGCAACGAGCCGCCACGCTACCTGCAGCTGACCCTGCAGCCGGACCTGCTCGGCGGCTGGGAACTGTTGCGCGAGAGCGGCCAGATCGGCGGCCGCGCGCAGCTGCGGCGCGAGCTCTACCTGCAGCAGGAAGACGCCAACGCCGCCTTCGAGAAAGCCCGCGACGCCCAGCTCAAGCGCGGCTTCCAGGTCATGTTCACCCGTGGCGCCGACGCGCCGCGCTAAGGAATCCCCCATGCTCAAGAACGACCGCCTGCTGCGCGCGCTGCGCCGCGAGCCCGTGGACCAGACCCCCGTGTGGCTGATGCGCCAGGCCGGGCGCTACCTGCCCGAGTACCGCGCCACCCGTGCCCGCGCCGGCAGCTTCCTGGCCATGGCCAAGACCCCGGAACTGGCCTGCGAAGTGACCCTGCAGCCGCTGGCGCGGTTCCCGCTGGACGCGGCGATCCTGTTCTCGGACATCCTCACCATTCCCGATGCGATGGGCCTGGAGCTGTACTTCGTCGAAGGCGAAGGCCCCAAGTTCCGCCACCCCGTGCGCGACGCCGCGGCGATCGCCCGGCTCGGCGTGCCGGACATGGAAACCGAGCTGCGCTACGTGATGGACGCGGTGCGGGTGATCCGCCGCGAACTGGACGGCAGCGTCCCGCTGATCGGCTTCTCCGGCAGCCCCTGGACCCTGGCCTGCTACATGGTCGAGGGCGGCGGCAGCGACAACTACGCGCGGATCAAGGCGTTGGCGCTGAACGAACCCGCGGCGCTGCACCAGCTGCTGTCGGTCAACACCGACGCGGTGATCGCCTACCTGGCGGCGCAGCGCGCGGCCGGTGCGCAGGCGCTGCAGGTGTTCGACACCTGGGGCGGCGTGCTGAGCCCGGCGATGTACCGCGAATTCTCCCTGCCCTACCTGCAACGCATCGCCCGCGAACTGGCGCGCGGCGACGGCGCCGAGCGCACCCCGCTGATCCTGTTCGGCAAGGGCAATGCGCCCTACCTGGAAGAGCTGGCCGGCTCCGGTGCGGAAGGTGTGGGCGTGGACTGGACCATCGACCTGGCCGACGCCGCGCGCCGCACCGGCGGCCGCGTCGCCCTGCAGGGCAACCTGGACCCGGCGATGCTGTACGGCGCGCCGGAGGCGATCGACCGCGAAGTGCAACGCGTGCTGCGCAGCTATGCCGACGGCAACGGCGGCTCGCTGGATGGCCACGTGTTCAACCTGGGCCACGGGCTGTCGCCGGACATGCAGCCGGAGCATGTCGGGGCATTGGTGGCGGCGGTGCAGCGGCATAGTCGGCGCGCTTAAGAGCCGGGATTGGGGATTAGGGATTGGGGATTCCAGTCTCGCGCACGGTCGGCGATCTGACCGTGCGCTCGATCTCTTGCGCTTTCGCGTAGGAGCGGCTTCAGGGCGCCGTCCATACCTGCGTCGACAGCGCTGATCGCTGAGCGCGCGCTGCATCGCAAGCGCGCAACGCGCGCAACTGCACGACACGGCGACGCGATCTGCGCGATCCTATCGCCCCCCTCGCGTCGCCCCTGCGTGCCGATGTCCGCGCCCTCCTCCGATCCGATCGCCGTTCCCGACGCGCGTAGTTTCCGTCCGCTGCTGTGGCTGGTGTCGCTGGCCATCTTCATGCAGATGCTGGATGCGACCATCGTCAACACCGCGTTGCCGGCGATGGCGCGCAGCCTGGGCGAGAGCCCCTTGCAGATGCAGTCGGTGGTGTTCAGCTACGCGCTGGCGGTGGCGATGTTCATTCCCGCCTCCGGCTGGATCGCCGACCGCTACGGCACCCGCCGCACCTTCCTGGCCGCGATCGTGCTGTTCACCCTCGGCTCGCTGCTGTGCGCGGCGGCGCCGCGGCTGCCGTATCTGGTGGCCGCGCGGGTGCTGCAGGGGATCGGCGGCGCGATGCTGCTGCCGGTGGGCCGGCTGGCGGTGATGCGCTCGGTGTCGCGGGCGCAGTTCCTCAGCGCGATGAGCTTCATCGCCATCCCCGCGCTGATCGGGCCGCTCGTTGGCCCGACCCTGGGCGGCTGGCTGGTGCAGGTGGCGTCCTGGCACTGGGTATTCCTGATCAACCTGCCGATCGGCGCGATCGGCTTCGCCGCCGCGCTGAAGATCATGCCGGACTTCTACGGCGAGCAACGCACCCGCTTCGACCTGATCGGCTACGCGATGCTGGCCTTCGGCATGGTCGCGCTGTCGCTGGCGCTGGACGGCATCTCCGAGCTGGGCCTGCGCCACGCCTTCGTGATGCTGCTGGCGATCGCCGGGCTGGCGGCGCTGATCGGCTACTGGCTGCACGCGGCCAACGCGGCGGCGCCGCTGTTCCCGCTGCATCTGTTCAAGGTCGCCAGCTTCCGCATCGGCATCCTCGGCAACCTGTTCTCGCGCGTGGGCAGCGGCAGCATGCCGTTCCTGATCCCGCTGCTGCTGCAGGTGGGCCTGGGCATGAGCCCGATGAACGCCGGGCTGATGATGATCCCGGTGGCGCTGGCCGGCATGGCCTCCAAGCGCGCGGCGGTGAAGCTGGTGGAGCGCTTCGGCTACCGCCGCGTGCTGATGACCAACACCGTGCTGGTCGGCACCGCGATGGCCAGCTTCCTGCTGTTCGACGCCGGCCAGCCGCTGGGCTGGCGGCTGCTGCAGCTGGCGCTGTTCGGTGCGGTCAACTCGCTGCAGTTCACCGTCATGAACACGGTGACCCTGCGCGACCTGGACCGCGATCAGGCCAGCGCCGGCAACAGCCTGCTGTCGATGGTGATGATGCTGGCCACCGGCTTCGGCGCCGCGGCGGCCGGCAGCCTGCTGGCCGCGTTCAACACCCATCTCGGCGACACCCACGGCGCCACCGCGGCGCTGCATGCGACCTTCGTCTGCGTCGGCGCGATCACCCTGACCTCGACCCTGATCTTCTGGCAGCTGCCGGATACGCGGCCGCTGCCGAAGCAGGTGGAGGAAGTGGCGGAGTGATGCCGGGACCCGGGAC
>NZ_JAXGGH010000008.1:0-329849 GCF_034105425.1 Xanthomonas sp. LF06-19 | reverse complement strand
TCAGTCGCGACGAGTGAAGCCATGACCGATTGCTACAGCAGTCGGGACTGCAGTCCTTCCCACCGTGCACCCGGCAGGCTTCCCGCAAGCCACTGTGGGAGCGACTTCAGTCGCGACGAGTGAAGCCATCCAATGACCGATTGCGACAGCAGTCGGGAATGAAGTCCCTCCCACAATTGCGACAGCCAGCCATGCGCGGCGCCATTACACCGACCGCGGCAACAGCTCCAACCCCTGGATCTCGCGAATCCCCAGTCCCGGCGCATCGCCAATCCGGATCTGCGCCTCGTCGAATTGCACCCCGCCCACCACCGGATCGAACGCCCCCAGCGACGGGCCGTCCAGGTCGACCTTGGTGATGACGTCCGCGCGCGCCACCGCCAGGTGCGCCGCCGCGGCCACGCCGATGCTCGATTCGAGCATGCAGCCGATCATGCATGGCACCCCGCACACCGCGGCGATGTCGGCGATGCGCAGCGCGTTGGACAGGCCGCCGGCCTTGACCAGCTTGATGTTGACGATGTCCGCCGCACGCCGCTGCAGTAGCGCGATCGCCTGCGCCGGCGAGAACACGCTTTCGTCGGCCATCACCGGGGTCTGTACGCGCTCGGTCACGTACTGCAGGCCGTCCACGTCGCCGGCCTTGACCGGCTGCTCCAGCAGTTCCAGCATGACCCCGGCATGTTCCAGTGCGTGCATCGCCTGCACCGCCTGCTTCGGCGTCCAGCCCTGGTTGGCGTCCAGCCGCAATTGCGCGCGATCGCCGACCGCGGCATGGATCGCCTTGACCCTTGCGATGTCCTCGGCGAGATCGGTGCCGATCTTGATCTTCAGCGCCACGAACCCGCGCGCCAGCGCCGACAGCGCGTCGGCCACCATCGTGTCCACGGCATTCACGCTGATGGTGAGGTCGGTGGTCAGCTGCGGTGTGCCACCGCCAAGCAGCTGGTACAGCGGCGCACCATGCAGTTGCGCCCACAGGTCGTGCACGGCGATCTCCATGGCCGCCTTGGCGCTGCTGTTGTGTTCCAGCGCGCCCTGGATCAGGCCGCGCAGGCGCTGCAGGTCGGCGATGTCCTCGCCGATCAGGCGCGGTGCCAGGCAGCGCTCGATCGCCGCGATGATCGCTCCATGGGTGTCGCCGGTGATCGGCGGCGTGGCCGGGGCGCTGCCATGCCCGATCCGGCCATCGTCGGTGTGGACCATGACCACCACGTCCTCGATCGCCTGCACGGTGCGCAGCGCGGTCTTGAACGGGGTCTTCAGCGGCACGCGCAGCATGCCCAGGCGGATCTCGGTGATCTTCATTCGGCGGTCGGCGCGCGCAGGCGCTGGATGCGGGTGATGCGGTCGATGAACGGCGTGCCGTCGCCGAGCAGCAGCGGTTCCAGTGGCGTCACCGACACGCCGTTGAGGCGCACGCGCTGCAGCTGGCCGACGGCGTTGCGGTAGCTGGCGCCGGCCACGTCGTGGATCACCCAGGTCTGGCCGTCTTCGTGGCCGATCACCAGCATCACGTGGCCGGGGATATAGACCAGGTCGCCGACGCGCAGTTGCGCCAGCGCCTGCCGCCGCTGCGGCAGCGGGTCGCTGGCGGTGTAGGGCACCGACATCAGTGCGGGGCTGCGCGCCTGGTCGCCGGTGTTGCGCGGCAACTCGATGCCGAGGCTGCGATGCAGGTCGACGACGAAGCCGCTGCAGTCGCGCGCGTCGTAACTGTTGCCCCAGCCGTAGCGTTCGCCGAGGAACTTGAACGCCTGCTGCAGCAGCATCTGCGGCGTGGCCGGCAGCGGCGCCTCGGCGACGTCGGCGCTGCGCGGTATCAGCGCCGGCACCAGTTGCAGGCGTCCGTCGCGGTCGCGCAGCGGCAGCTGCACCACGTAGGCGGCCAGCGGCGACTGGCCGTTGACCACGTTCTGCGGCGGCCAGTCGCGCAGCAACGGCAGCGCGCTGCCCATGTCCAGTGCCACCTGCGAGGCCGCCGGCAGGTCCGGGGTGAACACGGTGGCCACGCGGGCACCGGTGACCAGCAACCGCGGCGTGCGCTGCGCGTACGCCAGCACGCTGGCGCGGTCGCTCTCGGCCACGCGGTTGCGGGCGATCCAGGCAGCGTAGTTGTTCGCCAGCACGAACAGCCACTGCCCATCGGCGCTGGCATGCAGGATTGCCACCGGGCTGCCTGGATACAGCGCCGATTCCTGGAAGCGGTCGATGTCGCGATCGTCGCGGTCGCTGAACACGCGCTCGGCGGTCGGGAAGCGCCGCAGGTCGGCGCGTTGCACCACCAGCGCGTAACGCGGCTGCACCTGCGCCGGCAGCGCGTCCAGCGCCAGCGCGCTCTGCAGCGCCTGCAATCGCGCGGCGTCCAGTACGCCGCCCTGGCTGTCGTAGAGCGTGCGCGACGGTGGCGCCGACAGCGCCAGGATCTGCGCGCGCACCTGCGCGGCGGGCAGTTGCGTCGGCAGCGCCGTCAGGTCGTGCATCGACGGGTCGTCGCGCAGCAGCCGGGCGTTGAACGCGGCGCGCTGCGTCGCCTCCAGCAGCGGTGCCGACGCCGCCGGCAGCCGCGCGATCCAGTGCGCGGCCTGCAACTGCACCGGCTGTGCCTGCAGCGGCATGGCCTCGGTGGCGCGTGCCGTGGCGATGGCGCCGCTCGCCGCCGCGGCGAGCAACAGGCACAGGCCGCGCATCGTGATCATGGGAACCCACTGTCTGGAAAGAAGGTCGGCGTGTACTACACGCCGACGCCAGGATCTTCGATTCCCGGTTTTTTTCTGTCAAGGCGCTGCGTTGACAGGTTTTGCGAGCGCGTGTTACATCCGACTGCACAGGGGGCGCGTGGCGATGGCGCTGGGGAACGTGCAGGCAGCGCACGGCAGCGCCGCGTCCGCTCGGCAAGATGCAGGAACCCGCAACACGATGGCCGCGTGCCGCGCACGCGCCATCGCCGTGTGCGTGGACGCCAGGGACAGGCGCTCGGCCGTGGCCGCGCCCGCGGCGTTCGCGCCATCCACCCACGCCAGCAGGAGAGCCGCGTGCCCATGCGAATCGTTCGTCGTCCTTTTCCCTTGCGGTCCGTGCGCGTGGCGCTGGCTTCGCTGACGACGCTGGTCGCGGCCTTGCCGGCCGCGGCGCAGGAACAGGCGGCGACGCCGCGCGATCTCGATGCGGTGCTGGTCACCGGCTCGCGCATCGCCCGCGCGCAGGTGGAAGGCCCGGCGCCGGTCACCGTCATCACCGCCGAGGACATCCGCAAGCAGGGCTTCGCCACGGTGTGGGAATCGCTGGGCACGCTGACCCAGTTCAGCGGCAGCACCTTCAACGAGAGCGACCAGACCGGCAGTTCGCCCAACGGCCAGTACCTCAACCTGCGCGGGCTGGGGCCGGGCTACCAGCTGATCCTGCTCAACGGCAAGCGCATGGCCGACTACCCGCAGCCCTACGGCGCCAACGGCACCGCGGTCAGCCTGGGCAGCATTCCGGCGGCGGCGGTGGAACGCATCGAGGTGATGAGCGGCGGCGCCTCGGCCATCTACGGCTCCGATGCGGTCGCCGGCGTGGTCAACATCATCACCAAGCGCGATTTCCAGGGCGACAGCCTGCGCGTGCGCGCCGGCACCACCACCCGCGGTGGCGGCGACAGTGGGCAACTGCAGTGGAGCGGCGGGCGCCGCGGCGACGGCTGGAGCGTCACCTACGCCTTCGAGCGGCTGGATCGCGAACCCATCGTCGCCCGCCAGCGCGACTTCATGGATTCCTACGACGACCATCCGGCCAACAAGGCCGATCCCAGCTCGCCCAACGTGTCGATCTCCGGCGTGTATCTGCGCCGCGGCACCACCTATCTGTGGCCGCAGGCGGGCGCGCTGTCGACCTCGCCGCAGGCGCTGGCCGCGGCCTGCGCCGCCACCAATCCGGCGTTCCGTCCTTACCGCACCAGCGACAGCCTAGCCGCGCCCAACCGCTGCGGCGCGTTCGACTACTACGCCGGGCGCTCGGTGCAGAACGGCTACGGCAAGACCTCGGCCTACCTGGCCGGCGATGCCGAACTCGGCCACGACGTCACCGCCTACGCGCAACTGCTGGCCAACCGCTCGCAGGACAAAAGTTCCAGCCAGACCCACTACTACATCGGCGAAGGCGCGTTCACCGCCTACGATCCGGACCTGGGGCTGGTCACCGCGCAGCGCATCTTCCTGCCGGACGAGGTCGGCGGCATCAAGACCATCGACTACGACGAGCGCACCTGGAACCTCAACGCCGGCGTGCGCGGCAAGGCCTTCGATGGGCGCTTCGACTGGGATGCCAGCGTGTCTCTGTCGCGCTACGACATCACCACGCGGCGCCCGCGCTTCCTCACCAACGCGGTGCGCGATTACTACTTCGGGCCGGTGCTGGGCTATCGGCCGGACGGCACCGAAATCCGCCGTGTGCGCCCGGACCGGTTGTTCGCGCCCGGCAGCCCGGCGTTGTACCAGCAGCTCACCACCGAGGTGACCAGCCGCGGCGAATCGGCCACCGACCAGGCGCAGTTGGTGGTCAGTGGCGACCTGTTCGAGCTGCCGGCGGGCATGGTGCAGATCGCCACCGTGCTGGAAGCCGCGCGGCAGACCTACGACCTGCAGCCCGATCCGCGCACCACTGTCGACTACACCGGCAGCGAGCGCATCTACAACCTTACCCAGACGCCGGGTGGCGGCCCGCGCAAGCGCTACGCCGCCGGCCTGGAACTGCGCGTGCCGATCGCCAGCCGGCTCAGCGCCACCCTGGCCGCGCGCTACGACGCCTACGACGACATCACCGCGGTCGATGGCGCAGCGACCTGGCAGGCCGGACTGGAGTGGCGCCCGTTCGACACGCTGCTGCTGCGCGGCAGCCACGCCACCAGCTTCCGCGCGCCAGACCTGCTGTGGATCTACGCCGGCACCAGCGCCAACAATCCCACCGTGGTCGACGAATACCTGTGCCGCCGCGACGGTCTGGATCCGTTGTCGGCGGCCTGCGCGAGCGCGCACGAATACCAGACCTTCTCCACCCAGGCCTCCAATCCGCTGCTGCGCGAGGAGACCGGCAAGTCGACCACGCTCGGCGCGGTGTGGGATGCGCTGCCGACGCTGTCGCTGAGCGTCGATTACTACCGCATCGAACTCAAGGGCCGGGTCGAAGCCATCTCCAGCGAAACCCTGTTGGAGAACAACGCCAACTGCCTGCTCGGCCGCGACCGCGCCGGCGCCGCGGTGGACACCGCCTCGGCGGCCTGCCGCTTCTACCTGGATGCGGTGACGCGCAGTCCCGGCACCGACCTGACCAGCGAAGGCCAGATCACCGCGTTCAAGACCTTCCCCATCAACCAGTCGCTGATGCGCACCGACGGCATCGACGCCAGCCTGCGCTACGACCTCGATCTCGGTGGCTGGGGCACGCTCGGCCTGCAGGGCGGGCTGACCCGGGTGCTGCGGATGGAGGTGGCGCAGTTCGCCGGCGCGCGCCCGATGGACGTGATGAACGACGTCGACTACCTGGCGTTCCGCACGCGCAGCAACTGGCGTGCGAACTGGAACCGCGGCGACTGGTCGGCCAGCGTGTACGGCTACCGCTACGGCTCGCGGCCCGACTATGCCGAGCGCGGCCGTGTCGCGCCCTACCTGGTGTGGAACCTCGACCTCGCCAAGCAGATCACCGACAAGGCGACCATCGGCCTGAGCGTGCTCAACGTGTTCGACGCGCTGCACCCGCGCGACGACACCTACACCACCTGGCCGTACTTCCCGCGGGTGTACAGCGCGATCGGCCGGCAGTGGTACGTCAACTTCAACTACCGCTTCTGAGGGCGCGCCGGTGAGCGTCGGCGCGTCCCTGCACGACGTCGCCGCGCCGATTGCGTACGCTTGTGCGTCGCCGACCAGGAAGTGTCCATGACCCGTGTTCCCGTGCCGTCCCTGTCCGCCGTGCGCCGGCTGTTGCTGCTGGCCACGCTCGCGTTGCTCGGGGCCTGCGCGCACGCGCCGCAGCGCAATCCGCTGGCCACCTGGGTGCCGTCGCCGAACTACGACGCGCGCCGGCCGATCCTGATCGTCATCCATTACACCGACCAGCACTCGGTGCAGCAGAGCCTGGACACGCTGCGCTCGCACAACAGCAAGGGCAAGGTCAGCGCCCACTACCTGATCGGCCGCGACGGCACGCGCTACCAACTGGTCGCCGACCAGGACCGCGCCTGGCACGGCGGCGCCGGGCGCTGGGGCACCATCACCGACATCAACTCCGCCTCGATCGGCATCGAACTGGACAACGATGGCAAGACCCCGTTCGCACCGCAACAGATCGACAGCCTGCTGGTGCTGCTCGAGGACCTGTGCACGCGCCTGCGCATCCCGCGCACCCAGGTGGTCGGCCACGAGGACTTCGCGCCCTCGCGCAAGGTCGACCCGGGCCCGCTGTTTCCGTGGAAGCGACTGGCCGACGCCGGCTTCGGCCGCTGGCCGGCCGCCGACACGCCGCCGGCGCCCCCCGGCTTCGATCCGTGGCAGGCGCTGGCGCTGATCGGCTATCCGGTCGACGACCGGGCGGCGACCCTGCGCGCCTTCCACCACCACTACCGCGGCAACGACGCCAGCGCCTTCGACGCCGAAGACCTGCGCATCCTGTACGCGCTGACCCAGCCGCTGCTGGCGCGCCCGCAGCCGGTGCCGGCGATGGAGCCGGACGCGCCCTGAGCCGGGGCGCTGCGGCCTGGGCGCCGGTCCCTGCGGCGTGCACGCCTGTCACTTGGCGTCGCCGCGGTTCTTGGTAGCATCGCGCGCCAACGGACTCCAAAGGACGCAGTGCGATGAGGCGAGGAACCACGGCCCTGTGGGCGGCAACCTTCCTGCTGTTGGGCGGGTGCAAGGACAAGGCCGCCGATGCGCCGGCCGCGGCGCAGACCCCGGCGACGGCGAGCGCGCCCGCATCCGCCGCGCCCGCCGACGCGAGCGCCGCGGCGCAGCCGGCCGCCGCCGAGGTGCCGGCGCCGGGCCAGGTGCTGGCCGACATCTACGGCGCCAAGGGCGACGGCTCGGCGTCCTACGCCATCGACAACGGCGCGGTGGCCAGCTTCTGGTACGGCTACCGCTTCGACCTCGGCGGCAAGCAGTACTACACCGGTTTCGCCAACGCCACCGGCGGCAAGTACGCCAAGCCCGGGGACCCGGCCGGCGACCAGGACCTGCCCGACCCGGCCGCGACCGTCAGCATCAGCCAGGCCACCTACGTGCTCGACAGCGCCGGCGGCAAGCCGGCCTGGACCCTGTTCCACGCGCAGCGCTGGGCCGGCGACTTCGGCTCCGACGGCAAGGCCGACACTCTGGACGAGCAGCGCAAGCCGCAGAGCACCGAGACCAAGGATGGCCACCTGCTGCTGGCGCTGCCGACCACCCGCTTTGCCGACGGCATCACCAGTGCCGGCTTCGCGGTGTTCACCTTCGACCCGAACAAGAACGATCTCGGCGACTACAAGGGCTGGGTCTACCTGGGCACGGTCGCCGCCGGCGAGGACAACAGTGCCGCGTGCGACGACCAGGGCACCATGAAATGCGCCACCAGCACCGGCACGCTGAGCTTCGTGCCGCCGGCCAGCGGCAATGTGCCGTCGCTGCGGATCGCCCTGCAGGGCACGGCGGTGGAAGGGCCGGGCAAGGTGCGCACGCTGGGCCCCGCCGACGCCGTCACCTACACCTACGACGCCGCCAAGCAGCACTACACCCCGCCGCTGGACCGCTGAACGGACGGCGCGCGGATGTGACGCGGCGCGCGCGGCAGCGGTGGTTTCGGGCGTAGGACCTGGTTTAAGATGCGCCCCACGGGGCCTGATGATCAGGCGAGTCATTCGCGAGCGGCATGGGATGCTGCACTCGCCCGAAATGCCGGCGTGGATTGCCGGCGTGCGGTTCGCCATGCGCGACCGCCATCACCGCCCCTGCTCGGGGCCGGCGTGCACGTCACCTTGTTCCGTCCGAAGCTGCGCCTGCGGGGAGTGTGCTCTCCGTGCAGCGCGCCGCGTCCGCGTCGTGCGCCGCCTGCGTCACGCCGGCCGCGGTAGCGGGGCGCATCGGAATGTGCAGGTGGGTTCTTCCGGCTTCTTCACCGAATACAGGATGTTCTGGACATGTCGAACGACAACAAGCGCGCCGCTCCCGAAGTGCCACCCGATGCGGGCAGCGTGCTGTACCTGATCTACGGCTGGGACGGCGATGGCGCCGTGTCCTACGAGATCGACAACGGTGCCGTGGTGAATTTCTGGGGCGGCCGGCATTTTGAGCTGGACGGCAAGCAGTACTACACCGGTTTCAGCTACGCCACGCCGGGCCGGTACGGCATCGACGATGCGGAAACCTTCCCGAACCCCGGCGAGGGCGTCTCGCTCGGTGCCGCCACCTTCCAGCTGACCACGCCCGGCGGCGAGCGGCCGTGGATGGTGCTGCATGCGCAGCGTTACGTCGGCAGCTTCGGCGCCTATGCGCGCGCCGATGCGTTCGATACCACCCGCGCGCCGCAGCAGCATGCGCTGGGCGATGGCCGGTTGCTGCTGGCCGTGCCGACCACCCGCTTCGAAAACGGCATCACCGAAGCCGGTTTCGCCATGTTCGTGTTCGATCCGAACCGGCACGACCTCGGCGATTACCGCAGCTGGGTCTACTGCGGCACGGTGGCGGCCGGCGAGGACAACGAAGCGGCCAGCGACCCGGACGGCGTGGTGCCGCACGTGTCCAGCACCGGCGCTCTGGAATTCCAGGCGGTGCCCGGCCAGCCCATGCCGGCGCTGCGGGTGGCGCTGCACGGCACCGCGATCGCCGGTCCCGGCCGCGCGCGCCTGCTCGATGGCAGCGACGTCCTGCAGTACGCCTACGACCCGGACAGCGGCCAGTATCAGCCGACGCCCGTCGCATGACTCCACGGCGCGCGGCGGCGCGCCGGTGACGCAGCACCCGATGTTCCGCAGTACGCAATCGTTCTGTTGACCGCGCACTAACAAGCTCATGGACGAGCTCGGTTGACCCAGGCGGCCGCGATGGCCGTACCTCAACCTCAAGGAGTTACACGAGATGGCACGCGATACCAGCAAGGCAGAGAATCTCGACATCATCGAGCGGGAAGCCAGGCAGCGGCAGATTCCGGTCGACGATTTCATGCGTTTCGCCTACATCGAAACCGGCGGCCGCTTCGACGAGCAGGCCAGCCGCGGTCCCAACAGCGCCAAGGGCCTGTTCCAGTTCACGCCCGGCGCCGCCAGCGCCTACGGCATCCGCGGTCGCGAGCTCGACGCGGTGGCCAACACCGATGCCGCCGCGCGCATGTACCAGGACAACCGCAACAGCCTGACCCGCCAGCACGAGCGCGACGGCCGCGCCTACCTGTCCGGCAACGCGCAGCCCGACGGCCTGGACATGTACATGGCGCACCAGCAGGGCGCCGGCGGCTATCGCTCGATCCAGGCCGCGATCGCCACCGGCCACTTCGAGCTGAAGGGCACCCGCGCCAACATCCTCAACAACGTCCCCGGCGAAAGGGATGCGCAGGGCGCGCGCCAGTTCCAGGCCTACACCGGCACCCCGCTGGCCGACTTCAAGAAGCTGTCCGATCAGGACATGGCCAAGGCCTTCGTGAAGTACTGGGACGCCAAGTACGACCACATCGCGATCCCGGAAAAGGGCATCAAGCCGCTCGCCGAGGGCCAGGCCACCCAGGCGCCCGCGCGCACGCCGGCACCGGCCGGCGGCAAGCAGGGCGGCCACGACGGCATCGCGCTGACCGCCGCCTACGACCTGGGCGTCAAGCACGACGACGTCAAGTACGCGATCAACGTCAAGAGCAGCAAGTACTACCACCCCGGCGTGGACGGCAAGCATCTGTCGCAGGGCTACATCGACTGTTCCGGCTGGGTCACCGAGCTGCAGAACGCGACGATGAACGAGATCAACCGCAAGGCCGGTCGCGACGTGTTCACCCAGAAGGACATGCTGGTGCAGGGCATGACCGGCTCCGGCGAGATCGTCAAGAAGGCCTACGACAGCTCCGGCGTGCTGCTGGAGGGCAAGGACGTGTTCAAGCCCGGCGCGCTGAAGGAAGGCATGGTCATCGGCGTGGATTCGGGCAAGACCGCGCACGAGCACTGGAAGGGCATCGACCACATCATGATGGTCGTGCGCGATCCCAAGAGCGGCGAACTGCTGGTCAGCCAGTCCACCGGCAGCAAGGGCGTCAACACCATGCCGCTGGACGACTACCTGGCCACGCATCAGAACGCCAAGCTGTTCGCCTCCGATCCGCTGGCCAAGGGCCGCGACCTGCTGCAGGACCGCCAGCAGACCCAGGCGCAGACGCAGGGTGCGCAGGAGCCGCGCACGGCGCTGAAGCCGGGCGAGCAGGGCGCCGACGTCAAGGCGATGCAGCAGCGCCTGATCGAACTGGGCGTCAAGGACGACCAGGGCAAGCTGCTCAGCGGCACCGGCTACTACGGCGATCGCACCAAGGAAGTGGTCGCCAACCTGCAACGCGAGAAGGGCCTGGCGGCGACCGGCATCGCCGACAAGGCCACCCTGGAGGCGATCGCCAAGCAGCCGGCGCAGGCCAAGTCCGACGCGGCGGCGCTGGCCGACAACCCGCTGTACAAGCAGGCCATGGACCACCTGCAGAAGCAGGGACCCAACGGCGGCTTCAAGAGCGCCGAAGAGATGCAGCGCGCCGCCGGCCAGGTCGCGTTCGAGGCCAAGGTCAGCGGCATGAACCGCATCGACGACCTGGTGCTCAGCGGCGACCGCCGCGGCCTGATCGCCGTGCAGCGCAATCCCGACAATCCGCACGACGTCAATCGTGCCTACGTGGACAGGCAGCAGGCCGCGGCGGTGCCGCTGGAGCGCAGCCAGCAGCAGCTGGCCGCCGAAACCCAGCGGCAGACGCAGGAGCAGGCGCAGCAGCCGGATCCGCAGCGCGAAAAGACCCAGGCGCCGCGCTGATCGGTCTCGCGGCAACGGCCGCCGTCGCGCGTTGCGCGGCGGTGGTCGTGCGTGGAGATGTCGAGCGCTGCGCAAGACCGCCGCGCATGCGCCGACGCGACATTGCCCAACGCCGGCCAAACACGATCGCCTGCCATCGCGGCGTGCGATGGACAGTGTGCACGACGATCGATTAGAACCTCGCCTTCCCGCTCGCGCAAACGACAAGGACGCATTCCGACCATGGCCATCGCCAAGGCGTTCCAACGCTCTTCCCTGCTGCTGTTGTGCGTGGCCGCCGCCGCGTGCAACGCGCCGTCTTCCACCCCCGGCCAGACGCAGGCACCGGCCGCTCCGGTGGCGGACACTGCGGCCGCCGCGTCCCCTGCCGCCGCGCACGATGCCGGTACCCAGGCCGATGCGGGCGCGGCCACGCCGGCTGCACCGGCTGCGGCGCCCACCCCTTCCACCGCTTCAGGAGATTCCCCCGTGCTGCGACCGTCCTACGACACCTGCATCACCGCCGCCGGCGGCGCGACCCCGGCGATGCTGGACTGCATTTCCGACGAACACGCCTACCAGGACCAGCGCCTCAACACCGCCTACAAGGCGGCGATGGCCAAACTGAGCGAGGCCGAGCAGCACGCGCTGCGCGAGCGGCAGCGCAAGTGGATCGCCGAGCGCGACGAGAAGTGCGTCGCCGATCCGGATGGTGGCCAGGCCGAGCGCGTGGATGCGGCCGAATGCCGGCTGGAAATGACCGCGCACCGCGCCGACGAACTCGAAGCGCACTGACCACCCCTGTATCGAACCCGACGCGCGGCGCTTTCCACGCCGCGCGTCCTGCCAAGGAGAACGCGATGAGCGACAAGGATTGGGAACTGGGCCAGACCTCCAAACACTACGAGACCGGCGGCCGCGGCGCGTCGACCGTGTCCTCCGGCGTCGACGACCCGGGCGGCGTGTCCTACGGCTCGTACCAGATGACCTCGCAGACGACGACCCGTGAGGGCAAGGTCATCAACGGCGGCACCGTCGCCGCGTTCGTCAAGGACAGCAAGTACAGCGACGACTTCGCCGGCCTCAAGCCGGGTTCGGACGCGTTCAGCGCCAAGTGGAAGGAACTGGCCAAGACCGACCCCGGCTTCGGCCAGGAACAGCACGACTACATCAAGCGCACCCACTTCGACAAACTGGTCGACCGGCTCAAGGACAAGGGCATGGACCTGTCCGACCGCGGCCCGGCGGTGCAGGACGCGATGTGGAGCACCGCGGTCCAGTACGGTCCGGGCAGCGACAAGAAGCCGGGCGGGTCCGGCGTGTTCCTGCGCGCCATGGAAGAGAAGTTCGGCAAGCAGGCGGATCTGTCCAAGATTTCCGACAAGGAGATCGTCAGCGCGGTGCAGGACTACAAGGCCGAGCACGTCAAGGAGCTGTTCCCGCGCGTGCACAAGCAGAAGACCCTGGACTCGCTGGAGAACCGCGCCGAGAACGAGAAGGCCGACCTGCTCAAGCTGGCCGACCTCGGCAAGACCGTGGCCAAGCCCGGCGAGCAGCGCGACGGGCACACCGCGCCGAAGCCGCACGACGGCCATCGCGAGCCGGCCGCGCACAATGGCGTGCTGGCGCGCAATGCGCAGGGCGAGGCGGTGAAAGGCCTGCAGGAGAAACTGGCCACGCTCGGCTACCTGGAGGCCAAGGATGCGATCGGCACCTACGGCCCGAAGACCGAAGCGGCGGTGGAGAAGTTCCAGCAGGACCAGCACCTGAAGGGCGTGGACGGCAAGGCCGGCCCGGAGACGCTGGGCGCGATTGACCGCAGCGTGCAGCGGCAGCAGGGCGTGGAGCAGTTGCGGCGCGACAGTCCGCTGTTCGACCAGGCGGTCGCGCAGCTGGAAAAGCAGGGGCGCAACGGTGGCTACGGCGACCGCGAGTCCATGCAGCGTGCGGCCGGGCAGCTGGCGTTCGAGGCCAAGGTCAGCGGCATGTCGCGCATCGACGACCTGGTCGCCAGTACCGATGGCCGCGGCATGATCGCGGTGCAGCGCAATCCGGAGAACGCGCACGACGTGCATCGCGCGTATGTCGACCGTCAGCAGGCGGCGACCGTGCCGCTGGAGCAGAGCCAGCAGCAACTGGCGGCCGAGACCCAGCGCCAGGCGCAGGAGCGGCAGGTGCAGGACCAGCAGCGCACCCAGACCCAGTCGCAAGCCCCCGGGCCCTGAGTCGCGCCGCGCAGGGCGGTCATCGGCACGCGCCGGTGGCTGCCCTGCATTGCGCAGTTCGCATCGCGCGTCGTGGCAGGCGCGCGGCAGGACAGCGGCCGCGGCCATGGCCTATGCTGCACACATGTCGCATGACCGCTTCTGCCGCCACCTTTCTTCGTCGCGCCCCGGGCGCCGGGCTGGCGCACTGCGCGCAGTGGGCCTGACGCTCGCGTTCGCCGTCGTGCCTGCTACGTTCGCGGTGGAACCGACCACCTCGCCGGCGACCACGCCGGAACAGGCGGGACTGGTCGACGTGCACACCCTGGCGCCGGACATCGCGATGGACATCCGCTACGCCGGCCACGACAACTTCACCGGTCGCCCGGTGCCCGGCTACCACGCGCCCAAGTGCTATCTGCTGGCGCCGGTGGCCAAGGCCCTGGCGCAGGTGCAACGCGACCTGCAGGCCAAGGGCTACCGCCTGCAGGTGTTCGACTGCTATCGGCCGCAGCGCTCGGTCCGCGCCTTCGTCGCCTGGGCGCGCGATCCGCAGGATCAGGTCGCCAAGGCGCGCTACTACCCCAAGCTCGACAAGGGCGTGCTGCTCGGCGACTACATCGCCGAACACTCCGGCCACAGCCGTGGCGCCACCGTCGATCTGGGTCTGCTGGACTGCCGCCAGGGCGCTTGCCGCGCAGTGGACATGGGCACCGGCTTCGACTTCTTCGACCCCAGCGCGCACACCGACACGCCGGCCATCGACGCCACCCAGCGCGGGCATCGTCAGCAGCTCCTGAAGGCGATGGCCGCGCGCGGCTTCGTCAACTATCCGATGGAATGGTGGCACTACACCTTCCAGCCCGAGCCCAGCCCCGGCGTCGCCTTCGACGTGCCGGTGCGCTAGCGCCTCCTCGTCTTCGCCACGGACCACCCATGACCGGCACGCACCAGTTCGTCGACCTGCAATGCCCTTACTGCGGCGAATGGATCGACGTCGCCCTGGATCCGTCGGTGGACGTGCAGCAGTACGTGGAGGACTGCCAGGTGTGCTGCAAGCCGATGCTGATGACGGTGCGCTGGGACGAGGACGGCGCGCCGGTGGTGAGCGCGATCGCCGAAAACGCCAGTTGATCCGCGCGCCGGCGCGGTGCCTCGTACGCCGATGCGCGACACCCTCTAGACTTGCGGCCTTGCCGACCGAGGACACCCGATGAACCTGCCGCTGCACTTCGGCCTGCTGGGCTCGCTGGAAGCCGGGCTGATCGCCTTGGCGGTCGGCTTCCTGGTGTATGCGCTGTGGCAATGGCTGGGCCGGCGGCTGGGCTGGTCCGAGGGCCAGCAACTCGGCGGCGCCTGCCTGATCGCGGTGGCGGTGTCGGCCGGGATCGACTGCTGGAACCTGTTCTACACCAGCATCGTGCGCCTGGAGTCGCCGCTGTACGCGCGCATCGCCCTGGCCAGCATCCACGATCCGGACGAACTGGGCTCGCGGGTGGTGCTGGAAGTGGCCGGCGCCCTCTCCGGCGTGGCCCTGGCGTGGGTTGTATTCAGGGCGCGTTCAAGCGAAAACGCCGGCGACGGCGGTCACGAAACGCGCTGAAACAGACGTTTTCTTTCTGCAATCCAAACGTCTTGAATGGTCGCCTTACCGCGTGCTCACCGATCCCTAACCAGCGCGGTAGCGTGCTGCGCGCACGCCGTGGTTAACGAAGCGTTTTGCGGCGAATTTCGACAGGGAATGGATTCAGTCTGAGACCGGCACGGTAGCGCCGTGTTCCGGAATCGACCGGACATGCCACACCGAGAGAGCCAAGGAGAATCCACCCATGAACATTCGCACCCGCACCCCGCTGATCGGTACCGCCGCCCTTCTCGCCGCCGCGCTGGCCCTGCCGGCGTTCGCCCAGGACGCGCAGGCCGATGCCGCCGCGCAGGCGCAGACGCAGTCGTCCACCAGCGCCACCGGCCAGAGCGGGCAGGCCGGCGCGGCCTCCGGCGGCGCCCAGACCTGGGCCGACGTGGACGCCGACAAGGACGGCGCCATCAGCAAGCAGGAGGCGCAGGTCAACGCCGGCCTCAGCCAGATCTTCGCGCAGGCCGACGCCAACCACGACGGCAAGCTGACCCCGGACGAGTACAAGGCCTACGTCGCCAAGCAGCAGGGCGGCGCGGCGACCGGCAGCGACAGCAACGGCGGCCAGTAACCGGAGCGGTACCGACACGGCGGTCGCGCGGCGATGAGGACGCGCGCCGCCTGGCCGGGGCCGACCCTGGTGTACCACGAGCCTCGTGGTGCACGCTGACGCTTCACCACGACGGCGGCCTTGGGCCGCCGTCGCGCGTTGTGCTGCAGGACAGTGCCTGTCGTCTATCGGTCGGCGACCCGCTGCTATGCTTGGCGGATGATGCCGACACCTACCGCCTTGCGTTCCTCTCCCATCGCCCTGGTCGGCTTCGACGGCGACGACACCCTGTGGAAGAGCGAGGACTATTACCGCGACGCCGAGGCCGCGTTCGAAGCCATCCTCGGCCAGTACCTGGACCTGCAGGACGCCGGCACCCTGCAGCATCTGCTGGCGGTGGAGCGCCGCAATCTCAAGGTCTTCGGGTATGGCGTGAAGGGCATGACCCTGTCGATGATCGAGGCGGCGATCGAGCTGACCGAGGCGCGCATTTCCGCGCACGACATCGGGCGCATCGTCGAGATCGGCCGCGCCACCCTGCAGCATCCGGTGGAGGTGATCGCCGGCGTGCGCGAGGCGGTGGCGGCGATCGCCGCCGAGTTCGAGATCGTGCTGATCACCAAGGGCGACCTGTTCCATCAGGAAGCCAAGATCGCGCAGTCCGGCCTGGGCGAGCTGTTCCCGCGTATCGAGGTGGTGTCGGAGAAGGATCCCAAGACCTACGCCAAGGTGCTGTCCGAGTTCGGTATCGGCGCCGAGCGCTTCGTGATGATCGGCAACTCGCTGCGTTCGGACGTGGAGCCGGTGATCGCGCTCGGCGGCTGGGGCATCCACACGCCGTACACCACCACCTGGGCGCACGAGGCCGAGCACGGGCTGTCGGCCGACGAACCGCGCCTGCGCGAAGTGGCCGCGGCCGCGGACTGGCCGCAGGCGGTGGCCGATCTCAACCGGCATGCGCCGAGCCTGCAGCGGGGCTGAGCCGCTCCGCGTCAGGCGGCGTGGCGTACCGGCCTCTGGCCTTGTCGCGTAGGAGGGACTTCAGCCGCGACACCGCCGAGCCTGCGGTGCACATCCCTGCCAGCTTGCCGCGCTGACAGCGCCCACTGCCTCCGGCAGAATCGACGCATGCCTCCGCTTCCGTCTCCTGCCGGTCTGTTCCTGTGCGCTGCTCTGTTGGCTGCCGGCCCGGCGCTGGCGCAGGGGACGGTAGCGCCCGCGCGCGCCCCTGCCTCCGAGAGCGGAGAAACGGTACCGGCGGAGGTGCCCGGCACCGACGATGCCTGGATCGATCGGCAGTTGCTGGACATCGACCGCTACGCCGCGCGCTACCCCGACAGCTTCCTCGACGAGGTCGCGCGCTACGCGCAGATGCCGCGCGGCTATGCCGAGGTGCTGCTGCGCGATCGGCGGTGGCCGCCGCGCGATGTCTATGTCGCCGCGTTCCTGGCCAAGGCCGCGGGACGGCCTTACCGCGAGGTGGTGCGCGCACGCACCGCGGCCGGCGTTCCGGCCGGCTGGGCGGCGGTGGCGAGCGACATGGACGCGCCGCCCGGCTCGCTGGCCTACCGCGCGCTGCGCCATGCCATCGTCGCCAGCTACGACCACTGGGATCGACCGATCGTGCTGGACGCGCTGCTGCGCCGGCAACTGGGCGACCGCGCCGCCCGCGACCGCGCTGCGGCACAGCCCCAGGACGGATCCAAGCGCACGCAATAAGCGCGGGGGAGCACAACGACACAGAGCGGCCGCCTGCACGTTCGCCCATGTCGTTGCGCGAACCTCCCGTGGCCCTGCACGGCATGCAGGCACCGGTATGCACCAACGTCAGCACACACAAGCCCCTCTCCCCCCCGGGAGAGGGGTTGGGGTGAGGGTACGTGCGCGCAGCGCCCCAGGCAGTTTGGTGCACGAGACTGCGCCCGGACCCTCATCCGCCCCTGCGGGGCTCCTTCTCCCGGCGGGAGAAGGAGACAGCGGTGCCGGCCACGCCCGCGCCGCACCGATACGCGCCGCGCATTCATCCGCACTGGCCGCGCCGCCGCCACAGCGCGAGAATAGGCGTTCTGCCGGTCCTGCCGCCGGCGCCACCGCCGTCCCGGACCGCCCGATGACCAATGCCTTCGTTTCGCCCGACGCTATCCGCAGCCTGTTCGCGCAGGCCATGTCCGACATGTACCGCACCGAGGTGCCGCTGTACGGCACGCTGATGGAGCTGGTGGCGCAGGTCAATGCGCAGACCCTGGCCGCGGACCCGGCACTGGAGGCGCAGCTGCAGCGCAACGACGAACGCGCGCGCCTGGACCAGGAGCGGCACGGCGCGATCCGCGTCGGCACCGCCGAGGAACTGGCCACGCTGCGCCGCCTGTTCGCGGTGATGGGCATGGCGCCGGTCGGCTATTACGACCTGTCGGTGGCCGGCGTGCCGGTGCACTCCACCGCGTTCCGCCCGCTGGAGGCGGCGGCGCTGGCGCGCAATCCGTTCCGCGTGTTCACCTCGCTGCTGCGGCTGGAGCTGATCGAAGACCCGGCGCTGCGCGAGCAGGCGGCGCAGATCCTCGCCAAGCGGCGCATCTTCACCGACGGCGCGCTCGCGTTGATCGCGCAGTGCGAACGCGACGGCGGCCTGGCCGACGCCGACGCGCAGCGCTTCGTCGCCGAGGCGCTGGAAACCTTCCGCTGGCACAGCGACGCGACCGTGAGCCTGCCGACCTACCGCGCGCTGAGCGAGGCGCACAAGTTGATCGCCGACGTGGTCAGCTTCCATGGCCCGCACATCAACCACCTGACCCCGCGCACCCTGGACATCGACGCGGCGCAGGCGGAAATGCTGCGCCGGGGCATCGATGCCAAGGCGGTGATCGAAGGCCCGCCGCGTCGCGCCTGCCCGATCCTGCTGCGCCAGACCAGCTTCAAGGCACTGGAGGAAACCGTGCGCTTCCCCGCGGGCGTGGACGGCGCCGAGGCCGGCACCCACACCGCGCGGTTCGGCGAGATCGAGCAGCGCGGCCTGGCCCTGACGCCGAAGGGCCGCGCGCTGTACGACGCGCTGCTGGAACGCGCACGCGCAGCGGACGGCAGCGCCGGTGCCGATTACGCCACGCGCCTGCAGGCGGCCTTCGCCGACTTCCCCGACGACTACGCCACCCTGCGTCGCGAGGGCCTGGGCTACTTCCGCTACGCACTGACCGACGCCGGTCGCGCCGCCGGCGCCGCGGCCCTGGCCGGCAAGCCGGCCGAAGCGCTGATCGCCGACGGCCTGGCCAGCGCCGACCCGATCGTCTATGAGGACTTCCTGCCGGTCAGCGCCGCCGGCATCTTCCAGTCCAACCTCGGCGGCGGCGAACAGCGCGCCTACGCCGCGCACGCCAACCGCGCCGCGTTCGAGCAGGCGCTGGGCGCGACGGTGCACGACGAGTTCGCCATCTACGCCGGTATCGAGCGCGATTCGCTGGAGGCGTTGGCGGGTTGACAGCTGTGTTCCTGTTGTCAACGGCGGTAAGACAAGGACGATGTCCGACGTCGTGGCTACTTGTCTCTGGATGTCCGAGGTTTGGTTGCACCACCAATGATGTCGCCTGATTTGAAACTGCCGGCGTCACTGGTAGGGGTTTCACTTGACGGTACCGTCGATTGGTATCAGTATTTGAACCGAAAACTGGCCGTTTGCAGGTGACATATAAGCGGGGCTTGACCCCCACCTGCATCCGGCCATCTTATTGCCTAGGGAGATGGGCATGCATCGGCGCTTTGCCGTCCTGCTGGATGCGGGATTCGTCAAAAGAAAATTGAAGTCGAGCGGTGAAGTTTCCGCCAACCGCATACAGCAACTTGTAGAGGCAATTCGCAAGCACGAATGCCTTCAGGATTGCCTTCTGCATCGCGTCTACTACTACGACGCTGCGCCACTTGGAAGATCGGTTGAGCAGCCTGTCACTGGCGAGGTCATCGAGTACGACAAGACGCCTGTGTTCCAATCCAACGTGGCCTTGGTGAGGGATGTTGCCAAGCTTCCCCATTTTGCGCTTTGTCAGGGCGAATGCAGCCACGATGGTTGGATGGCAAAGTTCAAGTGGCTGAAGAGCGCGGGGAACTACGATGCCGGGTCTGACACGTTGAAGCTGAAAAGCTCGGACCTGAAACCGGTCATCAAGCAAAAAGGCGTGGACATGCGTATCGGCATGGATATCGCTGCCCTGACTCTAAAAAAGCATGTGGAAGTCATCGTACTTGTCACGGCAGACAGTGACTTCATTCCTGCAATGAAGTTTGCGCGTCGGGAAGGCGCGCAACTCTATTTGTTCAGTCTCGGCCATGGAACAAAAGAGGATGTGGTCGAGAACGCAGATCTTATGATTGTGTCGACAGCTAAATCTCTGATGGACGCGCTGGCGGCATGACCGGTTCCGCGCCTCGGAATTCGAAACGAATGGCGCGAGGTGCTGTCCTCGACAAGATCTAGGTCGCGCGCCGCGCTCCTGCCGGATTTACCCCGCGTAACGCGCCTTCAGCATGGCATACGCCGAACGCAGCGCCAGTGCTTCGCCACCCGCCGGGCGGCCGGGGCGGTCGCTGTCGTTCCAGGCGTACACGTCCAGGTGCGCCCAGGCCTGCCGCGCCGGCACGAAGCGCTCCAGGTACAGGGCGGCGGTGACTGCACCGGCCATGCGCGAGCCGGCGTTGGCCAGGTCGGCGACCGAGCTGGTGAGATAGCGCAGGTAAGGACGCCACAGCGGCATGCGCCAGACCGGGTCGCGGGTGCGCTCGCCGGCGGCGATCCAGGCCTGCGCCAGCGTGTCGTCGTTGCAGAACAATGCCGGCAGATCCGGACCCAGGGCGATGCGCGCCGCGCCGGTCAGCGTGGCGAAATCCAGGATCGCGTCGGGGCGCTGCTCGCCGGCGTAGGCCAGCGCATCGCACAGCACCAGGCGGCCTTCGGCGTCGGTGTTGTCGATCTCCACGCTGGTGCCCTGACGGGTGGCGATCACCTCGCCCGGGCGGAAGGCGTTCGGGCCGACGGCGTTTTCCACCGCCGGCAACAGCACGGTCAGCCGCAGCGGCAGGCGCTGCGCCATCACCAGCCCGGCCAGCGCCAGCGCGTGTGCGGCGCCGCCCATGTCCTTCTTCATGTTGCGCATGCCGTCGGCCGGCTTCAGGTCCAGGCCGCCGGTGTCGAAGCACACGCCCTTGCCGACCAGCGCCACGTGCGGATGCGCCTCTTCGCCCCAGCGCAGCACCAGCAGGCGCGGCGCGCGGTGCGAGGCGCGGCCGACCGCGTGGATCGCCGGGAAGTTCTGCTCCAGCAGCGCGTCGCCGACGATGCTCTCGAACTGTGCGCCGTGTTCCTGCGCGATCGCGCGTGCGGCCTCTTCCAGTTGCTCCGGCCCCATGTGCTCGGTCGGCGTGTTGACCCAGTCGCGCACGCGCAGGCTGGCCGCGATCAGGTCGCACACTTCGGCCTGCGGCGTGGCCAGCAACTGTGCCGGCAGCCGCGGCGGTTGCTTGTAGCGGGCGAAGCGGTAGCTGCCCAGGCCCCAGCCCAGGTGCAGGGTCGCCAGCGTGTCGGCGTCCAGCGCGCTGTCCACGCGCCAGGTGCTGCCGGCCGGCAGCGCGAACGGCGCATGCGCGTAGGCATACGCATCGCCGCGATCGCCAACGCCCAGCACCGCGGCCGCCACGCCGTCGGCACCCGGCAGCAGCAGCACGCTGCCCGGCGCGGCCATGAACTGCTGGGTGTCCATCCACGCCACCCACGCGGGCGATTGCGCCGCGCGCCATTCGGCCAGGTGCTCGCGGTCGAGCACGTACAGCGGCAGCGCATGGGTGGAGGCGTCGGTGAAGCCGGTCGGCAGGGACATCAGCGGATCCTTGGAAGAGGGAGAAGACCGGTGGGCGAGAGGGCGCGGATCAGGCGCGCGCCGCGTCGGCCGGCTGGGTCGCGTCCAGCCAGTCGGCCAGGCCGGTGAGGGTGTCGAAGTGCAGATCGGGTGGGGTCGGCGGATGCCAGGCCTGCGCCTCGCGGTTGATCCAGCAACCGCGCAGGCCGGCCTGCATCGCACCGACCACGTCGATCTCGATGTGGTCGCCCACGTGCAGCACCTGTGCACAGGGCAGGCCCAGGCGCGCGCAGGCGGCGCGGAAGATGCCCGGGTCCGGCTTGGCCGCGCCGTGTTCGCGGGCACTGAGCTGGAAGGCGAAATGGTGGTCCAGGCCGATCGTGGCCAGGTCGGCGTTGCCGTTGCTCAGCGCCACCACCGGCACGCGCGCGGCGATGCGCTCCAGCGCGGCGATGCTGTCCGGGTAGCACTCCACCTGATTGCGCGCGGCATGGAACACCGCATACGCAGGTTCCAGCAACGCTTCATCGGCGCCGCTGTCCTGCAGCGCACGGCGCAGGGTCAGTCGGCGCAGTTCGCTGAGGTCGTGATGCAGGTGCGGATGCGCGGCGAACACTTCTTCGCGCAACTGCCGCATCGCCGCGACCGGGAAGCGCGCGGCGGTGGCCGGGCTGTGCTGCAGCAGCCAGTCGTGCAGCACCTGCTCGATGCGCGCGCCGATCGGCGCGAACGGCCACAGGGTGTCGTCCAGATCCAGCGTGATCGCGCGGACGGGGAAGGAGGGCATGGAAGTCACCGGCGCATTTTACGCCAAGCGCCGCCGCCGCCGCGGGCCGGGCCCGGTAGACAGCACTCGCGCGCTTCCGCCAATCCCCAATCCCGACTCCCCAATCCCGGCCTCACTCCAGCAGCCGCGCCCAACGCTGCATGCCTTCGACCCGCGCCAGCACCATTTTGATGCACACCAGCAGCGGCACCGCCAGCAGCAGGCCGATCATGCCCCACAGCCAGCCGAACAGCATCAGCGCCAGGATCAGCATCAGCGGCGAGATCGCCATGCGCCGGCCGAGCACGATCGGCGTCACCACCTGGCCTTCCAGGGTGTGCAGCGCCAGGTACAGGATCGCCGGCAGCGCCGCGCTCAGCGGTTCGCGGAAGGCGACGAAGCCCATCAGCAGCATCAGCACCGCGCCGATCAGCGGCCCCACGTAGGGCGCGAAATTCAGCAGCGCCACCACCGTGCCCCACAGCAGCGCTTCCTGTGGCGGAATGCCCAGCAGGATCAGAATGCCGGCGAAGATCAGGCCGACCAGCGTATTGATCACGGTGATGGTCAGGACGTAGCGCGAGACCTCGCGTTCGATCGAGCGCAGGATCTCGGTAGTGAATTTCTGTTGCTGGCGGCTGGGCAGCAGCGCGATCGCATGACGCTGCAGGTTCTCGCCGAACACCATGAAGAAGAACGTCAGCAACACCACCGCCAGCGCCGAGGCGGCCACCCGCGGGGTCCGCACCAGTGCCTTGTACGGGTCGTCCATCTGCGTGCGGATCACCTGCACGCGGCGGCCGCTCTCGCCGCCGGCGGCGCGGGCGAAGTTCTCCGCGGCCTGGTTGGCCTGCTGCATCGGCTTGGTCAGGTCGCGCACCTGGGTGGCGAGGTGGCGCAGCTGCGCCGGGGCCTGCTGCGCCCACTCGGCGGCGGGACCGGCCAGTTGCACGGTCAGCGTCGTCGCCACCGCCATGCCCGACAGCAGCACCAGCAGCGCGGCCAGAAAACGCGGCAGGTACAGCCGTTGCAGCATGCGCAGGATCGGGTTGCCGACCAGGGCGAAGAAGGCGGCGAGCAGGATCGGCAGGATCACGTCCTGCGCGGCCCACAGCGTGTAGCAGACTGCCAGGGTGGCCAGCACCACCAGAGAGACCGGTCCGCGCGGGCGCGGAGCGGGCGGCGGCGGCAGGGGGCCGTGCGGAGCGTCGTCGGCGACGACCGCGGGATCGGGAACTGAGCTCATCGGACCTGCGATGCGGTGGCCGCGGCGCGCGCCGCAGTGCACGCGCCGAACGGCGTCGAAAAGGAAGCGAAGTGTAGGCCGGATCGTGGCCGGCGCGATATCAAGGCGGCGTGGCCGCCGCGTGCGCGCGGCGTGGCGGCCCAGGCCAGCCACGCGCCGATCCCAGGAACGTCAGTCCTTGCCCTGGCGCTCGGACAGGTCGGTGGCCGCTTCGGCCGCGGCGGGTTGCCCGGGGCGCGAGGCCATCGGCGGCCGCGGCGGCTGCGGGCGGACAGCGGATGGGGGAACGGGTGCAACGGGAGGCGGGGCCTGGGTGGCGGCATCCACGGCCGCATCCTGTGCGGTGTCCGCCGCTTCCTCGGCATCGTCGGAGGCGCGCTCGGCGTCATCGGACGCGCTCTTGGCGGTGGTGGCGTTGATCAGGCTGGAGAGCGCGCTGAGCATCTGCAGCCAGCGCGCGCCGCCGAGCTTGCCGATCACCGCCGCCGGTTCGGCGCGACCGACCAGGAAGCCGGTGCCAAGGCCTACGATCACGATCCGCCACGGTGTCCAGCCTTCGCGCCAGACCTGCTGCAGGGTCGTCCAGTGCGTGCGCACCTGCTCCTGGCGTCCTTCCAGCACCGCTTCGGCGCGGGCGATGCGGTGCTGCAATTGCCGCAGGGTCATGGCGTGGCCTCGCGCTTGGCGACATCCTCGTCGCCGTCCTCGTCGTCGCCGCCGATGCCCAGCTTGGCCAACTGGCGGCGGGTGGCGTCGAGCTTGCTCATGTCGAAGTAGCGCAGCGCCTGCCAGGCGCCGAGCGCGGTGACCACCAGGCTGAAGGCCGCAGTCGCCGAGATCGACGCCAGCCACGACCAGCCCATGCGCTGCAGCAGGGCGATCATCGCGCCCATCAGCAGCATCCACGCCGACGCGCCGAACGCCACCGACACGGTCAGCCACACCAGCGCCCGCGCCAGGGCGGCACGGGCCAGGGCGAAGTCCGCGGCCACCAGCTTGCGCAGCGCGCGGCCGGTGTCCAGGGTGGCATTGAGTCCTTCGCGCCCGGCCGTGCCGAGCGCGCGGAAGGATTCCTCCAGCGACGGTGCGGCCGCGGCGTCTGCCGCGGCGCCGTCGGTGCGGGCCTGCTCCTCGCTCACGCGCGGCTTACTTGTCGCCGCCGCTGCGCGCCAGCTTGGCGATGATCCAGCCGGTGGCGAAGGCCACGCCGAACGAGGCCAGCGGACGCTCGCGGATCAGCTCGGCAGCGCTGTCGATCAGGTCGCGGCCCTTGTCCAGCAGCACGTCCACCTGCTCCTTCGCCGCCGCGCCGCCGAACTCGGCTGCCGCCAGTCCGGACAGCGCGCTGTCGGACAGCTCGGCCTTGACGTTGGCCTTGCCCAGCTTCAGTTCTTCGCCGGCGGCACCGGCAGCGCCCTTGATCGCATCGCCGGCATAGCTGGCCGCGGACTTCAGGTGCGCGCCGGCTTCGCTCAGGTTGTCCTTGAGGTTCTCGGTATTGGTCGGGCTGGCATTCATGGGCATGTCTCCTCTGGGGTTTGGGGGCCTGCCGTCCGCCGATGCGGACGCTGCGCAGAACGGGCGACACCAATACCATCGGCGGGGTGTACGGGGTGTTAGCTCGTCGCCATAAGCAGTACGCCATAGTGTCGGCGCTCACCGGCGCGCGGCCAAGTCCCGGAGGAACCGCAATGCACGCGTACGGCAACCGGAGCGGCCATGCAGGGGTGGTCGCCTACGACAGCGGCCCGGACTGGATCGTGCTGCGCTTCGCCGACGGCGCCACCTACCGCTACGACCGCCAGCATCCCGGCCTGCTCCAGGTCATGGAGATGCAGCGCCTGGCCGCCGCCGGGCGCGGTCTCACCACCTACTTGAACCAGCACGTGCGCGACGATTACGCCGCGCGCCTGGACTGAGCGTGCCGGCTCACTGCATGACCAGGTCGGCCTGCGCGCCGCCGCGCACCACGCGCAGCACCAGTTGCGCCGGCTTGCGCGCGAAATTGGCGCGGTAGCTGGCCAGGTCGGCGAATTCGCCGACCGAGGCGGCCACCACGATGTCGCCGCTGGCCAGGCCGTTGCGCGCCGCACGGCTGCCCCGCGCCACGTTGCCGATCAGCACGCCGGAGATACCGGACTGGCGCAGCGATTCGGGCAGGTCGGCGAAGGTGGCGCCGCTCAGCCGCGGGTCCAGCGACTCGCCGCTGATCGCGCGCGGCTGTTCCTTGAGCGTGGCCTTGAGCTGCAGCGGCTTGCCGTCGCGGCGCACGTCCAGGGTGACCGTACTGCCCACCGGCTGCAGGCCCTCGTAGTTGTGCAGCGCCTCGGCACTGTCCAGGCGCTCGCCGTTGGCGCCGGTGATCACATCGCCCGGCTGCAGCCCGGCGGCCGCGGCCGCCGAGCCGGCCAGCACCCGCGTCACCAGCGCCCCGCGCGGCGCCGACAGGCCCAGGCCCTGCGCCATCTGCGAGGTCAGGTTCTGCGTCTCGATGCCCAGGGTGCCGCGGATCATCACCCCGTTGTTCTTGATCAACTGGTCGACCACCGCGCGCGCCAGGTTCGACGGGATCGCCAGGCCCAGGCCGATGTTGCCGGCCATGCTGCCCTGCGGGTTGAAGCTGGCGGTGTTGATGCCGACCAGTTCGCCGCGCAGGTCCACCAGTGCGCCGCCGGAGTTGCCGGGGTTGATCGAGGCGTCGGTCTGGATGAAGTTCTGGTAGCCCAGGCCGCGGATGCCGTTGCGGCCCATCGCCGAGACGATGCCGGAGGTGACGGTCTGGGTGAAGCCGAACGGGTTGCCGATGGCCGCGACGAAATCGCCCACGCGCAGCTTGTCGCTGTCGCCCAGGCGGATCTCGGTGAGGTTGTCGGCCTTGATCCGGATCAGCGCGATGTCGGTGTCCGCGTCCGAGCCCATGAACTCGGCCTTGAAGCTGCGCCCGTCGGCCAGGGTCACCTGCACGTCGTCGGCGTTCTCCACCACGTGGTGGTTGGTCAGCACGTAGCCGTTCTTCGCGTCGATGATCACACCCGAACCCAGCGACTCGTTGATGCGCTCCTGCGGGATGTCCGGGAACAGGCGGCGCAGGATCGGGTCGTTGAAGAACGGATTGCGCACCCGCACGACTTGCTTGGTGTTGATGCTCACCACCGCCGGCATCACCTTCTGCAGCATCGGCGCCAGCGACGGCAGCGGCTCGCCGGCCACCGCGGACGGCAGGCGCGCGGCCCCGGACAGCGGCGGCGCCGCGACCGGCGCGGCCTCGGCGCGGTTGTCCAGTTGCGCATTGATGGCGGTGGCGGCGAAACCGCCGAAGGCAGCGGCGGCGGTCAGGGTCAGCAGCGTGGGCAGCGGTCGCATGGGGTCGGTTTCCGGGGAACGCGGGAGACGTGGGGCAGATGGGCGCGCGTGCGCGTAAATCAAGATGAACGCGCGGCGTTTAACCGCCAGTGAAAGCGTTCCGACGCCGCCTGCGCAAGGCCGCCACGGCACCCCGCGTGCACACCCGCTCGATGTCACGTGATCGGCGCGCGACGACGTTGACAGTCGGCCTGCCCGGCGTTAGCGTTCACGCTTGCATTAGCCACTACATGTAGCGGTATCGATTCGGTACGGCACTAGAACTAGGGTTTTCTTCACCAGGACTTCACATCCAGGGGCGCGCTCGGCAGTGCATGACGGGACGGTGACAGGGGACGTCGCGGATTCGGGGAATTTCGGTCGGTCGAGGGCAGGCGCCGCGCGCGCTGCCGCGGCCGTCGCTGCCGTGCAGCGCAAGTGCGATATAGACAAGACACACGGCGGATGACCACCCATCCGCCCCATCGGGACAGGTTCGAGGAGAACACAGCAGAATGAGTACGGTGCGCCTGGAAGTCGTCCAGACCGGATCCAAGCACGACCCCATCCCGATGCAGCCGGCGTCGCAGGACATCTGGGACAAGAAGTATCGGCTCAAGACCAAGCAGGGCGATCCGCTGGATGCCGACATCGACGGCACCTACCTGCGCGTGGCCCGCGCGCTGGCCGACGCCGAGGTCGGCGAGGAGCAGCGCGCCCACTGGTTCGAGCGCTTCGCCTGGGCGCTGCGCCGCGGCGCGATCCCGGCCGGGCGCATCACCTCCAATGCCGGCGCGCAGGAACACAAGCCGGCCACCAGCACCATCAACTGCACCGTGTCGGGCACCATCACCGACTCGATGGACGGCATCCTGGAGAAGGTCCACGAGGCCGGGCTGACCCTCAAGGCCGGCTGCGGCATCGGCTACGAGTTCAGCACGCTGCGCCCGCGCGGCGCGTTCGTGGCCGGCGCCGGCGCCTACACCTCCGGGCCGATGTCGTTCATGGATATCTTCGACAAGATGTGCTTCACCGTGTCCTCGGCCGGCGGCCGCCGCGGCGCGCAGATGGGCACCTTCGACGTGTCCCACCCGGACGTGAAGGACTTCATCCGCGCCAAGCGCGAGGACGGGCGCCTGCGCCAGTTCAACCTGTCGCTGCTGATCACCGACGGCTTCATGCAGGCGGTGGAGCAGGACGCCGACTGGCCGCTGGTGTTCCCGGTGAACCGCAAGGAAGAGGCCGACGTCGACCTGGCCGACGCCAGCGCTGTGGTCTGGCGCGACTGGCCCACCCACAAGGACTACATCGTGCGTGACGACGGCCTGGTCGCGTGCAAGGTGTACGGGCACATCCGCGCCCGCCACCTGTGGGACATGATCATGGTCTCCACCTACGACTACGCCGAGCCGGGTTTCATCCTGATCGACCGCGTCAACGAAATGAACAACAACTGGTGGTGCGAGAACATCCGCGCGACCAACCCGTGTGTGACCGCCGATACCTGGGTGCAGACCGCCGAGGGGCCGCGTCAGGTCGCCGATCTGCTGGGAACGCCGTTCCTGGCGCGGGTCGATGGCGGCGACCATGCCACCGGTGCGGAGGGTTTCTTCAAGACCGCGCACAAGCAGGTGGTACGACTGCAGACGCAGGAAGGTTACGCGCTGCGCCTGACCGCAGACCACCGCGTGCGGCGCGTGGTGCGGCAGACCCGCTGGTCGCTGGACACCCAATGGTGCCAGGCGGACCAACTGGTCGCAGGCGACCGGGTGCTGCTCAACAATCACCGTGCCGGTGCGGAGTGGGGCGGCGCACGCAGCTATGAGGAGGGTTTCCTCCTCGGCATGCTGGTGGGCGATGGCACGCTCAAGCACGAAGCCGCCGTGTTGTCTGTCTGGTCGCAGGCCGCCGCCGTCAATGCGGCGCCGCTGGCACCGGTGGCGCTGATGGACGAAGCCCTGCGCTGCGCGCGCAGCCTGCCGCACCGTGCCGACTTCGCCGGCTGGAGCGAGGTGCGCGACCTTGGCGAGTACCGCCTAAAGTCGGCCGCATTACGCGATCTGGCGCTGGAGCTGGGCCTGCGTCCGGGCGACAAGACGATCACCCCGGCCGTCGAGAAGACCTCCAGCGATTTCCATCGCGGCTTCCTGCGTGGCCTGTTCGACACCGACGGCTCGGTGCAGGGCAGCCAGGAGAAGGGCGTCAGCGTGCGCCTGGCACAGTCCGACCTGGCGCGGCTGGAGGCAGCGCAGCGCATGCTGTTGCGGCTGGGCATCGCCTCGCAGATCTACCGCGACCCGCGCCCCGCCGGCACCGCGTTGCTCCCCGACGGGAACGGCGGCACGCGTGCCTACGCCACCAAGGCGCAGCACGAACTGGTCGTCAGCGGCGACAACCTCGATGCCTTCGCCCAACAGGTGGGCTTTGCCGACACCGCCAAGGCCAACCGCCTCAAGGCGCTGCTGTCCGGCTACCGTCGCCAGTTGAACCGCGAGCGCTTCGTGGCGACCGTGCAGTCGGTGGCCGCCGATGGGATCGAAGACGTCTACGACGTGCAGGTCCCCGGCATCAACACCTTCGACGGCAACGGTCTGCACGCCCACAATTGCGGCGAGCAACCATTGCCGCCCTACGGCGCCTGCCTGCTCGGCTCGATCAACCTCACCACCTTCGTGCGCGAGCCGTTCACCGAGCGCGCCCGCTTCGACTGGGAGGAATACAAGGAAGTGGTGCGGGTGTTCACCCGCATGCTCGACAACGTGGTCGAGGTCAACGGCCTGCCGCTGCAGCAGCAGCGCGACGAGATCATGCGCAAGCGCCGCCACGGCATGGGCTTCCTCGGCCTGGGCTCGACCATGACCATGCTGCGCATGAAGTACGGCAGCGCCGAGTCGTGCGAGTTCACCGAGTCCATCGCCCGCGAGATGGCCGTGGCCGGCTGGGAGACCGCGCTGTCGCTGGCCAAGGAGAAGGGCCCGGCGCCGATCATGCAGGAGACCTTCGAGGTCACCGCGGCGATGCTGCGGCAGCGCCCGGAGATGGTGCGCGATGGCTGGCGCGTCGGTGAGCACATCGAGGGCCGGCTGCTGCACGCCAGGTACAGTCGCTACATGCAGCGCATCGCCGAGGTGGCGCCGGCGCTGGTCGAGGAACTGGCCGAGGTGGGCGCGCGCTTCACCCACCACAGCTCCATCGCCCCCACCGGCACCATTTCGCTGAGTCTGGCCAACAATGCCTCCAACGGCATCGAACCGAGCTTCGCCCACCACTACAGCCGCAACGTGATCCGCGAGGGCAAGAAGAGCAAGGAGAAGGTGGACGTGTTCTCCTTCGAGCTGCTGGCCTACCGCCACCTGGTCAACGCCAAGGCGATGCCGTTCGCCGAGGACGCCGCCGCGCGCCTGCCGGACTACTTCATCGCCGCCGACGACATCCACCCCAAGGAACACGTGGACGTGCAGGCCGCCGCGCAGAAGTGGGTGGACAGCTCCATCTCCAAGACCGCCAACGTCCCCACCGACTATCCCTACGAGCAGTTCAAGGACATCTACCGCTACGCCCACCAGCAGGGGCTGAAGGGCTGCACCACGTTCCGCTTCAACCCGGCCGCCTTCCAGGGCGTGCTGGTGAAGGAAGCGGACCTGGAGAACACCACCTACCGCTTCGAGCTGGAAGACGGCAGCGTGGTCGAGGTCAAGGGCAACGAACAGATCGAATACGACGGCGAGATGCACACCGCCGCCAACCTGTTCGATGCGCTGAAAGAAGGGTATTACGGCAAGTTCTGACGCCGTCCCGTCTCCCCTTCGCGCCGGCGGAGGGGAGGGCGGCGGTGGAAGCCCTGGAGCGCGGCACGCCGTGCTTCCCCAACGCTTCCCCACCGTCCGCCGAATGTCGCCGTTTCCGGCTCCCCGCTTCGCTGCAATCGGTATAGCATCGCCCGCGTGACATAAACACTGACACCCTGAGGAGGGTTTTATGAGCAATGGGAATGGCGTCACGGCGACGCTGACGCAGGTCGCCGAGAACGTGAAAGAAACCGCCACCAACGTCGGCGAGACCATCGCCGCCACCGCCAGCGAGGCCGTTGCCACGGTCAAGCAGACCGCCGAGACCGTGCAGAAGCGCGTGCAGGACCAGGTCGCCAAGACCCGCAAGGCGGTGAAGAAGGCCGAGAAGGCCGTCGCCAAGCGCGCCGAGAAGGCCGGCAAGGCCGTCAAGAAGACCGTCGCCAGCGCGCGCAAGAAGCTGGAAGCGGCCAAGGCCAGCGCCCAGGCCGAAGCGGCCGCGCTGACCAAGGGCGGCAAGAAGACCGCCAAGAAGGCGGCTGCGAAGAAGGCACCGGCGAAGAAGGCCGCTGCCAAGAAGGCCGTTGCGAAGAAGGCTCCGGCCAAGAAAGTGACCGCCAAGAAGGCCGCGCCGAAGAAGGCGGTCAAGAAGGTCGCCGCCAAGAAGGCCGTTGCCAAGAAGGCAGTGAAGAAAGCGGCGAAGAAGGTTGCAGCGAAGAAGACCGTCGCCAAGAAAGCGGTGAAGAAGGTCGCCAAGGCGGTCAAGAAGAGCACCGCCAAGGTCGCCAAGAAGAGCGCCGCCGTGAAGAAGACCGCCGTGCGCAAGGCCGCCGGCAAGAAGGCCGCGGCCACCCGCGCCAAGAAGTAAGCCGTCCCGTCGCACCCTCTCTCCCGTGCGCGGGAGAGAGGCCGGGCCCACGCCCGTCCCGCTCCGCCTTCCAGGAACGCACGCCTCATGGCCATCAAGATCGACCAGAAAATCAAGGGCTACGCCGTCGTCACCCCCGAGGACAAGGCGCGCGACGCCGCCGCCGCGGTGCCCGCTTCGTCGATCGACCGTGCCACCGCCGAGGCCGAAGCGCCGGCGGACAACATCATCCACATGCACGAGCGCATCGAGCGCCCGGACGTGCTGATCGGCAGCACCTACAAGATCAAGTCGCCGTTGGTGGAACACGCCATGTACGTGACCCTCAACGACATCGTGCTCAACGCCGGCACCGAACACGAACTGCGCCGCCCGTTCGAAATCTTCGTCAACTCCAAGTCCATGGAGCATTTCCAGTGGATCGTGGCGCTGACCCGCATCATGTCCGCCGTGTTCCGCAAGGGCGGCGACGTGACCTTCCTGGTCGACGAGATGAAGGCCGTGTTCGACCCCAAGGGCGGCTACTTCAAGGCCGGTGGCGTGTACATGCCGTCGCTGGTCGCCGAACTGGGCAGCATCGTCGAAGAGCACATGAAGTCGATCGGCCTGCTGCACGACCCGGAAATGAGCGACCACCAGCGCGCGCTGATCGCCGAGAAGCGCAAGCAGTACGAAGAGCGCTCAAAAAAAAACAGTGAAGTGAGCAAGGTGGTTCCTTCTCCTGCGGGAGAAGGTGCCCGCAGGGCGGATGAGGGGGCGGTGTCCGCCGACTCCACCGCCGACCACGAAGAGGACATCGCCGTCACCGGCGACGGCGCGAGTTTCCCGCCGTCGGCCACGATGTGCCACAAGTGCAATACCAAGGCGCTCGTCATTATGGATGGGTGTGCGACTTGTTTGAATTGTGGGTATTCGAAGTGCGGGTGAGGCTTAAATTTATTCGGGTGCGAAAAGTTGAATTTTGCCAAATATTCAAAGAGGTTGAATTAGCTTTCCTTCCCAGTCAATTAGCCGATGCTCAACGCCTTCCGTGACATCATTGAAGACGCTTTCTGATTCGTCGAAAGACGCAGCCACAATGCTCTGCAAGCCTGTCTCTGCAGCGAGGCGCAGTAAAAGCTCGCGCTGGCTTTCCCAGCGCATCGAATGCTGGCCGGGCTCATCAAAAAGTATTAGGCCCAGGTGATTTCCTGGCGAATATTTATTTGCTGAAGTCTGATAAAGTCCTAGCAAATAGCTCCAGATCAGTCGAACAAAATCGCTAGCGCTAGAATCAGCTTTAATATCAGTTTTGGACTGCTTACTCAGTATCTCACGCAGCTCAATCTGAGCAAGGCCAGGCACTAAGGAGTCGCGGTTGATTTGTATTTCTGAAATGTTTGAGACACTCTCATAACCAAATGATCCGGCATTTGCACGAAAGTTCTTTTCAAAGATAGAAATTTTTTGTTCATCAGCCTCGGTGTATTGCTTGGATGGCAGATTGCGCCGTGCGAGCTGGTTGGCTGCAAGTCTGTCCGAAATACTCTTCAGGACACTCGACTGACGCACTGCGTCACTTTCTAATTTCTGTAAGCGTTCAACCTCTATCTCAATTTTTACTTGTCTGCGCAAGTTGGCTTTTGATTGCGATGCTGACGAACCAAGATCATTTCGAAGCGCGATCATGTGGTCGCGCTTCGATGCCAGCTGAGCAGCAAGCCCCGCGATTGTTGCCGATGACTCTTTGATGCCCTCTGTAACTCCAGAAATCTGTCGTTGAAGCATCCTGCTTTGGCTCTCCAAATAACCGATGTTAGTTTGGAGGTCCATCTGGGGGCCGGTCAGAGTTTCTCCTAATAGGCTGTCCTCAACAGACTGATGGCATGTTGGGCAAATGCCTGTGGCCAGTTCTATCGCTTGACTGGCTCCCAATTCCTGCAATTTTTGAGCGGCTTTGTTCCTGTCCAAATCATTTTTGGCCTCCCTTAAGAGCTCTTCATACTCTGCCAAAGATGCTCGCTGAAGCGACAAGTTTGAAGTCGCTCTCTCATGCATCACGCTTAGAGATTGTATTTCCTGCTCGGTCGCTTCTAGTTCTTTGAGGTGATTGAGGTTGTTAGAATCTGTGGAAGAATCTGATTTTCTGCGTAGCTCTTGGTGCTCAGTAAGAAGCTTTGCAATGTAATCGGCTAAGAAAATGGTGCCAGACTCAATGGTTCGGAAGAGTCTGACTTGTTCGGGATTGAATGTTGCCTTAGGTTGAGGGGGGACGTCTGCCAAGACAAAGCCTAGTGTCGCTGCTTCTCGTTGAAGCTCATCTAGGGTTCTTCGCCAATTATGATCAATGGTAACGGCTTCGGCGTTCAGCCGGTTCCGCAATGAGATCGTTTCAAAAACACCAAGGCCCAGTATATACTCGGCTACGCGTGCGCGCGCATCACGAATTCCATAGAGCGGGATGTTTGCAATGTAATCAGTCCATCCACGCTTCTGTTCTACGGCGTGAGCTGCAAAAATTGTCTGAATGTAGAGTTTTACCTCTGGTCCATTGGTCGTAGCTACTTTCGGAAGATCAATTTTTAGAAATCTTTCAAGAAAATAAAAGAAACCCTCGCCTTTTTGGGCGCTACCAGGGTCATGAAGGTAAGTGGGCGTGGTATTTTCGAAGGAGAGCGCTTCTGTCAGAACTGCGGCGTGAACAATTTCGACTAGTTTGCTATCGCGGTTATTATCGCGAATCGCTCTCCGCAGGGTGGCAATATCGCCATCACGATTCTCGATCTCAACCAGTATCTCAGAAGAAATTATCTCTATCTTTTCTCCTTGATGATCGAAGTAGTCTCGAACCGCATAAGGAAGTACTTGAGCCCCCTTTCCTCCCACTAGTTCTTCCATGCCAATGGAGTAGAGAAGTGAATTGAAGAATGTGCTCTTCCCGCTTGAGTTTCCTCCGCGTATAACTGTTAATTGGCGGGAAAACAAGAAGGCGAATCCAAAGAGCCCTTTCTGAGTCTGAATCTGTAGTCGTAATGCTCTAATGATCACTTCGCATCCCATCCCTTGGCCACTTCATCAACCATGCTTTCACTGATGTTTTTTCCAATTTCTTTAAGGAGTTCTTTCTCGGACTCCAAGACGCCAGGCTTTTCCATGATCGATTTCGCAAAAATTTTACCCATGTCACTTAGCTCATACCCACTTCTAGCTGCGATTACAAGACCTTCAGCGGTCGCATATCGTAAAGCGATAGCTAGGGCGGGATCGAAGCCCCACGCGGGTACATTGAGGCTCTTCGATCTCGCAGCTTGAGACAGGCGCTGTCCACGTTCTGGAGCCTTAAATGCCCAGTTAAAAAGATGCAGCTTTGTCAGGCTGCATCTGTTCGCGCGTGATGCTATGTGGAGTACCAAGATCAGCTGTGCGATCTTGTACATAGGGCGGTGCTCCGGAAGAATCGGAGTCGGCCGGCGGCGAAAGTGCAGGCGAGTTGGTTCATTCATAGTCGAGTGTACAAATTGCGAGCCAACGAGCAACCATGTATCTCGCCACGGCATCCGCCGTAGTCTCGGTCATCTCAGAGCCAATACCCATAAGCCGCTTCTCAAGATCTTGGCGAAGCTTGATGGTTAGGTCTTCAGGGGTGCCAGTCCAAGTCATTGCTTGCTCTTGGACGCGATGTTCGAATTCGCTAATTAGTCTAGCAAGTTTGAAATAGAGCGTCGGAGCATTCTTTTCGATTCGTCGAAAATAACCATCTGATTCTAAAAAGCTGTCGAGAGTTATTTGATGTAGTTTTGCAACTGTCGACGCATGGTTCAGAGTGTTAGCCTTCGGTGCGAGCCTGGCTTTGCTCTTCCTTAGGACGTTCTTTTCATAGACTTCTTGCAATTCTTCCAACGCGGCAAGAGCAGCTGGTCCCGTGCCGAAATCTAAACCCTCTCCTGCCGCGGACCGGATTTCGTTGATCTCTAAAAGATAGTAGTCTGCATCATGAAGTTGGATGGTGAAGTCGTCCGTGAGAAAAGGTAAACCCCAGGATCGAACCTCTTTCTCTTTGGCTCGAGCATGCATAATCAAGGCGTTGTCGCCAATCTCTGGGGTGACTAGGCGCCATACAGAAATCTTTGTGTCCCCGAAAATTCTGCTTAGTTGGCTTTGGTATGTTTTTAATTTATTTAGATCTGTTGTGATTTTGTCACGCTGGTGCTCATAGAGCTCCTTTCGCGTGTAGTGATTATCAGGGCAGTAACATTGAAAGGCATGTCCAGTAGAAGAGCAGTAGCCTTCAAGTCCGAAGTCCCCGGGAGACGCCGGAATGTGTTGATATCCGTCCGTAGAGTACTTCTTTTTAAAAACCTGCTGGCAAAGCGTTTCCCAGCTTGCGCCGTCGAAAGTGCCTACGCTGGTCTTAAGCATGCCGAAATCCAATCAGCCATATTTCCGTCCTGCTCGTTTAAAGGCCCTTTGGGCAACCCTCTGAACGAGTTTAGCCACAATGGGGTAACTCTTGCAATCTGAATAGCGAAGCATCCTTCTTATAAATCTCAAGGCTGCCTCTATTGCGTAGACAATCAGTTGCGTTTCATCGGAGATTGTTGACAACCATCTTGGGTTGAGGTGATTACTAAGCTCGTTGCATCAAATCACGCAGCCGGGCTTGGCAGCCCGATCACTCAGGCGCACCAGCGCCCATCTTCGATGCCAGGCGTTTTTTTGCCCGGCATTCTCGTGGGCGATAGCTCGCATGTGTAATGGCAGGCGGTACGCGGAGGCCGCAAGGCCTGCCTGTCCCTGAGTCTAGCTACTGGGGTCAGAGTAGAATGTTGGACCCCGCCTCCATTCCTGACAGGGGCGTGCAGAGATGGATCATCGCGGCCGCCACGCGAGCATATGGATAGCATGCCAATATGGACTCTCGTATCACCACTCCCGACGCCCTCGAAGCCCTATATGCCCAACCAGTCGAGCGCGCCGTACGCAAACAAATCGACCATCTGAATGCCGACTACCAAGCGTTCGTGCAAGCATCGCCGTTCGTAGTGCTGGCCTCGGCCGGCGTCGAGGGCCTAGACTGCTCACCGCGTGGCGATACGCCGGGATTCGTGCAGATGCTGGATGCACGCACGCTGGCGCTGCCGGATCGGCCGGGCAACAACCGCATCGATACCCTGCGCAACCTGCTGCAGGATCCGCGGCTGTCGTTGCTGTTCCTGATTCCCGGTATCGGCGAGACCTTGCGCGTGAATGGCCGTGCGGAGATCCGGGTCGATCCGGAGCTGTTGGTGCGGTTCGCGGTCGGCGAGCGTTTGCCGCGCAGCGTGATCGTGGTGCACATCGAGGCGGTGTACTTCCACTGCGCCAAGGCGATCGTGCGCTCGCAGCTGTGGGACCCAGCGCGGCACCTGCCGCGCGATCGCCTGCCCAGCCCCGGCACCATGCACGCGCATCTGGCCGATGGCGCGTTCGACGCCGAGACCTACGACCGGGAACTGCCGCAGCGCACCCGGGACGCGCTGTACTAGCTTGACTGGATTGGTATGCGCGCCGTGCCGCGCGCATAACGCCGCGCCGGGTTGAACTGCACGCCGCCGCATGACGCCGCCACCGATGTCCCCGGTCATGCCACCCTGCTACGGTACGCCCCTGGTGGGAAGCGGCGACGACGCCGTTCCGGCGCGCAGCGAACGACAGGGGGGTGTGGATGCAGGGACGTGGGGAACCGTCAGGCGGTTGGGGTGAACTACTGCTGGTCACGGCAGTGGCGTTCGGGTTGCCGATCTACTGGAGTGCGCTGGCGGTGCTGGCGCCGGTGGCGGCGCCTGCGTTCTCCGACGCGAGCCTGTGGGGCATGGTGTTCTACGAGCTGCTGGTCTTGGCGCTGTTGCTGCCGACGCTGTGGTTCCGTGGCTGGACGGCGCAGGTGCTGGGGCTGCAGTGGCAGGCGCGCGACATCGGCGTGGGCCTGGCGCTGTTGGCCGCCTGCGTGGTGGCGACCTATCCGTTGAACCTGTTGAACGACAGCGTGGCGGCCGAGGTGAATCCGTCGATGGACGCGATGGTGGCCGGGCCGCTGTCGGCCGGCGTGGTGGTGCTGGTCTCGCTGCTCAATCCGATCTTCGAGGAAGTGTTCGTCTGCGCCTACGTGATCCGCGCGCTGGAGCGGCGGCACAGCCCGGCGTTCGCGGTGAACGTGAGCGTGGCGATCCGCGCGTCGTACCACCTCTATCAGGGGCCGGTCGGCACCATCGCCATCGTGGTGATAGGGCTGATCCTGGGCTGGTGGGTGGCGCGCACCGGGCGGCTGTGGCCGGCGATCGTGGCGCATGCCGCGCTGGATTTGCTGGGATTGATGGTCTACGTCTGATGCGCTGGGCGCGCGCGCCGGCAGGGTGACGTGCACCGGCTGGTCGCAGCGTCGGCATGCGCGAGCCCGGCCGCCCATTCCATCGACGACACGGCGTCGGCCACCATGCCTGATCACTCCAGCGCCGGTGGTCGCCCGCCCGTTGGCTGGATTCGCGGCGGCGGACTCACCGAAGCGGTCGCTGCCGTAGACAGCTTGATTCCTGAACGGGCCTGCGCTTTCGCTGCTGTATGTCACGCTTTAGAGTCGAACAACAAGGACGTGTCGCCCGCTGGACAACGGGGGAAGGTCCGGGTTCCCGCTGCTCGATCACCTCGCCCACGGCGCAGCGCCGTGCGCGGCGCGCGCAGCGCGGGTCGCAACGCTTTCAGGGGAGAAGCGGGATGGCGTCGACCGAGGATCTGCCAGAACCTCATCCGTTGTTCGAGCTGCTGTCGGGCGAGATCAGCGACCGCGAACTGCGTCGCTGCCTGCGCGTGGTGCGCCTGCACCTGGGCATGGACGTGGCGTTCCTGTCGCGCTTCCGGGAAACCGACCGCGTGCTGGATCACGTGGACGGGCCGCCCGACGGGCCGATCCACGAAGGCCAGATCCTGCCGTTCGCCGACGGCTACTGCATGGGCGTGGTCCGCGGCGAGTTGCCGCAGCTCATTCCGGATACCTCATTGGTGCCGGCGGCGCAGTGCATCCCGGCGACGTGGCAGATCCCGATCGGCGCGCACATGAGCGTGCCGATCCAGGTGGGCGGGCGGATCTACGGCACGCTGTGCTGTTTCAGCTTCCTGCCCAGGCACGACCTGGGCGAGCGCGACATCGGCATGTTGCGTGCGTTCGCCGAGATCTTCGCGCTGCGCCTGCACGAGGTGGAGGCGCACAAGCTGGAACGGCAGGCGATGATCGACGAGATCGACGGCGCGCTGGCGGCGGGTGCGCCGCGCATCGTGTTCCAGCCGGTGTTCGCGCTGCAGGGGCTGCTCCTGCATGGATTCGAGTGCCTGTCGCGTTTCGACGTCGTGCCGCAACGTGGGCCTGCGCAGTGGTTCCAGCAGGCCGAACTGGCCGGTGTCGGCATTCGCCTGGAGCTGCACGTGCTGGCCAAGGCGCTGGCGTATCTGAGGCGCTTCCCGCCGCAGTACCGGCTCAGCGTGAACATGTCGCCGGAACTGATCATGTCCGCGTCCCTGGCGGGGCTGCTCGGCGACGACACCGAGGTGACGCGCCTGACCCTGGAGATCACCGAGCACGCCATCGTGCGCAACTACCAGGCGCTGGCGCAGGCGCTGGCACCGCTGCGCGAGCGCGGCGCGCAGGTGGCGGTGGACGATGCCGGTGCCGGCTACGCCAGCATGCGCCACATCCTGCAGTTGCAGCCGGACGTCATCAAGCTCGACATGAGCATCACCCAGTGCATCCATTCCGACCGCAGCCGCCGCGCGCTGGCCAAGGGGCTGACCAACTTCGCCCACGAGATCGGCACGCGGGTGGTGGCCGAAGGTGTGGAGACGGCGCAGGAACTGGACGCGCTGCGCGAGCTGCAGGTCGATCTGGTGCAGGGGTATTTCCTGTCACGGCCGCTGTCGGAGGATGCGGCGCTGGCCCTGGCGCTGTCCGACGCCGGCTGAGCCGCGGTTCGTCCTTGCAGGCGCGGCGCGATCGATCGAAAGCTTCGCCGATGCAGGCCTGCGGCCGATCACGCGGCGTCCTCTACCACGGCACCACGCGGCCCAGGTAATCCAGGTAGTGCAGGCCGCCGCGGCCATGGGCGGCATCGATGGTGTGGAGCAGGGACGGGATGCTGTCGTCGATGGACAGGCGCGCCTGCGGCCTGCCCATGTCGGTGCGCACCCAGCCGGGCGGCTCGGACTTGATCGCATTGGTGCCGGCCTCGTTCATGGCGGCGCAGCCCGACATGCTGCGCGAGCCTGCTTGCACGTTCGCGCTGCCGGTGGTCACCGAGCCCATCACCGTATCGATGTTGTGGCATCCGCGCCTGGAGCACGATGCTGCGCATCGCTGGCTCCGCGGCCTGTTTCTGTCCGAGTTCCGCTCGCGCGTGCCGCTGCGCTGAGTCGCACAGGCCGTTGCTGTCGGGATGCGACATCGGTACTGGTCCGCCGCCGCGGCGATGCCGCACACTTGCCGGCTCTGATCGAAGGCAGGAACAGGCGATGGCACGGCGATACGGATGGAGCGCGATGCTGGTGGGGCTGGTGGCGTTCGCCGCGGCGGCGGCCGGCCCCGCACCCGGCGAATACAGCACCAAGGAAGGCTGGGGCAGCATGCGGGTCATCGAGAAGGGCGGCGCGCTCCAGTTCGACCTGTTGTCGGTCGGCGCCAACGGCCACACCTGCTCGCTGTCGGGCACGCTGCAGGGCGACAAGGCGGAGGTGAACGATGCCGGCGACGTGCCGTGCAAGCTCGCCTTCAAGCCGGTGCCGGGCGGGTTCAACGTGGCCGCGCTGACCGAGGAAAGCTGCCGCGACTATTGCGGCATGCGCGCCAGCTTCGAGGGCGACTACCTGCAGTTGCCGGCCGGCTGCACCGCCGCGGCCAGCAGCCGGCGGCGCGAGGCGTATCTGCAGGACTATCGCGGCAAGCGCTACGACAAGGCGCTGGCCGGCATGCAGGCGTTCGCAGGCGAGTGTGGCGGCTTCCTCAACTGGCTCGATCGCGACCGCTTCGCCAACGACCGCGCCATCACGTTGCTGCGCCTGGGCCGGCCGCAGGAATGCCTGGCGACGCTGGACGGCACCCTGGCCGGCCGCAGCCACGACGAGGCCTCGTTCCAGGCGGAACTGGAAAAGCAGAGCACCATGCTGCCGCCCAGCGACTGGGACGCCTACCTGCCGATCGCCAAGTCCACTTGGTTCAACCGCAAGCTGTGCGAGGCGGCCAGGCGCTGACAGACGCTGTGTCGGTGCGGCGCGCCGATGGCCGCTGCACCGGGGGCCGTCCGCCGCTGCGAGACGCGGCGCGGTGGCCGTGGATGTGCTGCGGTTGGCGTGCGACGCGAGAGACGCCAAGGCCCCTGGCGCCGTTCCATGGCCCGCTGGTCGCCGGGGCGGCGTGGCGTCGCCGGTTGCCGTGGCCGCGGGCGACTGCGCATACTTCCGGCGATCAATGGCGCGTTGGACGCCCTGGAGCAAGGATGATCGATCGACTGCGACGCCTGTTGTCCCGCACCTCGCCACGCGGGGCCGATACCACCCACGAGGCTGCAGCGCCGGAGCCCGCGCCCGAGGCGCAGCCGCGCCATGCACTGCAGCAGCTCTTGCTGCAGGTGCTGCAGCGCGAGGGGCATGCGGCGACCCTGCACGACGAGGTGGTCGTGCTCGGCAACGGCCTGCAACTGCTCACCGAATTGGTGGATCTGGCCGAGCTGCGCAAGGGCGTGCGCACGGCCAGCTGCATTCGCGTGCATCACCGCAGCCTGTTCCCCGACGGGATCGTCGAGTTCCAGCATTCCATCGGCGAGGACACCGACGCGAGCCTGGCTTCGGGCTTCACAACCTGGGCGCGCACCGATCTGGTGGCGCTGTCGGAGGCGGTGGCCGCGCCGGCCGATGCGCGCTGCATGACGTTGCAGATGGAGTTCCCCGCCTCGGCCACGACCGAGTCGGCGCTGCGGCGCACGGTGGTGCTGGGGCCGGTGGCGCACATGAATGGCGACGCCGCGCGGGCCGCGGCGGGCGAGGACACCGAACACGCGTTCTGCCCGTGCTGCCTGTTCACCAACAGCCTGGACGCCTTGATGCCGTTGCTGCAGCGGGATCAGCGCATGCTCGGCATCCGCCTGTTCGCCTCGCGCGACGCCGACGGCGAGGTGGCGGCCGATTGCCGGGTCAACGGCGAGGACTTTCCCGACGGCGTGGCCTGCCTGCGCCGTTACGCCGAGACCTGGCCGGCGCTGGGCGCTATGGAATTCCGCAAGCAGTACGCGGTGGTGCGCCTGCCGGAGCCGGTGGCACCGGACACCGCGCACTGACGCGTCATCGTGCGCTGCCCAAGCGCGCGCCCAGTGTTGGGTAGTGGCGGCCTACGAGGCCGCAGCGGCATCCGCCGGCGCGCTGGGCAGCGCCGACGCCACGATGCCGTGCAACTGCGCAGCCAGCGCCTTGCGGTCGCTGCCCGGCGCCACAGCGATCGGCGCGTGGAAGGTCACCCTGACCACCGCACCGGACAGGCGCAGGAAGTGCGCGACGTGCGCACCGGCCTGCATCTCGCCGTAGAAAGCGTAGGCATCGCGATCGCCGCCTTGCGCGATGGGGTGCCCGTCGACGCTGCGCACGTCCAGCGTGAACGGCTGCAGCGTCCAGCACCGCGCGTTGGGGTCGGCACTGAGGAACAGCGAGAACAGGCTGGACTTGAACGGCGCCACCCGCTCGCCGGAGGAGGTGGTGCCCTCGGCGAACAGCACCACGTCGTGATCCGGGCGAAGTTGCGCCGCCACGGCGGCGGCCACCGCGGCCGCATCCTGGCGGCGCCGGCTGATGAACACGGTCTGCGCCAGCGCGCCGATGTGGCGCATGCCCGGCCAGCGTTCCATATCGTTCTTGGCGATGAAGCGCGCGCGCAGCAGGCTGCCCAGCACCACGATGTCGAAGTGGGAGATGTGGTTGCCGACGAACAGCGTCCCGCCCGCGTCGCGCGGCGTGCCCACCACCTCGACGCGAATGCCCAACGCGCGCCGCAGGCAGCCGAACCACAGCCGCGGCAGCACGAACGCGGCGCGGCCGCGGGTGAAGCGCATCAGCAGCCACTGCGGGGGGATCAGCAGCACGCTGGCCGCGATGCAGACGGCGAGTCGGACGATGGCGCGCACGCGGCCAGTCGGGGCGTCTGCAGCATGTCGAGGCGAAGCGGAAGGCATCGGGATCGCAGGTGAGGACACGGTCGGCACGCGCGGCGGCGCGCCCGCGGCGATGGTAGCCGAGGCGTGTGTACTTCAGCATCCACGGGTGACCTGCTTGCGGTCCGGCGTGCTGTTTGCTCCGCGCGTCGCGGCTGAAGCCGCTCCCACAGGAACCGGCGAGGTGCTGGCTGGGGGCACTGTGGGAGTGACTTCAGTCCCGACTGCTTCCAGGGACGGATGGCTGGCCTGCTTCGTTCGTCGCGGCTGGAGCCGCTCCTGCGAGTCAACCGCGCTCACCGAGCCATGGCAAGTGACTAGCGGTGCGCCGATGCCGCGCTTGCAGAGTCTGCTGGGGTCGCCGGCTCAGCGCGCGCTGTCGCCTGTGTGCAGTCCGCACGCTGTGAGATGGCGAACGACGTCAGCGTCCAGTCATGCATGGATGCTTCCTCAACGCCGTAGATCCACGATTGGCGCAGGCCGTCGATGCAGCTGGCGATGGCGATGCTGTCGCCGGGCGCGCCTTGGTCGGGCAGCGGCAGCGCTACCGGCGCCTGGGTCGGCACGCCGTGCAGCGCACGTGCGTAGGTCAGCATCAGCGGGCCGAGTCGCTCCAGGTTCTGGGCCCGCGCCGGGCCGGCGTCCGATGGCCGATGCTGCGCCAGCCAATCGCGCACCTGGCGCCATTCGGGCGTGCCCGCGGCGTAGGTGTTGGTACTGGACACGCGCAGGCTGTCCGGCACGTCCGGCGCGGCGTAAGCCGCCAGCGGCAGCAGGGCGAGCAGCAGCGCGCCCATGCGCCATCGGGCGTGCCGGGGGCGCGTCTGCCCGTTTTCGAACGCCTCATCGCTGCGCTTGCGCATCCGCCCGCTCCCTGCTGGTTGCCGATGGCGCGACGATAGCACCATCGGTGGCCATGCCTGCCCGCGTGGCCCGGGCGTGTCGCCGGCCGCGCTCGCGCTCAGCGTTTGCCCGGGCGATCGGCCAATGAGGCCTGCAGCGCGGTCGCCAATGCCGCGTCGCCGCTGACCAGCGCACTCCAGCGCAAGTCCAGGCCCTTGCGACGACCTTTCTCGGTGAGCTCAGGCCGTCCGGATCCACGGTCAGGGTGTAGTGCACGCCGTCGATCTCCAGTGCGCGGCGCAAGGGTTTGTCGAGCGGGGTCATGCGGCGGTTCCCGTTTTCACGATGCGACGAGGGTAGCGGGGCCAAGGTGATGGCAGATTCTGCAGGCGCGCCGGATGAAGACGCTCAAGATCGCCACCTACAACGTCAACGGCATCCGCAGCCGCTTGCCGCAGCTGCTGCAGTGGCTGCAGCGCGAGGCGCCGGACATCGTCGGGCTGCAGGAGCTCAAGAGCGTGGATGCCGGCTTTCCGCTGGCCGAGCTGCATGCCGCCGGCTACGGCGCGGTGTGGATGGGGCAGTCGAGCTGGAACGGCGTGGCGCTGCTGGCCAGGGGTTGCGATCCGGTCGAGAGCCGGCGCGGCCTGCCCGGCGATCCGCGCGACACCCAGAGCCGCTACATCGAGGCGATGGCGCACGGCGTGCTGGTCGGCTGTCTGTACCTGCCCAACGGCAATCCGCGCCCGGGTCCGAAGTTCGACTACAAGCTGGACTGGTTCGCGCGGCTGCAGCGGCATGCGCAGCACCTGGTGGCGCTGCCGCATCCGGTCGCCTTGATCGGCGACTTCAACGTGGTGCCCACCGATGCGGACATCTACAACCCGGCCTCATGGCGGCGCGATGCGCTGCTGCAACCGGAAAGCCGCCAGGCCTATGCCGAACTGCTGGCGCAGGGCTGGACCGACAGTCTGCGCCAGGTGCACGGCGAGCGCCGCGTGTACACGTTCTGGGATTATTTCCGCCAGCACTGGCAGCGCGATGCCGGGCTGCGCATCGACCACCTGCTGCTGAATCCACCGCTGGCCGCGCGCCTGCGCGATGCTGGCGTGGACCGCTGGGTGCGCGACCTGCCGCATGCCAGCGACCATGCGCCGACCTGGGTCGTGCTGGGCGCGGCGCCGGCCCGCGGTGCAGCTGCGTCGCGGGCGAAGCCGAAGCGCGGTGACGCGGGCGCTGAAGGAAACACGAAGGGCGCCAAGGCGACGAAGACCACACGCACCTCCGCATCTGGCGCGACGTCGTTGGCGGAGAAGGCGGCAGCGCGAACCAAGGACAAGGCGACGGCCAGGACCAAGGCGAAGTCGACGACGCCAGCGCCGGCAACAAAAAAGAAAGGCGCAACAAAAACGGCAACCGCCAAGACGCCGAAAGCGCGCAAGCCGCGCGCTGCCACTACGGTGCCGCCGACGCCCTCGCGCGGTGGCAAACGCCGCAAACCACCCCTTCTCCCACCGGGAGAAGGTGGCGCGTAGCGCCGGATGAGGGTGCGGCAGAATCGGAAAGACGCAGTTTCCCGCTATGCCGTCGGGCGGTGTGACCGACGCGGCGGCACGTCTTCCCTTACTTCAACATCTCGGTAAACGCGCGATCGGCCTCGATCACGTCCGGCAGCGCGGCGAACAACGCGTCCAGATCCACGTCGTCCAGCAACGGGCCGGTCACCGCCTGCCGCGCCTGGTCGTTGGCGCCGCCGTGGCGCTCCAGCGCGTCGGCGACCAGCGCGGCCTGGGCGACGACCTTCGGCATCGGCTCGCCTTCCGGGGCCTGCAGCGGCCGCGCCTGGAAGGCGATGGCGGTCTGGATCACCTGCGGCAGGTGCCAGCGCCGCGCCAGCTCGGCGCCCACTTCCGGGTAGCCGAAGCCCAGTTGCACGGTCTCGTCGGCAGCGCGGCCGCTGGAGGAGGCGTCAGGGTGCAGTTGTGCGGCGTAGTCGGGCGCGCCGGTCTGGATCAGCAGTTCGCCGATGTTGTGCATCATGCCGCAGGTGAACGCGGTCTCCGCGTCCAGGCCCTTCTGCCGCGCCAGCAGCCGGCACACGCCGGCCACTTCGAAGCTGTGCAGCCAGAACGCGCGCAGGTCGAAATGCGCCGGGGCATGGAACGCGCCGGTCACCGAGGAGGCCAGCACCAGGGTGCGCAAGGTGTTGAAGCCCAGGCGCAGCGCCGCGTCTTCCACCGTGGTGGAGTCGCGCGCGCCGCGGAAGCGCGCCGAATTGGCCAGCCGCAGCACCTTGGCCGCGATCACCGGGTCCCGCTCGATGTTGCGCGCCACCGCGTCCAGGCTGGTGCCCGGCGCATCGAACTGCAGGATCAGGTCCTGCGCCACCTGGGGAATGGTCGGCAGGGTGTGCAACTGGTCGAACAGCGCCTCTAGCTTCATGGGGACCCTCGGAACGAAACGGGAGGCGGCAGGACCGGAAGCCGGCCGCGCCGCCACGGTGGCGGAATGCGCGCATCCTACCGATTCGCGATGGCCGGCGTGTGGAAGACCGGTCCCGCGGCGACGGCCGCGCCCTGGTGCAGCCAAGGACGCGGCTCAGCCGGCGCCGCGCACGCGCAGGGTCAGGCCCTTGAGGAAGTTGCGTAGCAACTGGTCGCCGCACAGGCGGAAATTCTTGTGCTCCGGCTGCCGGAACAGCGCCGACAGTTCCGGCTTGGACACCGGGAAACCGGCGGCGTCGAAGATCTGGTGCATGTCCACGTCCTTGAGCTGGAACGCCACGCGCAGCTTCTTCAGCACCACGTTGTTGGTGATGCGCGCTTCCACCGGGCGCGGCGGCAGGCTCTCGTCGCGGCCGCGGTAGTGGAACACCAGCCCGTCCAGCACATGCGCCAGCACCGCGTCGCTGCATTCGACGAAGCCGTCTTCGTCCTCCTTCTTCAGCCACGCCGGGATCTGCGCCTTGTCGATCGGAAATGCGGGATCGGCGAGGTGCGCCAGATCGACGATCTTCTGGTCGCTCAGGTCGAGCATGTAGCGGATGGAGCGCAGGATGTCGTTGTTGAGCATGGCGGGTGTGGGAGTGCGGGAGGCCCGGCGAGGGGCGCTAGTCTAGGCGCTGGCCCGCATCGGCGCGTAGACCGCGCAGGCCCGGGCCATGGCTGCGGTTCACCGAGGGTGTGCACGCGGCGCGGTTGCATCCGCGGGCGCATGCGCCATCATCGGCGCATGGACCATTCGATTCCCAAGCCGAGCGCGGTGTCCGCGCTGAATCCGCGCCAGGAGCAACTGGTGGCGCTGGTGCGCCAGCAGGGCTATGCCGAGGTGGAAGGGCTGGCGGCGCGCTTCGAGGTGACGCCGCAGACCATCCGTCGCGACCTGACCCTGCTGTGCGAGGCCGGCGTGCTGCGCCGCTACCACGGTGGGGTGAGCCTGCCGTCCAGCGTGGAGAACCTGGCCTACACGGCGCGCAAGTCGCTGCAGGCGCAGGAGAAGCGGCGCATCGCCACGCTGCTGGCGCAGCACATACCCGACGACGCCTCGCTGTTCATCAACATCGGCACCACCAACGAGGACGTGGCGCGCGCGCTGATGGGCCACAGCGGCCTGCGCGTGATCACCAACAACCTCAACGTCGCGGTGATGATGAGCGCCAACCCCAGCTTCGAGGTGATGGTGGCCGGCGGGCGCGTGCGCGGCCGCGACCAGGGCGTCACCGGCGAGGCGACCATCGAGCTGATCCGCCAGTTCAAGGTGGACTTCGGCGTGATCGGCATTTCCGGCATCGATCCGGACGGCACCCTGCTGGACTTCGACTTCCACGAAGTGCGGGTGGCGCAGGCGATCATCGAGCACTCGCGGCAGGTGTTCCTGGCTGCCGACCACAGCAAGCTCGGCCGCAACGCCATGGTCCGGCTGGGGCCGATCGGGCGGGTGCACGCCTGGTTCACCGATCGCGCGCCGCCGGCCGAGCTGGCCGCGGTGCTGGAGGCGGCCGGCACCCGCGTGTTCGTCGCCGAGGGCGATGCGGCCGACCGGGGCGCGCCGGCGCTGGATGCGGCCGCGGACTGAGCGAGACCGGCCTTGCCGCCGCCGGGGTGGCCACAGGGCGTGTGTTCGGATTGTTTCGTTAATGTTGCGTGATGTGGCGCGGTCATCGCGCCGCAGCGGCCCCGCGCGCCCGCCCGGCTGTCTCTGAGCTAAGCCGCTGGCGGGTTACGGCCGGTTTGCAGGATGCCGTCGACGCCACGCTGCAGTGCAGCGTGATATGTTCGGAAATGTTCGTTTACGATCTTTTCGTCCTCAGTTCTGCGCTCGGCCACTGTTGCCGGGCCGGACACGACACTTCCGGAGTCGGCTATGCGTGAGACCTACGATGTGCTGGTGGTCGGTGGCGGCATCAACGGCGTGGGCATCGCCCGCGACGCGGTGGGCCGCGGATTGTCGGTGTGCCTGTGCGAGCGCGACGACCTGGCCGCGCATACCTCCAGCGCCAGCACCAAGCTGATCCACGGTGGCCTGCGCTACCTGGAGCAGTACGAGTTCGCCCTGGTCGGCAAGGCCCTGGCCGAGCGCGAGGTGCTGCTGCGGCTGGCTCCGCACATCATCTGGCCGCTGCGCTTCCTGCTGCCGCACCAGCCGCACCTGCGCCCGGCGTGGATGATCCGCACCGGCCTGTTCCTGTACGACCACCTGGGCCGCGGCCGCCGCACCCTGCCGGGCTCGCGGCGCCTGGCGCTGCGCACGCACCCGGTGGGCGCGCCGCTGCTCGAGGAGTTCCGCACCGGTTTCGTCTATTCCGACGCCTGGGTGCAGGACGCGCGGCTGGTGGTGCTCAATGCGATGGACGCCGCCCAGCGCGGCGCGCGCATCCTCACCCGCACCCGCTGTGTCGGCGCGCGCCGCGTCGATGGTGTGTGGCAGGTGCAACTGCAGCACGCCGACGGCCGCCGCGAGGAACTGCGCGCGCGGTCGCTGGTCAACGCCGCCGGGCCGTGGGCGGTGCAGTTCCTGGACGAGGTGGCGCACGTCGGCCACGACCACGCGCTGCGCCTGGTCAAGGGCAGCCACATCGTGGTGCCGCGGCTGTTCGAACACGACCATGCCTACATCTTCCAGCAGCCGGACCGGCGCATCGTCTTCGCCATTCCCTACGAGCAGGACTACACCCTGATCGGCACCACCGACGTCGACTACCACGCCGACCCGGCCGCACCGCGCATCGACGGCGAGGAGACGCGTTATCTGTGCGAGGCGGCCAACCGCTACTTCCGCAAGCAGATCGCCCCGGACGACGTGGTGTGGAGCTACAGCGGCGTGCGCCCGCTGCTCGACGACGAGGAGGACAACGCTGCCGAGGTCACCCGCGACTACCTGCTGGAACTGGACACGCGCGATGGTGCGGCCCTGCTCAATGTGTTCGGCGGCAAGCTCACCACCTACCGCAAGCTCGCCGAGGAGGCGGTGGACCGGCTGACCGCGCATGCCGGGCGCAAGGCGCCGGCCTGGACCGCGCACGGTGCGCCGCTGCCGGGCGGCGAGCGCAACGACATCGCCACGCTGGCGCGCGAGTTGCGCGCGGCGCGGCCGTGGCTGGCCGAGGCCACCGCGCAGCGGCTGGCGCGCAACTACGGTACCCGCGCGGACACACTGCTGGGCGATGCCGCCTCGCTGCACGACCTGGGCCAGCACTTCGGCGCCGACCTGTACCAGGCCGAGGTCGACTACCTGCGCGAGCACGAATGGGTGGTGGAGGCCGAGGACTTGCTGTGGCGGCGCAGCAAGCTCGGCCTGCGCGTGGACCCCGCCGGCCGCCAGCGTCTGGTCGCCTACCTGCAACAGGCGCCGGCCACGCTGGCCGCGGCACCGGCATGATCTAAACGCTGCCGTCGGCCCCGTTCGGGCCGCGGCGGCGCGTGCACAATCGCGCTGCGCCCGGCACCCGCCGCGGCGCACGAACCTGGACGCAACCGTGGAGGGTGGCAGGCATGGGTGGATCGACAGCGGCAACGACGGCAGGCCGGGAGGCATGGGCATGAGCCGGCAACTGGTGGGTGAACTGATTTCCGAAGCGATCGCGATGCTGATCATCATCGCCTTCGGCTGCTCGGTGGCATGCATGTACGTGCTCTACGACCCCAGCCCGTACCAGCACGCCTACTGGGGCGTGTGCATCGCCTGGGGCCTGGCGGTGACCATCGCCATCTACGTCACCGGCTCGGTGTCCGGCACCCACGCCAATCCGGCGGTGACCCTGGCGCTGGCGCTGTACCGCGGCTTCCCCTTGCCCAAGGTGCTGCCGTACTGGGTGGCGCAGGTGATCGGTGCGTTTCTCGGCGCGTGGATCGTCTACCTGCTGTTCGCGCCGGTGATCGACCACTACAACCAGGCCCAGCATCTCACCCGCGCCGGCGGCGGCGCGGCCGGGGTGTTCTTCACCGCGCCGGGCCTGGCGATCACGCCGATGCACGCGCTGCGCGACCAGGTGATCCTGACCGCGTTCCTGATCTTCGGCATCTTCGCCATCACCGAGCGCTACAACGAGGCCGCTCCCACCGCCAACTCCGGTGCGCTGATCATCGGCCTGCTGGTTGCCACCATCGGCGCCTCGATGGGCTATCTGGAAGCCTGGGCGATCAATCCGGCCCGCGACTTCGGCCCGCGCCTGTTCGCCTACGTCGCCGGCTGGGGCTCCTCGGCGCTGCCGTCGGCCGACAACTACTGGTGGATCCCGATCGTCGGCCCGCTGATCGGCGGCGTGATCGGCGGTGCCGCCTACCAGTGGCTGATCTATCCGTTCCTGCCGGCGCGGGTGAAAGCGCTGGAAGAAGAACAGGCCACTGCGCGCCGCGGCTAGCGCACCGGCAGCGCGTTCGTTTCCGCGCGCGGCGTGCGCGCCTCCCTAATTCCCCGTTGGCGCCGCGCCCGTGCGCGCGGCGTGCATCCTGCAGGAGTCTCCGATGGAAAAGCAGTTCATCCTGGCCATCGACCAGGGCACCACCAGCTCGCGCGCGATCCTGTTCGACCGCCAGGGCCGCATCGTCGGCATGGCGCAGCGCGAGTTCTCGCAGATCTTCCCGCAGCCGGGCTGGGTCGAGCACAACCCGCGCGAGATCATGACCAGCGTCTACACCACGATCACCGAGCTGCTCAACAACCACCAGGTGGACGCCAGCGCCATCGCCGGCATCGGCATCACCAACCAGCGCGAGACCGCGGTGGTGTGGGATCGTGCCACCGGCCAGCCGATCTATAACGCCATCGTCTGGCAGTCGCGGCAGACCAAGGACATCTGCGACCAGCTCAAGGCCGACGGCCACGAGGACATGGTGCGGGCCAAGACCGGCCTGCTGATCGATGCGTACTTCTCCGGCACCAAGGTCAAGTGGATCCTCGACCACGTCGACGGCGCGCGCGAACGCGCGCAGCGCGGCGAACTGGCTTTCGGCACCATCGACAGCTGGCTGATCTGGAACCTCACCGGCGGCAAGGTCCACGTCACCGACTACACCAACGCCTCGCGCACGCTGCTGTACAACATCCACGAGCTGCGCTGGGACGAGGAACTGCTGCAACTGCTCGACATCCCCGCCTCGATGCTGCCGGAGGTGCGCTCGTCCAGCGAGATCTACGGCAACACCCAGGGCCAGTATTTCTACGGCCATGCGGTGCCCATCGCCGGCATCGCCGGCGACCAGCAGGCGGCGCTGTTCGGCCAGGCCTGCTTCGAACCGGGCATGGCCAAGAACACCTACGGCACCGGTTGTTTCATGCTGATGAACACCGGCGAGAAGGCGGTGGCGTCGAAGAACGGCCTGCTCACCACCATCGCCTGGGGCGTGGATGGCAAGGTCGAGTACGCGCTGGAAGGCGCGATCTTCGTCGCCGGTTCGGTGGTGCAGTGGCTGCGCGACGGCCTGCGCATGCTCGGCAAGGCCAGCGACTCGCAGGCCTACGCCGAGCGTGCCGGCGACAACGACGGCGTGTACTTCGTGCCGGCCTTCGTCGGCCTGGGCGCGCCGTACTGGCGCAGCGACATCCGTGGCGCGGTGTTCGGTCTGACCCGCGGTACGACCAAGGAACATTTCATTCGCGCGGCGATCGAATCGATGGCGTACCAGACCCGCGACGTGCTGACCGCGATGCAGGTCGACTCGGGCATCGAACTGAAGGAACTGCGCGCCGATGGCGGCGCCATCGCCAACGACTTCATGGCGCAGTTTCAGAGCGACATCCTGGACGTGCCGGTGCTGCGTCCGGAGGTGGCCGAGACCACCGCGCTGGGCGCGGCCTACCTGGCCGGCCTGGCCACCGGCTTCTGGAAGAACCGCGCCGAGATCGCGCAACAATGGGCGGTTGACCGGCGCTTCGAGCCGGACATGCCGGCCGAGCGCCGCGAAGCCCTGTACGCCGGCTGGCAGCAGGCGGTGGAGGCGACGATGGGGTTCCGGATTCGTTGAGGCGGTCGCGCAGTGCAGTCGGGGCTGCGGCTGCTCCTTTGCATTTGCCGGCCGAGGCGTTGTTCGTCGCTGCGACTGCCGAAGGCGGCAGTCGCCAGCCGCCGCACCGAACCTGGTGGGCGTCAGCGGTGATGCCGCCGCGACACGCGAAACCTAAAGCCGACGGATACCTTCCGTCGTCGGGACTGAAGTCCCTCCCACAAGGGTGCCTTTCCAACAAGGGTGTCCTGCCCCTTCCCTGTGCGAGGCGACTGCCGAAGGCGGCAGTCGCCAGCCGCCGCACCGAACCTGGTGGGCGTCAGCGGTGATGCCGCTGCGACACGCGAAACCGAAAGCCGACGGACACCTTCCGTCGTCGGGACTGAAGTCCCTCCCGCAAGGGCGCCTTTCCCACAAGGTGTCCTGCCCCTTCCCTGTGGGAGCGGCTTCCGCCGCGCCGGGCGCTCTCGCGAAAGGCCGCTCGCCGTCGTTCAAACGCGGCTGCGGCCGAGTCTGCGCGCACTCCCGGCAACGGCGAAGGATTCAGACGTACTGCGTCGGCCCACGCGGACCCGGCACCGGGGCGTCGACGTCGCCGACCGGGTCCTGGATCGGCGGGATGGTCGGATCGGTCGGCTGGTCGGGGATCGGATCGATCGGGCGGTCCGGGGTCGGATCCACGCCCGGATTCGGCACCTGGCCCGGCACCTCGTTCGGTGGCTGCTGCGGGTCCTGGCCAGGATTTGGGGATTGCATGTGCATGAGCCTCTCCGTGCGATGGCGTTCCAGCGTGCGCGCCATGGCAGCGCGTGCGGGTGAAGCGCATGCCAAGGACGGATGAAAGGCGGGCCGATGCGTGCGCCTTGCCATCGCGATTGGCGCGCCCGCCGCTGGCGCCGACTCCAGCGCTCCGGCATGCTGGCGCCGCATGCACCGCTACGACCTGGTCATCTTCGATTTCGACGGCACCCTGGCCGACTCGTTTCCCTGGTTCCTGGCGACCATCAACGGCGTCGCCGACGAATTCGGCTTCCACCGCTTCGACGTGGCGCGGCTGGACGAAATCCGCAGCCTGAGCGCGCGCGAGCTGATGGCGCGCAGCGGCCTGCGCTGGTGGCGGGTGCCGGCGGTGGCGCAACGCATGCGCACGCTGATGAGCGCGCAGATCGAGCGCATCGCGCTGTTCGACGGCGTCGCCGAACTGCTCGCGCAGTTGGCGCAGGCCGGCGTGCAGCTGGCCCTGGTCACGTCCAACAGCCGCGCCAACGTCGCGCGGGTGCTCGGCCCCGCGCTGCTCGCGCAGTTTCGCGACGTGCGCTGCGGCGCGGCGGTACTGGGCAAGCGCCGCAAGTTGCGCGCCAGCCTGCGTGCCTGCGGCGTTCCCGCCGCGCGGGCGCTGTGCATGGGCGACGAGATCCGCGATGCCGAGGCCGCGCGCCAGGCCGGCGTCGCGTTTGCCGGCGTGGCCTGGGGCTACACCTTGCCGGCGGCCTTGCAGCCGCACACGCCGCTGCCGTTGCTGCAGCGGCCGGACGCGCTGCGCGCGCTGGTGCTTGGTCCTGATGACCGCACGCAGCCGCCTGCGCTGCAGGCCGATGCGTGCGGTGCCTGCGCGGCCATGGGTCGCGACGCATGATGTGGCTGCCCGACGCGATTTCCTGGGCAGCGCCGCGCTGCTGATCGGCGCGTTGTATCGCATGGGCGCAGCCAGGTGACGGACCTGCTGGAGGCTTCGTTCCGCGAGCAGGCGTTTCCGGGCGAGCACGGGCCGTTGCGTGGCAGCGACCTGACCGTGGTCAGGCGATCCAGGCAGACCATCGAAAGCAGCGACGGCCACGTGTATTCGATCGCACCGGGTGCCGCGCTGCAGACCGCCGATGCGTTCTGGTACTGCGTCGGGCCGGGACCGAGCGGGTTCCTGGCCATTCCGGTGGTGACGTCCGGCTTCGGCGAGGCGCAGGTGCGTTGGATCGTGCGGCCGATGACCGAGGGGCGCATGCGCGTGGCGCTGCAGTTCGACCGCAAGGCGACCCGCCTGGCCTTCGGCACGCGGCCGGCTGCGCGCTGAGTCCGCCGACCCGAGCGAGGCAGCCAGGCGCGCAGGGCGCGAAGGAACCTGTCGATCGCGTCCTCGCGCCATCCCACTGTCCTCAGCGTGCCAGGGGCATGCGCCGCCACCGACGCTTCGGAATCCAGCGGCGCACCGAGTGCCATCGGGCGGACGTCGGCCCCGCCATGCGCGGGCTGGCTCGGCCGAACGCCGAGCGGAATTGCTGCGCTGCAGGTTGATTGTTCACTTGTGATTGCTATATTCATATGCGAACAGTCGCCGTGCCTTCGCCATCCCGGGCGTGCATGCTGCGGCCTTCCTTCATCGCGCCCGACCCCGGGCAGAGGCGTGCCATGCGTGACCCCAGCCACTTCCGTCCCTCGCGCGTCCGTGGGCGATCCGTTGTGGCCGTCGTTCCGGATGTGCGCGCATGGCGCTGAGCGCTGTCGCCGCCGACGCCGCCCTGGCGCCGCGCGCGCTGGGCCGCAGTGGCGTGCAGCTATCCACCCTGGGCTTCGGCGCGGCGCCGATCGGCAATCTGTACGCCGAGGTGGACGATGCGGTGGCGCTGGCCGCGGTGGCCGATGCTTATGCCGCCGGCATCCGCCATTTCGACACCGCGCCGTACTACGGCTACGGGCTGAGCGAGCAACGCCTGGGGCAGGGCCTGCGCGGGCTGCCGCGCGCCAGCTACACGCTCTCGACCAAGGTCGGCCGCTGCGTCTACGACGATGCCGCGGCCGCGCCGGGGCGCGATGGCTTCGCCGTGGCCGGGCGCCGAGCCGAGTTCGACTACAGCCGCGACGGCGTGCTGCGTGCCTTCGAGAGCAGCCTGCAGCGGCTCGGCACCGATTACATCGATGTGCTGCTGCTGCACGACATCGGCCGCCTGACCCACGGCGAGCGCCATCCGGCGATGCTGCGACAGGCGCTGGACGAAGCGCTGCCGACGATGGCCGCGCTGAAGGCGCAGGGCGCGTGCCGGGCGATCGGCATCGGCGTCAACGAGGAAGACGTGGCGGTGGAACTGATGCCGCTGTTTCCGCTCGACTGCGTGATGCTGGCCGGCCGCTACACCCTGCTCGAACAGCACGCCGCGCAGCGGATCATGGCGCAGGCGCTGCAGCGGCAGGTCGGCATCCTGGTGGCCGGGCCGTACAGTTCCGGCCTGCTGAGCGACGCGCGCGGGCCGGGCGACACCTACAACTACGCGCCGGTGGATCCGGCCACGCTGCAGCACGCGCAGCGCTTGTTCGCGGCCTGCGCCGCGCACGGCGTGGACGTGGGCGCGGCAGCGCTGCAGTTCCCGCTCGCCCATCCGGCGGTGAGTGCGGTGGTCGCCGGCATGCGCACGCCGGCGGAAGTGGCCAGCGCCGCCACGCGCCTGCGCGCGGCGATTCCCACGGCGCTGTGGCAACAGTTGCGCGACGACGGCCTGCTGCGCGCGCCGGTGCCGACGCCGTGACCATCATCGACGCCCATGTGCATTTCTGGCGCCTGGCGCGTGGCGACTATGCCTGGCTGACCCCGGACCTGGGCGTGCTGTACCGCGACTACCTGCCCGAGGACCTGGCCGCGACGCTCGACGCGCAGGACGTGACCGCGCTGGTGGCGGTGCAGGCGGCGCAGAGCGAGGCGGAAACGCGCTACCTGCTGCAACTGGCGCGTGCCGAGCCGCGCATCGTCGGCGTGGTCGGCTGGGTCGATTTCGAGGCCGCTGACGTTGCCGCGCGCATCGCCGCGCTGTGCGCCGACGGCGCCGGCCTGCTCAAGGGGCTGCGGCCGATGGTGCAGGACCTGGCCGATCCGCAGTGGTTGGCGCGGCCGCAGCTGGATGCGGCGTTCGACGCGCTGCTGCAGCACGATCTGGCCTTCGATGCGCTGGTGCGTCCGCTGCACCTGCCGGCGCTGCTGGCACGGCTGCAGCGTCACCCTCACTTGCGCGTGGTGCTGGACCACGCCGCCAAGCCGTCCATCGGCGGGGCCGATTTCCAGGCCTGGGCCGATGGCCTGGCGCACCTGGCGCAGCACCCCAACGTGGTGTGCAAGCTGTCCGGCCTGCTCACCGAACTGCCGGCCGGCGCCGCCATCGACGATCCTGCGCTTGCCCCCTACGTGGCGCACCTGTTCGCCTGCTTCGGCGCGCAGCGGCTGCTGTGGGGCAGCGACTGGCCGGTGCTGACCCAGCGTGCCGACTACGCCGCGTGGATGGCGCTGGCGCAGGCCTGGGTCGCGCAGCACGCCGTCGATGACGCCGAGGCGGTGTTCGCCGGCACTGCGCGGCGCGTCTATCGCCTGTCCGATCCGATTGCTTCCTCCCCCACCTGGAGTCCCGCCCCATGACCACGTTCGCGTCCGTTTCCGGGAGCCGCGCATGAGCGGCCGTCTGCAAGGCAAGCGCTGCCTGATCACCGCCGCCGGCGCCGGCATCGGCCGCGAGAGCGCGCTGGCCTGCGCCCGCGAAGGCGCGCAGGTGCTGGCCACCGACATCGATGCCGCCGCGCTGCAGGTGCTGGCCGCCGAGGCCGACGGCATCGTCACGCAGACGCTGGACGTCACCGATCCCGCCGCGATCCAGGCGCTGGTGGCGGCGCAGCCGACCTTCGACGTGCTGTTCAACTGCGCCGGCTACGTGCACCAGGGCAGCATCCTCGATTGCGACGCGCCGGCCTGGAAGCGCTCGTTCGCGATCAACGTCGACGCGATGTACTACCTGTGCCAGGCGGTGCTGCCGGGCATGCTCGCGCAGGGCCGCGGCAGCATCGTCAACATGTCCTCGGTGGCGTCCAGCATCAAGGGCGTGCCCAATCGCTTCGCCTACGGCGTGACCAAGGCGGCGGTGATCGGCCTGAGCAAGGCCATCGCCGCCGACTACGTGGCCAAGGGCATCCGCTGCAACGCGATCTGCCCCGGCACGATCAAGACGCCGTCGCTGGGCGAGCGGGTCAAGGCGCTGGGTGGCGACGAGCAGGCGGTGTGGAAGAGCTTCACCGACCGCCAGCCGATGGGCCGCCTGGGCGACCCGCGCGAGATCGCGCAACTGGTGGTGTACCTGGCCTCGGACGACTCCTCGTTCACGACCGGCCAGACCCACATCATCGACGGCGGCTGGTCGAACTGACCGCGCCTTCCCCTTCCTGACAGAGGACTTCCCATGAAACTGCTGCGTTACGGCGAACCCGGCCACGAACGCCCGGCCCTGCTCGATGCCGACGGCCACTTGCGCGATCTTTCGGCGGTGATCGACGACGTCGCCGGCGAGCATCTCACCGCCGCCGGCCTGGCCAGGTTGCGCGCGCTCGATCCGACCACGTTGCCGCAGGTGGACGGCGAAGTGCGCTACGGCGCCGCCGTGGGCCGCGTCGGCAAGTTCATCTGCGTGGGGTTGAACTACGCCGACCACGCCGCCGAATCGGGCATGGCGGTGCCGGAGATGCCGGTGCTGTTCATGAAGGCCACCAGCGCGATCAGCGGGCCCAACGACACCGTGACGATCCCGCGCGGTTCGCTCAAGACCGACTGGGAAGTGGAGCTGGGCGTGGTGATCGGCGATACCGCGCGCGACGTGTCGGTGGAGGACGCGCTGGCGCACGTCGCCGGCTATGCGGTGATCAACGACCTGTCCGAGCGCGCGTTCCAGCTCGAGCACGGCGGGCAGTGGGTGAAGGGCAAGAGCTGCGACGGCTTCGGCCCGATCGGCCCGTGGCTGGTCACCGCCGACGAGGTGCCGGATCCGCAGAACCTGTCGATGTGGCTGGAGGTCAACGGCCACCGCTACCAGAACGGCAGCACCCGCACGATGGTGTTCGGCGTGGCCGAGCTGGTCAGCCACATCAGCCGCTATATGACGTTGCTGCCGGGCGACGTGATCAGCACCGGCACGCCGCCGGGCGTGGGCCTGGGGCAGAAGCCGCAGGTGTACCTGAAGCCGGGCGACGTGATGCGGCTGGGCATCGAAGGCCTGGGCGAGCAACGCCAGGACGTGGTCGCGCATCCGCGCGACGCGGCGTAAAGCCCCTCTCCCTCCGGCGACCGAAGGGAGTCCCCTTTTGGGAGAGAGGGGTTGGGGTGAGGGTACGGGGCGAAGCCACCTCGCATTGCATCCCGGTGCGGCTTTCGCTCGCGCGTTGAGCGACACCGCTACGTGCCGTTACTTCGTTCTTGTTTCACAGGGTCGGTGCCCGCCATGCACTGCCGCACCCTCACCCCAACCCCTCTCTCCCAAGAAGGGGACTCCCTTCGGTCGCCGGGGGGAGAGGGGCTGCTCCATCGTTGTTTTCGACTGTTTCTCTTTCCGCCTCACCGACCAGGATCCCCATGAGCAAAATCGTCGCGCTCGAGACCTTCGACGTCCGTTTCCCCACCTCGCGCGAACTGGACGGTTCCGATGCGATGAATCCGGATCCGGATTATTCGGCCGCCTATCTGCGCCTGCGTACCGATGCCGACGACGGCCTCGCCGGCTACGGCCTGGCCTTCACCATCGGCCGCGGCAACGACGTGCAGAGCGCGGCGGTGGCGGCGCTGGCGCATCACGTGGTCGGCCGCGACGTGGAGACCGTGATCGGCGACCTGGGCGGGTTCGCGCGCAGCCTCACCGACGACTCGCAGCTGCGCTGGCTGGGCCCGGAAAAGGGCGTGATGCACATGGCCATCGGCGCCGTGGTCAACGCCGCCTGGGACATGGCCGCGCGCCGCGCCGGCAAGCCGCTGTGGCGCTTCATCGCCGAGTTGTCGCCGGAGCAACTGGTGGCCGCGATCGACTTCCGCTACCTCAGCGACGCGCTGACCCCGGACGAGGCGCTGGCCATGTTGCGCGACGCCGAACCGCTGCGCGCCGAACGCATCCAGATCCTGCTGGAACAGGGCTATCCGGCCTACACCACCTCGCCCGGCTGGCTCGGCTATTCCGACGAGAAGCTGGTGCGCCTGGCCAAGGAAGCGGTGGCCGATGGCTTCCGCACCATCAAGCTCAAGGTCGGCGCCAACGTGGAGGACGACATCCGCCGTTGCCGCCTGGCGCGCGCCGCGATCGGCCCGGACATCGCCATGGCGGTGGACGCCAACCAGCGTTGGGACGTGGGCCCGGCGATCGCCTGGATGCGCCAGCTCGCCGAATTCGACATCGCCTGGATCGAGGAGCCGACCAGCCCCGACGACGTGCTCGGCCACGCCGCGATCCGCCGCGGCATCGCCCCGGTGCCGGTGTCCACCGGCGAGCACACCCAGAACCGGGTGGTGTTCAAGCAGTTGCTGCAGGCCGGCGCGGTGGACCTGATCCAGATCGACGCCGCGCGCGTGGGCGGCGTCAACGAGAACCTGGCGATCCTGCTGCTGGCGGCCAAGTTCGGCGTGCGCGTGTTTCCGCATGCCGGCGGCGTGGGCCTGTGCGAACTGGTGCAACACCTGGCGATGGCCGATTTCGTCGCCATCACCGGCAAGATGGAAGACCGCGCGATCGAGTTCGTCGATCACCTGCACCAGCACTTCGTCGATCCGGTGCGGATCGTCCACGGCCGCTATCTGGCGCCGACCACGCCGGGCTTCTCGGCCGAGATGCATGCCGCCTCGGTCACCCAGTTCCTGTATCCGGACGGCCCGTTCTGGAGCGCGGATCTGGCCGCGCAGGGCGGCTGACGCCAGCGACCTTGGTGCGCTTCCGCCGAAGGAAGCGCGCCGGTTGCGGTGGTTGCCAGTGCATCTGTCGCGGCTGAAGCCGCTCCTGCGACGGCGGCGGCAGCGGTGCTGGATCGCTCGCTGTGGGAGCGACTTCAGTCGCGACGCACGAACCTGTGCACGCACCAGCTTCGACAGCACTCGGGACTGAAGTCCCTCCCACACACGTCACACAGCATCCGCCGCGCCTGCCGCGACCTCTGCAACCGCACTTGCCGCACTCTCTGCAACCGTGGGAGCTGCTTCAGCCGCGACGAGCGAAGCGGTAAACCAACCGGTCTCGCGCGCGCTCGGCACCGGCTTTCCAACACACGCGTACGCCCACGCAATACCTCAGCCCGTGCCGTTGCGCTCCTGCGCGGCCAGCGCCGCCTGCAAGGAAAAGATCTGCAGCGCTTCGCGCCATTTCTCGCCGGGCGCCGAACCGGGTAGGGGTTTCTGGAAGCGCCACATCAACTCCTCCCACGCCTGCACGCGCGGATCGGCGGCGTCGGCGGCGGCCTTGGCGGCGGGCGAATAGTCCTCGTCCACCTCCATCAGCATCACCAGGCGGTCGCCGCAGCGGTGGATGTCCAGCTCGCGGATGCCGGCGGCGCGCAGCGAGGCGACGATCTCCGGCCACACGGTGTCGGGCCGGTGCCAGCGTTCGTATTCGGCGATCAGCGCCGGGTCGTCGTGCAGGTCCAGCAGGTAGCAATGGCGCGGCATGGTTCAGGCTCCGCGGGCAGAGGGAAGGGGCGCCACGCGGTTTCGCGCCGCATGCAGCGCGAAACCGAGGATCACCGCGAAGCCGATCGCAGGCACCGCCAGCGCCCAGTGGATGCCAGCGTGGTCCGACACCGCGCCCATCACCGCTGTCAACGCGGCGCCGCCGATGATCGCCATGACGATCAGCGAGGCGCCCAGCTTGCGCGCGTCGTCGTCCAGTCCGTCCAGGCCCAGGGCGAAGATGGTCGGGAACATCACCGACATGAACAGGCTGCTGGCGACCAGCGCATACAGGCCGATCCAGCCCGGCAGCGCCACCGCCACCGCGCACAGCAGCAGGTTGAGCAGGGCGAACACGCCCAGCAGCCGTGCCGGCGCCAGGAAGCGCAGCAGCGCGGTGCCGATGAAGCGGCCGGCCATGAACAGCACCAGCGACAGGGTGAGGAAATCGGCGGCGGTCTTCTCCGGGGTGCCGGGCACGCCGTCCTGCAGGTAGCGGATCAGGTAGCTCCAGATGCCCACCTGCGCGCCGACGTAGAAGAACTGCGCGATCACCGCGAACACGAAGCGGCCATTGCGCCGCAACTGGCCGAAGCCGCCTGCGCGCGCGCCATCGCCACCGGCGCGGGTGGCGGGGAAGCGGGTCAGACCGATCAGCAGCGCCCACAGCAGCACCACCGCACCGATGATCAGGTACGGCGTCTGCACCGCCAGCGACTCGGTGGCGAAGAAGGCCTCGCGCGCGGCCGGCGCCATCGCCGCCAGTTCCTGTGGCGTGTGCTCCACGCCGGAGAGGATGAAGTGCTGGCCGACCAGGATGCCGGTGATCGAACCCAGCGGATTGAACGCCTGCGCCAGATTCAGCCGCCGCGCCGCGCCCTCGGCGGGGCCGAGCACGGTGACCAGCGGGTTGGCGGTGGTTTCCAGGAAGGCCAGACCGCTGGCGATGACGAACAGCGCCAGCAGGAACAGCCAGTAGGTGTGCACCTGCGCGGCGGGGTAGAACAGGAACGCGCCGACCGCGTACAGCAGCAGGCCCAGCACCACCGCGGCCTTGTAGCTGTAGCGCCGCATGAACATCGCCGCCGGGATCGCGAACACGAAGTAGCCCAGGTAGAACGCGCTCTGCACCAGTCCTGCCTGCAGGTCGCTCAGCTCGAAGGCCTTCTTGAACTGCTTGATCAGGATGTCGTTGAGGTTGTTCGCCATGCCCCAGAGGAAGAACAGGCTGACGATCAGGACCAACGGCGCAAGCGCGGTCCGGGTGAGACTGGCGGACGCCGGTGTGGCGGATTCGCTGCTGTAGTGCATTGCCGCCTACCCCTCCCAAGGTGTGCCGCGTCGCGTTCGGATTGTCGGCGGAGCGTACTGCGCCGGCGAGTGCCATGCAAATATAAAATTTGAGTTCATATGTGGATTGCAATGCAGCATCGACGCGTGGGCTGCGGGGTCCCAGGCGGTGCGAGCCGGCGCGGCCTCCCTGTACCCTAGTCCTCTTCACCTGCTGCCGGGCCCTCGACGGAATGACCACCCCCTTGCCCAAGTACCGCGCGCCCGCCCTGGACAAGGGGCTGGACATCCTGGAACTGCTGGCGCGCGACGGGCGGCCGATGAGCATGGGCGAGATCTCGCAGGGCATCGGCCGTTCGCGCGGCGAGATCTTCCGCATGCTGCAGGTGCTGGAAGAGCGCGGCTACCTGACCCGCACCGCGGGCGAGGGCGGCTACACGCTGACCAACCGCCTGTTCATGCTCGGCATGCAGCAGCCGCGGGTGCAGAACGTCACCGAAGTGGCGCTGCCGGTGATGCGCGCGCTGGCCGACGCGATCCGTCAGCCTTGCCACCTGGTGGCACCGTCGGACGACCAGATCGTGGTCATCGCGCAGATGGACGTGCCCAGCGACCTCGGTCTGGTGGTGCGTCCCGGCCACCGCCGCCCGTTCGCGCATTCCACCTCCGGCCTGGTGCTGTTCGCGTTCCAGCCGGCCGACGCGCAGGCGCAGTTGCTGCAACGCCTGGACGCCAGCGAGGTGGCCTACGACCGCGCCGCGTTCCTGGCCGCGGCGCAGGAGGTGCACGCGCTGGGCTACAGCATCCATCCCAGCGAGGCGGTGGTCGGCGTGATCGATCTCACCGCACCGATCCTGCAGCACGGCATCGCCCGCTACACCCTGACCGTGCCCTTCATCGAACGTCGCCCGCAACCGATCGACGCGCAGGCGGCGATGCGCGCGGTGTGCGATGCGGCGGCGCAGATCAGTGCGGCGTTGGCGTAGGCGCCGTGATCCTGGCGAGTCCGGGGCTGGGATACTGGGAAGGAGTGTATGAAGCGGGCGGAGGGTATTCCTTTGGGCACCACGGTATCCTTGGTCAGCACCGACGCCGTCAGCACTGGCGCCTAACACTTCATCCAAGCAAACTCGCTGGCGCGATCCGCTTAATGCAAGCGTTAGACATCAATATGGATCAACGGAAGCTCGTTTTATACCTTGAAGCTTCGTTTGCTGCATATGACGCGACTCTCGCACCACCGCGAGATGTCGTTCTTGCTGGCTTGAGTGCAATCTGGCCTTCTGATTACTGGGCCGGGCTCGCTATTGGCTGGCTTGAAGAGGGGGCGCCAATAGACAGTGAAATAGCTCAGGTGCTTGGCGCCATGGTCAAGGGGCCTTTCTCGCAAAGTGTTCGCCATCGAGCATTCGCATTGGTTAGGCGCTGGCACCAGGCGCACAATACCTAGCCATTCGTTCAACTTGGATGCGCGTACCTCGCACTGCTTAACTAAAACTTTAAGCTGCATGAGTCAGATCCCGTCACAGGCAGAGATTTGCAAGAAATTCCACTCGCTCTTTGATCCTCCCGGTGAGGACGAGCGTGTGGGTGTCGCACTTTCTGCTCTCCCACAAGTTCCACTCAATGCTCTGCGGCATCCCCGCAAAAAAGATACGTGCGGCTGGTATGTCTGGGGCGGAGAGTTATCCGATCATCCTGACTTCTTTCAGCCGCTTCACGTCCATCATCTCGTAGCGCACGTCCCGTCGATCGTTCCTTACCTGGCTCTGGGGCCGGGCTGGCGAGTGCTTCTAGCTCCTGGGCACGTGGGCGTCTGGTATGACCCGGCACTTTTAGCTGTTTAGCATGCGGCCTAACAGCGCATTCAATCCGTGCAGCTTGGTGCCTCGGCTCAGTTCAAACGTTCGACTGCCTGGCCTGTCTTCGGAAGCGCAGCGCTTGAGAGCAATCTCGAGCGACGTAACGCTACCCGTGCGTCGACCATGCGATGCATCCCCCGTGCCGCTGCTCTCGCACCGTGCATGCGCCGAGCACGCGATAAGGTCAGCAAATGCCCGCGCCTGCGCTGCATGCCCACATATGCGCCACACTGCTGGAATGCGCGCCCATGGTGCACGTGACTCGATCCCCAGCCTGATCACGTAGTCGCTGTACGTGCGCGCAAAGCGTTGACCTGTGCGCCACCGCTGCGCAGCCTGCAGGGAACACGGCGACATGGGCACACGGCATGGCACGGCGGTTTCCCTGGAATTGGTTGGCGGTGCTGGCGGCCTGCGCGTTGGTGCTGGTGCTGGCCTGGCAGAACCGCGGTCTGCGCGAGGAACGGCGCTGGTTCGTCACCCGCACCACCGAGCCGTATTTGGGCATGTACGTGCCGCGCATCGCCGCTACCACGTTGGACGGTGCGCCGCTGACGCTGGGTGAGCCGGCGGCCGAGCGGCAGGTCTTGTTCTTCTTCACCACCACCTGCCCGTACTGCAAGCGCTCGGCGCCGCAGATGGTGCAGGCCGCGCAGCGTCTGGCCGCGCAGCAGCCCGACGTGCAGGTGCTGGGGGTGTGCCAGTGCAGCCCCGCGCAGGCGCAGCGCTACGCCGCCGAGCACGGCTTTACGTTTCCGGTGACCACGTTGACCGACCGCCGCACGCTGATGCTGTTTCGCGCGCGCAACGTGCCGACGCTGCTGGCGCTGGACCACGAAGGACGCGTGCGCTATGCGCGCGTCGGCGTCTTCGATACCACGGAGCGGATGCAGGACCTGATGGCCGCAGTGCGCCGCACGGATGCGCCGCCGGCCTTGGCAACCATCGAGGAGTAAGCCATGAAACAGCGTTGGACAGCGTTACGCAACGGGATGCTTGCGGCCGTGTTCCTGGCCAGCATGGGCTTCGGCGCGGTGCAGGCGACCGCCGGCGACGGCATCGAGAAGGAGGCGGCCTGCAGTGCCTGGGCCTGCCAGCAGGAGTGCGCGCCGTTCGGCGGTGAGCTGGGGCCGGGCGGGCCCGGAAAGCCGCTGGTCTGCTACTGCTGCGGCTGAGCCGTGTCCGGAGCCGGCCCCGCCAGGCCGGCTCCGGCATCGGGGCCGGCCTGGCGGCGATCACAGATCGCAGTGAGCATCTGCCGCGTTGCGACTCTGCAGGGCACGCCTGGTGCGCGCGATCGCGCCTTGCGTCACGGCCAGCCACCGCCGATTCACGCAGGTTTGCGCGCTGACTGGGCATGGTGGAACGCAGACAAACCAGGAGCGTTCCATGACCTCACCTCTTCATCCCGTACGCCTGACCCTGCTCGCCGCGCTCACCGCCGCGGCGCTGAGCGGCTGCGGCAAGCCTGGCGACCAGGCCTCGCGCACCGCACCGGCCACCTCGCCGGAGCCCACCGCCGCGCCGGTCGGTGGCGAAAGCGGACGCGCACCGATCGGCGGCGACGCCTCGGCGAAGGCGATGCTGCAGGTGTTGGAGGGCAACGTGGTGGCGCTGTCCAAGCAGGCGCTGTCGCGCAACGTCAGCAAGACCGTGGCCGACTTCGCCCGCGAGACCATCGCCGTGCACCACGATGCCGATCCGGCCACAGCCGGCAAGGGCGGCCCCGGCGATGCGGAGAAGATCGACGCGCAGGTGGCCAAGGGCCGCGCGCAGTTGCAGGCGCTGGGCGATGAAAAGGACAACTCCGCCTACATGAACGCCTACGCGGCGGCAGTGGTGCGGCAGTACTCCGACGCGCTGTCGGTGATCGATGCCGAGCTGGTGCCGGCGGCCAAGGAAGACGCCACCCGCCAGGAACTGCAGCAGGCGCGCAAGCGCATCGCCGAGCTACTGGAGCGCGCGCAGGCGCTGGCCTCGGCCCGCTACTGAGCACCTAGTCCCTCTCCCGTTGGGGCGACAGGGTACGGCCTGCGCGCCACTGGCGCGCGCACCCTGGAGCTCCCGCGCCGCAAGCGCGGGCCGGGGCGCGGAGCGGGGGGTGGGGTGAGGGTACGGCGCGAAGCGACGCGCAGAATTAGTGTGTACGAGGCTAGGAACGCGGCGTCCTCTCGCATCGGCGACACGCCCTAGCCGTCGGCGGCGACCGCGTGCGGCGCCGGCCGTTCCTCGCGCCCATCGGGATGTCGCGCGAAGCGGGTCGGGTCGCTGCCGTGCACCGGCGCCTCGTCCCGCCATGGCCAGCCGCCGAACTGGGTGCGGCGATAGTCGGCCATGGCCTGGGCGATCTCGGCCTGCGTGTTCATCACGAACGGACCGTGTTGCGCCACCGGTTCGGCGATCGGTCGGCCTTGCAGCACCAGGAACTCGCTCGCCTCGCCGTCGCCATTGACCAACTCGACCGCCTGATCGGCGCGCAGCTCGATCGCCGCATGGCGGGTCACCGGGCGCCCGCCCACCGTCACCGCTGCGCCCTTGAAGAAGTACAGGCTGCGGCGCGTGCCGCGTCCTTGCGCGGCGGGCAGGGTCCAGCGTGCGCCGGGTGCCATGCGGATCGTCCAGATGGCCACATCGGCATCGTCCTGCGCGGCCCACGAATCCGGTGGCGGCGCGAGCGGGCCGCCGGCGCTGCCGGGCGCGGCGTCGACCGGGCCGATGCGGCCGGCCACGCAGGCCACCTCGGTGGTGCGGCCGGCATCGTCGGTGGCGGTGAAGCGCGGCAGGTCTTCCGACCAGAACATGGTGAAGTGCGGCGCAGCCAGCTTGTTGCGCGCCGGCAGGTTGAGCCAGATCTGGAACAGCTCCAGCGGGTTGGGTGCGGCCGTGTCCAGCAGCGGGAACATCTCCGAATGGACGATGCCCGCGCCGGCCGTCACCCACTGCACGTCGCCGGCGCCGAAGCGCGCCGCCGCACCGAGCGAATCGGCATGGTCGATCAGGCCCTTGCGCACGATGGTCACGGTCTCGAAGCCACGGTGCGGATGACCGGGAAAGCCGGGAATCTCTTCGCCGTGATACATGCTCCAGCCGTCCTTGCGGCTGAAGTCCTGGCCGATGGCGCGGCCATGCAGGGACGCCGCTGGCCCCATCGCGCCGTTGCCGGCGGGGTAGGCATCGTCGTGGTAGACGCAGAACAGGAACGGGTCGATCGTGTCCCAAGGGAAGCCAAGCGGCTTGATCTGGACGATGGGGTCGGTCATGGAGAGATCCTTCATGCGAACGCCGCCCAAGATTGGACGCGGCAACCTTCACGATATGGGGCGATGCCGACGGAACGGAAGGCCGCTCCGAGAGACATCCTGTCCCGCACGGGAAACGCTGGGATGCGCCGCCGCCGCTCGCGTGGCGCGGGCGCAGGCGCGGTGGCCGGCCGCGTTGCATGCCCCGATCGCGCGAACCCTGCAGTCAGCGCTGAACTGAATGCTCGCCGGGGCGCAACAGCTCCTCCGCGCCCGCAGGACCCGTGCGTCATCGGACTGTCATCGCCGAGGACCAGCATCGCAGCCTTTCCGAATCCGCCGGCTGCCGATGGCGCCGGCATTGCGAGTGGCTGGTGCGTTCCGAACCCCTGCCGGCGTTGTCGCGGCTGTTCCTGCAATGGCGGCCGTCGCTGAGCCGCTATTTCCGCAAGCGCCGCGCCGCGGCCTGGGATGCCGACGACCTGTTGCAGGAAGTGTGGCTGCGGCTGCAGCGCAGCGAGGCGCATGCGCCGGAGATCGCCAATCCCGAAGCCTACCTGTTCACCATCGCCGCCAACCTGATGCGCGAGCACGCGCTGCTGCATCAGCGCAACAGCCAGCGCGACACCTGCCTGGACGATGTGCTGGAGCGGCTGGCGGTGCCCTGCGAGGCCGATGCACAGGTGCACCGCGCGCAGCGCCGGCAGCGCCTGGCCGAGCTGATGGCACGGCTGCCGCCGAAGTGTCGCGCGGCGATGACGCTGCGCTACCGCGACGAACTGGGCTACCAGGAAATCGCCGAGCAACTGCAGATCTCCAGCCACATGGTCAAGAAATACATCATCAAGGGCCTGGCGGTGTGCCGGCAGGGCATGGCGCGCTATGCGTGAGGATCCGCAGCGCGTCGCCGAGGCGGCCGCGGACTGGTACCTGGCGCAGCGCGAGACCGCGTTGCCGCCGGCGCGGCAGGCCGAGTTCCTGGCCTGGCTGCGGCAGTCGCCGGCGCACGTGGCCGCCTATTTCGACATCGCGCGGATGCACGGCGACCTGCCGTCCGCGGCGCAGGCGCAGCAGGCCAGCAGTGCGCAGCTGCGCGCGCATGCCTTGCGCAGCGGGGCGGTGGTGGTGCCGCTGCGCCCGGATGTGGACACGCCGACGTCGGTGCCCCACCCGCGTCGTGTCCTGCCACGGCGCAGGCGCTGGCCGTTGGCGGCCGCCGCCGTGCTCGCGCTGGCCGCCGTGGGTGTGGCGCTGCGCCTGAGCGCGCCGGAGCAGGTGCCGGCGACGGTGTACGCAGCGCCAGCGGACGCGCCGCGCAGCGTCGCGCTGGACGACGGCAGCGTGGTGCAACTGGAGCGCGGTGGCGCGATCGCGGTGCGCTACGGCACGCAGCGTCGCGACATCGCCCTGCTGCGCGGCAAGGCGGTGTTCGATCTCGGCCACGATCCGGCGCGGCCGCTGCGGGTCAGCGTCGGCGCGCTGGTGCTGCGCGACGTCGGCACCGTGTTCGGGGTCGACCCGCAGGCCGGCGGCGCCCGCGTCACCGTGCTGCAGGGGCGGGTGCAGGTGTCGCGCGATACCCCGGCGTGGTGGCGCCGCGGCGACCTGCCGTCGGAGGGGACGACGCTAGCCGACCTGGGCGGCGGCCAGCAGGCGCGGGTGGATGCGCAGGGCCGCGTGCTGGCGCGGCGCGACCACGCCGACATCGCCGACGCCACTGCCTGGCTGCCGGCGCAGGTCGGCGTGCACGATCGCAGCCTGGGCGAAGTGGCGCGCCTGTTCAACGCCTACACCACGCAGCCGCTGCGCATCGCCGACCCGGCGCTGGCGGCGCGGCGGGTCAGCGGCGTGTTCCATCTGCGCGATCCGGAGGCCTTCGTCGCGTATCTCGGCAGCCTGCCGGACGTGCAGGTGCAGCGCGATGCGCACGCGGTGACCATCCGCCACGCACCGGCGCCGCTGTAAGAAAAAATTCATGCAATCGACGGTAGCCGCACGGCGCACCGGGGCACTCCTAGGAAGCATGGCCGTCGCGCAGCACGCGCGGGGCCGCCCTTCCTCCCCTCCGGTGTGATCGTCATGCGCAAGCCTCTCGTCGTCTCCATCGCCCTGCTGTTGGGCTGCACGTCCTCGCTGCCGGCCTGGTCGGCGCCCGCCACCGCGGCCCAAGCCATCGCGCCCATGCCGCTGGCGCAGGCGCTGGACCAGTTCGCGCGCAGCAGCGGGCTGCAACTGATGTACGACCCGGCGCTGGCCGAAGGCCTGCGCAGCAGCGGCGCCCCGGCCGGCCTGGCGCCGCCGCAGCAGTTGCATGCCTTGCTCGCCGGCACCGGCCTGGACTACCGCATGCTGACGCCCAGCTCGGTCGCCATCGTGCGCAGCAGCGTCGCCGCCGCGCCTGCCGCCGCACCACGGGCGCCGCGCAGCGCCGCCCCGGCCCGTGGCGAGGTCGACGGCGAACACGACGGCCCGCGCGAACTGGCGCCGATCAACGTCACCGCCAACAGCGTCGACACGCTGGCGCCCAGCGCCGCGCCGCTGGAGGCGAGCCAGCCGACCTCGGTGATCGACGAGCGCTTCATCCGCGATGGCCTGCGCCTGAACTCGAACTACGACGACATCATCAAGTACGCGCCCAGCGTGGTCACTACTTCGCCGGAAGGTCCGGGCCTGGGCAAGAACGAAGGCGTCAGCATCCGCGGCTTCCAGGACGGCCAGTTCAACATCACCTTCGACGGCATCCCGTTCGGCGATGCCAGCGATCTGCACCACACCACCTCGGCCTACTTCAACAACCACGTACTCGGCCAGGCCGAGATCGACCGCGGCCCCGGCGGCGGCGCCACCATCGGCAACGCCACCTTCGGCGGCACCCTGGCGCTGCGTACGCGCAACCCCAGCCAGGTCGACGGCGTGACCGTGTACGGCACAGGCGGCAGCTGGAACACCTGGGCCGGCGGCGTCAGCGCCGACGAGCACATCGGCAACACGCGCCTGTTCGCGGACCTGTCCAAGGAAGCCAGCGACACGTACCTCAAGGGCACCGACGACCGCCGCGAGCACGCCTTCCTCAAGACCGTCACGGACCTGGGCGAGGCGACCACGCTGACCTTCGTCAGCAGCTACAACCAGGAGCACCAGAACACCGTGCAGGGCGCCACCGGCGCGCAGATCGCGCGGCATGGGTGGCGCTATGGCCTGGGCAACGATCCGACCCTGCAGAACTACACCGGCTACAACGCCGCCGCCTACTACTCCAGCTTCACCTACCTGGGCCTGAGCACGCGCCTGGGCGAGTGGGACCTGGACAACAAGGTCTACTACAACAGTTTCGACCACACCGCTTCCAAGACCAGCATCCCCACCAGCGAGAGCGCTGCCGACAACGGCGTGACCTTCTACAGCGCGACTGGCAAGAAGCTGTCCAAGGCCGCCAAGGACGTGCCGGGCAAGCTCTCGGACAACGACTTCCGCGCCTTCGGCGACGTGCTGCGTCTGGCGCGGGACCTCGGTCCGGGCCAGCTGCAGACCGGCGTGTGGGTGGAGCGCAACCTCGACGAGCGCCAGCAGTTGCCGGTGGACATGACGACCGGCGCGGCCAGCGGCACCAAGTACGGCCCGCTGTACAACTACAACCTGCACGACCGTACCGACACCCTGCAGCCGTACCTGCAGTACGACTGGAAGCTCAGCGACAGCCTGACCCTCAGTCCGGGCCTGCGCTACGCGCGGGTGCAGCGCCAGCTCGATGCCGAACTCAACAAGAGCACGCCGCCGGCGCCGGCGCACAGCGAGGCCAGCTACGATGCCACGCTGCCGTCGCTAAGCATGCACCAGAGCTTCAACGAGCACTGGAGCGGCTATGTGCAGGCCGCGCGCGGCTTCCTGGCGCCGCCGATCGACGTGATCGAACTCAACGGCGCCCGTGGCCTGCGCCCGGAGCTGACCAGCAACTACCAGCTCGGCACCAGCTATGCCGCGCGCGGCCTGACCTTCGGCGCCGACGTCTACTACATCGACTTCAGCAACTACATCAGCCAGACCCTGATCAACACCGACAGCGGTACCGAGAGCGCCTTCGTCAACGGCGGCGGTGCGGTGTACCGCGGCGCCGAGGCCGAGGCCACCTACGCGCTGACGCCGATCCTGAGCCTGTACGCCAACGCCAGCTACAACGACGCCACCTACAAGCACAGCAGCACCCAGGTCGCCGGCACGCCGCGGGTGACCGCCGCCCTGGGCCTGCTGTACAACAGCGGCACCGGCTACTTCGGTTCGCTGATGGAGAAGGTGGTGGGCGCGCAGTACGGCGTGGACAACAGCACCGCGGCCAATGGCGCCACGGTGTTCGGCAACGACCAGCGCCTGGGCGGCTACGCCAGCCTGGATGCGGCGCTGGGTTACCGCAGCACGCACGGGCCCTACGGCCTGAAGGGCTACTCGATCAGCATGGACGTCAATAACCTGCTGAACCGGCATGCGCTGATCGGCTACGCCGGCACCCGCTCTTCCGACAACCAGCCGCTGTACTTCGGCCTGGCCGGGCGCGGCGTGTTCCTTGACCTGTCGCTGAAGTTCTGAGGCCGGCCATGTTCGCTTCCCGATTCGCACGCGTGCGCAGCGGATGGCGCCTGGCCGCGGTGTTTTGCGTCGCCAGCGCCGCCTGGCCGGCGGCGGCATCGCCCAAGGCGCCTACCGCACCGGATGCGGCGCAGGTGCGCCTGACGATCGTGGTGATGCGCCATGGCGTGCGCGCACCGACGCAATCGCCAGAAGACCTGGCCAGGTACGCCACGCAACCCTGGCCGCAATGGCCGGTGGCACCCGGCCAGCTCACCGCGCACGGCGCCGCCGGCATGCAGGCGCTGGGTGCGCGCTACCGGCAGCGCTGGCTGTCCATGTCGGCGCTGGCGCCGGACTGCGCCGGATCCGGCGCGGTGGTGATCGCCGACAGCACGCCGCGCAACCACGACAGCGCGGCGGCCTTCACCGAGGGACTGCTGCCGGGGTGCCAGGCGCACTACCTGGCGTTGCCGACGACGCAGAACAATCCGCTGTTCCATTTCGGCAAGGACGAGGACAAGGACGACGATGCGCCCGCGCCGCCGTTGCACCTGGACGCGGCCACGCGCAGCCGGCTGCGGGCGCTGCAGCGGGTGCTGTCCGGCTGTGCGGGGTCGACCTGCGCTGCGCAGGCTTCGCCGCGCCTGGACGATCCGCAGCGGCTGCAGGATCCGGCGCAGGCGGCCAAGGTCTTGAAGACCGCCGGCAGCCTGGCCGAGAACCTGATGCTGGAGTACGCGCAGGACCTGCCGTTGCCGCAGGTGGCCTGGGGGCGCGCCGATGCCGCAGCGCTGCAGCGGCTGGTCGGCCTGCACAACGTCTCCTTCGCCTACAGCAAGCGCGCGCTGCCGGCGGCGCGTGCCGGCGGCTCCAACCTGCTCGCGCATCTGCTGGCGACGCTGCAGGCCGCGGCCGGGCAGGTGCCGGCGGTGGCGCCGCTGGCGCCAGCGGACACGCGCGCGCTGGTGCTGCTCGGCCACGACACCAACCTGGCGCATCTGGCCGGCCTGTTTGGCATCGATCCCATCGTGCGCGGCCAGCCGGACGCGTATCCGCCCGGTGGTGCGCTGCTGCTGGACCTGGTGCGGCAGGACGGCCACGACTTCCTGCAACTGCGCAGCGTGGTGCCGACCTTGCCGGCGCTGCGGGCCAATCGCTTCGACGGTCGCAGCCTGCGCGAGCGGCGCTGGCCGCTGCCCGGCTGCGGCGGCCGCCTGCGCTGTCCGCTGGCGATCGCCCTGCCGGCGCTGCAGGCGCGGCTGGATCCGCAGCGGGTCGAGACTGCCGTGCCGGCGATGACCGAATGGCCGGCGCAGGCGCCGCCAGTGGGCGAGTAGGCGCCGCCTACCTTGAGCGCTTGCGTGAGCGGAGCGTTACGCCTCGACACCGTTGGCGTTGGAAGTGACTGGCGGTCATCGTCACGCGCGTCGCGACTGAAGTCGCTCCCACAGGGGCGTGCGGCGAGCCCGCCGGGTGCACTGTGGGAGGGACTTCCGTCCCGACTGCAGACGGCCTGAGAGGACCAGGCAGGTCTTTCGTGCACTTCATCGCGAACATCGCCCGCCGTCACGGACCCCTCAGCGCGGAAGGTCGATCATCGCGGTTCCCCCACGCGTCTGCGCCTGCGTGCGCCGCGCTCTTTGCCAGGACCCCGCCATGTCCCCGACCCACGCCGCCGCGTTGCCCGACACCATGACCGCGATCGAGATCCGCCAGCCCGGTGCGCCCGAGGTGCTGGTGCCGGTGCGCGTGCCGTTGCCGCACCCTGGGCGCGGCGAACTGCTGGTGCGGGTGGCCGCGGCCGGCGTCAACCGGCCCGACGTGATGCAGCGCCAGGGCAGCTATCCGCCGCCGCCGGGCGCCTCGCCGCTGCCGGGGCTGGAGTTCGCCGGCGAGGTGGTCGGCCTGGGCGAGGGCGTGGAGCGCTACCGGCTTGGCGACCAGGTCTGCGCGCTGGTCGCCGGCGGCGGTTATGCCGAATACGCGGTGGTGCACGAGCGCAACGCCCTGCCGGTGCCGGCGGCGCTGAGCCTGACCGAGGCCGCGGCGGTGCCGGAAACCTTCTTCACCGTGTGGACCAACGTGTTCCAGCGCGGCCGCCTGCAGTCCGGCGAGACCCTGCTGGTGCACGGCGGCACCTCCGGCATCGGCAGCGTGGCCACCCTGCTCGGACGGGCCTTTGGCGCGCGGGTGATCAGTACTGTCGGCTCGGCCGACAAGCGCGCGGCCAGCCTGGCGCTGGGCGCGGAGGCGGCCATCCTGTATCGCGAGGAGGACTTCGTCGCCGAGACCATGCGCCTGACCGAGGGCCGCGGCGCCGACGTGATCGTGGACCTGATCGGCGGCGACTACCTGGCGCGCAACTACCAGGCCGCGGCGTTGGATGGGCGCATCGTGCAGATCGGCATCCAGCAGGGCAAGGTGCGCGAACTGGACCTGATGCCGCTGCTGGCCAAGCGGCTGACCCATACCGGCTCGACCCTGCGTCCGCGCTCGGTGATGGAAAAGGCGGCGATCGCGCGCGAACTGGAGCAGCAGGTGTGGCCGCTACTGGCGCAGGGCCGGATCAAGCCGCAGGTGGACCGCTGCTTCCCGCTGCAGGACGCGGCACAGGCGCATGCGTTGATGGAGTCCAGCGCGCATATCGGCAAGATCGTGCTGACGACGGACGCGCGGTGAACCGGGTATCGGTCGTGGCGACCCGCCTGCCGTCGTAGGAGCGGCGCGCTTCGGTCGCGACAGGCAGCCGGCGCAGGCACCGGCGCGCCCACACGGCACGCGTGACCGCGCCCGCCGCTGGCCCGGTTCAAGCACTGCGCCGTATAGTGCGCCGCACGCGCGGTGGTCCGCGCTTGCCCGTGCCGGTCCCTGCGTGCGCCTGCTGCCCCGTTCCGCGTCGTCCTCTTTCCTGTTGCGTTACGCCTTGCTGCTGTTGTGGCTGTGCGCGGCGGTGGCGTCGGCCCAGCCGCAGGACGCCGCCGACGCACCGCCGGACCCGCAGACCCTGCTGGACAACGCCGCAAAGTCGCTGAAGGACGCGCGCGGCAAGGAAGTGGATGCCGGCAACCAGGCCGCCTTCCAGGACCTGGTCACGCAGGTCTCCGACGCCTCCAACGATGCGCAGACTGCCGCCGATGCGCTCTCGCAGCAGTTGGCGCAGGTCAATGCACGCCTGCAGCAACTCGGTGCGGCCGCCACCGGCGACTCCCCCGACATCGTTGCGCAGCGCAAGGCGCTGACCAAGCAACGCGACAGCCTGGACTCGGGGGTCAAACGCGGCAAGCTGATGGTGGTGGAGGCGCGGCAGCTGGCCGACGAGATCGAACGCGCGCGCGCCGAGCATTTCAGCCAGGAGCTGTCGCTGCGCTCGCCGTCGCCGCTGTCGCCGGCGCTGTGGAAGCAGATCGCCGCCGATTTCCCCGACGACCAGGCCAAGCTGCTGGCGCTGTACACGCTCGGCATGCAGTCGCTGCAGGACGCGATCGCCGAGCATGGCAGCGGCGCGCTTGGCGTCGGCATCGCCATCGCGCTGATCCTGCTGTTCCCGCTGCGCTACCTGCTGCGCTGGCTGGGCAAGCGCTATGCGGTGTCGCGCGCGCCGGGCAGCCGCCTGCGCCGGTCGGGTCTGGCGATCTGGTTCCTGCTGCTGGGCACGTTGACCCCGGGCCTGGCCGCGCTGGCCCTGGCCGAGGCGCTGCGCAGCATCGATGCGGTGCCGGAGCGCCTGGACGCGGTACTCAACGGCTTCGTGGTGGTCAGCTTCGCCGCGGCCTTCATGGGCTCGCTCGGCGCCAGCGTGCTGCTGCCGAACCAGCCGAGCTGGCGGCTGTTCCCGATCGACGACGCCACCGCGCGACGCCTGCGCAAGTACACCTGGGCCACCGCGGCGCTGGCCTGGCTCAGCAGCATGCTGCTGGTGATCAACCAGGCCGCGCGCACCAGCGACTCGGCCACCGTCGCCGCCGACGGGGTGATCGCGCTGGTCTACGGCGTGCTGATCCTGGCCACCCTGACCAGCCTGTCGCGGCTGCGCCGGCGCCAGTACGCCGAAGCGGCGGCGCAGGCCCTGGCCAACGCGCAACCGCCGCCGCCCGGGCAGCACGGCGGTGCGCTGGCGTTGATCGGCGTGCTGGTCAAGGTCGCGGTGGTGGTGGCGCTGCTGGCGGCGCTGCTGGGTTATCTGCACCTGGGCCTGTTCATCACCCGGCAGATCATCTGGATCACCATGATCGTCGGCGCGATCCGCCTGCTGATGACCTTCGCCGACGACTTCGCGTTGTGGCTGTTCGCCAGCGAAGGCCGCATCGGCCGCGCCGCCAATGGCGCGTTCGGGGTGCGCTCGAGCAGCCTGGAGCAGGCCGGGGTGCTGACCTCGGCACTGATACGGGTGGTGCTGTTGCTGATCGGCGTCGGCGCGCTATTGATGCCGTTCGGCACCAACGTCTCGATCGTCTCGGACTGGTTCTCGCTGCTGTCCGATGGCATCCGCCTCAGCGACAAGGTGGTGGTGTATCCGGGCGCGATCGCCCGCGCGGTGCTGGTGCTGCTGCTCGGCCTGGGCGTCATGCAGTACCTGCATCGCTGGCTGACCCAGACCTACCTGCCCAAGACCGAACTGGACGACGGCTCGCGCAACTCGATCAGCACGGTGGCGCGCTATGTCGGCATCATCCTGGCGGCGTTGTGGGCGCTGGCCGCGCTGGGCATCGGCCTGGAGCGGATCGCGCTGGTGGTCAGCGCGCTGTCGGTCGGTATCGGTTTCGGCCTGCAGTCGATCACCCAGAACTTCGTGTCCGGCCTGATCCTGCTCGCCGAGCGCCCGGTCAAGATCGGCGACTGGATCAAGATCGGCGACCAGGAGGGCGACGTGCGCCGGATCAGCGTGCGCGCCACCGAGATCCAGGTCGGCGACCGCTCCACCCTGATCGTGCCCAACTCCGAACTGATCACCAAGACCCTGCGCAACATGACCCTGGCCGGGCCGCTGGGCCGGGTGCAGATCCAGTTCGCGGTGTCGCTGAGTACCGACGTCGGCAAGCTGCGCGCGTTGCTGCTGGAGCTGTACGCGGCGCACCCGGGCGTGCTGGACGACCCGGCGCCGTCGGTGTTCATCGACTCCATCGCCAACGGCCACGTCACCCTCAACAGCTTCGCCTACGTGGCCTCGCCGCGGCTGACCTACGGCACCCGCAGCGAACTGTTCTTCGCCCTGCTGCAGCGCCTGGCCGAGGAGGGCATCGCCCTGGAGTCGCCGCAGGAGGTGAAGCTTTTACGCGATCCTCAGGAGTAGCCGGATCGGGGAGTGGTGGAGCGCGAAGCGACTTTGGCCGCCAGCTACCGGTGCTGCAGGTCGCAGCTGAAGCCGCTCCTGCGATTCCCCATTCCCGATTCCCCACTCCCAGCTTTTAGCGCCTCCCGCGTTCCTCGCGCGCGCGGATGCGTCGGTCGAACAGCACCGCGCTGACCACGATGCCCAGGCCCAGGATCACGCCGAGCAGGAACAGCACCATCGCGATGGCCGGGTAGCCGAACAGCTTGCTGCCGGTGTCGATGCGCATCATCTGCGTGGAGGCCAGGATCAGCGCGGCGGTGACGATGCCGGCGGCGACGCGGTTGGCGATCTTCTGCAGGCTCTCCATCAGCCGCGATTCCTCCAGCCCGGCCACGCGCACCTGCAGGCGGTTCTCCGCGGCCAGGGTGAGGATGTCGGAGATGCGGCGCGGGCCTTCGCGCAGCAGCGCCTGCAGCTCCATTGCCTCGCTGGCCAGGTTGGCCGCCGACAGCGACTTCTTCAGGCGCGCGCGCATCACGTGCTGCAACTGGTCCTCGACCACCACGCGCGTGTCCAGGTGCGGCGACAGCGCGCGGCACACCGCTTCCAGGTTGAGCAGGGTCTTGCCGAGCAGGCTCAGCTCCGGCGGCGTGCGCAGCCCGTAGGCGGTGGCGATGCGCACCAGGTCCAGCACCACCCGGCCTTCGGACATGGCGTCGTGCGCCGCGTAGCGGGCGATCATCTGCCCGGTCTCGCGCTGGTAGCGCTCCTCGTCGAAGTCCTCCAGGCGCGTGCTCAGCGCGATGGTTTCCTCGGCCACTTCCTCGCCGCGGCCGTCGACCGCGGCGAACAGCAGCTTGAGCAGGCGCTCGCGCAGCTTCGGCGGCACGTGCGCGACCATGCCCAGGTCGAAGATCGCCAGGCGTCCGTCGGCGAGCACGCGCAGGTTGCCCGGATGCGGATCGGCGTGGATCTCGCCGTGCACGAACATCTGGTCCAGGTAGCCGCGCACCAGCGCCGCGGCCAGGTCGTCCATCGGCTGCTCGGTGCGGCGCAGCCCGGAGATCTTGTCCACGCGCACGCCTTCGGCCAGCTGCATGGTCAGCACGCGGCGGCTGCTCAGGTCCCACACCGGCTGCGGCACCCACAGCTGCGGGAACGGCCGCAGGTGCTCGCCGAAGCGCGCCAGGTTCTCGGCCTCGGCCTCGTAGTTCAGTTCGGCCAGCAGCGCCTTGCCGAACTCGGCCAGCCAGTCGGCGAAGCGGATGCGCCGGCCCAGCCCGGTCAGCTTGTCGGCGGCGCTGGCGAAGCTGCGCAGCACCTCCAGGTCCGCGCGCACCTGCGCGGCGACCTCGGGCTTCTGCACCTTGATCGCCACCGGGGTGCCGTCGCGCAGCGCGGCGCGGTGCACCTGCGCCAGCGAGGCGCTGCCCAGCGGGGTGTCGTCGAAGGCGGAGAAGGCCTTGTTGATGCCGACGCCGAGCTCGGCCTCGACGATCTCGCGGATGCGTTCGCTCGGAATCGGCGTGGTGTTCTCCTGCATCCGCTCCAGGGCGGTGGCGAACTCCGGCGGCACCACGTCCGGGCGCGTGGACAGCATCTGCCCGAGCTTGACGAAGGTCGGGCCGAGCGCCTCCAGGTCGGTGACGAACTGTTCGGGCGTACCTTCCGGCGGCAGCTCGTGCTCGCCCTGGGCGGTCTCCATGTCCATGCCGGAAAACACCCCGGAGCTGCGGTAGCGCAGCAGCAGGCGCAGGATCTGGGTGCGGCGGCTGAGGCCGCCGATCACGTGCGGGGTGGCCGCAGCGTCGGGCGTCGCGCTCAAGGTGGGCTCCGGGCAAGGGATGGGCGCGATCGAGTGTGGCGACGGCCGGGTCGTCGCGTGGTGAATCCCGCTGCGCGTCGTGGATCGCAGGTGCTCGGGCGTGGTGCCGGCGGCAAGGTCGGCGACGGCGCTGTCGGCCAGCCCGGCGGCGGCCGTTGCTGGGACGACGCACCCACGGCGTATCCTGCCCCGCAACGAGAGCCAGAGAACAGCGCGCAGTTTTGCAGCAGGGTGAGTGGCGATGGCGGTGAGCGGGCAGGGATGCAACGGACGGTCGTGGTGCGTCGACCGATTGCAGATGACGCCAGCCACGCGACGTGCTGCACCGGCACCTTGCCTGTTCGGCAGGGCTCTCGACCGATGAGGTGGCGTCGGCTCGCGCTGCTGGCGGCTGGGGTGGTCGTGGTGCTGCTCGTGGCGGCCTGGCTGGGCGAGGACGGCGGCGGCATCGCCACCGAGGCGCGCACGGCGCTGCGGGCGCTGGCACGCGCGCTGTTCTGACGCGCCAAGGTCCGCTGGCCTCTGGCCGGCCGCCACGGCCGGCCTTACCCTTGGCCTCCGTTGCCCGTCGCCAGGAACGCCACCATGTCCTTCATCGTCTCGCATGCCGTTGGCCATGCCCGTGTGCTGTCGGCGCGTGCACGCCTGGCCTTGCTGCTTGTGCTGTTGTCGTCGACCGCGACCGCGACCGCGACCGCGACCGCGACCGCCGCGACGCAGACCCAGCGGTATGCCGGCGACGACTTCGACGCCAAGGCCTTCGCCGCCAGCACGCACCGCCGTTACGACCTGCAGGACTTCTCCGATCGCTACCGCGCCACCTTGGAGATCGAGGACAGCGGCGAGGTGTTCCGTCCCGGCATCGTGCGCGTGTTCGCCCGCGGCAATGCCACGCCGCTGCTCGAGGTGGCCTCGCCGGAGCTGGTGGTGGACACCGATGCGAAGAGCGGCAAGGTCAAGGCCAACGTGCACGAACTGCCGTACGGCGAGCAGAGCGTGCTGATCTACGACGATTTCAATTTCGACGGGATCAAGGACCTGGCGGTGATGGACGGGCAGAACAGCTGCTATCACGGCCCGTCCTACCAGGTGTACCTGGGCACCGCCGACGGATTCGAGGCCAGCCCCGGCTTCACCGAACTGGCGCAGAGCAACTGCGGCCTGTTCCAGGTGGATGCCAAGGCCCGCGAGATCCACACCATGACCAAGGATGGCTGTTGCTGGCACCAGTACGCGACGTATTCGGTACGCGACGGCGCGCCGCTGCTGGAGCGCGAGGTGGTGGAGGATGCGCGCAGCGAGGGGCCGGGCCTGGCGCAGGAGACGGTGTACCGCGACCGTGCCGGCAAGCGCGTGGCCGACATGCACTACCTGTGGGACGAGGAAGGCGAGACGGCGGTGGGTCAGCGCAAGATCCTGCTCGAGTTCCGCCTGGCGCCGGCTGGCAAGCGCATCGTGGTGTTCGCCAATGTCGGCGACGGCGCAAGCGGCGCGCCGTACTACGCGGCGCTTGGCGCGCAGCAGCGGGTGGATCTGCTGTATCCGGACGCGCAGGGCGAGGCGATGGACTACGACGCCGACCGCCATCTGCTCAGCTTCGCGCGTGGCGACACCACCTACCGCATCGTCGGCAACGCGCAGGGTGTGCCGCAGCGCATGGAGGTGGTGGTGCGCGGCAAGACTCAGCCGCTGGCGCTGCAGTCCGGTTCGGTGCGCGGATCGCTGCAGGCGGTGGCGCAGGTGCTGGACGCGGCGTCGGCGGAGTAGGGGGGCGACGGGGCGTTGCTCCGAAGCAACTGGCGATTTTGGCTTGCGCGCGTCGGGACTGAAGTCCCTCCCACAGTGCGCTCGGACAGCTCGCCGCAAGCCTTGTACGAGCGGCTTCAGCCGCGACGGGCATTCCCGAACACGCCTGCCGCCCCGATTGACCCATACCTGCCTCGCACCGCATCGGCCGACCCGACCGGCCGCTTCACCGCCACGCTGCGAACGCCCGCGCCACCGCTTCGGCGCCGGGATCGATCACGCCACGTAAGGCGTCCGCGGGCACCGCGGCAGCACGGCCGGCGCCGGCGCGGGTGAGTTGGGCGGTGGCATCGGCGCCTGCGCGGGCGGCGCGCGCGGCGGCCTCCACGTCGGCGCCCTGCGCCAGGGCGTCCAGTGCCGGCAGCAGCGCATCGAGCAGGGTGCGGTCGCCGCGTTGCGCGCCGCCGTAGTGCTGCATCCGCGCCACGCCGGCCTGCAGCGCCTGCACCCAGTCGCGGCCGTCCGCCAGCGCACCGGCAGCGGTGGTGAACAGGATCGACAGCAGCACGCCGCTGGAGCCGCCCATGCTGTGTTCGATCGTCGCCGCCAGGCCGCGCGCCAGTGCGGCAGCGTCGCCGGTGGCCAGCGCATCGGTGTCCAGCGCCTGCCGCAGGGCGCGCGCGCCGGCGGCGAAGGTGCTGCCGGCGTCGCCATCGCCGCTGCGCGCATCCAGCGCGTCCAGCTCGGCCTGCGCGGCGATCAGGGCTTGCGCCACCCGGCCCAGGGCCGCTGCGCACTGCGCATCGCGCGGGCCATCGCGGTGGCTGTCGTCGCGCTTCAGTGCCGGCGCAAAGGTCTGCACTGCATGCGGCACACGCACGCCGGGCCAGCCCAGGGTCTGCACCGGTGCCTGCAGTGCGGCCAGCACGTCGGCGTCGGCCGGGGCGAGGGTGATCGAGAAGCCGTGCATGTCCATCGAGGTCATCAGCGCTGCCGGCACCGGCATCAGCGCGACCCGCGCGACGCCGATGCGCTGCAACGCCAGCCGCGTCAGCACGCCCAGTTCCTGCGTCGAGCAGCCGCCGAGATCGTTGAGCATCAGCACCAGCGGCGCGTCGGCGCCCAGGCGGGCATCGGCCTGCGCCAGCAGCGGGTCCAGCACCAGCGCCAGTGCCTCTTCCACCGCGCCCGGCTGCACCGGCCGCGCACCGGGCTCGTTGTGGATGCCCAGCCCCAGTTCCGGCGCGCGGCGGCCGACCTGCTGGCCGGGTACGCTGCAACTGGACAGCGCCATGCCCAGCGACAGCAGGCGGTCGGCGAAGGCTTGGCCGCGCTGCGCCAGTTCGGCCAGCGGCACGCCCTCGCGCGCCAGGTGGCCCACGTACTTGTGCACCAGCACCGTGCCGGCGATGCCGCGCGGCTGCGCCGCGTCGGGCAGGGCAATGTCGTCGGCGACCAGTACGCTGGCCACGTCGATGCCCTCGGCACGGGCGCGCTCGGCGGCCAGGCCGAAGTTGAGCCGGTCGCCGGTGTAGTTCTTGATCACCAGCAGTACGCCGGGCGCGTCGGCGCAGGCGCGGATCGCCGCCAGCACCGCCTCCACCCCGGGCGAGGCGAACAGGTCGCCGGCGATGGCGCCGCTGAGCATGCCCGGGCCGACGAAGCCGGCATGCGCCGGTTCGTGCCCGGCGCCGCCGCCGGACAGCACCGCGACCTGGCGCGGATCGCGCACGGCTTGCAGCACGATGCGGGTGCCGCTGTCGGTCTCGGACAGCCGCAGTGGTTGCAGCATGGCCGCGGCCGCGAGCACGTCGTCGACGATGGCGCGGGGGGCGGTGAGGAACTGGTCCATGCGGGTGTCCTGTGCAGGCCGTGCGGCGGTGTGACGCACGATAGCCGGGCCGGCGTTACGCGCGGTTGAGGCCGGCCTGCTCACGCACCTGGTCGGCGGAATCGGCGAGAATCGCCCCTCACCCCGAACGGAATCCCCGCATGGCCGGCGCCAGCCTGTTCACCCTGCTCGACGATATCGCCACCCTGCTCGACGACGTGTCGATCCTGACCAAGGTCGCGGCCAAGAAGACCGCCGGCGTGCTCGGCGACGACCTGGCGCTGAACGCGCAGCAGGTGACCGGGGTGAACGCCGACCGCGAACTGCCGGTGGTGTGGGCGGTGGCCAAGGGCTCGCTGCTCAACAAGGCGATCCTGGTGCCGGCGGCGCTGGCGATCAGCGCCTGGCTGCCGTGGGCGATCACCCCGCTGATGATGATCGGCGGCGCCTTCCTCTGCTTCGAGGGCGTGGAGAAGCTGGCGCACCGCTTCCTGCATTCGAAGGAGGAGGACGCGGAACGTCACGCGCAGCAGGTGCAGGCGCTGGCCGACCAGCAGGTGGACGTGGTGGCGCTGGAGAAGGACAAGGTCAAGGGCGCGATCCGCACCGACTTCATCCTCTCGGCGGAGATCATCGTGCTGTCGCTGGGCGTGGTCGCCGGCGTGCCGTTCGTGCAGCAGGTCGCGGTGCTGGTGGCGATCGCGCTGGCGATGACCGCAGGCGTCTATGGGTTGGTCGCGGGCATCGTCAAGCTCGACGACCTGGGGCTGTACCTGAGCCGCAAGGGCGCCGCCGCCGCGACGATCGGCCGCGGCATCCTGTGGCTGGCGCCGTGGCTGATGCGCACGCTGTCGATCGCCGGCACCGCGGCGATGTTCCTGGTCGGCGGTGGCATCCTGGTGCACAGCATCGGCCCGCTGCACCATGCCATCCAGGCGATCGCCCCGACCGGCGGCCTGGGCAGCCTGGTGCTTGCGGTGGGCAATGCGGTGGTGGGAATCGTGGCCGGCGCGGTGGTGCTGGCGGTGGTGCTGGGCATCAAGAAGGTGCGGGAATAGGGATTCGGGATTGGAGATTCGGGATTCGTAACAGCGGCGCGCATTCCCGCTTTTGCCAATCCCCAATCCCGACTCCCCAATCCCGCGCCGGCCACGCCGGCGCCAGCTAGTCTGCCGACACCACCCGGTTCTTGCCGGCCTTCTTGGCCTCGTACAGCGCACGGTCGGCGCGGCGGATCAGCGCGTCCTGCGCTTCGCCGGGCTGGCGCAGCGCCACGCCGGCGCTGAAGCTGACGAACACGCGCTGGTCTTCGTGCACCACCGCGCGCTGGGCCAGCGCGCGCTGCACGCGGGTCACCGCCGCACTGGCCTCGAAGATCGTGCAGTCCGGCATCAGCAGCACGAACTCCTCGCCACCGAAGCGGGCGATGGCATCGCTGGCGCGCAACGTGGTGCGCGCCACCTCCACCACGTGGCGCAGCGCGCTGTCGCCGCCGGGGTGGCCGTAGGTCTCGTTGAGCTTGCGGAAATCGTCCAGGTCCAGCATCGCCACGCACAGTGGCTGCGCGCTGCGCTCGGTGCGCACCAGTTCGCGCACGAACAGGTCGTCCAGGCCGCGGCGATTGAGCGCGCCGGTGAGCTGGTCGACCCGCACCAGGCCGCTGACGTCCTGCAGTTCCTGCTCCAGGCGCAGGATGCGCTGCTCGGCCGCCTCCACCTCCTGGCGAGCGGCGATCAGGTGATCGCGCGCGCGCAGCGCCTGCTCCTGCACGTGGCTGGTGTCCTGCAGCACTTCCTGCAGCAGGCGGTTGAGGTCGGCGATGCTGCGCGCGTCGCGGATGGTCTGCGAGTAGTCGGCGATGCGGTCGTGGAATTCGCCGGTGCTGGCGGCCATGCCGTCCAGGTCCGCGACGAAGCTCAGCATCAGCTCCTTCATCGCCTCCTTGGATTCGGCGATGCCCTGCTTGAGCAGGCCCTGTTTGTAGATCACCTCGCGCAGGCTGCCGCGCGCCTCCTCGATCGAGTAGCGGTCCAGCGGCCCGGCGATCAGGTCGCGCACCACCGCGATCTGGCCCTGCAGCCAGCTGGTGTCGTCGAGCAGTTCGCCCACGTTCTCCAGCAGCAGGTCGAACAGGCTCAGCAACAGCGCCTGCTGCTCCTGGCCGTCGTTGGCGCGCAACGCGATCTGGTGGCACAGCTCACGCACCTGTTGCGCCACCGGTTCCAGCGGCTGCCCGGGACGCCACTGGCGCAGCGCCTCGCCGCTGGCCTCGGCCTCGCCGGCGAGCTCGGGCAGGGTGTGCAGCAGCGCCGCCAGCGCGCCGGCCACGGTCTGCCGCAGCAGGTCGCGTAGGCGCTCGCTGTCGCTGGGCCCGGCCAGCGGGTCGTCGACGTCGATGGTGCGGATGTACTTGTCGATCAGCTGGCGCAGTGCGCGGCCATAGCTGGGCCAGTCGCCGCTGCTCGCCGCCGACTGCAGGCGCCTGCCCATGTCGCCCAGCTCGCCGTGCAGCGAGGCCATGCCGTCGGCGAAGGCGCCGAGCAGGCTTTGCGGCTCGTGCGCCTCCTGGAACAGGCGGATCAGCGCGGCGGTGGCGGCAGCCGGATCGGTGGCCGCCTCCGCGGGCGGCGCCGCGTGGCCGTGCTTGTGCCCGTGGCCGTGCCCCTGCGCGCGCGCCGGCAGCGTCGCGGCCGTCGTCGGCGCGGGATCGCGCCGACGTGGCGACAGCAGCTTGCGCAGTCCGCTGATCGGCGGCTCGTCGCGTTGATCCGACATGCCAGCCGGCTCCTCCCCAGGTCAAGGCGCCGCCCATGCTGGCGCTCAGGAACTGGATATCGGCGCTGGCGGCGCGTGCTTGAGCCGGCGGGCGCCGTGTCTGTGAAGAGGACTCCATGGCGGCCGTACCCTTACCCCCGGCCCCTTGCTTCCTTCTCCCTTCGGGACCATGGCCCCCTTTTCGGGGGAAGGTGCCCCGGAGGGGCGGATGAGGGGGCGGTTCGCTAGGGAGGTGTCTGGGGGAAGAGGTTCCCTAGCCGTCGCACCCTCACCCCCAGCCCCTCTCCCGGAGGGAGAGGGGAGCGTGTGCCGCGGCGCCGTGCAAGACGCGCACGACGCTGGCACTCTGGCGGCCGCGCCTGCCGCCGGCGCGCACACTTCCACGGAGACTGAGCATGGCCGATCCCCGCGAACCGCTGCTGCATCCCGTTCCGATCCTGTCCCTGCGTCCCACGCAGATGACCGTGGGCATGCGCGAGGTGAAGGAGAAGCGCAAGCGCTGGCGCGCGCACGCGTCCAAGCACAAGCAGGCAGAGCTGCTCGGCACGCACATGATCCCGGTGGTGCTGGGACCGGATGGCCGCTACTACGTGGTCGATCACCACCATCTGGCGCGGGCACTGCTCGACGAAGGGGTGGAGGACATCCTGGTCACGGTGATCGCCGACCTCAGCATGGTCGACAAGGCCGCGCTGTGGAGCGTGCTGGATCATCGCCGCTGGGCCTATCCCTACGACGCCAAGGGCGAGCGCCGCCCGTTCAAGGACATGCCCACCTCCATCGCCGACCTGAAGGACGATCCCTACCGCAGCCTCGCCGGCGAGGTGCGCCGCGCGGGCGGCTACGCCAAGGACACCACGCCGTTCAGCGAGTTCCTGTGGGCCGACCTGTTCCGCCGCCGGCTGCGGCGCCGCGACGTCAAGGAGGATTTCGCCCGTTCCATGGAGACCGCGCTCGCGCTCGCCAAGAGCAAGGAGGCGAGCTATTTGCCGGGCTGGTGCGGGCCGCTGTCCGACGACTGATCCGGCGTGGCGTCATGCGCCGGCCTGCCGCCCAGGAGTGCGTGCAGGGCGCGTTCGACGCGGCCGCCGAACAGCAGGATGACGAAGGCGATGGCCAGCGACACGGCCACGATCTGCCACTGGCCGGCGCCGCACATGATGCCGACGCAGGCGGTGAGCCAGACACAGGCGGCGCTGGTCAGGCCATGCACCCGCACATGTTTCTGGGTGTGATAGATGACGCCGGCGCCGAGGAAACCGATGCCGGTGAGGATGCCCTGGATGACGCGGCTGCCGGCATCGGTGAAGCCGCCCTTGCCGAGCGGGTCGGCCAGCAGCACCACCATCGCGGTGGCCAGGCCGACCAGGCCCAGCGTGCGGATGCCGATCGGCTTGCCGTGCAGGTCGCGGTTCAAGCCGATCGCCGCGCCGGCGAGGGCGGCGATCCCCAGGCGCACGGCGATCTCGGACAGGTCGGTCAAGGCAGGTCTCCCGGTGGATGTGTCGCCGCAGGCGGCCGGCCCATCATAGGCAACCCAACCGCGGGCGCCGCGTGCATGCCGTCGGCTGGCCTCAGAGCGCGGCGCGCACGTCGTCCAGGCTGGGCGGATTGGCGCCGGCGCGGGTGCAGTTGATCGCTGCGGCGGCCACGCAGAACTGCAGCAGGCGCTCCAGCGCGGCCGGCTCGCTGCCCAGCGCCGCCAGCGCAGCCGGATCGGGCAACTGCTGCAGCAGTGCCGCCTGGAAGCTGTCGCCGGCACCGACCGTATCGACCACCTGCACCACGCGGCCGGGCACACGCGCTTCGCTGTCGCCGCGCCAGGCCACCGCGCCGTCGCCGCCCAGGGTCATCACCACCAGCGACGGCCCCTGCTGTAGCCAGCTGCGGGCGATGGCGAACGGATCCTGCTGCGGATACAGCAGCTCGATGTCCTCCTGGCTGACCTTGACCACGTGCGCCAGCGCGATCCAGCGCGCCAGCCGCGCGCGCCATACCGCCATGTCCGGCTCCACCGTCGGCCGCACGTTCGGGTCCAGCGAGATCAGCCGCTGTCCGCGCTCGCGCTCGGCCAGCGCCTGGAAGGTGCTGGCGGTGGTCTCGGCGACCAGGGTGTAGGAGCCGAAATGCAGGCCGCCGACGCGCGCGTCCAGCGCCGGCAGGTCGGCCTCGGTCAGCGCGCGATCGGCGCAGCCGGTGCCGTAGAAGGCGTAGTTGGGCACGCCGCCGGCGTCGAGCGCGACCATCACCAGGGTGGTGGCCTCGCGCTTGTCGATGCAGTAGTCCAGGGCCACGCCTTCGCCTTCGAGGGTGGCGCGCAGCTGGCGGCCGAGCGGGTCGGTGGACAGGCCGGTGAACAGCGCCGACGGCGCGCCCAGGCGGGCCAGGCCGATCGCCACGTTGAACGGCGAACCGCCCTGGCGCGCGGTCATCGCGACCGAGGTGCCGGCATAGCCGTCGATGAAGATGTCGTACAAGGCCTCTCCGCACACCACGAACATCGAACCGCTCCTCATCAGGTTGCAGCGCGCCGGCCGGCGCGATGGGGCGGCTATTGTGGCGTACCTGCTGCGGCGCGGCGACCGGGGGTGGGGCAGGCAGGAGCATGCGAGGACCAGGCTGGCTGGCGCCCCGAACCCTCATCCGCCCCTGCGGGGCACCTTCCCCCGAAAAGGGGGCCATGGTCCCGAGGGGAGAAGGGAACAGCCGTGCGGCCATAGCCCCTCTCCCCCCGGGAGAGGGGTTGGGGTGAGGGTACGAGCGCGCAGCGCCTCATAGCCCACCGCCCGCCGCAAACATCCCAGACAGCACCTTGCCACCACCCCTGCGATAGTCGCCCCTCCCAGCCAACACCAAGGCCGTTCACATGAAAATCCTGCTCGCCGGCGCCACCGGCCTGGTCGGCGGCCACGCGCTGACCCAGTTGCTGGCCGAGCCGGCCTGCAGCGCGGTGATCGCGCCGACCCGGCGCGCGCTGGAGTTGGTCCATCCCAAGCTGCACAACCCGGTGCTCGACTTCGACGCGCTGCCGGCACAGGCGCCCTGGTGGCAGGTGCAGGCGGCGATCTGCGCGCTCGGCACCACGATGCGTCAGGCCGGCTCACGCGCGGCGTTCCGTCGGGTCGATCACGACTATCCGCTGGCGATCGCGCGGCTGCTGCGCCAGCACGGCACCGAGGCCTTCGCGCTGAACTCCGCGCTGGGCGCGAATCCGCGGTCATGGGCGTTCTACAACCGGGTCAAGGGCGATCTGGAACACGACCTGCGCGTGCTCGGCTTTCCGTCGCTGACCCTGGTGCGGCCGGGCCTGATCGGCGGCGAGCGTGCGCAACGACGCCGCGGCGAGCATGCCGCCAGCGTGGTGTTGCGTGCGCTCGGGCCGTTGCTGCCGCGGCGCTACCGGATCAATCCGGCCGGACGCATCGCCGCGGCGCTGGTCGATGCCGCGCTGCGGCCGCGCCCGGGCGTGCAGGTGATCGAGGCGGCGCAGTTGGCTTAGGAGCGGGGATTGGGGAGTGGGGATTCGGGATGGGAGATTGCGCGCGAGCGCAGCATCGCGCTCGCGACGCACTTCAGGCGCCCAGCGACTGCCCACCGTCCACCGCCAGCACCTGGCCGGTGATCCAGCGCGCCTGCGGCGAGGCCAGGAACAGCGCCGCGTTGGCGACGTCGTCGATCGCGCCGAAGGCGCCGAACGGAATGCTCGCGCGGATCTGCCGGTACAGCTCGGGCTGCTGCTGGCGACGCTGCTCCCACAGGCCGCCGGGGAACTCGATGGAACCGGGTGCGATCGCATTGACCCGGATCCGCTCGCGCGCCAGCTGCGTCGCCAGGGTGGTCGTGTAATAGTTCAGCGCCGCCTTCGCCGCCGAGTACGCCGGCACCCGCGGCGTCGGCCGCAGGCCGTTGATCGAGCTGATGTTGAGGATGCAGCCGCGACCACTGCCGCGCAGCTGCGGCAACGCGGCGCGGTTGCAGCGCACCGCGGCCATCAGGTCGATGTCGAAGCCGGCCTGCCAGCTCGCATCGTCGTCGCCATGGCCGTAGCCGGAGGCGTTGTTGATCATCACGTCGATGCCACCCAGTGCGTCCGCGGCCTGGGCCACCCAGGTCTGGATCTGCGCGGCGTCGGCCAGATCGCAGCACTGCGCCGCGACCGGGTGGCCGTGGCGCTGCAACTGCGCGGTGGCGTCGGCCAGCGGCGCGGGACTGCGCGCGCAGATCGCCACTGCGGCGCCATGGCGGGCGAAGGCATCGGCGATCGCCAGGCCGATCCCGCGGCTGGCGCCGGCGACGAGCACGCGGTATCCCGCGAAAGCGGACGGATCGGTCATCGGTGGCTCCTGCGTGCCGTGGGGCGTGCGCCGATTATCCGCGCAATCCGCAGCGCGTGGCCGCTTCTGGCACCATGGCGGCCGTCGTACGCGCCGTCCGTCGGTGCGCCCGCCGCGCCGTCGCCCTGCGATGACCGCCGCATTCCCTTTCCAGGATTTCCCGCAGTGAAGAAGACCTACCGGCTCCGCATCGAAGGCAAGCATCCCGACCGCCTGCTCGACGCCGCCAAGCACGACATCCGCAAGTACATCCGCCGCGAGCGCCGCAAGACCTTGCCGGCCGGTGCGGACTACTGGGATTTCGACACCCTGTTCGGCACCGAGGAAGCCACCGCCGCGGTGCTGCCGCCGGCCGAACTGCTGCGTGCGGTCGACGCGCTGGTCGCCGCCGGCGGCGAGCAGTTCTACGTGGAGATCCGCAGCCGCGCGTGCACGCGGCCGCCGCGGGCCAAGGGCGTGCAGGGCGAAAGCGAGCACGATCCCTTCGAAGACTAAGCGCGATTCGGCGTGCCTGTCGCGCCGGGGGCGGCGCCGTGGCATCGACGTGCGACGCCAGGCCACTGCCCGCGCCCTTTGGCATTGCTGCAGCGCCTGCTGTGTTGCGGCAGGCCTTCCAGACGTTTCTGGCCGGAGGGCCGACTGCGGCACGCGTTGGCGCGGACGCTCCTGGCGTCCTTGGTCGGATCCGTCCGACAAGCCCGCGTAGCATGGCGACGCGGTCGGTCTGATGTTCTGGCCGGAAACGTGCCTGATCTCGGCACGCGTCTGTGTGGCGACGGATGCCGCAGTAAAGCGTGGTACAGCCCACGCGGCGCCGCTCAGCCGCTCGCGGGCGGCTCCCCGCCCTGCGCACGCGCCGCGCGCAGCCTGTCCTTCTTGCTCGGCCGCTTGCCCTTGACGCCACCGGTGGAGGTGGCGGCTTCCGTGGACGCCGCGGCGGCTGGCGCCGGCGCAGGCGTCGGCTCGAAACCGGGGATGCGTTCGCGCGGCACGCGCACGCCCTGGCGTTTCTCGATCAGGCGCAGGTGCGCCGCGCTGGCGACATCGACGAAGCTGAGCGCCTGACCTTCGGCGCCGGCGCGCGCGCTGCGGCCGACGCGATGGGTGTAGTCCGCGGTGGAACGCGGCAGGTCGTAGTTCACCACCACCGGCAGCGCGGCGATGTCGATGCCGCGCGCGGCCAGGTCGGTGGTCACCAGCACGCGCAGCTGCTGCTGACGGAACGCGTCCAGGGTGCGCTGACGCCGGCCCTGGGCGAGGTCGCCGTGCAGCGGTTGCGCGGCGATGCCGGCCTTGCTCAGCGCCGTGGCGACCTGCTCGGTGCTGCGCCGGCTGGCCACGAACACCAGCGCGCGCGGCCAGGCCTCGTGGTCCAGCAGATGCTGCAGCAGGGCCAGACGCCGGTCGCTGTCGACCTCGATCGCGCGCTGGCGCAGCGTCGCCGGGATCGGTGCGGCGTCGGCGGCGTCGCCGATGCGTCGCGGCGCGCGCAGCAGGCGCGTGGCCAGCGCCGCGATCGGGGCTGGCAGGGTGGCCGAGAACAACAGGGTCTGCCGCGTCGGCGGCAGCAGTTGCAGTAGCCGCTCCAGTTCGGCGCCGAAGCCCAGGTCGAGCAGGCGGTCGGCCTCGTCCAGCACCAGGTGCGCCACCGCGTCCAGTTGTAGCGCGCGCTGCGCCAGCAGGTCGAGCAGACGCCCGGGCGTGGCCACCACCACGTCGGCGCCGCCGCGCAGCGCCAGCATCTGCGGATTGATCGAGACGCCGCCGACCGCCACCACCACCCGCGGCCGCCGCGGCAATTCCAGGCCCAGCGCGACGAAGGTATCGGCGACCTGCACCGCCAGTTCGCGGGTCGGCAACAGCACCAGCACGCGGGTGGAGCGCGCCGGCCTGGCCGCCTGCGCGCAGGCCTGCAGCAACGGCAGCGCGAACGCCGCGGTCTTGCCGGAACCGGTCTGCGCCATGGCCAGCAGATCGTGGCCGGCGACGATCTGCGGCACCGCCTGCTGCTGGATCGGCGTGGGCGTCTGCCAGCCGACGCGCGCGAGCGCGGCGGCGAAGGCGGGATACAGCGCGGGCGACAGACCGAGGGAAGCGAACGGCATCGGGAGGGGCAGCAAAGGTGAGACTGGACAGTATCGCCGACCTGGCGTGCGCGCGGCTTCCGTCGTGACGCGTCTGGCCATCGCGCGTCGCGGCTGATCCCGAAAAGGGGACAAGAGCCGCTCCCACAAGGGCGGGCGGCGAGCTCGCCGGATGCACTGTGGGAGAGACTTCAGTCCCGACGCATTGCGGCATCGGAAAGCACGCCACTTCGCGCGTCGCGGCTGATCCCGAAAAGGGGACAAGAGCCGCTCCCACAAGGGCGTGCGGCGAGCTCGCCGAGTGCACTGTGGGAGGGACTTCAGTCCCGACGCATTGCGGCATCGGAAAGCACGCCGCTTGCCCGTCGCGGCTGAAGCCGCTCCCACAAGGGCGTGCGGCGAGCTCGCCGAGTGCACTGTGGGAGGGACTTCAGTCCCGACGCATTGCGGCACCGGAAAGCACTCCGCTTGCCCGTCGCGGCCGAAGCCGCTCCCACAAGGGCTTGCGGCGAGCTCGCCGGGTGTACTGGGGGATGGACCTCAATCCCGACGCATTGCGGCATCGGAAAGCACGCCGCTTCGCCCGTCGCGGCTGATCCCGAAAAGGGGACAAGCGCCGCTCCTACGCGACGATCGGCGAGAGCAGCTGTTGCCAATCCCCAATCCCCAATCCCCAATCCCCAATCCCGAACTGCAACGCACGGCCATCCACGCGGATGGCCGTGCGCGTCTTCGCGGACCTTACTGCGGGCAACTCACGCCAACGGCGGCGAAGGCATTGCGCACCGCGGTTACCGAGCGGCTCAGGTCGCTCGCGGCGGTCTGCACGCCGCAGGCGCCGCTGTTGAAGCTGGTGCTGGGCGTCCAGTACAGCTGGTTGGCGCGAGCGAACACTTCGAAGGCGCTGCGCGTGTTCCAGCCGGAGGTGGTGGCCAGGGTGTAGAACGCCTTGTTGTAGACGCCCGAGGAGTAATGCACGTCCAGGCCGCTGCGGTAGTTGGCGGCGTTGTCGATCGAGCTGCCGTCCTGGGTCGGGGTGGCCATGTAGCGCAGCGCACCGTTGGCCTTGAAGATCTCGGTGCCGACCTTGAAGTCGTTCGTGCCCTTGAGGTAGTACTCGGTGGCCTCGCCGGCCATGTCCGAGAACGCCTCGTTGATGCCGCCGGACTGGCCGGAATAGGTGAGATTGGAATGCTGCTCGGTGAAGCCGTGCGAGACCTCGTGGCCGGCGACGTCGGCGCTGACCAGCGGATAGAACCGCGTGTTGCCGTCGCCGAAGTTCATCGTCGAACCGTTCCAGAACGCGTTCTCGTAGCGCGTGCCGTAATGCACGCGCATCACCAGCTGGAAGGTCAGCGGCGCCACGCCGACGTAGCTGCGGTACATCTTCTCGATCACGCCGCCGAAGTAGTGCGCGTCGTTGATCGGCGAGTAGGCGCCGTTGATGGCCTTGTAGGTGTTGCGTGGGCAGGTGAACTGGTACGCGGTGGTGCCGGAGCTGCCGCCGTTGAGGTTCACCGACTTGACGTTGCTGTTCTGCATGCGGCAGTTGTCGTCCACCTCCAGGAAGCCGTGGATGCTGTCGCTGCCGTATTCGTACTGGCCGGTCTTGGCGTTGCCGCCGGGGCCGGTGGCGTCGCGCGTGGTCAGCGCGTCCCACTGCTTGAGGATGGCGCCGCTGCGCGCATCCACGATCACGAACGGCCTGCTCGGCGCGCCGCCGTTCGGCGCATCGGCGAAGAACGACACCACGTAGGCCAGGTGCGCGCGGTCGCTGTCGTCGAGGTAGATCATCTGCGGCGCCTGCGCGCGTTCGATGCGGCGCTCGGCCTGGGCGGTGCCAAGCGCGACGCGCTGGGCCAGCAGCAACGCACGGTCGGCAGTCAGCGTGGCGCTGGGCGCATTGGCGGCAGTCGCCGGCAACTCGCTGGCCAGCCCAGCCACCGAGCGGCCGAACAGGCTGCGCACGCTGCCGTCGGCGCGCTCGCTGACGATCACTTGCTCGCCCCATACCGGAATGCCGCGGAAAGTCTGCTGGTAGCGGCGGTGCACGGTGCCGTCGGCATCTTCGCTGCTGCCGAGCAGGGTCAGCGCGGACTCGGCGTCCAGCCCGATCAGTTCAGCATGGCGCACCGCGGCCGCGGCCGGTATGCCGCCGACGCGCGCGGCGGCGCTGCGGTACTGGGTACCGAGCGTGTCCGGGTTCTTGGCGTGCAGATCCACGCGTTGCGCGGCGCTGGCGGAGGTGGCGGCGAGCGCAATCAGCAGGGAGGGCAGCAGCACCGACGGACGATGATGACGTGGCAGAGTCATGAGCGGAATCCTCGAACGCAAGAAGGAAGGGCGCGCCGTCGCGGCAGCGGAGCGGCCGTGGCGCGATGCGTGGCATGACGTTCAGGGCAGTGCGGCCGATCGGCGCAGTGCCTCCCCCTGTGCAGCGACCATAACGGCGGCGTCGCGTCGCGTGGTAGACAGGTTGCGTTCAGGGTTTTTGCATCGAGCAGATGCGGTATCGCCGTCGCTGCGACGTGTGACGCGCAATCGCGCCAAGCGGTTCGCCATCACGGTGCATGCAGGTCGGCGGATGTGCACCGAATGCATGCGAAGCGATCGCAGCACCAATGCCGGACCGCCGGTAGCACTTGGTCCCTGCACTGTGGGAGGGGCTTAAGCCCCGCCGCGCTGTGCAGGAATTGCTCGGGAGAGCATCCCGTAGTGTGTAGAAGACTGCAGAGACCACGCGCGCCTCTGCGTGGCCTCCGCGGCATCCAATGCAGAACGGCCTCAATCGCGGTGCTTTTAGTTCGTCGCGTCGGGACTGAAGTCCCTCCCACACGGGACGCATCTGCTGTACCTGGTGCGCAGATGCACCGTCTGGTTCTATGCAGATCGGCTGATGTGCACCGAATGCATGCGGAGTGATCGGCAGCACTAATCCCGGACCGCCGGTAGCGCTTGGTCACTGCCCTGTGGGAGGGGCTTCAGCCCCGACGCGCTGTGCTGGAATTGCTCGGGAGAGCATCCCGAAGTGTGTAGAAGACCGTAGAGAACACGCGCCCCTCTATGTCGCCGCTGAGGCCTGCGCTGCAGAACGGGCTCAATCCCAATGCCTTTAGTTCTTCGCGTCGGGACTGAAGTCCCTCCCACAATGGGGGTGCATACCACCATGGCGGTGCATCTACTGCGTCAGCGCAGCAGATGCACCGTCTGGCGTCAGGCAGGTCGGCCGATCTGCAAGACGGCCGGCGCTCAGCCCGGCAGCGCCAGGTCGTCGATCATCGCGCGCAGGAAGCGCGCCGCTTCGCCGCCGGTGCAGGCGCGGTGGTCGAAGCTCAGCGACAGCGGCAGGATCTTGTGCGTTTCCACGCCGCCCATCACCGGCACCAGTTGGTGGCGAGCACGGCCGGCGGCGACGATGGCCACGCACGGCGGCACCACGATCGGGGTGGCGTAGCGGCCGGCGAACATGCCGAAGTTGGACAGCGAGATGGTGTAGCCGCTCAGCTCCGAGGCCGGAATGCTGCGCGCCTCCACCTGCTGGCGCAGGCGGTTGATGCCTTCGCGCACGCCGCGCGCATCGAGCATGTCGGCGTTGCGCAAGGCCGGCACGAACAGGCCGTCGTCGGTGTCCACGGCGATGCCGATGTCCACGTGCGCGTGCAGGGTGCGGGTCAGCGCCTCGCCGTCGAACCAGGCGTTGAGCGCCGGCACCGCCTGACAGGCGGCGACGATCGCGCGCACCAGGCGCCCGGTGGTGTCGTTGCCCGGCATCCATGCGTGCAGGTCGGCATCGTCGTTGAGCGTGGTCAGCACCACCTGGCGCTGCGCCTCGGCCATCACCCGCGCCATGTTGCGGCGCACGCCTTTCAGCGGCTCGGGCTGGCCCTGCACGGCCACGCCCGGCGGCTGGGTGCGCATCGGCTTGCCGGCGGCGGAGAGCGGGGTGCGCGCAGGTGCGGCTTGGGATGTGCGGGCCGGCGCAGGAGCGGCTTCAGCCGCGACGGCAGGGCTCCGTGCAGTCGCGGCCGAAGCCGTTCCTGCAGCGGCGCCGGCTTTCGCCGAACCATCGGCCGCGGCCTGCTTGACGTCGGCCAGGGTGACTGCGCCGTCGGCGCCGCTGGCACGCACGCGGCCCAGGTCCACGCCCAGCTTCTTGGCCAGGGCGCGCACCGCCGGCATCGCGCGCACGCCGCCGACCGACACGGCCTGCTCGCTGTGCACGGTGTTGGAGCTCTGCATCGCGCCGACCACGGTGCCGGCATCGTCGCGCTCGCCCGCGGCCTGCGCGTTGTCGGCGTCGTGCAGTTCGCCGCCGTCGTCGGAGGCGACCACGCGGTCGTCGGCCGCAGCGGTGTCCGCGCCGGCGCCCTTGCCGGACGCGGCCGGCGCCGCGCCGCCATGGTGATGGCCGGTGTCCTGGCCTTCGGCGCGCTGCGGCAGGTTCGGGTCGGGCGCGAACTGCGCCAGCATGCTGCCGGTGACGACGATGTCGCCCGGCGCGCCGGCCAGCTTCAGCACCTTGCCGGAGACCGGCGAGGGCACTTCGACCACCGCCTTGGCGGTTTCCATCGACACCAGCGGCTCGTCCAGCCGGATGGTGTCGCCTTCCTTGACGAACCACTCGACGATGGTCGCGTCGGGCAGGCCTTCGCCCAGGTCGGGCAGATTGAAATTCTTGGTTTGGCTCATGTGGTCTCTTCCAGCAGTTCCAGGTCGCGTGCCGGCAGCCAGCCCTGCGTGCCGTCGGCGCGCTCGGCCCACCACCAGTCGCCGTATTCGTGATGCAGGACGACGGTGTCGCCCTGCGCGGCATCGAGTTCGCGCGCGTCGTAGTCGCGCATCGCCACGGCATGGCCGTCGCCGGTCGGCTGCAGCCAGGCCAGCGGCGCCCAGCCGGCGCTGCCGGCGGTGCCGGTGATCCAGACGAACGCCGGCCACTCTTCGTCGCGCACGCCCAGCGCGACCCGCTCGCCGGCGGCGATGCGGATCGGATGCGGATAGGCGGCGCGGTAATCGCTGATCAAACGTGCCTGCATATCAACCCGCGGCCATCGCCCGCTTGGCCGCGGCGACGATCTTGTCGGTGCTCGGCAGGTACTTCATTTCCAGCCGGAACAGCGGGATGTGGGTGTCGTAGCCGGTCACGCGCTGCACTGGCGCGACCAGGTCGTACATCGACTGCTCGGCCAGGCGCGCGGCGATCTCGGCGCCGAAGCCGGCGCTGCGCGGGGCTTCCTGCACGATCACGCAGCGGCCGGTGCGCGCCACCGACTCGGCGATGGTGTCGAAGTCCAGCGGGCGCAGCGTGGCCACGTCGATCACTTCGGCGCTGATGCCGTCGGCGGCGAGGCGGTCGGCGGCCTCCAGCGCTTCCTTGACCTGCGCGCCCCAGGCGACCAGGGTCACGTCGGTGCCGTCGCGCAGCACGAAGCACACGTCCAGCGGCAGCGCCTCGCCATCGTCGGCGACCACTTCCTTGTACTGCCGGTAGATGCGCTTGGGTTCCATGTAGATCACCGGATCCGGCTCGCGGATCGCCGCCAGCAGCAGGCCGTAGGCGCGCTGCGGCGAGGACGGCAGCACCACGCGCAGGCCCGGCACGTTGGTGAAGATGGATTCGTTGGCTTCGCTGTGGTGCTCCGGCGCGCGGATGCCGCCGCCCCACGGCACGCGCAGCACCATCGGGCAGTGCAGGCGGCCACGCGTACGGGTACGCAGGCGCGCGGCGTGGCAGATCAGGTGATCGACCATCGGATAGACGAAGCCGTCGAACTGCGCCTCGGCCACCGGCTTCATGCCCTGCGCGGCGAGGCCGACGCTGAGCCCGGCGATGGTGGTCTCGTCCAGCGGGGTGTCGAGCACGCGCTGCGCGCCGAAGCGCTGCTGCAGGCCGGCGGTGGCGCGGAACACGCCGCCGTTGACGCCCACGTCCTCGCCCAGCACCAGGACCGACGGGTCGTGCTGCAGTTCCCAGGCCAGCGCCTGGGTCACCGCTTCGATCAGGGTAATGGGCGTGCTGGTCATCGGGCTGTCTCCGCGCGCGGTGGCGGCGCTGTGGGCGGTGCCGGCCGCAGGCGCGGCCGTGTGATCGGCGAGGCGGGGGCTCAACTCATCCATGGCGCTGCTCCAGGGCGATGGCCTCGGCGCGCTGCGCGAGCAGGTCCGGCGGCGGGTCGGCGTACAGGTAATCGAACATGGCTTCCACCGGCTGCACCGGGGTTTCCAGGTAGGCGTTGAGTTCGATGTCGGCCAGGCGCGCGCATTCCTGCTTCCACGCCGCTTCCTCTTCCTCGCTCCACAGGCCCTGCGCGCTCAGCCAGGTGCGCAGGCGCAGCAGCGGCTCGCGTTCCCAGGCCTGCTTGACCTCGGCGTCGTCGCGGTAGCGGCGCGCGTCGTCGGCGGTGGTGTGGTCGGACAGGCGGTAGGTCATGAACTCGATCACCGTGCCGCCCTGGCCAGCCAGCGCGCGCTCGCGCGCCTGGCGCATCGCTTCGAGCACGGCGATCAGGTCGTTGCCGTCCACCTGCAGGCAGTGCAGGCCGCCGGCCAGGCCCTTCTGCGCCAGCGTCTGCGCGCCGGTCTGCGCGTTGCGCGGCACCGAGATCGCCCAGCCGTTGTTGATCACGCACAGGATCAACGGCAGCTGGTAGGCGCCGGCGGAGTTGAGCGCGGCGTAGAAGTCGGTCTTGGACGAGCCGCCGTCGCCGCAGGTGGCCACCGCCACCTGGGGTTCGCCGCGCAGCTTGAACGCCAGCGCGGCGCCGGCGGCGTGCAGGCACTGGGTGGAGATCGGCACGCAGATCGGGAAGTCGCGGGCGGCGTCGGAATCGCGCTGGAAGTCGCTGCCGCGCTCGTCGCCGCCCCAGTACAGCAGGATCTCGCGCGGACGCACGCCGCGCATGAACATGGCGCCGTACTCGCGGTAGCTGGGCGCCAGCACGTCGCCGCGGCGCATCGACGCGCCGATGCCGATGTGGGTGGCCTCGTGGCCCAGGCAGGAGGCGTAGGTGCCCAGCTTGCCGGTGCGCTGCAGGGCCACCGCCTTGCTGTCGAAGGTGCGCACGTAGAGCATCTGCTTGAACAGCGCCAGCAGCGTCTGCGGGTTGGCCGAGTCGGCCGGAAGCGCGTCGCGGACCGGCTGGCCGCCCGCGTCGAGGTACTGCAGGAACTCAATTTCGAACTGGGCGGCGATGCTCATGGCGATGGCGCTCTCGACAACAAGTTTCAAATGATATGAGTCGGCATGTTAAGGAAGCCGTGCACAAAAGCCGTCGTGCACCGCAGCACGCGGCGATGCCGTATCGCACAAGAAAAGCGTGGTCGCGCCGCGTTGCCGATTGATGGCGTTGGGTATCGCCGATGTTGCACTGCGATGCATGCCGTTCATGTGCGCGTGGGTGTCCACCGGTGGCGGTGGTACATGCCAGCGGTGCGGTGCGCGCGCTGGAGGCGAGGGTGTCGGACAAGGACAGAAGGCGCACGCGTGCAGCAGCAGCGCAAGGGCATCGCGCATCGCCCGCCACGCACCCTCAAGCCGCATGGACGTCGCCTCGTAACAGCGGCTTCAGCCGCGACGGGCGTTACCGGGAATCCCCCATCGAGGCTGACGCCGCTCCTGCGCGATAGCGCTTTCGGCAGCGCGTGATCGGCGCCGGGTGGCGTTGCCCCAAGCAAAAAGGGCGTGGCCTTGCGGCCACGCCCTTTCGTCTGCACCGCTTGCCGCGATCAGCGGCCGAACAGGCGCAGCCCCTCCACGCGGGTGCTCAAGCGCGCGCTGTTGTCGCTCGGGTCGGCATCGGCCGAGGTCGAGCCGGCGCTGGCGCCGATCACGATCTGGCGATCGGCCGGCAGCGGCCGTGTCGCCAGGCTCAGGCGGAATGCGGCGCTGGCGCCCGGCGCCAGGTCGGCGCCGCTGCGGCACTGGAAGCGCGCGCTGCGCAGGCCGTGGTTCTGCCGCACGCACTGCCAGCCGCGCGGCGGCACCAGCGCGGTGAGCGCCGACAAGGTGCTGCCGTCGATCTCCAGGCTGGCGCCCTGCACCGGCGCATTGCCGTGGTTGCGCACGTCGATGCGGTAGTCGGCGAAGAAGGCGAAGAACGGCAGGGTGGCCGGGCCGTCGATCGACACCGCCAGGTCGCCGGCCGGACGCGCCTGCACCGCCACCGTGGCGCCGCCGCCGTTGTCGCCGGGGTTGGGGTCCTCGGTCTGCGAGGCCACCGACGCGGCCAGGCTCAGGCTGCGCCCGACCAGGGCGGTGCCGGCCGGCACCGCCACCTCGAAGCGCGGCGTGGTGCCGGCGGCGAACTGCGCGGTGCTGCAGGTGACCACGGTCTGCGCAGCCACCTCCGGCGCGGCGCAGTCCCAGCTCGGGGCGGCGGTCACGCTCGGGGCCACCGCCGCGTCCAGGGCGAAGGCGACTGCCGCCGCACGCGCCGCGTCCGGACCGGCGTTGGCCAGTTCCACGCTGTAGCGGATGGTGTCGTCGGCATAGACGGACGCGTTGGCGGCGCTCACGCGCAGGCTCAGGTCGGCGCGCTCCAGCGGCTTGAGCTTGATCAGCACCACCGCCGGGTCGTGGTCGGACAGCCGCGCCGGCGAGTTGGCGTCGTTGCGGGCCACGGCCGGGAAGTCGGCGTTGAGCCGCGCATGGGCTTCGCTGAGACCGGCGATCTGCGCCGAGCGCATCAGCGCACGGTTGGCCAGGATGTGGTCCAGCGACTGCACGTTGCCGTCGTAGGCGTAGGAGTAGCTCTGGTCCGGCGTCGACAGCAGGGTCAGGTTGTACAGCGCCGGATCGACCAGGGTGGCGCCGTCGCCGCCGACCACGGTCTGCGCGTCGGGCGCCGGCAGGCCGGTGATGGTGCCCATCGCATCGACGTAGCCGTCGTTGAACTCGAAGGCGTTGAAGTCGCCCATCACCAGCAACTGCTCGGTCGGATCGGCGGCCTGACGCGCCTGCAGCAGGTTGGCCAGGAACACCGCCTGCGCCTGGCGCTTGGCGCGGATGCGCTGGCCGCTGGCGTCGTCGGTCTCGGCGCCGTTGAGCGAACGCTGGTGCACCTCGACCACGGTCAGCGGCAGCGCACGGCCGTCGGCGAAATGCACCACCGCCTTCAGCAGCAGCGGCGGGCGGTCGTTGAGCAGGCTGACGGTGCCGCTCGGCTCGGTCCAGGTGGCGGCCTTGCCTTCCTGGCTCACCGAGACCACCTCGACGCGGGCGATGCCGGCGCCGACCTGCGCGGTCTTGACCAGGAAGCCGACGTCGATGCCGCCCACGTCGTTGCCTTCCTGCAGGTAGGCCACGTACTGCGGATCGGGCTGGCCGGCGGCCACCGCGTCGCGGTTGACCCGGTCGGCCAGGGTCTGCAGCACGCTCAGGTTCTCGATCTCCACCGTGCCGAGGATGTCGGGGGTGTTGAGGTAGTTGCGGATCGCCAGCGAGGCCTTGTTGAGGCGCGCCTGGTAGGCGGCCGCGGTCAGCACCGGTTCGCCGATCGCCGGATCGTTCTGGTCGTCGAAGAAGCGCTCCATGTTGTAGGTGGCGATGTTGACGTCGTCGGCCTGCGGCGCGGGGGCGGCCTTGGGCTGGTCGGCGCCGTCGCACTGCACGGTGGGCGCGGTTTCCGGGTAGATGGTGTAGCGGCGGAAGCTGTAGTCCAGCGGGCCGCTGACGCCGAGCACGGTGCAGCCGGCGGCCACGTCGATGCGCTGGCCGCCGAGGCCGGCGCTGCCGACCGCGATCACCTGCGGGCTGGTGTTCCAGCGCGGCACGTCGGCCGGCGAGCCGGCCGGCAGCGCGTCGGGCTGCTGCACGCCGGCGGTGCGCCAGGCGCGCGGCAGTCCGGTGACCACGGCATGGAACACGCCATTGCTGGTGGCGCTGGCGTTGGTCTCGTTGACGTTGCCCAGGGTCGGCGTGTTGACGGTCAGGCTGGGCACGGTGACGCGCATGCCTTCCAGGCGCTCGAGCTGGTCGTAGGCGCCGTTCGGGTCGGGGAAACGGGTGGTCAGCTCGACCGCGGCCGGCAGCGGATTGCCGGTGGACTGCAGCAGCACCGTCGGCGAGGTCAGTTCGGTCAGCGGCGGCTGGCTGGGGTCGGTGCTGGGCACGTATTCGACCACCGTGGCCTGCACCCGCACCGAATTGCCCACCGCGGCCTCGGCCGGCGGCGCGCTGCCGGTGTAGACATAGATGCCCTCGGAGGTGAGCGGGTCGGCGTCGGCCTGGGCGTCGGGCGTCTGCAGGAAGAAGCCGGCGCTGCGCCGCGCGGTGACGATGCCGCTGGTGGCGACCACCTGGCCGACCAGCGGCGAGCGCGCGCCGCTGCCCTGGATGCTGTGGATCGGCACCAGGTTGAAGTCGTCGTTGAGGATCACTCCACTGGCGGTCAGCGTGGACGGCAGCGCACCGCTGACGCCGGTGATGTCGAGGTAGAAGGTCTCGTCGGGTTCGTTGCTGGTGTCGCCGTTGACCAGCACGCGCACCTCGGCGCTGCTTTCGCCGGCCGGGATGGTCACCTGGGTCGCGGCCAGTGCCTGGTAGTCGCTGCCGGCAGTGGCGGTGCCGTCGCGGGTGGCGACGGTGAAAGTCACACCGGCGCTACCGGCCGGCTGGCTCAGCGTCACCGTGAACACGAATGCGCTGCTTCCGCTGTCGCCTTCGGCGCGGCTGACGTTGGCCACGCTGGCCACCGGCTGGTTGCCGCCGCCGCACAGGCTGACCGGCGCGGCGCTGTTGCGCGGGGTCGGCGCGCCGGTGGCGAAGTCGGCGTTGTTGTTGTCGCTGTCGGTGCAGCCGCCGTTGCCGCGCAGCACCGCCAGGGTGTTGCTGGGCGCGGCGGTCGGGGCGCTGCCCTCGGCGCAGCTGGCGCTGCTGCCGTAGCCGACGAAGTCGGCGTTGCCGGCCGGGCAGGCGCCGCTCAGCGCGGCGCTGCTCTTGCTCAGCGCGATCTTGCCGGCGCTGCCGCTCATGGCGATGGTGCCGGTGGCGTCGGGCGTGGGCAGCGCGGTGCTGCCGCCGCTGCCGTCGGCCTGTTTGACCAGGTAGTAGCCGCCCGGCGCGATGCTGCCGCTGAGCGTGGTGACCTGCCAGCTGCTGCCGGCGGCCGAGGCGTACTGCACCGACCAGCCGGCCAGGCTCACCGCCTCGCTGCCGTTGTTGTGCAATTCGACGAAATCGCTTTTGTAGGTGGCGCCGCTGTTGCCGCCACCGCCATAGACCTGGCTGATGACCACCTGGGCCTGGGCGTACCCGGCACAACCCAGCGCGCACGACAACACTGCAGCTCGAAGCAGCATGGTTCGCATGAACAAGATCTCCCCAATCCTTGAAGACGTGGACTTAAGAGTGGCGAACGAAACGTAGCGAGCAGTCGCCAGGTGGGTGCGGACGGCGCGGAGGAACCGCAGTGTACGAGTGGTACATGAGGATTCCGAGCACCGTCCGCGCCCGCCTGGTGGCTGCGCAGTAGTTTGGTTTGCCGCTCTTACGCAGATAACGTGACGGCGCCCCCCAGGCGCCGCCGACGATTGTGCCGGAGTTTGTCAGCCGGTGCTGACGAATGTGTGACATTCGTCGCTGCGGTACCCTTGCCGGCCCGGAACGCCCACGCCGCCCATGCCCGTCGAACAGAACCAGCGCCCGCTCGAAGCCGGCATCCACACCGACCTGGAAGGCCGCCTGACCTACGGCGGCTACCTGCGCCTGGACCGGCTGCTGTCGGCGCAGCAGCCGCTGTCGAACCCCCCGCACCACGACGAACTGCTGTTCATCGTCCAGCACCAGACCTCGGAACTGTGGCTGAAGCTGCTGGCGCACGAGCTGGGCGCGGCGATCGCGCACCTGCAGCGCGACCAGGTGTGGCAGTGCCGCAAGGTGCTGGCGCGCAGCAAGCAGGTGCTGCGCCTGCTGACCGAGCAGTGGTCGGTGCTGGAGACCCTGACCCCGTCCGAGTACATGGGCTTCCGCGACGTGCTGGGTCCGTCCTCCGGCTTCCAGTCGCTGCAGTACCGCACCATCGAATTCATGCTCGGCAACAAGAACGCGCAGATGCTGCCGGTGTTCGACCACGACCCGCAGGGCCAGGCGGCGCTGCAGGCGGTGCTGGAGGCGCCCAGCCTGTACGAGGAGTTCCTGCGCTACCTGGCCCGCTTCGGCCACGCGGTGCCGGCGCCGTACCACGCCCGCGACTGGCGCCAGCCGCACGTCAGCGACCCGCTGCTGCGCCCGGTGTTCGAGCGCATCTACGAGAACACCGACCGCTACTGGCGCGAGTACGCGCTGTGCGAGGACCTGGTGGACCTGGAGACCCAGTTCCAGCTGTGGCGCTTCCGCCACATGCGCACGGTGATGCGGGTGATCGGCTTCAAGCGCGGCACCGGCGGCTCCAGCGGCGTCGGCTTCCTGCAGCAGGCGCTGGCGCTGACCTTCTTTCCGGAGCTGTTCGAGGTGCGGACCTCGGTGGGGCTGGAGAGCCGGGACCCGGGACTCGGGACCCGGGACCCGGGTGGGGCGTCGCAAGCGCCGTAGTGGAGCGCGCGGGCAGGCGCCGCTCGGCCTTGCTGCGCTGCGTCGTGGTCGGAGGCGTTGGTCTTTCCGCGTGGCGCGCCGCGCGGAGGCTGGCGTACCGCATGCGCACATCGCCTTCTCGCCCGGAATCCCTGGCCTTCGAGCGCCCGCCTTTCCGGGTCCCGGGCTCCGGGTCCCGAGTCCCGGCCCCACCACGCATTTGACGCCACGCCGTCGCTCGGTGATCCTCGCCCGTTGCCCGGCCTGGCCGGACGCACCGCCCCAGCCCATCCTGAATACGCAAGGGAACACCGCATGAGCGTTGACGTCGTCGCGTCGAATCACCCCGCCTCACCGCAGCCGCCGTCAGCGCAACCGCCCGAATTCAAGACCCTGCTGGGGCATCCGCGTCCGCTGTGGATGCTGTTCATGACCGAGTTCTGGGAGCGCTTCGCGTTCTACGGCATTCGCTGGGCGCTGGTGCTGTACATCGTGGCGCAGTTCCATGGCGGCCAGGGTTCGGGCCAGGCCGCGGCCAGCGCCACCTACGGCGCCTACCTGGCACTGGTGTACGCGGCGGCGATCTTCGGCGGCTACATCGCCGACCGGGTGCTCGGCTACCAGCGCTCGATCCTGGTCGGTGCGGCGGTGATGTCCACCGGCCTGTTCCTGATCTCCGTGCCCAACCCGCAGATCTTCGAACTGGGCCTGGCCACCGTGGTGGTCGGCAACGGCCTGTTCAAACCCAACATTTCGACCATGGTCGGCAAGCTGTACAGCGCCGCCGATCCGCGCCGCGACAGCGGCTTCACCATCTTCTACATGGGCATCAACCTGGGCGCGATGATCGCGCCGTGGCTGACCCAGCAGCTGGCCGAGAAGGTGTTCGGCACCGAAGCGATGCCGTCCTACAAGATGGTGTTCATCGCCTCGGGCATCGGCATGCTGATCAGCCTGGTGTGGTTCTGGTTCGGCCGCCGCCAGCTCAAGGGCATCGGTGCGCCGTTGCCGGGCGGTGCCGGCGGCATGCGCGTGGTCTACGTGTTGCTGGGCATGATGGTGGCGGTCCCGGTGGTGTACCTGGCGCTGGCCGCCGGCGCCGAAGTGCTGCAGTGGATCCTCAGCACCATGTTCGTGGCCCTGGCGATCATGTTGCTGGTGGAAGGCATCCGCAACGGCAAGGTCGCGCGCGACAAGGTCATCGCGATGCTGATCATCTTCGCCTTCAACGTGCTGTTCTGGATGTTCTTCGAGCAGGCCGGCAGTTCCTTCACCTTCCTCGCCGACGAGATCGTCAACCGCCAGTTCGGCGACTGGACCTTCCCGACCGCGTGGTTCCAGTCGGTCAACTCGCTGGCGATCATCACCCTGGCGCCGGTCATCGCCTGGATCTGGGTCAAGGCCGGCCGCTTCAATCCCTCGATCTCGCGCAAGTTCGCGCTCGGCCTGGTGTTCAACGGCCTGGCCTTCCTGCTGCTGATGTTCGCGCTGTCGAGCCTGGTCAACGACGCCGGCAAGATCCCGTTCTGGACCCTGTTCATGGTCTACGTCATCCAGTCGGTGGGCGAGCTGTGCCTGTCGCCGATCGGGCTGTCGATGGTGACCAAGCTGGCGCCGGTGCGGCTGGTCGGCTTCGGCATGGGCGGCTGGTTCCTGTCCACCGGCATCGGCAACAACCTGTCCGGCATCTTCGCCAGCCATGTCAGCGGCGAAGGCGGCATGACCGTGTCGTCCGCGCTGGGCGGGTATACCTTCGGCTTCTGGGCGCTGCTGGGCGCCGGCGTGGTGCTGTTCCTGATCGCGCCGCTGATCAGCAAGCTGATGCACGGTGTGAAGTAACCTGAGGACGACGCAATGGCGATGAACAAGACGATCTGCGCTGCCCTGGCGGCGATGCTGGCGCTGAGCGCGTGCGGGCAGACCGCGGCGCCGCCCGACGCGCAGGCGCCGGCCAAGCCGCTGGACACCTCGGTGCAGAAGCCGCCGGTGGCCGACCCCAACCAGCCGGTGGCCTCGGGCAATACCCCGGCCGCCGCCGACGTGGCCGCGGCCAAGGCCCTGGGCGCGCAGTTCGATCCGCAGCGCAATCCGGCCGACGACCTGGACACCGCCATGGTCGAGGCCAAGCGCGGCGGCAAGCGCATCCTGCTCGACGTGGGCAACGAGGCGTGCGACTGGTGCCACACCCTGGACAACTTCATCGAGGGCGATGCGGAACTGCGCAGCTTCCGCGACGCCAACTTCGTCTGGGTCAAGGTCAACGTCAGCGACGCCAACAAGAACGAGGCGTTCATGGCGCAGTACCCGAAGATCGTCGACTTCCCGCACCTGCTGGTGCTCGACGCCGACGGCAAGCTGCTGCACTCGCAGGTGCTCGCCGACCTGCAGAAGGGCAAGGACTACGATCGCAGGAAGTTCTCGGACTTCCTCAAGGAATGGGCGCCGCCCAAGGCCTGAGCGGTCGCGAAGCGCAGTTCTCGTAGGAGCGGGTCTTGTCCCTTTTGTGGGATCAGCCGCGACCGGGCTTCCAAGGAATGCCCGGTCGCGGATGAAGCCGCTCCTGCGGTGTTCGAGGCCCCGGTGTCACGGGCCCCGGCGCCTCAGCGCCCGGTCATGCTCGGCAGGCCCTCGGCCGCCAGGCGGTCGATCAGCCGGTTCAGCAGCCGCTGCTCGTCCTCGCTGAAGGGCGCCAGCAGGCGCCGTTCGCATTCCAGCACCATCGGCGCCACCACCTGGTACACCTCCACCCCGGCCGCGGTCAGGTGCAGCACCGAGCGGCGGCGGTCGTCGCCGTGGGTCTCGCGCTGGATGAAGCCGCGCTCCAGCTGCCGCGCCACCGCCCGGCTCACCGCCACCTTGTCCATCGCGGTGCGCTCGGAGACCTCGCCGGCCGACAGCCCCGGATACAGCGCCAGCACCGCCATCACCCGCCACTCGGTCACCGCCATGCCGTAGCGCTCGCCGTAGACGCGGGCGATGTTGCTGCTGATGCGGTTGGACAGCACGCTGATCCGGTACGGCAGGAACCGTTCCAGATCCAGGGAGGGCGAGTCGGGCGTCGGGGCGGGCGTGGCGATCGTCATGCTGCATTGCACCTTGCTGGTGGTTTCACTTGTAACTATAACGGAGGATACTACGGTCCATTCTCGCGAGTCTGGCGCCCGTCCGCATCCGAAATTTCGGCCCGGCCGCCGCGACTCCCCCCTCCAGGAGACGCGTCATGAATGCACAAGCGCAGCATCCGTCGCAGCCGACCAACCTCGGCATGCAGGTCACCACCTTCGAGAACCCGATGGGCATCGACGGTTTCGAGTTCGTGGAATTCGCCGCGCCGACCGGGCAGGGCGAGCAGTTGCACGCGTACTTCCGCAGCATGGGCTTCACCGCGGTGCTGCGCCATCGCCAGCGCGCGATCACCGTGTACCGCCAGGGCGGGGTCAACTTCCTGGTCAACGAGGAGCCGGACTCCTTCGCCGCCGATTTCGCTGCCGCGCACGGCCCCTGCGCCTGCGGCTTCGCGATCCGCTTCCGGCACCCGGCCGACGAGGTGTTCGCCAAGGTGCTGGAGAACGGCGGCGAAGCGATCGCCGACAAGGCCGACACCCGCGCGGTGCCGGCGCCGGTGGTCAAGGGCATCGGCGACTGCATGCTGTACCTGGTCGACCAGTACGGCGAGAAGGGCTCGGTGTACACCGAGTTCGAGCCGGTGCCCGGTGCCGAGCAGCATCCGGCCGGTTTCGGCCTGACCTTCATCGACCACCTGACCCACAACCTGTACTTCGGCAATATGCAGCGCTGGTCGGACTACTACGAGCGCCTGTTCAACTTCCGCGAGATCCGCTACTTCGACATCAAGGGCGCCAAGACCGGGCTGGTGTCCAAGGCGATGACCGCGCCGGACGGCGTGGTGCGCATCCCGCTCAACGAATCGTCCGATCCGAAGAGCCAGATCAACGAGTACCTGGACGCCTACCGCGGCGAAGGCATCCAGCACATCGCCTGCTTCACCGACGACATCTACGAGACCGTCGAGCGCATGCGCGCGGCCGGTGTCGAGTTCCTGGACACGCCGGACACCTACTTCGAGGTGATCGACCAGCGCATCCCCAATCACGGCGAGGACGTGGCGCGGCTGGCGCGCAACAAGATCCTGATCGACGCCGACCTGGAGACCAAGCAGCGCAAGCTGCTGCAGATCTTCACCCAGAACTGCATCGGCCCGATCTTCTTCGAGATCATCCAGCGCAAGGGCAACGAAGGCTTCGGCGAAGGCAACTTCCAGGCGCTGTTCGAGAGCATCGAGCGCGACCAGATGAAGCGCGGCGTGCTCTGAGGGCAGATGCTGACAGCGCAGCGCGGAGAGTTCGGACAGCGGCATTAGCCCCTCTCCCATCGGCGACCGAAGGAAGTCCCTGTGGGAGAGAGGGGTTGGGGTGAGGGTACGGTGGGGTCATGACGATCAAACCGCCACTACCCACATCGACACTGGCACACGCACGCCACCTACGTCGCACCATGACCGACGCCGAGCGCGCACTATGGCGTTGTCTGAGAAGCGGACAGTTGCAAGGTGCCAAGTTCCGGCGTCAGTACCCGATCCCACCGTATGTCGCAGATTTCTGTTGTGTGGCGGCAAAGCTGATTGTCGAAATCGACGGCGCGCAACATACCGAACCATGCGATGCCACAAGAACGCGTTGGCTGGCATCGCAAGGCTGGCGGGTCATGCGCTTCTGGAACAATGACGTACTGCTTTCGATCGATGCCGTGATCCAGGTGATTTGCGACGCCACTGGGTCGCCGTACCCTCACCCCAACCCCTCTCCCGGTGGGAGAGGGGCTTGATATCCAAGGCTCAAGCATATGCATGACCATCATCGCTACATGTCCGGCTTCGGCAACGAATTCGCCACCGAGGCGGTGCCCGGCGCGTTGCCGGTCGGGCAGAACTCGCCGCAGCGCGTGGCCCACGGCCTGTACGCCGAGCAGTTGTCGGGCACCGCGTTCACCGCGCCGCGCGGCGCCAACCGGCGCAGCTGGCTGTATCGCATTCGGCCGGCGGTGATGCACGGCGGCTTCGTCGCTTACGACCGTGCCGGCGCGTTCCACAACGACTTCCAGCGCGGTCAGGTGCCGCCGGACCAGTTGCGCTGGAGCCCGTTGCCGCTGCCGGAGACGCCGGTGGACTTCGTCGACGGCCTGTACACGATGGCTGGCAACGGCTCGGCCGAAGCGCAACATGGCGTGGCGGTGCACCTGTATGCGGCCAACGCGTCGATGCAGGGCCGTTTCTTCTACAACGCCGATGCGGAACTGCTGTTGGTCCCGCAGCTCGGGCAACTGCGCCTGTGCACCGAACTGGGCACGCTGGAAGTGGCCCCGCAGGAGATCGCGGTGATCCCGCGCGGGGTGCGCTTCCGCGTGGAACTGCCCGACGGCCCCGCGCGCGGCTACGTGTGCGAGAACTTCGGCGGCCTGCTGCGGCTGCCCGACCTGGGGCCGATCGGCGCCAACGGCCTGGCCAACCCACGCGATTTCCTCACGCCGGTCGCCGCCTACGAGGAAGACGAGGGCGAGTTCGCACTGATCGCCAAGTTCCAGGGCCATCTGTGGCGCGCGCCGATCGGGCATTCGCCGCTGGACGTGGTCGCCTGGCACGGCAACTACGCGCCGTACAAGTACGACCTGCGCCGCTTCAACACCATCGGCTCGATCAGTTTCGACCATCCCGATCCCAGCATCTTCACCGTGCTGACCGCGCCCAGTGACACGCCCGGCACCGCCAACATGGATTTCGCGATCTTCCCGCCGCGCTGGTTGGTGGCGCAGCACACCTTCCGGCCGCCGTGGTTCCACCGCAACGTGGCCAGCGAGTTCATGGGCCTGGTGCACGGCGTCTACGATGCCAAGGCCGACGGCTTCGCCCCGGGCGGCGCGTCGCTGCACAACTGCATGAGCGGGCACGGCCCGGATGCGGCCACCTTCGACAAGGCCTCGCAGGCCGACCTGTCGCGGCCGGACGTCATCGCCGACACCATGGCCTTCATGTTCGAGACCCGTGCGGTGCTGCGCCCGACCGCACAGGCGCTGGACGCCGCGCATCGCCAGCGCGACTACCAGCAGTGCTGGCAGGGCCTGCGCCGGCACTTCCGCGCGCCCTGAGCGGGCGCCGGCGCGGCCGCGTCGCTCAGGCTGCTGCCGGGACTGCCGCTGCGACGCACGGCGGCGCTGCCCGTCAGGCGGCCTCCGCCGCCGCCGTCAGCGCGCCGTGCAGCGATGCCGGCAGGATCTCCAACACGCGCTCGCGGATGCGCTGCGCGTAGCGCTCGGAGGTCATCTCCGGCATGGCGCGCAGCGCCAGCGCGATCGCGCGCAGGGTGTCCTGCTCCTCGCGCGCGGCGCGCAACTGCAGCTGCAGGGCAGGCGAGGCCGGATGCCGCTGCAGTTGCAGCAGGTCCAGCAGATACATGCGTGCATTGAGCAGGGCGCGACGCGGGTCGGCCGGTGGTGGTGGCGCGCTCGCGGCCACCGTTGCGGCGGCGACGCTGCGCCCATCGTCCAGGTAGCCCTGCTCCAGCAGCCCCTGCACGATCGCATCGGCGCCGCGGCCGCCCAGCGTGGCCAGTTCCTCGACGCTGCGCTGGCCGTCGGCCAGGATCAACACGCGTCGCTGGCGCATGTCCAGCGGCGCATCGTGCGATTGCAGTGCCGCAAGGGCGAGGGCGGTCTTGCGCGGGTGCATGGCGGCGGGGTCGGTAGGCGCGCAGCGTGGCGCAGTGCGGTGAAATGCCGATGACAGGGGCGATGCGTCGGCGTGTCAGTGCCGGCAAGCGGCACGCCGTCGACGTGGTCGAACGCCTGGTCCGGGACGCGGTGCTCGGCCGCGCATGCCTGGCAGTGGGTCGCCGCTGCCGTGCAGGGCGAGGGCATGCACGCTAGCCTATGCGCTGGTCCAGCGAGGAAGTGCGATGAAGCCGATTCAACCAGGCGTGGCGGTGTTGCTGCTCGCGCTCGCCGCCTGCGACCGGCAGCCGCCCGCGCCGCCGTCCGCGCCTCCCGCACCGTCTGCGCCGGCGCAGGCGCAGACCGCGGCACCCGCCACGGCCGACGACGGCGCCTTGCCGCCGCCGGACATCGACCAGCCCGATAGCGACGTGCCGCCGGCACAGGCGCCGGCCTCGGCGCTGCCGCCGGAACTCGCCGCGGACGACCGGCGACTGGCCCGCATCGATGGCTATGGCGACCTGCGCCTGGGCATGCCGGCGGCGCAGGCACGCGCCGCCTGGGGCGGCGAGCTCGACGGCCAGCCCAGCGCCGGCAGCAGCTGCTACGTGCTGCGTCCGCGCTGGGCCAAGGGCAACCACCGGTTCGGCCTGATGATCGAAGGCGACAAGTTGGTGCGCTACGACGTGCGCACCCCCAAGGAGACCGCGCCCGGCGGCGGCAAGGTCGGCATGGACCTGGCGCAACTGCGCGCGCTGTACGCCGGTCGCGTGGAAGAGCAGCCGCACAAGTACGTCGAAGGCGCCAAGATGCTGCGCGTGCGCGGCGAGTCCGGCCAGCCTGGCGTGCTGGTGTTCGAGACCGACGCAGCCGGCAAGGCCGTCGCCTGGCGCGTGGGCCTGCCGCCGCAGGTGGATTACGTGGAAGGGTGTGGCTGAGAAGCCGGGAATAGGGAATCGGGAGTGGGGAATGGGAAGAGCATGAGGGTCGAGTGACTGAGGCAACTGGTGCCGCTTTCGCCTCAGTGGCGCATGACCGCTCTTTGCTCCTCGCTTTTCCGATTCCCCATTCTCTATTCCCGATTCCCGGCCGTCAGGCCACCCGCAGCTGCCGCCGCTCGCGCCGCCGCGCGCGCCGCGCGTACCAGCGTTCGCGCAGGCAGGAGAAGATCACGTACAGCGCCGGGGTGCTGAGCAGGGTCAGGCTCTGCGAGATCAGCAGGCCGCCGATCATCGCGATGCCGAGCGGGCGGCGCAGCTCCGAGCCTTCGCCCAGGCCCACCGCCAGCGGCACCGCGGCCAGGATCGCCACCATCGTGGTCATCATGATCGGGCGGAAGCGCACGATGCAGGCTTCGCGCGCGGCCTCCAGCGGGGTCTTGCCGTGCTCGCGCTCGGCGACCAGGGCGAAGTCGATCATCATGATCGCGTTCTTCTTGACGATGCCGATCAGCAGCACCAGCGCGATCATCGAGATCACCGACAGCTCGGTGCCGGTGACCCACAGCGCCAGCAGCGCGCCCATGCCGGCGGCCGGCAGCGTGGAGAGAATGGTCACCGGGTGCACCAGGCTCTCGTAGAGCATGCCCAGCACGATGTAGACCACCACGATCGCGGCCAGCACCAGCACCAGCATCGAGTTCGGCTGCAGCTGCACGCCGAAGCCGCCGCCGTCGGCGATGCGGATGTCGCCGGGCATGCGCAGCCCGGCCACGGTGGCGGCGATGATCGCATCGCCCTCGCCGGTGCTCACGCCTGGCGCCAGGTTGTAGCTCAGGTCCATGGTCGTGTACTGGTTCATGTGCGTGATCTGCGACGGCGCCAGACCCGGCACCTGATGCGCCACCGCGGTCAGCGGGATCATCGTGCCGTTGCGGTTGGGCACGTAGATGCGGTTCAGCGCCGCCGGCGTGGCGGTCTGGTCCGGCAGCGCGTTGACCACCACGCTGTACTGGTTGAGGTCGGAGTAGATGGTGGAGATCTGGCGCTGGCCGAACGCGCCGTACAGCGCGCCGTCGATGGCGCCGATCGACACGCCCAGGCGCGCGGCCAGGGCGCGGTCGATCACGATGTTCTGGCGCAGGCCGGCGTTGTCCACGTCGGTGCCGACGTCGCGCAGCTTGGGGTTCTGCTTCAGGGCGGCCTGCAGCTTGGGCAGCCATTCCTGCAACTGCGCGTTGTCGTTGCCCTGCAGCGAGACGCGGTACTGCGCGCCCTGGCTGGTGCCGCCGCCACCGTCGCTGGGCAGGTCCTGGATCGCGCGCAGGCGCAACTGCAGGTCGGGGTAGCGGTCGGCCTTGGCGCTGAGCCGCGCCAGCACCTGCGCGGTGGTATCGGTGCGGCCTTCGTCGCGGCGCTTGAGCTCGATGTTGAAGCTGGCGCTGGAGCCCTGGCGGCTGCTGCCCAGGCGCGCACCGACGATCTTCACCGCAGGGTCGGACATAAGCATGTCGGTGATGCGGCGCTGGCGGTTGACCATGTCGGCGAAGGACACGGTGGCGCTGGAGGTGGCGCGGCCCCAGATCAGGCCGGTGTCCTGCGCCGGGAACGAGCCCTTCTTGACCGCGCCGGCCAGGAACACCGTGGCCGCGATCAGCAGCAGCGGGGTCAGCGCCAGCAACAGCGCGTGGCGCAGCGAGAAGTCCAGGGCCACGGTGTACACGCGCAGCATGCGCTCGTGCATGCGCTCCAGCCAGGCGCCGAAGCGGCCGGGTTGCTCCGGCTCGGCGTGCGCGGACAGGAAGCGGCTGCACAGCGCCGGGGTCAGCGTCAGCGAGACCACCGCCGAGACGCAGATCGCCGCGACCAGGGTGACGGTGAACTCGCGGAAGAACACCCCGATCATGCCGCTGGCGAACAGGATCGGAATGAATACCGCCACCAGCGAGGCGGTGATCGAGACGATGGTGAAGCCGATCTCGCGCGCGCCGGCCAGCGCCGCGTCCAGCCGCGACATGCCCTCGTCGAGGTGGCGCATGATGTTCTCGATGACCACGATCGCATCGTCGACGACGAAGCCGATCGCGATCACCAGCGCCAGCAGGCTCAGGTTGTTGAGGGTGAAGCCCATGACGTACATCGCCAGCGCCGCGCCGGCCAGCGACAGCGGCACGGTGGCCGCGGCGATCAGCGTGGGCGCCAGCCGGCGCAGGAACAGCGCCATGGTCAGCACCACCATCGCCAGGCTGATCATCAGCGTGGCCTGCACCTCGTTGAGCGAGGCGCGGATGGTCGGGGTACGGTCGAAGTACGCCGTCATCTTCGTGCCCGGCTGCAGGTAGGTGCGCAGCATCGGGATCTCGGCCTTGACCCGGTCCACCGTCTCCACAATGTTGGCGCCGGCGCGGGTGAACACATACATCACCACCGCCGGCTTGCCGCCGAACCAGGCCGCCTGGTAAGCGTCCTGCTGGCCGTCGTAGACGTTGGCGATGTCGCGCAGGCGCACCGCGCGGCCCTGTTGCTGGCTGATCACCACCTGGCCGAAGTCGGCGGCCTTGGCCACCGCGTCGTTGGCGACGATGGCCGTGGTGGTGGCGCCGTCGCTGAGGAAGCCGGTGGGCGAGGTGACGTTGGCCGCGCGCACCGCATTGCGCAGGTCGTCCGGGGTCAGGCCCATGGCGTTGAGCGCGCGCAGGTTCACGTCCACCCGCACCGCCGGCGTGGAAGCGCCGCCGATGTCCACCGAGGCCACGCCGGTGATCTGGCGCAGGCGCTGCGCGAGCAGCGAATCGGCGACGTTGTACAGCTCGTCGGCCGACTGCGTGTCCGAGGTCAGGGCGATGGCGATGACCGGATCGTCGTTGGGATTGGCCTTCTGGTAGCGCGGCGTGGCCAGGCCGGAGGGCAGGTCGGCCTGCGCGGCGTTGATCGCGGTCTGCACGTCCTGCGCCGCCGAATCGATGTTGCGGCTGCTCTGGAACACCATGAACACCTGGCTGTTCCCCTCCGAGCTGGAGGAGCGCATGGTGTCGATGCCGGGCACCTGGCCCAGGTGCCGCTCCAGCGGCGCGGTGACCGTGGCGGCCATGGTCGAGGCATCGGCGCCGGCCTGGCTGGCCTGCACGAAGATCACCGGGATCGAGATGTTCGGCAGCGCCGCCACGCCCAGGCGCAGGTAGCACATCATGCCGATCACGAACAGGCCGATGGCCAGCAGCGCGGTGCCGATGGGACGGCGGATGAAGGGCGCGGAGATGTTCATGGGGCCGGGAATGGGGAATGGGGAATCGGGAATCGCAGTACGCGCCCGGTGTCAGTCTTTCGAGGATCCGGCATGGAGTGAACGAGTCGGCAGCGCGCGGACTCGGCGCTTTCCGATTCCCCATTCCCCATTCCCCAATCCCGGCCCCTCACGCCCTTCCCTCCGCCGCCGTCGCCTGCCGTGCCGCACGCCGCTCGCGCCAGCGACGCACGCGCTCGGAGGCGCGTTCCATGTACAGGTAGATCACCGGGGTGGTGTACAGGGTGACCAGCTGCGACAGCAGCAGGCCGCCGACGATGGAGATGCCGAGCGGGCGGCGCAGTTCCGAGCCGATGCCGTCGCCCAGCGCCAGCGGCAGTGCGCCCAGCATCGCCGCGGCGGTGGTCATCATGATCGGGCGGAAACGCAGCAGGCAGGCGCGGCGGATCGCGTCGTGGGCGTTGGCGCCCTCGCGGCGCGCGTCGATCGCGAAGTCGATCATCATGATCGCGTTCTTCTTGACGATGCCGATGAGCAGCACGATGCCGACGATGCCGTCCACCGACAGGCTCAGTCCGCACAGCATCAGCGCCAGCAGCGCGCCGACGCCGGCCGGCGGCAGCGTGGAGATGATCGTCAGCGGGTGGATGTAGCTCTCGTACAGCACGCCCAGCACGATGTAGATCAGCACCACCGAGGCCAGCAGCAACCACACCACGTCGGTCTGGCTGCCGGTGAACTCGGCGGCCTTGCCGATGAACTCGGCATGCAGCTGCGGCGGCAACTGCAACTGCGCGCGGGTTTCCTCGATCGCCGCCACCGCCTGCGACAGCGAGTAGCCCTGCGCCAGGTTGAACGACACGGTGACCGCCGGCAGCTGCTGCTGGTGGCTGACCACCAGCGGCGTGGTCGACTGCTTGGCCTCGGCCACCGCCGCCAGCGGCACGGTGCCGCCACTGCCGACGGTGATGCCGGTGTTCTGCGCGCCGATGCCGGTGGCGGTGGAGGAGTTGCTGGAGGTGGTCTGGCCGAAGCTGGTGGCGTTGCTGGCGGTCAGCGCGCCGCTGCCGTTGCTGGCCACCGCCAACTGGTTGAGCAGCGCGGTGCTGGTGCGGAACTCCGGCGCCACTTCCAGCACCACGCGGTACTGGTTGAGCTGGGTGAAGATGGTGGAGATCTGGCGCTGGCCGAAGGCGTCGTACAGCGTGTCGTCGATGGTCTGCATCGGCACGCCGAGGGTGCTGGCCTTCTCGCGGTCCACGTGCAGTTCCAGCGCACGGCCCTGGTTGGCCAGGTTGTTGTCCACGTCGGCCAGTTCCGGGCGCTTGCGCAGCGCCTCGGTCAGGCGCGTGGCCTGGGTCGCCAGTTCGGCGCTGTCCACGTCCGAGAGCGAGTACTGGTACTCGGTGGCGGCCACGCGGGTGTCCAGGGTCACGTCCTGCACCGGCTTCAGGTACAGCGCCACGCCGGGCAGCCCGGCCACCGCCTTCTGCAGCCGCGGCAGCAGGTCTTCCAGGCTGTCGCGGTCGCTGCGCGGCTTCAGCACGATGCTGAGCTGGCCCTGGTTGAGGGTGGGGTTCATCGAGCCGGCGCCGATGAAGGCGGCCACGCCGGTCACCGCCGGGTCGCGCCGCAGCGCCTCGGCTACCGCCTGGGTGCGTTGCTCCATCTGCGGGAACGCCACGTTCTGGTCGGCCTGGACCACACCGGTGATCAGCCCGGTGTCCTGCTCGGGAAGCAGACCCTTGGGGATCACCACGTACAGCAGCACGGTCAGCACCATGGTCGCCAGCGCCACCAGCAGGGTGAGCTTCTGGTGGCCCAGCACCCAGTCCAGGCTGCGCTCGTACACGCCCACGGTGCGCGACCACAGCGTGGTCTTGCCGGCCGCCGCGGTGCGCTCGTGCGCGTCCTCGCCCTCGGGCAGGGCGTCGGGCTTGAGCAAGTAGGCGCACATCATCGGCGTCAGCGTCAGCGACACCAGCATCGAGATCACCACCGCGATGCTCAGCACCCAGGCGAACTCGTGGAACAGGCGGCCGGTGACGCCGGGCATCAGGATCAGCGGCAGGAACACCGCCACCAGCGACACGGTCAGCGACAGCACGGTGAAGCCGATCTGGCGCGCGCCGATCTCCGCGGCCTCGCGGCCGCTCTTGCCCTGCTCGATGTAGCGCACGATGTTCTCGATCATCACGATCGCATCGTCGACCACGAAGCCGGTGGCCACCACCAGCGCCATCAGCGACAGGTTGTCCAGCGACATGCCGGCGAAGGCCATCACCGCGAAGGTGCCGGCCAGCGACAGCGGCACCGCCACCGACGGAATCACCGTGGCCCACAGCCGGCGCAGGAACACGAAGATCACCGCCACCACCAGGCCGATGGTCAGGATCAGGGTGAACTTGACCTCGTGCACCGAGGCGCGAATGGTCTCGGTGCGGTCGGAGAACACGTCCAGGTGCACGCCGGCCGGCAGCACGCCCTGCAGCTGCGGCAGGATCGCGCGGATCTGCTCCACCGTCTGCACGATGTTGGCGCCGGGCTGGCGGCGCACTTCCAGCAGCACCGCCGGCTTGCCGTCGGCCCAGGCGGCGAGCTGGTCGTTCTCCACCCCGTCCACCACCTTGGCCACGTCCGACAGCCGCACCGGCGCGCCGTTGCGGTAGCTGATCACGGTGTCGCGGTACTCGGCGGCGCTGGACAGCTGGTCGTTGGTGCCGATGCTGTAGGACTGGGTCTTGCCGTTGAGCGAGCCCTTCGGCGCGTTGACGTTGGTCTGGGTCAGCGCGCTGCGCAGCGCCTCCAGGGTCAGGCCCATGTTCGACAGCTGCGCCGGATTGACCTGGATGCGCACCGCCGGGCGCACGTTGCCGGCGATCGACACCAGGCCCACGCCCGGCACCTGCGACAGGCGCTGGGCCAGGATCGAGTCGGCGTAGTTGTTGACCTCGCGCAGCGGCAGCGTGTCGGAGCTGAGCTTGAGGGTGAGGATCGCCGCGTCGGCCGGGTTCACCCGGTTGTAGACCGGCTGGTAGGGCAGCGAGGAGGGCAGGGTGGACTGGCGGATCGCCGCCTGCACGTCCTGCGCGGCGATGTCGATGTCGCGGTCCATCGCGAACTGCAGCACGATCGTGGACAGGCCGGCCGACGAGTCGGAGGTCATCATCTGCAGCCCGGAGATCTGCCCGAGCTGGCGCTCCAGCGGCGTGGTCACCAGCGAGGCCATGGTGCTGGCGTTGGCGCCGGGATACTGCGTGGTCACCACCAGGCTGGGCGCGTCGATTTCCGGCAGCGCCGACACCGGCAGCTGCCGGTAGCCGAGGATGCCGAGCAGCAGCACGCCTGCCATCAGCAAGGTGGTGGCGATCGGGCGGCGGATGAAGATCGTCGAAAAGCCCACGGGGAAGATCCTTGCTGGTGAGAGTCCGGCGCGGCCAGGCCGGCGCCGGGAAAGACGGCGGAATCAGCGGGGGCCGTGGCCCCGTGCCGCGATCGCGACGTGGGGCGGGAACGCCGCCGCCTGCGCGCGATCCGGCCGCCGCCCGCCACGCAGGCGCGGCAGGGCCGTTGCCGCCGCGCGCCGCGTGCGCGGCACGCTCAGCGCGGCCCGCCGCCGCCGCGGCGTCCGCCGCCGCGCTGCTGCTGCTTGCCCTCGGCCGCCTTCAGTTCGGCCTCGGTCGGCTCCGGCGGCGCTTCGCCCGGCTTCAGCGCATTCACCTTGGTGCCGGGCTTGAGCCGGAACTGGCCTTCGGTGACCACCCGCTCACCGGCCTTCAGGCCTTCCGTCAGCTGCACGTGGCTGTCGCCCACTTCCGCGCCCTGCTTGACCGTCTGCATCTTGACCGTGTTGTCGGCCTGCACCACGTACACGTAGTCGCCGTTGGGCCCGCGCTGCACCGCCTGGGTCGGCACCACCACGCCGTCGGCCACGGTGCGCAGGGTCAGGCGCACGTTGACGAACTGGCCCGGCCACAGCGCGCGGTCGTCGTTCGGGAACACCGCGCGGACCTTGAAGGTGCCGGTGTCGGCGCTGATCTGGTTGTCGATCACGTCGACCTGGCCGTCGCTGGCGATCGGATGCGCATCGGTGCGGTCCAGCGCGGTCACCGGCAGCGGCGCGGCGGCCTGCGCCTGGCGCACGTCCTGCAGCTGGATCTCCGGCAGGTTGAAGGTCACGTAGATCGGGTGCACCTGGGTGATGGTGACGATGGTGCTGCTGGTGCTGACGATGTTGCCCACGTCCACGCCGCGGATGCCGGCGATGCCGTCGCTGGGGGCGAGGATGCGGGTGTACTGCAACTGCACCTGCGCCGCACGCATCTGCGCGTCGTTGGCGGCGACCGCCGCTTCGTACTGCGCCACCTGGTTGCGCTGGGTGTCCAGGTCGGTCTTGGCCACGTACTGGCGGTAGGCCGGCGAGTCGGAGCGCTGGAAGGTGGAACGCGCAGTGGCCAGCAGCGCCTGGTTCTGGCGCTTGCTCGCCGCGGCCTGGTCGTAGCTGGCCTGCAGCGAGCGCGGGTCGATCTGCGCCAGCAGCTCGCCCTTCTTCACTTCCTGGCCTTCGCGGAAATTCAGGCTCATCAGCTGGCCGCCGACCTGCGGGCTGACGGTGACGGTGCTCAGCGCGGTCACCGTGCCGGTGGCGGTGGCGTAGATCGGCACCGCCTGGTGGGTGGCGGCGACGACCGTCACCGGGACCGGCGTGTTGTCGCTGTCGTCGCCCATGCCGTCACCGGGGCCGCCGCCCTTGTGATGTCCGCCGCGCATGACGCGCATGCCCACCACCACCACGGCCACCGCTGCGAGGATCAGCAGCGCAATCTTCCAGAAACGCGACATCCGGGGAAACTCCTGTGGCGAGGCGGGGTGGAGGGCCCTCCCGCAGTGGCTGGTGACGAGCGAGAAAGCATATCGCCGGCGCGTTGCGATTGGACCATGACTGAAGGGACAGACCCCGCGGGCGGGCAAGGCCGGTCGTCCGCTCTCGCAACGCGCAGGCGGCGCATCGGTTGACACGGATTCGCAAGGGTTTTTTGTCCGCAGCGGGATCCGTGGCCGCCCCTCGCCGGCGGCCGATGCACTACAGTGACTGAACGCCCGTTGCGTCCCGATCTGGAGCCTTGCCATGCCGCGCCTGTCCCGCCTGCTGTCCGCGATGCTGTTCGCCGTCCCCGCCCTGGCCTGGGCGCAGAGCGCCGAGCGCCCCGAGGTGACGGCCGCCGCGGCCAAGCTGCAGGCCAAGGTGGTGGAGTGGCGGCGCGACTTCCACCAGCACCCGGAGCTGTCCAACCGCGAGGAGCGCACCGCCGCCAAGGTCGCCGAACGGCTGCGCGCGTTGGGCCTGAAGCCGCAGACCGGCATCGCCCATCATGGCGTTGTGGCCATCGTCAAAGGCGCGCTGCCCGGGCCGAAGATCGCCCTGCGCGCGGACATGGACGCGCTGCCGGTGACCGAGCAGACCGGCCTGCCGTTCGCCTCCAAGGCCACCAGCGAGTACCGCGGCGAGACCGTGGGGGTGATGCACGCCTGTGGCCATGACGCGCACACCGCGATCCTGCTCGGCGTCGCCGAGGCGCTGGTGGCGATGCGCGCGCAGCTGCCGGGCGAGGTCATGCTGGTGTTCCAGCCGTCGGAGGAGGGCGCGCCGGGCAACGAGGAGGGCGGCGCCTCGCTGATGCTCAAGGAAGGCCTGTTCCGCGACTTCAAGCCGCAGGCGATGTTCGGCCTGCACGTGTTCTCCAGCGTCCAGGCCGGCAAGATCGCGGTGCGCGGCGGCCCGCTGATGGCCGCCTCGGACCGTTTCAGTATCAAGGTGATCGGCCGCCAGACCCACGGCTCGGCGCCGTGGAACGGCATCGACCCGATCGTGACCAGCGCCGACCTGATCGGCGCGGCGCAGACGGTGATCAGCCGCCGCGCCAACCTGTCCAAGCAGCCGGCGGTGCTCAGCTTCGGCGCGATCAAGGGCGGCATCCGCTACAACATCATCCCCGACGACGTGGAGATGGTCGGCACCATCCGCACCTTCGACGAGGGCATGCGCCAGCAGATCTTCGCCGACCTCAGGACCGTGGCCGAGCACACCGCCGCCGCGCACGGCGCCAAGGCCGAAGCGCACGTGCCCGACCAGGACGGCAACCCGGCCACGGTCAACGACCCGGCGCTGACTGCGCGCATGCTGCCCAGCCTGCAGGCGGTGGTCGGCGCCGGCAACGTCTACGAACCGCCGCTGCAGATGGGCGCGGAGGATTTCTCGTTCTACGCGCAGCAGGTGCCGTCGATGTTCTTCTTCGTCGGCGCCACCGGCCCCGGCATCGACCCGGCGACTGCGCCCAGCAACCACTCGCCGCAGTTCCTGCTCGACGAGACCGCCCTGGACGTCGGCCTGCGCGCGATGCTGCAGGTGGCGTTGGATTACTTGAAGCAGTGATTGGGGAGTCGGGATTGGGGATTCGTAAGCGCATGGGTGCGGCGGCTTAGGGAATCGTCATCGTTGCTGCCCCATCGCATATCCGTTGGAGCGGCGCTCGATCGTCCCGGGGAGTCAACCGTCATGCAGGTGCGAGGCGCGAGTGGCGCGCTTGCCGATGGCGCAATGCGTCGGGACTGAAGTCCCTCCCACAGTGCATCCGGCGGGCTCGCGGTGAGCCTTTGTGGGAGCGACCTCGGTCGCGACGTGCAACGCCTCGCATCGACGCAAGCACGTCGATCCAAGTGAGCCAGATTTTGCTTTTGCCACTCCCGAATCCCGAATCCCCGCCCCATACACCTCCCAGCCAGAACGCGCCCGCTACACTGCATGGCATGAACACCCCCCAGGATTCCAGTCTCGGCCGCGAGGTCGCCTACCCGTCGCAGTACGATCCCGCGCTGCTGTTTCCCATCCCGCGCGCTGCGGCGCGCACCGAGATCGGTCTCGACCCCGCGGCGCTGCCGTTCTTCGGCGTGGACCGCTGGCACGCCTACGAACTGAGCTGGCTCGATGCGCAGGGCAAGCCCTGCGTGGCCACCGCGACCCTGCACGTGCCGTGCGCCTCGCCCAACCTGATCGAATCCAAATCGCTCAAGCTCTATCTCAACTCGCTCAACGCGATGCGCTTCAACAGCGCCGAAGCGCTGCGCAGTTGCATCGTCACCGATCTGTCGGCGCGCGCCGGCGCCGACGTGGCGATGGAATTCGGCCTGCCGCCGATGGACACGCTGGGCGAGGGCGAGTCGCTCGATGCGCTGGACATCGCCATCGACTGCTACGGTCCGCCGCGTCCGGACTTCCTGTCCGCTGCCGACGGCGACATGGTCGAGGAAACGCTGACCAGCGAATTGCTCAAATCCAACTGCCCGGTCACCGGCCAGCCGGACTGGGCCTCGCTACATGTGCGCTATCGCGGCGGCCGCATCGACCGCGAAGGCCTGCTGCGCTACCTGATCAGTTTCCGCGAGCACGCCGGCTTCCACGAGCAATGCGTGGAGCGCATCTTCCACGACCTGATGACCCGCTGCCGGCCGCAGTCGCTGCAGGTGGAGGCGCGCTACACCCGCCGCGGCGGGCTGGACATCAATCCCTGGCGCGCCACCGCGGACGTGGCCGAGCCGCTGAGCTTCCTGCGCGATCTGCGTCAGTAGAGCGGCGCTGACAACGCGATTGCGCCATCGGCCGCGACGCGCGACATCATCGACGCGGCCGAGCGTGCTGCAGGCGGGACTGAAGTCCCTCCCACAAGAAGTGCCCTGCGGGGAGCGCTGTCGTCAGCTTCTCTGCGGCAGACCGGGGTTCGCGCAGTCGTCGCCTGGACGATGCGCCCACATGGCGATGGTGGCGAGTGCCCGCGGTCCCGCTGGCATGCACGGTCCCGAGCGTGCGAGCGACACATTTCGCCGCGTTGGAATGCGCGCGGCGCGCCTGAACCGCAGCCGCGCGGTTCACGGCCGCGCGATCCTTTTTTAACAAATCCTGTGACACCGTGGCAGCGTCCCATCACGCAGGAAGCCACGCGATGAACAGTGACAAGCGCGCCGATTTCTCGGCGGTCACCGCCAAGGTGGATACCACCGCCGACGTCGTACAGAAGGCGGATTTTTCCGCCGTGCAGAGCAAGGTCGACAGCACCGCCGAACAGGTGCAGCAGGTGTACGTGGTCAAGCCCGGCGATTCGTTGTCCAAGATCGCCAAGCTGCATTACGGCGACGGCAATGCCTGGACGCGCATCTTCGAGGCCAACCGCGACGTGCTGGCCGACCCCGACAAGATCTACCCCGGCCAGACGCTCAAGCTGCCGGCCGGCGCCTGAGGCGTCGCCACCACCCCCTTTCGTTATTCCGACAGGAGTCCCCACCGATGAAGACCCGCTCGATCTCCGCATTTTCGCCCCTGATGATCGCCTTGGTCGGCGCGTTGGCGCTGGCCGGCTGCAAGAAGCAGGAGCAGCAACAGACCGTGTCGCCCGATCCCACCTCGTCCGCGCCGACTGAGCAGATGCCGGGTCCGGCCGCAGCCCCGGCGGAGCAGCCGGCGCCGGCCGCCGCAGGCGCCAATGCGGTGAACGTGGCCGCCGTCGCTGTCGGCAACACTGCCGCCGCGGACAAGTCTGTCGCGCCGATGACCACGCTCGCCAGCAAGGACAAGATCATCGTTTCGGTGAAGACCGAGGGCTCGGCGACCAACGCCAACGTCGGCGCCAAGCTGGTGTTCCAGGACGGCCAGACCGCCGGCGAGCGCACCGAGACGCTCAATACCAGCGGTGCCGACACCACCAACTTCGAGTTCACCAATCCCAAGGGCTGGCCGGCCGGCCAGTACAAGGCCGAGGTCACCGTGAACGGTCAGGCGGCGGGCACGCCGCAGACGTTCGAGGTGAAGTGATCCAGGGCTGAGGCCCGGTCACGGTCGCACGCGCCGCCTCTCTCCCGGCACGTGCGACACGCTGGCGCAGCCGCGAGGCTGCGCCTTTTTTATGCGTGGCCCGATGCGCCGACAGCACTGCCGATGCGGTGGATGAAGACGATGTGGGGGGGACTTCAGGACACTCCCATAGCCCGGAAACCCGTCATAGGAGCGGCTTCGGCCGCGACCGGCTTTACCGGGACGCCCGTCGCGGCTGACGCCGCTCCTGCCACGGAGGCGCAAGCTGCATCCGGCGGATCAGCGGCGCCCTTCCATCCCGACGCACGTCCTGGACGATGCCTTGCCGTCCACTCGGCGGCGTCTGCGCGCACCGCCGCTGGCCAGCACCGCGCAGCCGCGCACGGCGATCAGTGATGCGCGTGCAGATCCAGCATGCGCCCACCCACCACCACCTGGCGCAGGCGCAGGTCGCTGTCCAGCACCGCCAGGTCGGCGCGGGCGTCGGGGGCGATGCGGCCGCGGTCGCCCAGGCCCAGGTAGTCGGCCGGGAAGGTGGACACGCGCTGTGCGGCATCGGCCAGTTCCAGGCCCGCCTGCACCAGGTTGCGCAACGCCTGATCCATGGTCAGTGCGCTGCCGGCCAGCGAGCCGCTGGCCAGGCGCACGCAGCCGCCGCACTTGTGCACGCGCTGCTCGCCCAGTGCGTATTCGTCGTCGGGCATGCCGGTGGCGGCGGTGGCGTCGGTCACCGCGTACAGGCGCGGGATCGCGCGCGCGGCAAGGCGAATCACGCCGGGATGCACATGCTGCAGGTCGGGAATGAGTTCGGCGTACTGCGCATGCGCCAGCGCCGCGGCGGCGATGCCGGGGCGGTAGTGGTCCACGCCGGTCATGCCGTTGAACAGGTGGGTGAAGCCGGCCGCGCCGGCCTGCAGCGCCGCCACGCCGTCCTCGTAGCTGCCGGCGCTGTGGCCGAGCTGCACGCGGATGCCCAGTGCGGTCAGCGCCGGAATCAGCGCGGTGTGCGCGCCGATCTCCGGCGCCAGGGTCAGCACCCGGATCGGCGCCAGCGCCTGCCACTGCTGGACCAGGGCGAGGCTGGCCTCGATCGTGCGGTCGGGCTGCGCGCCCAGCCGCTGCGGGCTGATGAAGGGCCCTTCCAGGTGCACGCCGGCGATGCAGGCGGCGTCGGCATCGGGCGCGGCCATGGCCGCGGCGACGCCGCGCAGTGCATGTGCGATCTCCTCGACGCCGGCGGTCATGGTGGTCGCCAGCAGGGTGGTGGTGCCGAAGCGCAGGTGGGTGCGGGCGATGCGCCGCGCCGCGTCGCCGCCCTGCATCAGATCCACGCCGGCGGCGCCGTGCACATGCAGGTCGACGAAGCCCGGCAGGATCAGCGGCAGCTGCGGATCGTCGCCGCCACTGTGGTCGTCCACCTGCAGCCGGCGCACGTGGGTGTCGAAGTGGACGTGGCCGCGGCGCCAGCCCAGCGGGGTGAGCAGGCGGCCGTGCAGGGAGCGGGTGTCGGTCATGGCGTGGGCTCGGCGACGATCACTTCGATGCCCAGCCGCTGCAGCCCCTCGCGGGTGGCCTCGTCGATGCCGGCGTCGGTGATGATGGCGTGGATCTGGTCCAGGCGGGCGATGCGGTGCAGGCTGACCCGGCCGAATTTGGAGGCGTCGGTCAGCACCACGATGCGCCGCGCGCGCTCGACCATGCGGTGGTTGAGCCGCGCTTCGGCCTCGTCGTGGGTGGTCAGGCCGAACTGCAGGTCCAGGCCGTCCACGCCCAGGAACAGCGTGTCGAAGCCGTAGGCGTTGAGGCTGGCCTCGGCCTGGCTGCCCTGCAGCGACAGCGATTGCTGGCGCAACTGGCCGCCGGTGAGCAGCACGTTGATGCCGGGCGCGTTGGCCAGTTCCCAGGCGATGTTGAGGCCGTTGGTCATCACCGTGACGTCGCGGTGCGCGCGCAGGTGGCGGGCCAGGGTCATCGTGGTCGAACCGGAGTCGATGATGATGTTGGCGCCGGGCTGCACCATGCGCGCGGCGCAGGCGCCGATCGATTCTTTCAGCGGCAGGTTCAGCGCGTCCTTTTCGTGGATGTCCTGCTCCTGCGGCGGCGTGCGCACCAGCGTGGCGCCGCCGTGGGTGCGGGTGGCCAGGCCCTGCGCCTCGAAATGGTTGAGATCGGCGCGAATGGTCACCGCCGACACGTCGAAGCGTTCGACCAGGTCGGCAACCTGCACCGTGCCGTGTTCGAGCAGCGACTGCAGGATCTGCTGGCGGCGGGAGCGGGTGTTGCGCATGGCCATTCTCGGATTCGCGGGCGACCGGGAAGATTAGCCGTTCGCCGCGACGCCGGCAGCCGCTTCGGCGTGTGGCCGGCGCGCGCCGGCGCGGTTGGCGCTGCAGGCGCGGGCGTATTCGCCCAGGCACAGGCCGATGCGGTGCTGGACCAGCGCCGCCGGGGTAGTGGCGAGCTGGCCTGCGCGCACCGCGCGGTACTGCTCGGGCAGGAACTGGCTGAGCAGCACCAGCGGCGGCGCATGCGCTTCCAGGTTGGCGAACAAGGTGTCCACCGCTGCGCGCACCGTCGGCGCGCCCCAGTAGTAGCGGCAGCGGTCGCTGAAGGAATGGCGGCGCAGCAGGCGTTGCGCGGCGGCGTCGCCCGGATAGTAGGACTGCCAATATCCGGGTTGCGCCTGCATCGCCGCGTCCAGCACCTGCGGCAGTTGCGAGCACTGCGCCGCGGGGAGCAGTTCGGCTTCGATCGCGGCCAGCGCGCACAGCGCCTCGCGGTAGGCGAAGGTGGCGGCCGGGCCGACCTTGAGGATGGCGAAGTGGTCGCGCACCAGCGCGTGCAGCGCGTCCTCGCGCTGGTAGTCGGTGGAATGCGCCTCGAACACGATGCGCGGCTGCTGCTCGAGGAAATCGGCCAGTGCGGCGGCCGCGGCCGGATCGTAGTCGTGCACGCTGCTGTGGTCGAAATCCACGCCCGGCTGCACCACCAGCGCGATCACCCGCTGCCACGCGGCGCGCAGCGACGGCGTGTCGAAGGCCCGCCGGTGGATGGCCAGGGTCTGCGCGGCCGCGGCCGGCGTGGTCACCTGCAGGCCGCCGGCCAGCGAGGCTTCGCCGCCGGGAATCGGCACCTCGGTGCCGATCACGTACACCGGCGGCGGCAGCCCATGTGCGGCGGCGGTGCGCTCGGCGATCTCGGCCAGTTCGGCCGACCGCGCGGCGACGATGGCATCGGGCAGCGGCACCGGGTCGTCGGCGCAGGCCATGCTGCAGTCCAGGTGGATCTTGTGGAAGCCCGCGGCGGCGTACTGTTCGATCAGCACGCGCGCATGCGCCATGGCCTCGGCGGCCGGCCCCTTCTGCCAGGCGTTCGGGCCCAGGTGATCGCCGCCCAGGATCAGCCGCGCGCGCGGGAAGCCTTCCGTCTCGGCCAGTGCGCCGACATAGTCGCGGTACTGCGCCGGGGTCATGCCGGTGTAGCCGCCGAACTGGTCGACCTGGTTGGAGGTGGCCTCCACCAGCAGCAGCGTGTCGTGGGCCAGCGCGACCTGCATCGCCGCGCGCAGCACCTGGTCGTTGCTGCAGCAGACGCTGTACAGGCCGACGTTGGCGCCGGCGCGGTGGGAGGCGAGCAGGGTCTGCAAGGGCGACATGGACACTCCGGCGGATCAGGAATAAGCGGGATGGCAGGCCAGCAGCGCGGCACCGCGGGCGCCGCCGGCATCGCCGAAGCGCGGCGGCACGATCGGCGGCACCTGCACGCCGGCGAACAGGTGCGCGGCGATGGCGTCGGGCAGTTGCCGGTACAGCGGCGGGTATTGCGACAGCCCGCCGCCGAGCACGATCACGTGCGGGTCCAGTGCCAGCACCACGGCGGCCAGGCTGTGGCCGAGCAGGTCGCGGTGGATGTCCAGCGCCTGCTGCGCGCGCGCATCGCCGGCCTCGGCCAGGGCGATCACCGCGCTGGCATCGGCGGCGTCGCTGCCGAGATGGCGCGCGATCGCCGCCACGCCGCTGCCGGACACGTAGCGCTCCACGCAGCCCTGCAGACCGCAGCCGCAGTCCAGCAGCGGCAGGCGATGGCGCTGCAGCAGGTGCCCGGGCACGCTCCAGTGGCCCCATTCGCCGGCGATGCCGTTGCAGCCGGCGAGCAGGCGGCCCTGCACGCAGAAGCCGCCGCCGGCGCCGGTGCCGAGGATGGCGCCGAACATGCTGGGGTAGCCGTCGGCGGCACCGCCGTGCGCCTCGGACAGTGCGAAGCATTGCAGGTCGTTGCCGATGCGCAGCGGACGCGGCAGCCGCGCCTGCAGGTCCTGCGCCACGCACTGGCCGGTCAGCGCCGGCACGTTCGCGCTCAACTGACGGCCGCTGCGGCGGTCGCGCACGCCGGGCAGGGCGATGCCGAGCGGGCTGTCATGGCGGCCGAGCGCGGCATCGGCCGCGGCCACCAGCGCCACCACGGCCTGCAGGAAGCCGGCGTAGTCGCCCTGCGGCGTGGCCACGCGGCGGCGCCACAGCACCTGCAGTGCGGCGTCGCAGGCCACCAGTTCGATCTTGGTGCCGCCAACGTCCAGGCCGTAGCAGGTGGGCGCGCCGGGCTCAGCCATGGTGGATGGTGACGCCCTGGACCACGCGGTTGACGGTGCCGTCGGGGAACGGATTGTCCGGGGTCAGGCCGAGCGCGGCCGAACGCTGCAGCGCGAACAACTGCGCGAAGCCCAGCCACAGCGGCGCCAGCCACGGATCGTCCAGGCCGGCGACGGCGAGCGTGTGGTCGTCGCCGGCCCCGATGTCCGCATGCGGGCCGATCGCCAGCACCTGGCCGGCCACGCCATCGCGATGCAGTTCGTCGAGCAGGTCCTGCTCGTAGCGGCGCGCCAGCGGCTGCACGCTGCGCAGCATCACCACCAGGGTGCTGCGGTCGAGCGTGGACTTGGGGCCGTGGCGGAAGCCCAGCGGCGTGTTGGCCAGCGCCAGCACGCGGCCGGCGGTGAGTTCCAGCACCTTCAGTGCAGCCTCGCGCGCCAGCGCTTCCAGCGGGCCGCTGCCGAGATAGATCACCCGCGCGAACGGGCGCTGCGCCAGCGCCGCCACCGCGCCATCCCATTGCGCCAGGCCGCGGTCGGCCAATTCGGCCAGCCGCTGCAGGCGCGCGCTGCGCGTTTCCCACGGAGCGCGGTCGAACACGCTCAGCGCCGCCAGCAGCATGCAGGTCAGGCTGCTGGTCATGGCGAAGGCGCGGTCGCAGCTGGCCGGCGGCATCAGCAGCGTGCAGGTGTCGGTGCGGCCGGCGCCGCGGCGGGCCAGTTCGCCATCGGCGTTGCAGGTGATGTCGAGGAAGCGCGCGTCGTCCACGTCGCTGCGCACGCGCTCCACCGCGGCCACGCTTTCCGGGCTGGAGCCGCTGCGCCCGAACGACACCAGCAGGGTCGGCCGCGCGCGCTGCAGGTACAGCGCCGGATGGGTCAGCAGGCTGGTGGTGTGCACCGCGCGCACCTCGGCCGGCCACTGCGCATTGATCGCGTCGGCCACCATCTCGGCGATGAAGCCGGAACTGCCGGCGCCGGTGAACAGCACGCGCTGGTTCGGATCGGCGAGGCGGTCGCCGAGGAAGGCCTGCAGGCGGTCGCCGGCCTGCGCCAGATCCTGCGCCAGGGTCCGCCACAGCGCCGGCTGCTGGGCGATCTCGCGGGCGGTATCGGCCCCGCCCAGGTGCTGCCAGGCGGATGCATCGGAAAGCGGAAGGAGGTCCATGCGGTGGTTCCTGTTGGGCCAGCGCACCATCCGGCTTTTCTTTCGAAATGTCAAACATCGAAAGAAAAAAGAAAGTATTTGCCTGTGCCCAATGTGCTTGCGGATCGCCCGCCTTAAAACGAAAGGTGCAAGTGGATGCCGCTATCGCAAGCCGGATCAGCCGATTCTGCCGAGCTGAAAGCAAAGTCATGCGAGGTAATATCTTTCGTTTTGCCAAAATAAATCTTGTTTTTTGCTTTCAATTTATTGACATCTTTCAAATCCCTGGCCTAGAGTCGGCGCAACGCTTTCGAAACGCCCGGGGAAACGGGTTTGGGGGTCGTGTGGAGAACCGCGTTCGTCGTTCGCCGCTATCGCCGGCGATCGCGCTGCCGGCCCTGCTGCTGGTGGCCGCCACCGTCGTCGCCGAGCCGGTCGGCAACCTGCGCACGGTCGCCGCCGGCGCCAACCGCGACGGCGTGCAGGGCTGGGACCTGCAGACCGACCGCGGCGTGCGCCTGCGCATCGAACTGCCGGCGGCCGACATCGTGCGCGTGCAGGCCGGGCGCCACGGCACGCTCACCGGTGCCGGCGACAAGGCCACGCCGATCGTGCTGCCGCAGCCCAAGGCCGCGGTGCAGGCGCAACTGGAAGACGATGCGCAGGAGCTGCGCGTGCGCACCGACGCGCTGGTGCTGCACGTGCAGCGGCAACCGCTGCGGCTGCGCCTGGAGCGGCTGGAACAGGGCCGCGCCGTCGCGCTGTGGCAGGAACTGCAGCCGCTGGACCTGGATGCCACGCAGAGCGTGCAGGTGCTGTCCTCGCAGGCCGACGAAGCCTATTACGGCGGCGGCCAGCAGAACGGGCGCTTCGAGTTCAAGGGCCGCGAACTGGAAGTGTCGTATTCCGGCGGCTGGGAGGAGGGCGATCGCCCGAGCCCGGCGCCGATGCTGCTCAGCAGCCGCGGCTGGGGCATGCTGCGCAACACCTGGAGCGACGGCAGCTACGACCTGCGCCAGTCCGACCAGGCCACGCTGCTGCACCGCGAAGACCGCTTCGACGCCTACTACTTCGTCGGCGCCGACCTGCCGCGCCTGATCGAGCGCTATACCCAACTGACCGGCCGCCCGAGCATGCTGGCGCGCTGGTCGCTGTCCTACGGCGATGCCGATTGCTACAACGACGGCGACAACGCCAAGAAGCCCGGCACCGTGCCCGACGGTTGGCACGACGGCCCCACCGGCACCACCCCGGACGTGGTCGACAGCGTGGCGCGGCAATACCGCGAGCATGACATGCCCGGCGGCTGGATCCTGCCCAACGACGGCTACGGCTGCGGCTACACCAGGCTGCCGGAGACCGTGCAGGGCCTGGCCCGCTATGGCTTCCGCACCGGCCTGTGGACCGAGAACGGCGTGGACAAGATCGCCTGGGAAGTCGGCAAGGCCGGCAGCCGCGTGCAGAAGCTCGACGTGGCCTGGACTGGCAAGGGCTACCAGTTCGCGATGGACGCCAACCACCAGGCCTACGACGGCATCCTCGCCAACTCCGATGCGCGCCCGTTCCTGTGGACGGTGATGGGCTGGGCCGGCATCCAGCGCTACGCGGTGGCCTGGACCGGCGACCAGAGCAGCAGTTGGGACTACATCCGCTGGCACGTGCCGACCCTGATCGGCTCCGGCCTGTCCGGCATGGCCTACGCCGCCGGCGACGTCGATGCGATCTTCGGCGGCAGCGCCGAGACCTTCACCCGCGACCTGCAGTGGAAGGCCTTCACCCCGGTGCTGATGGGCATGAGCGGCTGGTCGTCGAACGCGCGCAAGCATCCGTGGTGGTACGACGAGCCGTACCGCAGCATCAACCGCGATTACCTGAAGCTGAAAATGCGCCTGACCCCGTACATGTACGGCCTGGTGCACGACGCCGCGCAGACCGGCGCGCCGCCGGTGCGCGGATTGATGTGGGAGGACCCACGCGATCCGCACGCACAGGACGAGACCTACAAGACCCAGTTCCTGCTCGGCCGCGACCTGCTGGTGGCGCCGGTGTACCGCAGCCAGGCGGCCAGCCGCGGCTGGCGGCGCGACATCCATCTGCCGGCCGGCGGCTGGATCGACTACTGGGACGGCCGCCGCGTGCAGGCCGGCGCCGATGGCCGTCAGCTCGACCGCCAGGTCGACCTGGCCACGCTGCCGCTGTTCGTGCGCGCCGGCGCGATCCTGCCGATGTACCCGGCGATGCTGTACGACGGCGAGAAGCCGCTGGACGAGGTGACCTTCGACCTGTATCCGCAGGGGGCCTCGCAGTACACGCTGTACGAGGACGACGGCAACACCCGCCGCTACCAGCAGGGCGAGTCCAGCACGCAGGCCGTGCGCATGCAGGCGCCGGCGCAGGGCAGTGGCCCGGTGCAGGTGTGGATCGATCCGGTGCAGGGCCATTACGACGGACAGCTGCCGCAGCGCCGCTATGCCTTGCGCGTGCTCGCGCGGCAGGCGCCGCGGTCGGTGCAGGTCGACGAACGCGCGCTGCCGACGGTTGCCGACGCCGCGGCCCTCGCCCAGGCCAGCGAAGGCTGGTACTTCGACGCCACGGAGCGCCGCGGCACCGTGCACGTGCGCACCGCCGTGCAGGACATCCGCCAGCCCCTGCAGCTGCGGTTGGACTTCCCGGTCGCCGCCGCTGCGGCCGACGACGCCTATCCGCCGGCGCCGGAGCTGGGCCGCGCGCTGCCCGCCGACAGCCTGCTGGTGGTCAACCGCCCGGCCGAGGAGCCCGGCCATCCGCTGGAGAACGCCTTCGACGACGACCCGGGCACCTGGTTCCGCAGCGTGCGCAACCAGGCCGTGCGCACCGGCGCGCACGAATGGGTGATCGGTTTCGGCGAGCGCAAGATGATCGACGGCATCGAGTTGGCGCCGCGCAACGACAAGAACTGGAAGCACGGCCAGGTGCGCGACTACGAGGTCTACCTGGGCGACAGCAACGGCGAGTGGGGCGAGCCGGTGGCGCGCGGTCACCTGCGCCTGCAGGAAGGCGTGCAGCGCATCGACTTCCCCGCGCATGCCGGCCGCCTGCTGCGCTTCCGCGTGCTGAGCGTGCAGAACCCCGAGGGCGACGGCGCCGACAGCAACGATCCGATGGTCGTCGCCGCGCAGCGCCGCCCGCGCGCCTTCGACGCGCTGCAGCCGCGCGACGTCGGCCCGATCGCGCTGTCCACCTTCCACATCCTCGAGCACCCGGCTTCGGAGCGGCCGGCGCAGCAGCGTTACCTGTCCGAGCTGGCGTTGCCGGCGGCGCTGGCCGGTCGCGTGCGCGCCGACCAGGCCTTGCGCGGCGATGCCGGCATGCGCATGAACGGGCTGCAGTTCCGCCGCGGCCTGGGCGTGGGCGCCGACAGCCGCCTCGACCTGCGCCTGCACGGCGACTGGCGCCTGCTGCGCGCCGACCTGGGCATCGACGACGCCTGCCGCAGCGCCGGCGGCCTGCAGTTCCAGGTCTGGGGCAATGGCCGCCTGCTCTACGACAGCGGTCTGGTCAGCGCGCCGGGCGTGGTCAAGCCGGAACTGGACATCCGCGGCCTGTCCACGCTGAGCCTGCGCACGCTCGGCGCGCAGGGTCCGCAGCCTGCCCAGGTCTGCGCCAATTGGGCCAACGCCGTGCTGATCGGTCAGGAGGGCGACACCGCCAGCTTCGTCGCCCCATGACCGCCCCGTAACACCGCTCCTCCCCCGCCTTTCCCGACTGCGGCCGCCTGGCCGTGGCCCGGGAGCGCTTTGCCCGCCGATTCCGCGTTCGCGCCGCACCCTGCCAGGAGAGAACCCCGATGTTGCCCGCCCGTCACCGCCATCCCCGCTGTCGCCCACTCGCTCCGTTGACCCTGGCCATCGCCGGTGTCCTGCTCGCCGCCCTGCAGCCCGCCGCTGCGCAAGACAGTCAGGCCGCCACCGACCTGGCCCGGGTCGAAGTCACCGGCTCCAACATCCGCCGCACCGACGTGGAGACCGCCTCGCCGGTGCAGGTGATCAGCAAGCAGGACATCCAGGCGATGGGCGCGCGCACGTTGCTGCAGGTGCTCGACAACCTGCCCGCGGCACGCCCGGCGCAACAGGACGCGCGCTCGCTGTTCACCGGTTCCGATGGCGCCTCGCAGGCCAATCTGCGCGGCCTCGGCGCGCAGGGCACGCTGGTGCTGTTGAACGGCCGCCGCCTGTCGTACTACGGCGCGCCGGCCGGCTTCCAGACCCAGTTCGTCAACATCGATGCGATCCCGGCCGCGGCGATCGAGCGCATGGAAGTGCTCACCGACGGCGCCTCGGCGGTGTACGGCACCGACGCGGTGGCCGGCGTCATCAACGTGATCACCAAGCGCAACTTCCAGGGCGCGGAGATCAATTTCAGCAACGACACCTCCACCCGCATCGAGTCCTACGGCGAACACCAGGCCAGCATCACCGCCGGCTTCGGCGACCTCACCGAGAACCGCTTCAACGTCTACGGCGCGGTCAACGTGTACCGGCGCGACGCGATCCCGCTGCGCGACTTCTACGACAAGCGCCCGGCGCAGTACTACGTCAACAATCCCAACTACCTGACCAACCTGCGCCTGGGCGTGGGCAGCAAGCCGGGCCAGTTCAATCCGGGCAGCTACTTCGCCTTCGACCCGGTTACCGGGCGCCGCGTGCAGGAAGCCGCACCGGGCTGCCAGAACGTGCTGACCAGCGAGGCCGCCGGCCCGCGCTGCGTGTGGGAAACCTGGTTGAACAACGAGATCGACGCCGGCGCCAAGTCCGAACGCAACACGGCCTACCTCAACGGCACCTTCCTGGTCGGCGCCAGCACCGAACTGTTCGCCGAGGCCACCTACACCGACATCGACCTGCGCGCCAACGGCGGCACCCCACGCGCGTTCAACACCACCACCGGCAACCCCACCAGCTGGTTCTCGCGCAACACCGGCAACACCGTCAACCAGTTCCTGTATCCGTTCCTCGGGCCCAACAACGAGTACAACCATGCCAGCCCGCAGTTGAAGGCGATGATGGGCGGGGTGGTCGGCCTGCAGTACCTGCTGCAGGACGCCGGCCCCGACTACTTCGGCCAGCGCAACACCGACAAGAGCTACCGCGTGCTCGGTGGCGCGCGCGGCAGCTTCGGCGACTGGAACTGGGAAACCGCCTTCGCCACCGCCGGCACCCACTCGGTCACCTACCAGACCGTCAACGTCAACGTGAAAGGCTTCGAGAAGGCGTTCGGCCCGTTCACCATCGACCCGGGCACCGGCCGGGTGATCATCTCCGACCACCCGGCGTACAGGTTCGGCGAGATCAGCGCCGCCAACGCCGCGCTGATCCGCGAAGCATTCCCCACCTTCGACATCGAATCGTGGACGCGCTTGCACACCCTCGACGGCAAGATCGAAGGCCCGTTGTTCCAGTTGCCGGCCGGCGAGATGCGCGCCGCGTTCGGCTTCAACGCCAGCCGCGAGACCTTCTACACCCCCGGCAACCCGGACGCGGCCAACGGCCTGATCACCCAGCAGGGCGGCTCCTGGTTCGACGGCAAGCGCAACACCTATGCGCTGTTCGCCGAGACCGTCGCGCCGATCACCGACAAGCTGGAACTCGACGCCGCGTTGCGCGCCGACAAGTACCCGAACTTCAGTACCAACCTCGCGCCCAAGGTCGGCTTCAAGTACCAGGCCTTCGAGCAACTGTTGCTGCGCGGCACCTATTCCACCGGCTTCCGCGCGCCCAGCCTGGCCGAGTCCGGCAGCGGCGGCGTCTATGCGCAGCTGGGCGGCTACCGCGACGAGGTGCGCTGCGGCGAGACCAATGCCATCGCCAACCTGCTGCTGCAGTCGCGCCGCAGCGGCGACGTGGACCTGGGCAAGAGCCTGCTCAATGCCGACTGCAGCCACACCGTGGCGCGCATGACCCAGCCGAACCCGGACCTGAAGCCGGAGAAGGCCAAGATCGCCACGCTCGGCTTCGTCTACGAGCCGGCCAACTGGCTGTCGGTCTCGGCCGACTACTGGTTCATCTACCGCGACAACGAGATCGTCGCCCCCGACTACCGCCGCGCCGGCGACATCACCGCCATGACCCGTTCGCCGATCAGCGACAGCGACCGCGCCAACCTCGCCCAGCTGGCGGCGATGTGCGCCGATCCGGCCAGCGGCGTGGCCTGCCCGGGCACGCTCCCAGGCTACAGCGTGGGCAATGTCGCCAGTGTGGTCGGGCAGTACCGCAACCGCGGCAAGACCCTGGTCGACGGCTTCGACATCGACGCGCGCAGCCGCTTCTCGCTCGGCCAGTGGGGCGGGCTGAACATCGGCCTGGCCGCCACCATCGCCAACCGCAACCGCTTCTACATGGACCAGGACAGCGGCTGGTACTACGGCGACGTGGTCGGCTACTACAACAACCCGCGCCTGCGCGCCACGCTCAACGCCGACTGGACCTACCGCCAGGTCACCACCAGCATGTTCGTCAACTACGTCGGCGGCACCAAGTGGGCCACCGACCGGATCGACGCCGAGGACAACAACCCGCAGACCTGCACCGCCGGCTACCTCAAGCTGCAGCCGAGCAAGTGCGATGGCGCGCCGTCGTGGTGGACCGCCAACCTCAGCGTCACCTGGCGCCCGGACGACGCCTGGAACCTGAGCTTCACCGTCAAGAACCTGTTCGACCACCTGCCGTTCTACGATCCGAACAGCTTCCTGGGCGATTCCAGCGACTACGCCACCATCTTCGGCCGTGGCTACAGCGTGACGATCGGCTACCGCTTCAAGTGAGCGCACCTGCAGCAGCATGCGTGCCGGCCGACGCCGGCGCGCATCCAAGAGGAGACCGCACATCATGAAACGACGCGACTTCATCGCCGCTGGCGCCGCCATCGCCGCCAGCAGCCTGCTGCCGCAGACGCCGGCCTGGGCGCGCAAGCGCACCCTGCGCCTGGCCATGATCGGTACCGGCATGCGCGGTCAGGTGCTGCTGACCGAACTGCTGCGCCGCGACGACGTGGAACTGGTCGCCCTGTGCGATAGCGAGCCGATCATGCTCGGCCGCGCCATGGCCATGGTCGCCAAGGCCGGCAAGCCCGCACCCACCGCCTACGGCCAGGACCGCGACGCCAATGCATGGAAGCGCGTACTGGCGCACAAGGGCCTGGATGGCGTGATCGTGGCCACGCCCTGGGAGTGGCATGCACCGATGGCGATCGCGGCGATGCAGGCCGGCGTGGCGGTCGGCTGCGAGGTGGTGGCCGGCATCACCCTGCAGGACCACTGGGACGTGCTCAACGCCCAGCTCGCCACCAGCACCCCGTACATGCTGCTGGAGAACGTCTGCTACCGCCGCGACGTGATGGCCGCGCTGCAGATGGTGCGGCAGGGCCTGTTCGGCGAACTGGTGCATCTGCAAGCCGGCTACCAGCACGATCTGCGCGGGGTGAAGTTCAACTCCGGCGACCCGGACCAGCCCTACGACAGCGGCGTGGAGTTCGGCGCCAAGGGCTGGAGCGAAGCGCGCTGGCGCACCGCGCATTCGGTGCAGCGCAGTGGCGAGCTGTATCCCAGCCACGGCATCGGCCCGTGCGCGATGTACGCCGGCATCAACCGCGGCAACCGCATCACCCACCTCAACGCGTTCGCCAGCAAGGCCCGCGGCCTGCACGACTACACCGTGGCCAAGAGCGGCGGCAACACCCATCCCAGCACCAAGGTGGCGTTCAAGCTGGGTGACGTCGTCACCACCACCCTGGCCTGCGCCAACGGCGAGACTATCCTGCTGCAGCACGACACCTCGCTGCCGCGTCCCTACTCGATGGGGTTCCGCGTGCAGGGCACCAAGGGCCTGTGGATGGATCTCAACCAGTCGATCCACCTCGAAGGCCGCAGCCCGCCGCACCAATGGGAAGCCTTCAAGCCCTACCAGGACCAGTACGAGCACCCGCTGTGGACGCGCTACGCCGCCACCGCGGCCGGCGCCGGCCACGGCGGCATGGACTGGTTCGTCATCCACGCCTTCGTCGAAGCACTGAAGGCGAGGGCACCGATGCCGATCGACATCTACGACGCCGTGACCTGGAGCGCGATCACCCCGCTGTCCGAACAGTCTATCGCCAGCGGCTTCCAGACCGTCGCATTCCCGGATTTCACCGCGGGCGCGTGGCGCCAGCGCGCGCCGATCTTTGCGTTCGACGGCACGTACTGAGCGCGGTCGCCCCGGTACTCCACGCCTTGCATCCGTGCCGGGTGGCGGCCGGGTGTTTCGCTCCACGGACACTTGCATGTCAAACACCAGCGGCTATAGTGCCGCGCGTGGTGCGCTCCGGCGCGCTTTTTTCTGCGTGTCCAGTGGTGCGGTCGGGCCGATTCGCCTTGGGTGGATGGCCGGCCTGGGCTGGGCGTCGATCATCCTTTAGCCGTCAGTGAGCGCAATGAACGCACCCCTCTTGGAACTCGTCGAGCTTCTTTCTTCCGGCAGCACCGAACCCGACGAACGAAGCGAGATCGTTCGGGACATCGAAGCCTTCCTGCCGGAGCTGGAGTGGACCGAGTGCGAGGAACAGGCGTATGCAGTCGCGATCACCGCGGCGATGGAGCGTTACTCCGCCAACGGCGACAAGATGATCGATGTCCACCACGAGCTCTGCCAGATGATGGGCGACGCATTCCCTGCCTTTCCCAAGAACGTGGGGACGCAGACCGAGTACTTCACCTGGCTGGATCGCCACCTTGCCGAATGGACGGACGAAGGCGATGGCTACGACGTGGTGGACATTGACGATATGACCACCGAAGACCAGCACCTGTTTGTGGTCTACCGGCGCGACGTGCCGCGCATTCTCGAGATTGCGGCGTCGTTGGGCGTGCCCGCCAGGCGTCCGCTGGACTACTGGCGCGGGCTCGGGTACGTCTGAGGTCTGGCACCCTATCCGGGGGATGACGCAAAGCAGGGAGTCGAGCTTCCGGCTCGGAGTGCGGATTCAAAGCTGGCAGGGAGAGGTTTGAATCCACGCACCCGTGAGGGTGCGACTCGGCGCTGTATTCTTCGCGCAGTTCGTCGATGTCGTTTCAATCCACGCACCCGTGAGGGTGCGACTGAGGCGACGCCTCAAAATGCGGTTAGCTCTAGTTGTTTCAACCCACGCACCCGTGAGGGTTCGACCTTCAGGCGTCACCAGCATCCCGGCCTCAAACGAAGTTTCAACCCACGCACCCGTGAGGGTGCGACAGGATGATTTCCGACGGATCGCTGCCCGGATCATCGTTTCAACCCACGCACCCGTGAGGGTGCGACTTGCGCACCTCTTCCTTGACCAGCGGGTGTGACTGGTTTCAACCCACGCACCCGTGAGGGTGCGACGTGCCCACCACATGCCGTTTTCGTCCTCTCCACCGAAGTTTCAACCCACGCACCCGTGAGGGTGCGACGGGCTTGGACTGCTTTGCTGCACGCTCTAGCGCAGGTTTCAACCCACGCACCCGTGAGGGTGCGACCGCGGCACGGGGGCCTCACGGCATACGGGACTCAGCGTTTCAACCCACGCACCCGTGAGGGTGCGACCCGCAGATCCGGGACATCTTCTATCCGACCATCGAGGTTTCAACCCACGCACCCGTGAGGGTGCGACGAGCCGTCTTCCTGCGCGGTCAGCAGCAGGTACGCGTTTCAACCCACGCACCCGTGAGGGTGCGACGGTATCGCAAGATTTTCTTTCGGCGGCAGATTTCCGTTTCAACCCACGCACCCGTGAGGGTGCGACGGGGGCGCGCAGCGCCCCGCGACTGGACGGATGCGTTTCAACCCACGCACCCGTGAGGGTGCGACTGTCGGCGCTGCGCTTTTCGCGCTTGGACAAGCGGTTTCAACCCACGCACCCGTGAGGGTGCGACGCTCTCAACGGCGGCACCATCGAGCAGCTGGTCGAGTTTCAACCCACGCACCCGTGAGGGTGCGACTCACTGGTGTTTTTCACTGCCGCGCAGGTAGCTTAGTTTCAACCCACGCACCCGTGAGGGTGCGACGGCGCTCGGCGCCCTGCTGCCGCTGGTGATCGCATGTTTCAACCCACGCACCCGTGAGGGTGCGACGGGCGGCTGGCGCGCGCTTGCGTGCGCCATCTACCGTTTCAACCCACGCACCCGTGAGGGTGCGACTCGCCAAGATCGAACAGCAGGGCAAGGCCGCAGAGTTTCAACCCACGCACCCGTGAGGGTGCGACAGGACCACGAGCGCGACATCACCTGCTTCTGCATGTTTCAACCCACGCACCCGTGAGGGTGCGACCGCACACGACGATCCGCAAGCCCTCGCCGAGCAGCTGTTTCAACCCACGCACCCGTGAGGGTGCGACTGACCAGTGTCCAGCGCGACACGGCTAGCTATGCCGGTTTCAACCCACGCACCCGTGAGGGTGCGACCGTACATGCGGGACAGGCTGCGGGAAGATCTGGAAAAGTTTCAACCCACGCACCCGTGAGGGTGCGACGTACCAAGCGCCGACAGCCAAGATGACCGCAATGGGTTTCAACCCACGCACCCGTGAGGGTGCGACCAGTTGGTGGGCCTGAGCGTTGTCACCTTCGACGATGTTTCAACCCACGCACCCGTGAGGGTGCGACACTGGCGCGGTGGTCGCGCTCGAACTGACGAAGGCGTTTCAACCCACGCACCCGTGAGGGTGCGACACCCACCAAAGCTGAGAACCTTTCCATCGAGAGAGTTTCAACCCACGCACCCGTGAGGGTGCGACTTGCTGCTTGCGCCTCTCTACGTTCATGCAGCTAATCCGTTTCAACCCACGCACCCGTGAGGGTGCGACTCGCCCACCTGCGCACGTTCGATCGCTACGAGAAGTTTCAACCCACGCACCCGTGAGGGTGCGACGATTTGACTCAGCAAATGCGGCAGCACTTTCCTGGTTTCAACCCACGCACCCGTGAGGGTGCGACACGTAAAGGCGCCGATCACCGATGGCGCCTACGGGTTTCAACCCACGCACCCGTGAGGGTGCGACGCCCAGCCGCGCCGACGGTCCGCCACGCGGGCGGTGTTTCAACCCACGCACCCGTGAGGGTGCGACGCCAACCGCTTCAAGCGGTACATGGGCATGGACGAGTTTCAACCCACGCACCCGTGAGGGTGCGACGTCGTCGCCCCGAAGTTTGCGGAGAAGATCGACGAAGTTTCAACCCACGCACCCGTGAGGGTGCGACGCCACTGGCTGCAGGGGCGCGACTGGATTGAGCCGTTTCAACCCACGCACCCGTGAGGGTGCGACACCGTCAGCATTTAACATACGGCAGCCCTTACAGGTTTCAACCCACGCACCCGTGAGGGTGCGACCGGATGTGTTGGACGCGCTCGGGAAGAAAGGCTGGTTTCAACCCACGCACCCGTGAGGGTGCGACCTCCCAACCGGATTGGAACTTGCCCACCAGTTCGCTGTTTCAACCCACGCACCCGTGAGGGTGCGACATCGCGCTCGGTGCGGTGATCGTCGGTACTGGCTGGTTTCAACCCACGCACCCGTGAGGGTGCGACGCGTCCAAGTACAAGCCGCTTGCCGCGTTTGAGGAGTTTCAACCCACGCACCCGTGAGGGTGCGACGGAGAAGCGGACGCTGGCCCAGCAGATCGCGGACCGGGTTTCAACCCACGCACCCGTGAGGGTGCGACGTCCCGGCTCGGGCCGCAGTTCCTCGTTCGAGCAGAGTTTCAACCCACGCACCCGTGAGGGTGCGACCGGCCGACGACAGCTTGGTCGAGCTGGAACGCTCGTTTCAACCCACGCACCCGTGAGGGTGCGACAACCGGGCGCGCGCGAGATGCCAGCACGCTCTATGTTTCAACCCACGCACCCGTGAGGGTGCGACTGCCCCAGCATAAGTGCAGAGACGCGTTGGAGGAAAAGCGGCATTCGCGCGAACCGGCGCCGGGGAGGTGCCGCGCGACCGTGTCGATGTCGGTGTCCAGCGCGGATGGCGAGCGCTTTCCTTCTGCATCAATGGCTTGCGAAATGCGCGAACCTCCCCGGGATGTGCCGGTCGCTTGCGGTTCGCGTCAGAAGATCAGCGGCCCCTTGAGGTCCAGGCTGGGTTTGGCGCCGACGTGTTCGACGCGGGCTTCCCACTTGGCGCCAAGATGGTAGAAGCGCAGGCTGTCGATGCCGGGATCGATCAGGTCGCACAGGCGCTGCCGAAGTTCGGCCCATTGCGCCGGGTCGACTTCGATCTCGAAGACCGAGAACTGGACACGCTGCCCACGGTCTCTGCAGGCCTTGGCGACCTTGCGCAGGCGCTTCTCGCCGCCAGGGGAACTGGTGCTGACATCGTAGCTGACCAAGACCATCATGCGGCGCGTGTCCCTGTCATTTCCAGAAGAAGGCGGGGTAGCCGTCCAGGTCGCCCCGCAAGTGCCGGGCCAGCAACTGCGCCTGCACGAAGGGCAGCAGGCCGATCTCCACCTTCTCGCCGAGGAAGGCGTGGTGCAGTTGTTCGCGCTTGCGTTCCTGATAGGCCACCAGCACGGTCTTGCGGGCATCGTCCTTCAGCAGAACCGCGCCGTTGTCGAACACCTGGAAGTCGCGTGCATGCAGCTGCCGGCGGTTGATCAGCGACAGCGCCAGGCGTTCGCCCAGGAGCGGGCGGAACTCTTCGGCCAGGTCCAGTGCCAGGCTGGGACGTCCGGGGCGGTCCCGGTGCAGGAAGCCCACCGCCGGGTCCAGGCCCACGGTTTCCAGGGCCGAGCGACAGTCGTGGGTGAGCAGTGTGTAGAGGAACGAGAGCAGGGCGTTGAAGGCGTCGCGTGGCGGACGCCGGTTGCGGCCGCCGAAGCGCAGCAACGGGTGTTCGGCATGCACGAGTTGGCCGAACACGCCGAAATACGCTTGCGCCGCTTCGCCCTCCAGGCCGCGCAGGATGTCCACGTCGGTCTCGACGAGCACGCGTTGCGGAATGCGCTTGAGCCGCTTCAACGCATGCTGGAATGCCGCGGTGTCGGTCAGCCGGTCGCCGTGGTCGCGCCAGCCGCGCGCCAGGACGGCGCGCTGGTTGTGGATCTTGCCTGCCAGCAGGTGACGGACGATGGCGGCGCAGCCGGCGGGGTCGTCGCTGCGCCGGTACTGCGCGCGACGCAGCAGCACGTTGCCGGAGACCGGCCCTTCGACCCGCGCCAGGAAACGGCCCTGCGGCGTCAGGTAGCAGATGCTGATGCCCTGTTCGGCGCAGAAGCCCAGCAACTGCGGAGAGACGGCGACGCGACCGATGCAGACCAGGCTCTCCAGCATGTGCACGGGCAGGCGGGCGCGCTCCTGCCGCTCGACCTCCAGGACCACGTTGGCGCCATCCTTGCGCAGCCAGGCGCCGTCGGTGGTGACGTACAGCGTATTGAGTTGGCGGCGCATGGTCAGTCCTCCTCGGCATCGAGTTGGTCGTGCACCCAGTGCGCGACGCTGCCGCGGTCGAGCAGGCGCGGCTGGCACAGGTCGATCAGGGAGCAGGCATCGCAGCGCTTGGCGTCGTAGCGTGCGGCAGGGGTCAGGCCGGCGCGCAGCAGTGCGCGGGTTGCAGCGATGGTGCGCAGCGTGAGGTCGCGTAAAGCCGCGTCGAAGTCCACTTCCTTGCGCCGGCGCGTCTGCCCGTAGAACAGTGCACCGGCCGGCACCGCGCGTCCCAGCATGTGCTCCAGGCACAGCGCCTGCGCGCACAGTTGCACTTCGTCGGCGCGATGCGCCTTGGGGCGCCCGCGCTTGTACTCGACGGGGAAGGCGACGTCGGCGTCGCCGTTGGGATGGAACTCCACCACGTCGGCCTTGCCGGTGATGCCCAGCTCCAGCGCCAGCAGCGGCATCGCGGTCACGGTGCGCACGCCGCGCCGGCGTTCGGCCTGTGGCGCGTCGGCGCGCTGGTGCAGCAGGCGTCCCTCGGCCGTCTGCCGGTTCTCAGCCCATTGCTGCTCCACATGGATGAGCGCGCACTGCCGTGGGCAGTACAGGTAGTGCTGCAGGGCGGAGAGCGGGATCAGGTCGGCATCGTCCATGTCCCGCTCCCGTTTGCCTCAGAACAGATCCGTCACGCTGACGCCGGCCGGCAGGTCGCGGTCGATCGTGACCCGGTAGTCGGCGAAACTGCGTGCCGGGCCGGCGTCGCTGTCGGCGACGCGTTCGACCTTCACCTTGTCGAACAGCACGTGCGCCGGCGCGTTGCCCATCGGGTGGTCGTGCTTGAACACGATCAGCTTGCGCGCCGACATCTCGCCGCGCGCGGCGGAGCGGTCGTGCTCGAACAGGTTGGTCAGGGCCCGCCACAGCAGTTGCAGGTCGTCCTCGGAGAAGCCGGTGCGCTCTGCCAGCTTGGCGGAGATGAAGCCGTGTGCGCGGTACAGACCATAGGGCAGGATGTGCTTGCGGCCCATGGTGCGTTCCTTTTCCAGGTCCTTCTCGTTGGTCACCGCCACGCGGGTGATCGACACTTCCAGCGGCAGCACCGGTTCCACCGAGCTGGCGAAGGCCAGTTGCACTGGGCCGCGGACCTGCCCGGAATTGACTTCGGTGGTCATCACCGCGCCGAAGGTGCGCACGTCGAAGAAGTTCTTGCACATCCAGGCCGTCAGTTCGCGTGCCTTGGCTTCATCCTTGGGCAGCTTCTTGGCTTCCGGTTCGATCTTCAGTGCGGCATAGGCTTGCTTGTGCTGGTTGTTCAGCACCGACTTCTCCTGCATGTAGATGGCGTGGCCGGGCTGACCTTCCTGCTCCAGCGCAACGTAGTTGCGGATCTTGCGCTTGAGCGCCACGTCGGTGACCAGGCCGCGGTTGGTTTCCGGATCCAGGCGCGGCAGGTTGCCGGCATCGGGGTCGCCGTTGGGATTGCCGTTGGTGACGTCGAACAGGTAGACGAATTCGTAGCGGTTGGCGATGGCGCTCATGCGGTCTCTCCTTCGGAAGCGGTGTCGGGGGCGTCCTGGCCGTCGTTGCGGGCGAAGCGCGCCTGGCTCTGGTGGTAGTAGCCGATCGAAAACATTCCTTGGCTTTCAATGTCTAATGATCGTGGATAGGGACCCTTAAGCTGATTGATGATCTGTGCGGTATCCCGCTCAATGGCGCCGGCAATGCGGCTTTTGCTTTCGCCCATCTTTCGCAGTTTCGAGAGATGGTTCTGAAAGTTCCTCATTAGAGAAGGAAAGACCACTTGGGGAGTGCTTGATGCGGACCCGTAGTACTTGTCTTTAATGCTTGATCCCACTCCACCAAGCGCGTTTTCCTGGGCGTTATAAAGCAGGAAGAACAGCCGTCCCAGCAGGTAGCCGGGATCGGTATTGCCCGTATCGAGACTCATGGGTGGTTCCCTCTGGTCGGTTGACAGTCCTTGTTGCCTGCTCAAGCGCGCTTCGCGTGCCAGGACGGCCCGGCACAGCGCGATGCGCAATGGAGAGAGTTGCCCGTCGGCGCGGAAGCGCATCACGATGCTGCCGAGCAGGCTGTGCGGATAGCGGGTGCCGGCGAGGATCGCCCTGGTCAGCTCACCTGCCAGCAGGGGCGACACGTCTTCGGCTTTGGGTTTGCCGTGCTCGCCGTAGATCGGCGCGGTCTGCAGGGCGAGGTAAGCGGGTGTGGGCGCGCGCTTCCAGGCAGGCGGCAGCAAGCTCAGGTCGTCGTAGTGGTCGGCCAGGCGTTTGGCGAATCCGGCCAGCGTTTGCGTTTCCCAGAAGCGGATCGACAGGCGCGACGCGTTCGGCGCCAGGCCAAGGACAAAGATGCGGGCGTCGTCGTCCAGTCCGTCTTCCAGATCGCGCAACGGCCGCGCCTGCCGGACCTGCTTCATGACCAGTTCCAGGCGCCGGGTCGCCCGACCGTCGGCGATGCTGGGGTCTTCGGTGTCTTCGCCACGCATCAGGGCGGCGACCACGTCCTCGGCGTTCTGCGCCTGTGTCGTGGTCCTGGCCTGGGCCCAGAACACCACGGTGGTATCGCCGATCTGCACCCGCTGACGGTTGTGCGGGTCGCGGCGCAGCAGGTGGTTGAGCGCGGTGGTGTAGGCGAACGCCGCCTGTTCGGAGATCGGTGCGTTTTCGCCCTGCTGTTTGCCGTAGGAGGTGAAGGCATCGAGGTTGAAGGAGACGATGGAGGCGCCGGAACTCTGCGCGCCGTTCACCCCCTTGATCGCCGGATGCAGCCGCGCCAGCGGCGCCAGCGTGCCGCTGACCAGGCACAGGCCGCGGATACCATCGCCCACCTGGCCTTGTTGCCGGTCCCAGGCCGTACGAGCGGCCGCACGTTCGTGCAGATAGCCAGGGTCGCCCTCCAGCCTGAAGGCCAGGTTGGTATCCAGCAGCGCTTCGCCATGCGGGGCGAACGCAGGATGATCGGCGTATTGCTCGGGCGACCATGTGGCCAGGAACGCTAGCAGCGCCTGCAGTCCGGCGTCGTCGCTGTCGGCCAGGGCCGGCTGGTGCAGCGCCTTGAACGCGGCATGCTCCTGCGCGCTGCGCTTGCTGCTGGCGCTGACGCCAAGGACGTAGCTGGTCTTGTCCCACAGGAAGTTGGACTTGATGCCCGCGGTGCGTTTTTCCGGCTGGGGGACGCGCATGGCCTTGGCGAGGCGCTTCTTGCCCTCGTTGCGGTGCTCGTCCTGGACCGAAACGACGCTGCCGTCGGCGGCCAGTACCACGGTGTAGCCGATGTTCTGCTGGCTGTAGCCGGGTGCGGCGATGCCGGAATCGGGATCGTCCAGAAGCCGTTGGTAGTAGTCGGCGAGGGCGGACAGGATCATGCGCGTACTCCGCCGTCCTGCGGTGGCGGCACCGCGACCAGCCCATCGACCATCTGCGCACGGAAGAAGCGCGGGGTCATGCCGTCGGCGAAGTCGATGTCGTGCAGCATCCAGCCCAGGTCGTGTTCCCCGGACAAGCCTGGATCGCTGGCCGGCGGCGGGTCGTCGTCGCCGAGCAGGGTGAAGCTGGCGGGGAACTCGCGGGTCCCCAGGCAGGGCGCCTGGAAGCACTGCCCGCGCCGCGCGCGGCGGTTGAAGATGTCCAGATGCTTGCCGACGTTGTCGTCCGGGCCGGCCTTGTCGGTCAACTCGAAGTGCGCGGCAATCACGTAGCCGACATCGCGAAGGAGGGTGGCGGCGCGTTGCTGCCGGTCCTCCTCGATGTAGCTGACCAGGCCATCGGTGCGCCCGGCGTTGATCGCCTTGCCGACGCTGGCGGCCGACAGCTTGCCGCCGACTTCGTTGCGGCGGATCGACTCGAAGCGGATCGGCTTGAGCACCTGGATGCTGTCCACCACCCAACGGATCGCCGGCTTCCAGTGAATCGCTTCGAGAATGCCGCGTGCGGCAGACGGCGTGATGATGTCGTAGGACACCCGCTCTACTTTCATTTCCGGGCGCGTGAACAACGCCCGCTCGCCCCAGACATGGAGCCTGACTCCGTAACTCATCCTTGTTCTCCCGCCCATGAGAGCGTGTTTCCACGGAATGCCCCTCTCCGAGGAGAGGGGCATGGTTTACTCCCGTTGCATCACATTAGTTTCAATCCGCGTTCTTTCAGAACAGTTGTTTGAGCAGCCCTCGGAGCCAAGGGGTACCCAGCACAAGCGCAAAGAGAACGACCAGTACCCAAGGCCATACGGAGGGCTTTTCTCGCCCCTCGATGCGCAATCGCAGACTGATGGAATAGCTGGAGTCCTTTTCGTCTTTGGCAGGCTGAGGCATCGCTCGACCATCTGCATGGCATTGGGTGTCCTGACCTTATTTCTAGTTTTAATGCGAAGCGACGGGATATTTAAAAATATTTGATTTCCATTCCTTTTTCACCACACGTTGCCCTGAGCCTCCAGGAACTGTGGATCTTCCCAATGCAACCCGAACCGTGCGTCGTACAGCCGCGGGTTGCACAGGCGCACGAACTGCTCGCCGTAGCGATCGGGCGCGACCGGGGCGATGGCATGCGCCTGCCACAGCGCTCGGTATGCCTGTTCGGGAACCTGTACCAGCCATGGTTGCAGGCGGCGGGCGGCGCCGGCCACGCCGACCTGATCGGCGTGTTCCAACTGGCGCAGCACCTCGGCGACCTCGGACACTTCTGCATCCGGGTCGGGAGCGTAGGGCGCGTAGGGCACGATCACCGGACGCATGGCGGTCTCGATCATCTTGAACTTCTGTGCCACTGTGTCGAAGGGCAGGTCGTCGATCAGGGCATCGCGCAACAGCGTCAGGATCGCCTTGTCGTCGAGACTGCCGTCGCCGAGGCGCCGGTACAGTCCCTGGAAGTAGGCGTGGATCGCGTCCAGCGCCAGCAGGTCGTCGCGATGGGTGCGCTCGACGTCGCGGAAGACCTCTGTGAACAGTTTCGTTTCCTGTGGCGGCGGCCAATCGACTGGCGCGAACACCAGGACCTCGCTGGCCTCCGCCGGGCGCCCGCCTTCGCGATTGCAGCGCCCGGCCGCTTGCGCCACCGAATCCAGTCCCGCTTCCGCACGCAGCACAGTGGGGAAATCGACGTCCACCCCAGCTTCGATCAAGCTGGTTGCGATCAGCCGGCATGGCCGGTCCGCTTTCAGATCGCCCCGCACTTGCGCCAACACAACGCTGCGATGCCGCACATGCATCAACGTGGTCAGGTGGCGAGCGCCCGGCTGGTCGACGATGGCGTCGAACAGCGCACGGGCGTGGCGGCGGTTGTTGACGATGCACAGTACTTGCTCGCGTTGCTGCAGCCGTTCGGCCAGCGCGGCATCGTCCAGCGTCCCGGCATGACGCACACGCACCCGGCGCAGTCGCGTGTAGAGCCTCTCCGGCGCATCCACCAGTTCCTGGACGTCTTCGAAGCCGCCGGGAAAACCCTGGTCCTGACGCAACGCCGGCTGGGTGGCGGTGCACAGCACCGGGCTGACCCGGTAGCTGCGGGCCAGTTCGTCCAGCAGTGCCACGCATGGGCGCAGCAGCTTCGGGGGCAACGTCTGGGCTTCGTCGAGGATCACCACGCTGCCGGCGATGTTGTGCAGCTTGCGGCAGCGCGAGGGTCGGTCGGCGAACAGGCTCTCGAAGAACTGCACCGAGGTGGTGACGACGATCGGCGCGTCCCAGTTTTCCATCGCCAGCTTGCGTTTCTCGATCGCCTGCGGCGCCTTGGTCGGATCGTCGAAGAACGCGCTGTGATGTTCCAGCACGACATCGTCGCTGCCCTGCGCGCCCAGCGCATCGCGGAACACCGCGGCGGTCTGATCGACGATGCTGGTGAAGGGGATCACGTAGATCACCCGGCGCAAGCCATGCGCGATGGCATGATCCAAGGCGAACGCCAGCGAGGCCAGGGTCTTGCCGCCGCCGGTCGGCACGGTGAGCGAGAACAGGCCGGTACGCCGGTGCGCCTTGGCCCGCACCTCGCGCAGGATCGCCGCGCGGACCGGGTTGATGCCGCCTTCGGTGGGAAAGCCGGCCAGGTGCCTGTCCAGCCGTTCGCGCAGTGCCTCCAGGGTCGGCCGCTCGCCGATGTCCTCTGCGCGCGTGCCGCGGCCCTCGATGCGCCGGTAGAACGCGTCGGTATCGACGAAATCGGCATCGACCAGGCAGGAAAAGATCATCCGTGCCAGCACCGTCATCTGGAATGCGCGGCGCTCGAGGCGGGGATGGATCTTGAGGCTTGTCGGCAACTCCAGCCTTGCCGGTAGCAGAACCTCTCGCTCCCAGTCCGCCAGCAACGGCGGCAACTCGCGCAGGAGATAGTCTTCCGACAAGCGTTCGTGCAACGAGGGGCGGGAGGACAGCTCGTCGCGGCGTCCGTCCGCCAGCCCCGTGTGATGCCCGGCGATGCCGTAGGCCAGCAGCCTGCCGGTCTGGCCATAGCGCTCGCAGGCGATGCGCGCGCCCCAGGTCGCATGATCCACCTTGGCCGGATCGCCCCGCAGGCGCGCTTGGAACTTGCGGGTGTACTTGCCCAGGTCGTGCAGTTGCCCGGCCACCCGCGCCATCACCTGTCCGCCGAACGCAGCGGCATGGTCCGCGGCGCGTTCGCCGACGCCATTCAGATGCTCGGCCAGCCCCTGCCAATCGCCACGATCCCGATGCTCGGTCGAGTGCGCGTAGAAGTCCACGATGTCCCCCTGCTTCCATTCCCTATGGAAAGCACGCCAGCGCTGCTGGCAGCCCGCAGAAAATGCGCCATCGGCGCGCGGAAGTCGTAGACAAATGGACGTGGCGGCATGGAGGCGGCGGTCGTCCGCAAGCGCCCGGGCTCAACGCGTTCCGGTCACCAGCGGCAGATTCGCGTCCAACAGTTCGATGAAGCTGCGCTTGCGGTGGTAGTGCTGGCGCAGATGGTCGCAGTAGGCGACGAAACCGGACGCGTCGCCCAGGCTGTGGCACAGTCGCTGTCGCATCTGCAGCAGATCGATCGCCGTCAGGTAGCCCTGGCGATTGGTCTGCGCGACGGCGGTCTCGATCAAGCTGTCGCAGAGGGTCAGGGCGATCGCGGGGTCGAGCGCCTCGGCCTGCGTCAGCAGGCTGTTGCGGGTCGCGAAGGTGAGGTCGTGCAGATGGTCGCGGGCCAGGTCCAGGGCGCGCGCCGCCTGCCCTTCGGCAAGCAGCAGGACGATGCGCAGGTCGCGCGCGCGGGCCGGGTTGCGGGAGGTGCCGCCCTCCAGCGCCTGCATGGCGCGTTCGCGCCACTGCTCCCAGCCGCCGAGCGCTTGCGCCGTGGCGCGCAGGGCCAGGTAGGTCTCCTCGAACGGCTGCAGGACGTAGGCGTTCCAGCGCAATTGCAGCGCGTCCTCGGCAAAGCCCTCGCGCATGTAGGCGTCGGCGAGCGCGGTGAGCAGCCGCGGTTCCTGCGGATGGGTCTTGACGCCGCGTTCGAGCCATTCGATGGACTGGCGTGCGCGGCCATGCTCGGTGCAGCGCCGCGCCATCTCCAGGTAGCTCCAACCGCTGTCGCAGCGTTGGGCGAACCAGTCCAGCATGCGTTGCACGTCGCCGCCGCAGTGCGCGATCTCTTCGAGCAGCGCTTCGGCGGCCAGGCGCTCGCCGTGGCCTTGCGCAGCGACGTCGTTCAGGGCGTGCAAGGTGCGATGTTCCAGAGTGGCGATGCCGGAAGGACCCAGCAACGCGGCGTAGTCGCGCAGCGGCGGCAGCAGGTTCCACTCGTCGCGCAGGCGCAGGTCGGACAGGCGCTTGGCCAGGTCGCGCGGGTTGGCGCTGCGCACGAACTGCGGATGCAGTTGCGCCAGCGCGCGCAGGCACTGACCGATATGGCCGCTGGAATCGTCGCAATCGGCGTAGATCGTCAGCAGGCGGTCGAAGGCGTACTCGTGCAGGTCGAGGGCGGCCGCCGGGTCGCGTTGCCGCCCCTGTTCGAGCAGGGCGTTGAGCGGGCGTAGGCGCTTTGCGTAGGCGATGCTGTCGCGGTGGTCCATGAAGCGCTTGCGTCCGAGCAGCGCCGATACCGCCTTGCGCCAGTCCTGCGGCGGCGCACTGGCCAGTTGTGCCTGGCTGAGCAAACGCTGGCGCAGCGCGGGGTCGTGCTCGGCGACCTCCAGCAGCAGCGCCTGCAGGGCTTGCGGTGTCTGTTCGGACAGCCATTGCCGCAGTCTTCGCCCGGGGTCTTCCGTCGGCGTTGTGCCCTTGCGCGGCGCGGCGTCGCGACCTGTCGTGCGCGCCCAGATCAGGGCAGTCGCCACCTGGTGCTTGCAGAACTCCTCCTGCATGCCGACCGGACAGTCGCATTCCCCGTCCAGGCCGCCGTCGCGCCAGTGCAGGCGCACGGTGTAGACCTCGCTGCCGGCGACCTCGGCCTCCACGGTGTGCGCGGTTGCGGCGAGCAGGGTCACGCGGTCGTCCTCGGCGTAGGCGAGGCCGCGTTCGTAATGGCGAGTCTCGGTGATCGTCAGCAGCATGCGCCGATCGATCTGTGCGGGCGAGAAGACGGTCATCGACGCATTTTAGAGCGCTGCGCCGGGCATCGCGCACCCGCGCTTTGCCCGCAGCCGGCAGACACGCGACAATGGACGGCCGATGTCCGGCGGTTGGCGGCATCGCGAAACTACAAGAAAACATACGCCGCCGTACTGTCGGTGCTGCCTATTTCCCCCTGCCAGAGGTCATCCGTCGCGTCATGTCGAATACGCCCAAGATCCTGTACACGCTCACCGATGAAGCCCCGTACCTGGCGACGCAGTCGCTGCTGCCGATCGTCGCCGCGTTCGCCGGCACTGCCGGCATCGCCGTGGAGACCCGCGACATTTCGCTGGCCGGCCGCCTGATCTCGCAATTCCCCGAATACCTGCGCGAGGACCAGCGCATCGCCGACGACCTGGCCGAGCTGGGCCAGCTGGCGACCACGCCGGAAGCCAACATCATCAAGCTGCCCAACATCAGCGCCTCGGTGCCGCAGCTCAAGGCCGCGATCAAGGAACTGCAGCAGCAGGGTTATGCGCTGCCGGACTACGTGGACGAGCCGAAGGACGAGAAAGAGAAAGAAGCAAAGGCGCGCTACGACAAGGTCAAGGGCAGTGCGGTCAATCCGGTGCTGCGCGAGGGCAATTCTGATCGCCGCGCGCCGGCCTCGGTGAAGCACTACGCGCGCAAGCACCCGCACCGCATGGGCGCGTGGAGCGCCGAGTCCAAGTCGCACGTGGCGCACATGGACGCCGGCGATTTCTACGGCAGCGAGCGTTCGGCGCTGATCGAACAGGCTGGCAGCATCAAGATTGAGCTGGTCGGCAAGGACGGCGCGGTGACCGTGCTGAAGGAAAAGACCGCGGTGCAGGCCGGCGAGCTGATCGACGCGGCGGTGATGAGCAAGCGTGCGCTGGCCGCCTTCGTGCAGGCGCAGATCGCCGATGCCAAGCAGCAGGGCGTGCTGTTCTCGCTGCACCTGAAGGCGACGATGATGAAGGTCTCCGACCCGATCATGTTCGGTGTGGTCGTCGAGGCGTTCTACCGCGACGTGCTGGACAAGCACGCCGCCACGCTCAAGCAGGTGGGCTTCGACGCCAACAACGGCATCGGCGACCTGTACGCGCGCATTGCCAGCCTGCCGGAGGCGCAGCGTGCGCCGATCGAGGCCGACCTGCAGGCGCTGTACGCGCAGCGTCCGGCGCTGGCGATGGTCAACTCCGACAAGGGCATCACCAACCTGCACGTGCCCAGCGACGTGATCGTCGATGCGTCGATGCCGGCGATGATCCGCGACTCCGGCAAGATGTGGAACGCCGAAGGCAAGCTGCAGGACACCAAGGCGGTGATCCCGGACCGCTGCTACGCCGGCGTGTACCAGGCGGTGATCGAGGACTGCAAGCTGCACGGCGCGTTCGACCCGGCCACCATGGGCAGCGTGCCCAACGTCGGCCTGATGGCGCAGAAGGCCGAGGAATACGGTTCGCACGACAAGACCTTCCAGATCCCGGTCGACGGCAGCGTGCGCGTCACCGATGCCGGCGGCACGGTGCTGCTGGAGCATGCGGTGGAAGCCGGCGACATCTGGCGCATGTGCCAGACCAAGGACGCGCCGATCCAGGACTGGGTCAAGCTGGCGGTCGAGCGCGCGCGCCTGAGCGCCACCCCGGCGGTGTTCTGGCTGGATCCGCAGCGCGCCCACGATGCGCTGATGATCCAGAAGGTGGAGCGCTACCTGCAGGATCACGACCTCAACGGCCTGGACATCCGCATCCTGCCGCCGGTGGAGGCCACCGCGTTCTCGCTGCAGCGCATCCGCAAGGGCGAGGACACCATCTCGGTCACCGGCAACGTGCTGCGCGACTACCTCACCGACCTGTTCCCGATCATGGAGCTGGGCACCAGCGCCAAGATGCTGTCGATCGTGCCGCTGATGGCCGGCGGCGGTCTGTTCGAGACCGGTGCCGGCGGTTCGGCGCCCAAGCACGTGCAGCAGTTCGTCGAAGAGAACTACCTGCGCTGGGATTCGCTGGGCGAGTTCCTGGCGCTGGCGGCGTCGCTGGAGCACCTGGGCCAGCGTCACCACAACGCCGCCATCGGCGTGCTGGCGCGCACCCTGGACCAGGCCAACGGCCAGTTCCTGGACAACGACAAGTCGCCCTCGCGCAAGGTCGGCGGCCTGGACAACCGCGGTAGCCACTTCTACCTCGCCATGTACTGGGCGCAGGCGCTGGCCGCACAGGACGAGGACGCCGCGCTGAAGGCCCGCTTCGCCCCGCTGGCCAAGCAGCTGACCGAGCAGGAAGCGACCATCGTCGCCGAGCTCAACGGCGTGCAGGGCCAGCCGGTCGACATCCAGGGCTATTACCGTCCGAACCTGGAGCTGATCGGCAAGGCGATGCGGCCGAGCAAGACCCTCAACGACGCCCTGGCGACGTTGAACGCCTGATCGCCCGAACTGGCTGTGACGCAAGGGCCGCCCCTCGGGGCGGCCCTTTGCGTTTCCGGCGCAGGAAGCGTCCGGTAGGAGCAGCTTCAGCCGCGACAGGGCGTTCCCGGTACGGCCGGTCGCGGCTGAAGCCGCTTCTACGGCCGACCTGCGTCCGGCTCGATCCTGGCGAAGCGGGCTGCTGGATGTGCGCACGAGGCGGCGCGTGGCAGGGTGCCCGACACCCGCGCGACGCCACCATCTGGGTACACTGCGGGCATGCCCTCCACGCCGCTGCCGCTGCCGTCCGAACGCCGTGCCCTGGTCATCGGCCGCATCGTCTTCGAGGCGTTCGAGGACTACCACGCGCGCTTCGCGCAGATCTCCTCGCGTGCGCGCCAGCGCTTCGAGGCGCGCGACTGGAGCGCCGCGCGCGAGGATGCGATCGAACGCATCGCCCTGTACGACCAGTGCATCGCCGAGTGCATGCTGCGCCTGCGCGCGGTGCTGCTCGGCCAGGCGCACGATCGCGCGCTGTGGATCCGTGCGCGCGACCACTACGCCGAACTGATCGCCGCGCTGATCGACCAGGAACTGTACAAGACCTTCTACAACACCCTGACCCGGCGCTTCTTCCGCACCCAGGGCGTGGACGCGCAGATCGAGTTCGTGGCGCTGGACATCGAGCCTACCGACGCCATCACCCACCCGGTGGCGCGGCACAACTACGTGGTGTCCGAGGCGCGGCCTGTGGACGCGTTCGTGCGCGTGCTCGGCGATTACCGCTTCGACGTGCCGTACGCGCACCGCACCCGCTGCGCGGCGGCCATCGCGGTGCGGCTGCAGGACGACCTCGCCCACTGGGGCGAGAACCCGGTGCGCGGCATCGAACTGCTGGAGACGGTGTTCTATCGCGAGCGCCGCGCCTACCTGATCGGCCGCGTGTTCGGCGAACACCGCTTCTCGCCGTGCGTCATCGCCCTGGTCAACGACGAACAGGGCCTGCGCGCCGAGGCGGTACTGACCAAGCGCAACGACGTGGCGCAGCTGTTCGGTATCTCGCGCAGCTATTTCCAGGCCGACCTGGCCACCGTCGGCGATGCGGTGGTGTTCCTGCGCAGCCTGCTGCCGCACAAGCCGATCGACGAGCTGTACACCATGCTCGGCCGCGCCAAGCAGGGCAAGACCGAGCGCTTCCGCACCTTCTTCCGCCACTTCCAGGCGCATCCCAACGAACAGCTGGTGCATGCCGAGGGCACGCCGGGCATGGTCATGGCGGTGTTCACCCTGCCCAGCTACCCGCTGGTGTTCAAGCTGATCCGCGACCGTTTCGCCTACCCGAAGACGATGAGCCGCGAGGAAGTGGAGGAGAAGTACGCGCTGGTGTTCAACCTCGATCGCGTCGGCCGCCTGCTCGACGCGCAGCCGTACCGCTCGCTGCGCTTCCCACGCACGCGTTTCGCGCCGGCGCTGCTGAAAGAGTTGATGGAGGGCTGCGCGCGCAGCCTGCGCGAGGATGGCGACGACCTGATCGTCGAGCTGTGCTACGTGCAGCGGCGCCTGCGCCCGTTGAACCTGTACCTGCGCGAGCAGGGCGCCGAGGCCGCGCGCGAGGCCGCGCTGGACTACGCGCAGGCGATCAAGGACATGGCCCGCAACAACATCTTCCCCGGCGACATGCTGCTGAAGAACTTCGGCGTGTCGCGGCAGGGACGCGCGGTGTTCTACGACTACGATGAACTGTGCCTGGTCACCGACTGCAACTTCCGCGACTGGCCGCAGCCGCGCAACGAGGAAGAGGCGATGTCCGCCGAACCCTGGTTCCACGTCGCCCCGCGCGACGTGTTCCCGGAGCGCTTCGCGATGTTCATGGGCCTGCCCGCGGCTTCGTTGGAGGCAGTGCGCCACGCACACGGCGAGCTGTTCGATCCGCAGTGGTGGCGCGACCTGCAGGCGCGCCTGCGCGAGGACGACTATCCGGACGCGCCGCCTTACCCGGACGCGCTGCGCCTGGCCTGAGTTGCCGGCGGGCCGCCAGTGCGTTGTAATCGGCGCCTCATCTCAGGCAAAGGAATGCGCGATGCACCGTCGATCTCTCCGTTCGTGGTGGCGCTGGAGCGCCGTGCTGTCGCTGCTGCTGGCATCGACTGCCGTTGCCGCCGACGGAGTCGGCCCGGGCGCGGTGCGCAAGCAGATCGAGAGCAGCATGCTGGTGAGCGGCACCATCGACATCGAACCCAGCGGCGCGGTGTCGGCGCTGGCGCTGGACCAGCAGGAGCGTCTGCCCGAGGGCGTGGTCGGCTTCGTCCGCAACAGCGTGATGCAGTGGAAGTTCGAGCCGGGCATGCGCGATGGCAAGCCGGTGCCGGCGCGCGCGCCGATGACCCTGCGCCTGGTTGCTAAACGCCTGCAAGGCGACGACTATCAGATCGAGATCCGCAGTGCCGACTTTACCCGCTACGATCCGAGCGATCACAGCGTGGTGACCGCGATTCAGATGAAGCCGCCGGCCTATCCGGAAGCCGCCTACAGCGTCGGTGCCGCGGGCTCGGCGTACCTGGTGCTCAAAGTGGGCCGCGATGGTCGCGTCGCCGACGCCGCAGTAGAGCAGGTCAACCTGCGCGTGGTGGCGTCCGAGCGGCAGATGCAGCAACTGCGCGACGTGCTGGGCAAGAGCGCGCTCGGCGCGGCGCGCAAGTGGACCTTCCGCCCGCCGAGCGAAGGCAAGCACGTGGATGCGCCGTACTGGAACGTGCGCGTGCCAGTCGATTACGCGCTGCTCGACCAGCCCCGCCAGGGTGCGCCGTCGGCTTATGGCCGCTGGATGAGCTACGTGCCTGGCCCGCGCCAGCGCGCGCCGTGGAGTGCCGAGGAGGATGCTGCCGGCTTCTCGCCGGACCTGTTGCCGGCTGGCGGCGTGTACATGGCCGACGGCGCCGGTCCGCGCCTGCTGACGCCGCTGCAGGGCGGTTGATCGGCGACGGTGTTCGCCCGGTCTTACAGGCCGGGCTGCCCCGCATAGACCACCCGCCAACGTTAGCGCGCCGCGCGGCGGTCGTCGTCGCGGCGCCGGGTCGAGACGACCAGCACCGCCAGCAATAACGCGGCCAGCAGCAGCGACGCGCCGACCGTACCCAGGTCCAGCCCGCCTTTGCCGGCCGGCTTGCTGAGCAGGTCGCCGAGGGTGGCGCCGAACGGACGGGTCAGCACGAACGCCGCCCAGAACAGCGCCGTGCGCGAGACCCGGGTGAACGCGTAGGCCAGCGCGATCGCCGCCAGCAGCGCCGCGATCAGCAGCGCGCCGCCGGCGAAGCCCAGCCCCGAACTATCGGCCAGGTAATCGCCCAGCGCGGTCCCCAGCGTGTTGGAGACCAGGATCGCCAGCCAGTAGAAGATCTCGGCGCGGCCGCTGCCGATCCGCTCGACCGACAGGCTGCGTTCGCACAGCCACCACGTCGCCAGTACCGCGACCAGCAGGCTCACCAGCAGCAGCGCGCCCTGCGCGTAGCCCAGGCCCAGGCTGCGGTCCATGTAGTCCGACAGCGTGGTGCCGGCGGTGCTGGTGGTCAGGATCACCCACCAGTAGCGCCACGGCTGGAACCGCTGCGCGCGCAGCTGCGCCCACAGCGAAACAATGAACACTGCCAGCAGCAGCACGCTGCTCAGCGCGTAGCCGACATCCAGGGTCATCGACAACAGATCGCCGCCGGTCTCGCCCAGGGTGGTGGCGCAGATCTTCATCACCCAGAAGCCGAGAGTGACCGGGGCGACCTTGCTGACGGCGGTCGTGGCAGTGGTGTGCATGGCGGCGGACGCGGCGGGGCGAATGCCGCCCATCTCACCCGCGCCCACGTCGAAAGACCGTCGGACCCTGTATCGGCACGTCACCGGGCATGACCGATGGCCACAAACGCGAACGCCCCGCCGAAGCGGGGCGTTGCGGTCGAAGCGGCGCTGGACTCAGCGCTTCATCGAACCGAAGAACTCGTCGTTGGACTTGGTGTTCTTCATCTTGTCCAGCAGGAATTCCATCGCCGCGATCTCGTCCATCGGATGCAGCAGCTTGCGCAGGATCCAGATCTTCTGCAGCAGTTCCGGCTCGATCAGCAGGTCCTCGCGGCGGGTGCCGGAGCGGTTGATGTCGATGGCCGGGTACACGCGCTTCTCGGCGATACGGCGGTTCAGGTGCACTTCGCTGTTGCCGGTGCCCTTGAACTCTTCGTAGATCACCTCGTCCATCTTGCTGCCGGTCTCGACCAGCGCGGTGGCGATGATGGTCAGCGAGCCGCCTTCCTCGACGTTGCGCGCCGCGCCGAAGAAGCGCTTCGGGCGGTGCAGGGCGTTGGCGTCGACGCCGCCGCTGAGCACCTTGCCGGAGGACGGCACCACGTTGTTGTAGGCGCGGGCCAGGCGGGTGATCGAGTCGAGCAGGATCACCACGTCCTTCTTGTGTTCGACCAGGCGCTTGGCGCGCTCGATCACCATTTCGGCGACCTGCACGTGGCGCGCGGCCGGCTCGTCGAAGGTCGAGGAGATGACCTCGCCGCGCACGGTGCGCTGCATTTCGGTCACTTCCTCCGGGCGCTCGTCGATCAGCAGCACGATCAGGTGCACGTCCGGGTGGTTGGTGGTGATCGCCGTGGCCACCTGCTGCATCAGCATGGTCTTGCCGGCCTTGGGCGGGGACACGATCAGCGCGCGCTGACCCTTGCCCTGCGGCGCCATCAGGTCGAGGATGCGGCCGGAGATGTCTTCCGAGGAACCGTTGCCGCGCTCCAGGGTGAAGCGCTTGCGCGGGAACAGCGCGGTCAGGTTCTCGAACAGGACCTTGTTCTTGCTCGCTTCCAGCGGCTCGCCGTTGATGGTGTCGACGATCGACAGCGCGAAGTAGCGCTCGCCGTCCTTCGGGAAGCGGATGCGGCCGGACAGGTGGTCGCCGGTGCGCAGGTTGAAGCGGCGGATCTGGCTGGGCGAGATGTAGGTGTCGTCCGGGCCAGCGAGGTAGCTGGCCTCGGCCGCGCGCAGGAAGCCGAAGCCGTCCGGCAGGATTTCCAGCACGCCGTCGGCGGCGACACCTTCGCCGTGGCGGGTCAGCACCTTCAGCAGGGCGAAGATCACGTCCTGCTTGCGCGCGCGGGCCACGCCGTCCTGGATGTTGAGCTGCTCGGCGATGTCCAGCAGCTTCTGCGCCGGCATCTTCTTCAGGTCGCTCAGCGAGTAGATCGGGAAGCCTTCCGGCACGCTCGCGTGCGGACGCGGCACGAACGGCTCGTTGCCGCCGTTGTCGCTGGGCAGGCCGTTGTCCTGGAAGCGGTCGCCGCCGCGCTGGTTGCGGTCGCGGTCGCGGCGATTGCGGAAGCGATCGCGGCGGTTGCCCTGCTGGTTGTTCTGGTTCTGATTGTTGAAGCGGTTGTTGTTGCCGCCGTCGCGCGGCTCACGGCCTTCGCGCGGCTCGCCGCCTTCGGACGCCTGGCCGCCGCCCTGCTGGGCCGGCGCGTCGCCGCCGCCGTGGCTCTGGCCGCCGCTTGAGGCCGGGGCCGGAGCCGACTCCGTGGCCGCGGCGCGCGGCGCCTCGGTCTGGACGGGCGCAGGCGCGGGCGCGGGATTCAGCGGCAGGGTCGGCTGTGCCGGCGCGCCGTGCTCGGCGGCGCCTTCCGCGCCGCTCGCGGCCTTGCTGACGCGCGGCTTGCGCACGCGCTTCTCGGCGGGGGCGTCGGCGCTCCCGGGTTCGGACATGGTGTGATCGGACAAGTGGTGTTCCTCGCTAAGAGTGCGAGCGCCCAGCGTGGGGGCATACGGGGTTGGGAGGAGGTCTGGGAGAGAATCTTCCAGAGGGGGTGCGGTGTGCGAATGCCACCGGATGTATCGACACTATCACCGCCACGCAGGCACGGCAAGCAGGCGTTCGTGGGCGATTCAGCCGCCGGCGATGCTGCGCCGGCCGGGCTGCCGCGGCGCCGCTCCGGTTGCGGAGCGGTGCCGGCAGCGGGCGTCAGGCGGCGCTGCCGCCCAGGGTCTTGTCGATCATCTGGGTCAGCTGACCCTTGCCGACCGCGCCGATCTGGGTGGCCTGGATCTGGCCGTTCTTGAACAGCAGCAGCATCGGGATCGAGCGCACGTGGTACTTGATCGCGGTGGCGCGGTTCTCGTCCACGTTGACCTTGGCGACCTTGAGGCGGCCGTCGTAGGCATCGGCGAGGTCGTCCAGCACCGGCGCGATCATCTTGCACGGGCCGCACCACTCGGCCCAGAAGTCCACCAGGACCGGCTCGTCGGACTGCAGCACCGTGGTATCGAAATCGGCGTCGCCGACGTAAAGGACCTTGTCGCTCACTTTGGGGGTTCTCCTGGGCCAATGCGACTGGCCGGACCGGGTGGCCGCCGCATTGCGGTAAACTGGGGCATTGCGCGGCGATCTCAAGGGATTCCCCCTGTCGCGCGACCCGGCATGGAAGACGCCAGTGTGCGACGCTGCCGGGACCGATGCAAGCCGCGACCTTACGCTTCGGGCGGGGTGGCCTCACGAAGATGGAATGATGAGCGACAAACCGCTGACCGATGTGACTTTTTCCGCGTTCGAACTGCAGCCCGCGCTGCTCGCAGGCCTCGAAAGCGCCGGCTTCACCCGCTGCACCCCGATCCAGGCGCTGACCCTGCCGGTGGCCCTTCCCGGCCGCGACGTGGCCGGCCAGGCCCAGACCGGTACCGGCAAGACCCTGGCGTTCCTGGTGGCGGTGATGAACCGCCTGCTCAGCCGCCCGGCGCTGGCCGACCGCAAGCCGGAGGATCCGCGCGCGCTGATCCTGGCCCCGACCCGCGAGCTGGCCATCCAGATCCACAAGGACGCGGTCAAGTTCGGCTCCGAACTGGGCCTGCGCTTCGCCCTGGTCTACGGCGGCGTGGACTACGACAAGCAGCGCGAACTGCTGCAGCAGGGCGTGGACGTGATCATCGCCACCCCCGGCCGCCTGATCGACTACGTCAAGCAGCACAAGGTGGTGTCGCTGCACGCCTGCGAGATCTGCGTGCTCGACGAAGCCGATCGCATGTTCGACCTGGGCTTCATCAAGGACATCCGCTTCCTGCTGCGGCGCATGCCCGAGCGCGGCACCCGCCAGACCCTGCTGTTCTCTGCCACCCTCAGCCACCGCGTGCTGGAGTTGGCCTACGAGCACATGAACGAGCCGGAAAAGCTCGTCGTCGAGACCGAGAGCATCACCGCCGCGCGCGTGCGCCAGCGCATCTACTTCCCCTCCGACGAGGAGAAGCTGACCCTGCTGCTGGGTCTGCTGTCGCGCAGCGAGGGCGCGCGCACCATGGTGTTCGTCAACACCAAGGCGTTCGTCGAGCGCGTGGCGCGCGCGCTGGAGCGCAACGGCTACCGGGTCGGCGTGCTGTCCGGCGACGTGCCGCAGAAGAAGCGCGAGACCCTGCTCAACCGCTTCCAGAAGGGCCAGCTGGAGATCCTGGTGGCCACCGACGTGGCCGCGCGCGGCCTGCACATCGACGGGGTCAAGTACGTCTACAACTACGACCTGCCGTTCGACGCCGAGGACTACGTGCACCGCATCGGTCGTACCGCGCGGCTGGGCGAGGAGGGCGACGCGATCAGCTTCGCCTGCGAGCGCTACGCGATGAGCCTGCCGGACATCGAGGCCTACATCGAGCAGAAGATCCCGGTCGAGCCGGTCACCGCCGAGCTGCTGGTGGCGCTGCCGCGCACCCCGCGCGCGCCGGTGGAGGGCGAGGCCACCGAGGCCGATGGCGAGGAGAGCATCGGCGAGATCTTCCGCGAGGCCCGCGCCCAGCGCGAGGCCGACGAGCAGCGTCGTGGCGGCGGTCGCGGCAAGCCCGGCGGCGGTCGCAGCGGCCCGGGCGGCCGTGGCGAATCGTCGCGCAGCGCCGACGGCAAGCCGCGGCGTCCGCGCACGCCGCGTCCGGCCGATGCCACGGCCGCTGCGGCCGACGGCACTGCGCCGGTTGCCGCCGCGCCGGCGCCCGCGCCCAAGCCGCCGCGCGCTGCGCCGGCCGAGGGCGCAGCGCCCGCGGTCGAAGGCGAGCGTCCGCCGCGCAAGCGCCGTCGCCGTCGCGGCGGGCGTCCGCTGGAAGGCGCCGAGGGCGCACAGGCCGGCAACGGCAGCGCCGCTCCGGCGACCGCGGCCCCGGCCAAGCCGGTGCAGGTCGTGGCCACCCCGGTCAAGGCCGCGCGCCAGGCCGAGCGTGGTGCGGCGGCGAAGAACGATTCGTTCCTGACCCGCCTGGGGCGCAAGCTGCGCTCGCTGGTGTCCAGCTCCTGAGCCGGACCGGCCGTCCGCCGCGTGCGACGCGCGCGGTGGACGAACACCCCAGCCGCTCCGGCATAATCGCCGGATGAGCGTTCTGCGGTTCGACAATGTCAGCAAACAGTACGCCGGCGGCCACGCGGCGCTGGTGGACGTCAGCTTCGAGGTCGAGGAGGGCGAGATGCTGTTCGTCACCGGCCATTCCGGTGCCGGCAAGAGCACCTTGCTCAAGCTGATCCACCTGAGCGAGCGGCCCTCGCGCGGCGCCGTGCTGTTCGGCGAGCGCAACCTGCTGAAGGTACGCGGCCGCCGCGTGCCGCTGCACCGGCGCGAGGTCGGCGCGGTCTACCAGGACCACCGCTTGCTCACCGACCGCAGCATCGCCGAGAACGTCGCGCTGCCACTGATCCTGCGCGGCACCCGTCGCGCCGAGATCGGCAAGCGCGTGCGCTCGGTGCTCGAGCGCATGGGCCTGGGCCATCGCGAGAAGGCGCTGCCCTCGCAGCTGTCGGCCGGCGAGCAGCAGCGCGTCGGCATCGCCCGGGCGATGGTCGGCGAACCGCGGCTGCTGGTCGCCGACGAACCCACCGGCAATCTCGACCCGACCCTGGCCGCGGAGATCATGCAGCTGTTCGCCGAACTGCCGGCGCGTGGCACCAGCGTGCTGGTGGTCAGCCACGACCTGGCCCTGCTCAAGCAGATGCGCAAGCGCGTGCTGATCCTGGACCACGGCCGCCTGGTCGACGACATCTCGCCGCAGGACTTGGCCGAATGAGCGCGCGCAACGCCGGCGCCGCGGCGCCCTCGCGGCTGGGCGTGTGGTGGGACCACCACCTGCACAGCATCGTCTACAGCCTCGGCCGCGCCATGCGCAAGCCGTGGGCCACGCTGCTGACCATGGCGGTGATGGCGCTGGCGCTGACCCTGCCGCTGGGCCTGTCGATCGCCCTGGACAACCTCAAGCAGTTCGCCGGCAGCGTGCAGCAGTCGCGCGACATCAACGTGTTCCTGAAGACCGACGTCGACGCCGCCGCGGCGCAGGCGCTGGCGCAGACCCTGCGCGGCCGCGCCGACGTGGCCGCGGTAACGCTGCGCACCCCCGCCGAAGGCATGGCCGAGCTGCGCGACAGCGCCGGCCTGGGCGAGGCGCTGGACGCGCTGCAGGACAACCCGCTGCCGACGCTGCTGATCGTCACCCCGGCCGCGGCCGACGACACCCCGCTGGCGACCGCGCTGACCGCGCTGCCGCAGGCCGACCTGGTCCAGCACGACGCGCTGTGGCGCAAGCGCCTGGACGGCTGGCTGCATTTCGGCGAACGCCTGGTGCAGGTGCTGTCGCTGCTGCTCGGCGCCGGTGCGGTGCTGGTGGTCGGCAACACCGTGCGCCTGGACATCCAGTCGCGGCGCGAGGAGATCGGCGTGCTGCAGTTGCTCGGCGCCAGCGACGGCTTCATCCGCCGCCCGTTCCTGTACCTGGGCGCCTGGTACGGTTTCGGCGCCGGAGTGCTGGCGCTGGGCCTGCTCGCGGCCTCCGGCATGGCCCTGGGCCAGCCGCTGGCGGCGCTGGCCGACAGCTACGGCAGCCACTTCGTGCTGCACGGGCTGGACGCGCTGCACGCCGGCTTCGTGCTGCTCGGCACCCTGCTGCTGGGCTGGCTCGGCGCCTGGCTGGTGACCGGCCACTTCCTGCGCCAGACGCGGCCCACCGACACCTGAGGCGCACATGGCCGGGCACGAGCTCAAGCATCTGATCAGCGCCGCCCCCCGGGTGATGGTGGTCGATGGCTCGAAGCTGGTGCGCAAGCTGATCGCCGACGTGCTGCACCGCGAACTGCCCGACGTGACCGTGGTCGGCTGCGCCAGCATCGCCGAGGCGCGCGCCGCGCTGGAGGCCGGTCCGGTCGATCTGGTCACCACCTCGCTGGGGCTGCCCGACGGCGACGGCCTGACCCTGGCGCGCAGCGTGCGCGAGGCCGCCGGCCAGGCCTACGTGCCGGTGATCGTGGTCTCCGGCGACGCCCAGCAGCACCTGGTCGAGCGCCGCTTCACCGAGTACGTCACCGACTACTTCGACAAGGCGCTCGGCCACGAGGCGCTGGCCACCTTCATTCGCGGCTACGTGCAGCCGCAGCCGGTGGCCGGCGCCACCGTCCTCTACGTCGAGGACAGCCGGGTGGTGGCCGAAGCCACCAAGCGCATGCTCGAGCGCCAGCAGCTGCACGTGGTGCACGTGCTCAGCGCCGAAGACGCCTTCGCCCTGCTGACCGCCGAGTCGCTGGGCCGCACCACCCGCCGCATCGACCTGGTGCTGACCGACGTCACCTTGAAAGGCGAGCTCAACGGCCGCGACGTGGTCCAGCGCATCCGCGTCGACTTCGCCTACGGCAAGCGGCGCATGCCGGTGCTGGTGATGACCGGCGACAGCAACCCGCACACCCAGTCCGAGCTGCTGCGCGCCGGTGCCAACGACCTGGTGCAGAAACCGATCGAAGAGCGCCTGCTGGTCACCAAGGTGCTGTTCCAGTTGCGCCTGGCGCGGCTCGACGAGATCGCGGTGACCTTCTGACCGATGTGATGTCCCGAGCCTGGAAGCGATGAGCAACAACGAAGACGAAAGCCGGATCCAGCTGGAGCCGTCATGGAAGGCGCAGGTCGGCGACTGGCTGCTGCGTCCGGAGATGCGCGAGTTGGCCACCTTCCTGCGCCAGCGCAAGGCCGCCGGTGCGCGGGTGTTCCCGCCGGGGCGGCAGATATTCGCCGCCTTCGACGCCACCCCGTTCGAAAAGGTGGAGGTGGTGATCCTCGGCCAGGATCCGTACCACGGCTACGGCCAGGCGCACGGGCTGTGCTTCTCGGTGCTGCCGGGGGTGCCGGTGCCGCCGTCGCTGCTGAACATCTACAAGGAGATCGAGGACGACCTGGGCATCCGCCGGCCGGACCACGGCTGCCTGCTGCCGTGGGCGCAGCGCGGCGTGCTGCTGCTCAACGCGGTGCTGACGGTGGAAGAAGGCCGCGCCGGCGCGCACCAGGGCAAGGGCTGGGAGGGCTTCACCGACCACATCGTGGAGACCCTCAACCGCGAGCGCGAGGGTCTGGTGTTCCTGCTCTGGGGCAGCTATGCCCAGGCCAAGGGCAAGGTCATCGACACCCGCCGCCACCGTGTGCTCAAGGCCCCGCACCCCTCGCCGCTGTCGGCGCACCGCGGCTTCCTCGGCTGCAAGCATTTCTCCGCGGCCAATGAGTACTTGAAGCGCCGGGGTGCCGCCCCCATCGACTGGAGTCTGCCGCCGCGCGCAGAGCTGGAAGCGGTGCTGGGCGGCGCCTGAACCGCGGTTGGACGGGGCGACGCTGTCGCCTGACGTGGACGCCATTTTCGCGAACCGGCTGCTACTTTTGCGGTCAGAGAACGGGATGACGATGCGTCCCGATTGTTTCAGTGGCTTGTGATGCAGTGTCATTCCTGATTCATATGTTGCATAAACAGAACACAGGAACTTTTTACTGTACCCAGCAGTCCAATTAGTAGACTGCTAAGATGAGCCCTATGAGCCAGACGCTTACTTCCAACGCATTGGTTGCCAACAACCTCCCGATCCCCAGTCCGCTCGGTTCGCTGGATGCCTACATCGGCGCCGTGCATCAGATCCCGGTGCTGACGTCCGACGAGGAACGTGCACTGGCGGTGCGATATCGCGACCAGGAAGACCTGGACGCGGCCCGCGAACTGGTCCATTCCCACCTGCGCTTCGTGGTGCACGTGGCCCGCGGCTACAACGGCTACGGCCTGCCGCTGGGCGACCTGGTCCAGGAAGGCAACATCGGCCTGATGAAGGCGGTCAAGCGCTTCGACCCGGACATGGGCGTGCGCCTGGTCAGCTTCGCGGTGCACTGGATCCGTGCCGAAATGCACGAGTACATCCTGAAGAACTGGCGCATCGTCAAGGTCGCCACGACCAAGGCGCAGCGCAAGCTGTTCTTCAACCTGCGCAAGTCCAAGACCCGCCTGGGCTGGATGAACGCGGCCGAGGTCACCGCCGTGGCCAAGGACCTCAACGTGTCCGAGCGCGAGGTGCTGGAGATGGAGTCGCGCCTGTCCGGTCGCGACATCGGTTTCGATGCGCCGTCCGACGAGGACGACGACCACGCGCCGCCGTCGCCGGCCGCGTATCTGATGGCCAACGAGGAAGATCCCTCGCAGGCCTACGAACGCGCCGACAGCGAGGACAACCAGCTGCAGCTGCTGCGCGAAGGCCTGGCGGAACTGGATGCGCGTTCGCGCGACATCATCAAGCGCCGCTGGCTGGATGCCGACAGCAAGATCACCCTGCAGGAACTGGCCGACGAGTACGGCGTGTCGGCCGAGCGCATCCGCCAGATCGAGGCGAACGCGCTGAAGAAGATGAAGGCGCTGTTCGTCGCCTGAGTTGCCTGCGGCGAGCGATTGCAACGCGCGAGAAGGCCCGGCATTGCCGGGCCTTTTTTCTTGTCCTGGGCTGCCCGCGGATTGGCGACTGCCGGCTGCGGAAGTCCATCCGCACGCCGCTGGATCACGACTCCGGCGGACGCGCCACCGGCAGGTGCCAGCCGTAGCGGATCGCCATGAAGCGCAGGCCGAAGCACAGCACCGCACCCACCCCCAGGCCCCAGGGCTGCGGCAGGTGCAGCACCTGCGCCGCGGCCACCACGCCGCCGCCGAGCAGCGCCGCCACCGCGTACAGCTCGGCCTGCAGTACCACCGGCGTGCGCGCCACCAGCAGGTCGCGGACGATGCCGCCGCCGATGCCGCTGAGCATGCCCAGCAGCGGCGCGCTGAGCGGGCCCAGGCCGAACGCCAACGCCTTGCTGGTGCCGTAGACCGCGAACAGCGCCAGGCCCATCGCGTCGAAGATCTGCACCGGATTGCGCAGGCGCTCGACCGTGTGGTGGCTGTAGAAAGCCAGCAGCCCGGCCAGGCAGGCGACGCCGAGATAGCGCACGTCGGCCAACGCCGCCGGTGGGGTGGCGCCGATCAGCACGTCGCGGGCGATGCCGCCGGAGACCGCGGCCGCGCACGACAGCACCAGCACCCCGAACAGGTCCAGGCGGTGGCGCACGCCGACGGTGGCGCCGCTGATCGCGAACACGAAGGTGCCCAGCAGGTCGAGCAGGAACAGGAAGGTGGCCAAAACGGCACTGCGCTGCAGCAAAAAGGCCGGCTAGGATCGCAGCCCGGCCTTGCAGTGTCACCTGTCCACGGGCGGTGCGGGCTGCGCCTGCGTGTCCTCCGCCGCGGGCGGGTCGCCGAGGATGATGCGCGCGGCGCGCTGGTAGCTCCAGTACGCCCAGGCCCAGTTGAGCAGCACCACCACGCGGTTGCGGAAGCCGATCAGGAAGAACACGTGCGCGGCCAGCCAGAACCACCAGGCCAGCACCCCGGAGAGCTGCAGCCGGCCCAGGTGCACGATCGCGGCCATGCGCCCGATGGTGGCCAGGTTGCCGTAGTCGGCATAGCGGAACGGCACGCTGGCGGTGTCGCCGCGCAGCCGCCGGCGCAGGGTGTCGGCGACGTGCCGGCCCATCTGCTTGGCGGCCGGTGCCACCCCGGGAACCGGGCGGCCGTCGGCCTGCTGCAGCGCGGCCAGGTCGCCGGCCACGAACAGTTCCGGATGGCCGGGCACGCTCAGGTCCGGCTGCACCTGCACGCGGCCGCTGCGGTCCAGCGGCGCCTGCAGGGTCTTCGCTAGCGGCGAGGCGGCCACGCCGGCGGCCCAGACCACGGTCCGCGCCGGCACGAAGGCGTCGCCAAGGCGATAACCATGGGCGTCGATGTCGGCGACCGGCACCCCGGTCAGTACTTCCACGCCGAGTTTCTCCAGCTGTTTCTGCGCCTTGGCCGAAAGGTGTTCGGGGAACGAGGACAGCACCCGCGGGCCGGCCTCGATCAGCCGCACGCGCGCCTCGGCCGGGTCGATGTGGCGGAACTCATGCTTGAGCGTGTGCCGCGCGATCTCGGCCAGGGTGCCGGCCAGCTCGACCCCGGTGGGGCCGCCGCCGACGATGGCGAAGCTGAGCCAGGCCGCGCGTGCGGCCGGGTCGGTTTCCGCCTCGGCACGCTCGAACGCCAGCAGCAGGTGCCGGCGCAGTTGCAGCGCGTCGTCCAGGGTCTTCAGGCCCGGCGCATGCGCCGCCCAGTCGTCGTGGCCGAAATAGGCATGGGTGGCGCCGGTGGCGACCAGCAGATAGTCGTAGTCCAGCGCCTGGCCGTCGGCCAAGCGCACCTGCCGCGCCTGCTTGTCGATGTCGACGACCTCGCCCAGGCGCACTTCGACGTTGTCCTGGTGGCGCAGGATCTGCCGCAGCGGCGCGGCAATGTCCGGCGCCGACAAGCCGGCGGTGGCGACCTGGTACAGCAGCGGCTGGAACAGGTGATGGTTGCGGCGGTCGATCAGGGTGATGCGCAGCGGCGTCCTGGCCAGGGCGCGGGTGGCCCACAAGCCGGCGAAGCCACCGCCGACCACGATCAGGTGCGGCATGGGTGTGTCGTTCATGCAGGACTCCAGGAGCGGGAGAAAGAGGAGAGCGTCCGGTATCGGCGCGGCGGTCGCCTCGCAGTCGCGCGCGCACCGATCCGCCGGAACGCGCGCTGCCGAAAAGGCGCTGCGCGCTCGTCGAGGGCCGGACCTGCATGTCCGTATAGTAGCGCGATGCCAAGCGCGGTCAGCGACAGGGAGGACGCACGCTCATGCCAGCGACAGTGAAGCCGCGCGCATCGGCGCCGCCGCCGGCGCTGCTGCCGTCGCGCTGGCGCAGCCTGCTGTTCTGGGCCAAGACCCGTGCGCTGCAACTGCGCCGCGCGCTGCACGATCTGCGCGACGGTCCGCGTCGGCATCGCCGCGACGCCGGCCTGGCGATCGCCGCCGGCACCTGTGCCGAATCCGTCACCCCGCTGTGGCCCGACAGCGAGGAGACTACGCCGCGGCTGGTGGCCGGCAAGATCCACAACCTGCGCCTGGCCGCGCGTGCGCTGCACGGCGTGGAGGTGCCGGCCGGGGCGACCTTCGGTTTCTGGCGCCAGCTCGGCCGCGCCACCCGCCGTCGCGGCTTCGTCGCCGGCCGCGAACTGCGCGAGGGCTGCCTGGTGCCGTCGATCGGCGGTGGCCTGTGCCAGGTGTCCAATGCGATCTACGACGCGGCGCTGCGGCAAGGCCTGGAGACTGTCGAGCGGCACCGCCACACCCAGGTGATTGCCGGCTCCCTGGCCGAGCGCGACCGCGACGCGGTGGTGTTCTGGAACTACGTGGACCTGCGCCTGCGCGCCGCCGCGCCGTGGCGGCTGGAGGTGTGGCTGGACGGCGAAGCGCTGCACGTGCGCATCCGTGGCGGTGCCGTGGCGCCGGCGGCGTTGCCGTTGCCGCCGCTGCAGCGACCCACCGCGCCGGCCGGTGTCGACGCCGCCAACGACTGCACCCGCTGCGGCCGCAGTGCCTGCCATCGCCATGTGCCAGCGGCGCCCGATGGGCTGCACCGCACCTGGCTGGTCGACGAGGACTGGCCGGAGTTCGCCACCGACCGCCGACGCCGGCAGCAACCCGGCGACCGCGTGCTGGCGCTGCCGCGGACCAGCGTCGCTGCCTTGCGCGCGGCGCTGCTGCGGCGCTGGTGGTTGTGGCGCGGCATGCCGTTGCCGCAGGCGCGCCAGCGCGCGCAGCGCATCCGCCTGCAGGCGCTGCGGCGGCGCCTGGGCGCGCGCGATGTCGACCTGGTGGTGCCGCAGAGCCTGTTGCCGGAGCTGTGGCTGGCCGGCGAGTTGCAGGGCCGGCGCTGGGACGTGTACATGACCGCCTTGCCGATGCACCTGTTGCAGGCGCGCCTGGACGTGGCCGCGCAGCGGCATCCGCACAGTCCCACGCTGTGCGATTTCCGCGCCGATCCGGCGCTGGTCGCCGCCGAGCGTGCGGCACTGGCGCAGGCGCGGCACTGGATCACGCCGCATCGCGAACTGCTGGCGCTGGCCGGTAGCCGCGGCCTCGCGCTGGAATGGCAACGGCCGGCGCTCCCGGCAGCCGCGCCGGAGCATGCGGCCATCACGGCGGACGCCGTACCGCGGGTACTGCTGGCGGCCTCGGCGCTGGCGCGCAAGGGCGCCTACGAACTGCGTGAGGCGGTGCGTGGCCTGCCGGTGTTGTTGCTGCTGCCGCCCGGTGCGCAGGAGACGCCGGACTTCTGGAACGGCATCGCGGTACAGCGGGTCGCGTCGATGGCCGAAGGCGTGCACGCTGCTTGCCTGGTGCTGCTGCCGGCGTGGATCGAACAACAGCCGCGCGGCCTGTTGCTGGCCATGGCGCTGGGCAAACCGGTGATCGCCACCGCCGCCTGCGGCCTGTCCGCGGACGCTGGCGCGTGGCGCTGCGTGGAGGCCGGCGACAGCGCTGCATTGCGCGCCCAATTGGTCGACGCACTGGGTCTGGTGGACTGAGCGAAACCTGTAGGCATTAGGGCCACCGTCTGCTTTTCCACGCCGATTGGATGCGCGTTCGTCTGGAGCAGCTTCAGAGCCGCCCTGCCTGGCGACACGCGCCACTGCCGCGTAGGGGCGGCTTCAGCCTACCGGTAATGCCCGTCGCGGCTGAAGCCGCCCCTAGGGAAGCGGATTGCGTGCGGTGCTGACGATTTGCAGCTTCATGCAAGGCCTGCGTATCGCTGGCTCGACGCGCTCTGGCGCTCCAGCGATGTACGTCATCGGTGCATTGAAGGACTTGCGTCGCGCACCGCGCGCCTATCTCAGTACAGATCCTGCGGATCCACATCCAGCGACCAGCGCACCCGCCGTGCCTGCGGCAGCGCGTGGATCGCCGGCACCGCCGCGTCCAGCAACGCGTGCAGCGCGCGCCGCGTGTTGGCCGACAGCAGCAACTGGGTGCGCTGGAAACCGGCGCGGCGCGGCATCGGCGCCGGCATCGGGCCGAAGCGCTGCACCTCGTCCTGCACCGGCAGCAGCGCGCGCACTGCGGCGAGGAAGGCGTTGGCGTGCTCGACCTGCTTGGCCTCGGCGCGCAGCAGCGCCAGGTGCGCGAACGGCGGGAAGCCGGCGGCCTCGCGTTGCTCCAGTTCCGCGGCGGCGAAGGCGTGGTAGCCGCCGTGCACCAGGGTCTGCAGCAGCGGATGCGCGGGGTGGTGGGTCTGCAGCCAGACCTCGCCCGGGCGCGCGGCGCGGCCGGCGCGCCCGGCGACCTGGATCAGCTGCTGCGCAAGCTTCTCGCTGGCGCGGAAATCGGCCGAGAACAGGCCTTCGTCGATGCCCACCACCACCACCCGGCTCAATTGCGGCAGGTCGTGGCCCTTGGCCAGGATCTGGGTGCCGACCAGGATGCCGGGCGCAGTGCCGAGCGTGGCCAACTGCGTCTCCAGCGCATCGCGGCGCTGGGTGGTGCTGCGGTCGATGCGCAGCACCGGCACGTCCGGGAATGCCTGCACCAGGCGCTCCTCCAGGCGTTCGGTGCCGATGCCCTGCGGCTGCAGGGCCAGGCTGCCGCAGTCCGGGCAGGCCAGCGGCGCCGGCTGGCGCGCGCCGCAGTGGTGGCATTGCAGGCGCCGGCCGCCGGCGTGCACGGTCATCGGTGTGGCGTGCAGTGGGGTGCTGCAGCGCTGGCACGGCGCGGTCCAGCCGCAGTCGTGGCACAGCAGCACCGGCGCATAGCCGCGGCGGTTCTTGAACACCAGCACCTGGCCGCCGTCGGCCAATGCCGTGCCGATCCCGGCCAGCACCTCCGGCGACAGCCCGTCCTGCAGCGGGCGCTTGCGCACGTCGAGCACGCGCACCGTCGGCGGTCTGGCGTCGCCGGCGCGGCGGGTCAGGCGCAGGTGTGCGTAGCGGCCGCCGGTGGCGTTGTGCAGGCTCTCCAGCGACGGCGTGGCGCTGCCCAGCAGCACCGGCACGTCCAGCGCCTTGCCGCGCACCAAAGCGAAATCGCGGGCGTGGTAGCGGATGCCGTCCTGCTGCTTGTAGCTGCCGTCGTGTTCCTCGTCGACCACGATCAATCCTGCCCGCGGCAGCGGCACGAATATCGCCGAGCGGGTGCCGACCACCACCCGCGCCTCGCCGCGCCAGGCGGCGGCCCAGACCCGGGCGCGTTCGTTGTCGTTGAGCCCCGAATGCAGCGCGTGCACCGGCACCCCCAGGCGGGCGCGGAAGCGGGCCAGGGTCTGCGGGGTCAGGCCGATCTCCGGCACCAGCACCAGCGCCTGGCGCCCGCGCGCCAGACAGGCGGCGATCGCCTGCAGGTAGACCTCGGTCTTGCCGCTGCCGGTCACACCGTCGAGCAGGAACGGGGCGAAGCCGGCGGCGGCGACCACCGCGTCGATGGCGGCCTGCTGTTCGGCATTGGGGGGCGGACCGGGTTGTGGCTGCGGCGCCGCGGCGCTGGCCGGCACCGCGATGCGCTCGGCGTGGCCGCGCTTGGCCAGCGCGCGCGCGGCGCTGCGCCAGTCGTCCATCGCCTGGTCCAGCCGGTCCTCGTCCATGGCGCCGTCCGCCAGCAGCGCGGCGAAGCGGTGCGGGCGGGTGCCGGCGCGGGCGCGGTGGCTGGCGCCAGCCTCGGTCAGGCGCCAGGCCCAGGCGTGGGTGTCGGGCAGCGGTTCGCCGCGACGCAACGGCACCGGCAGGGCGGTCGCCAGCACCTCGCCCAGCGGCGCGTGGCTGTAGCGCGCCAGCCAGCGCAGCGACTCGGCCAGTTCGCCGTGGAGCAGGGGCACCGGGTCCAGCCAGGCCAACGCCGCGCGCAGGCCGTCGGCGTCCTCGACCTGGCCGATCGCCGCGACCACTCCGCTCAGTTCGCGGTTGCCGAACGGCACCTGCACCCGGCGGCCGACGTCGCCGTCGGCGACCGTGCCCCCGGGCGGCGGCAGGTAGTCGAACACCTGCGGCAGCGGCACGGGCAGGGCGACGCGGAGCGTGGCGGCGGGGGAGGGCATCCGCCTAGTCTAGGGCGTGTCACCGATCCCCGAGTACGCCGCGTTGGGTCTGGCAGGCGCGCTGCCGGCGTTGCGGGCGCAGCGCCTGACTGGCCGTCAGGTCAAGCCGCGCGGCGTCGGCAGCGCGCCTGCCAGACCCAACCCGAAGGGCCGTGGTTGCGCGTGCCCGTGGCCGCGTCATCGCTCGGGCGTGGACGCACGTCCACTTCCTCGCTCTTCCTTGCCACAAGCACGCGCAACCGCGGCGCGGCATGCTCGGGGATCGGTGACACGCCCTAGCGGCCGTGGCAAGTGGGTTCCGGGGGGCGGGAGTTGCGCGCGATTGCTGCCCGCAAAGTGATAAACCGGTCGTAAATGGCCGCCGCGCTTGGGGAATCGAATTTATCCACATCTGCTGTGGATAAAGCTGTGCATGACGGGCATGCTCCACGCCGTGAAGACGGACTCACAAGCCTCTGCCACGAGTTGGACAAAAAAGCGCCAATCGCATTTATTCTTTTCGAAACAACAACTTGGCCGTGAAACACAGATGCAACATGGTTTCGCGGGGGCTTGACAAGACCTGTCGCAGGCCAATTTCCGGCGCTGTGCACAACCGGCCGTCGCGACGGCCGCGGGTGAGCCGATCGGGACGCCGCTGTCAAGCGCGCGGTGTGGCGGCTGCCTCGCTATCATCGCGCCGATGATGGAGTCCCGATGACCGCCACGTCCCCTTCCGACGGCGTGGCCGCACCGCCCGCCCTGGCCGCGTTCCTGCGCGGCATCGAACGCCGCGCCGCGGTCCTGGCCGACCTGCAGAGCGGCCGGCCCGAACGCGGCATGCCGGCCCTGGCGGCGGCGATGCGGGCCTTCCGCAGCCACGCCGCGGCGCTGCCGATGGCCGACTGGCCGCTGCGGTTCTGGAAGCTGCTCGCTGCGGTGCCCACCCTGCGCCAGGCCGATGCCGCCGACGGTGCCTGGCCGGCGCCGCTGGCGCATCTGCGCAGCCTGCAGCCGGCCGACCGCCTGGCGCTGTTGTTGCGCATCGTCGCCGGACTGGACGAGCCGCTGGCTGCGCAGGTGCTGCAGCTGACCACCGAGGACTACCAGCAGGCGCTGGCGCGGGCCTGTCCGCGCGACGCCGGCGGGCGTCCGGATGCGGCCGGCTGGCGCGCGCTGGCCGACGCGGCGCAACAGTGTCTGCGCGACCTGCCGCCGGCGCGGCTGCAGGCCCTGGCGCAACTGCGCGATGCGGCGATCGCCGGCAGCACGGCCTCGCCTGCGCCGGCCAAGGCGCCGGCCTCTGCCGCGGCCGCGGCGCGTCCACGCCGCCGCGCCGCGCGCTCGGCCCTGCGCACGCGCCTGGCCGGGGCGGTGATCGCGGTGGTGGTCCTGGCCCTGGTCGGGACGCTGTTCTGGGACCGCCTGCCCTGGCATCGGTCCCGTGCCGCGACCGCGGCCGGTGGCAGCGACGCGAGCCTGGCGCTGGGCGATACCGGCCCGGTGCAGGTGGAAGTGCTGCCGCCGGAGTCGGACACCGCCAGCGCGCCGCCGCTGCCGGCCGACCCGCCGGCGCCGCTGCCGGAGCCGGCGATCTACGACCTGGATTTCTATGCGTGGTACGCGGCCGGCGCGCCGCCGCCGCGGATCGAGCGCAGTGCTCCCAGCGCGGCCGACTTGGCGGAGGCCGCCGAAGCCCCGCCGGCTGCCACCGTTGCCCCGGCCGTCGCGCCCGCGGCGACCACGCCACCGGCGCTGACCCCGGCGCAACTGCGCGCGCGCCAGGCCGCCTGGGATGCGCTGCCGGCGGCGGCGCAGGCGCGGCTGCGTCAGGTCGCCACGGCCTTCGCCGGCCTGCCGATCGAGCAGCAGCACAGCCTGCATGCGCAGTTCGCCGAGATGGACGCCCTGGAGCGCCACGGCTGGTTGCTCGGCCCGGAACTGGGTGCCGAGTTCTGGGCGCTGCAGCCGCTGCTGGGCTACGTGCCGGAGGCGCAGCGGCAGGCACTGCTGGGCCTGTTGCGCGGCCTGCCGGCGGACCAGCGCGAGCATCTGGCGCTGCTGTCGCAACGTACCCCGCCGCAGGACCGTGCCGCCTTGCGCCGCGACCTGCTGGCGCAGGGCGCCGACAGCCGTGGTGCCTGGCTGAAGCAGCGCGCCGCGCGCTGAACTGCCCGCGGCGCCTGGCGTTCCGGGCACCCGGTCCCGAGCCCCGGGTCCGGGCTCCTCCTGCAGTCATCCGCCGCAGCGGGTAGAATGCCCGGCCTCCGCCACCCGGTGCCGGCGCTGTCTGCGCGGCCGCAGTCGGCGGGATCGCCAGAGTCTTGCAATGTTTTCGTCTTCCACCCCGGCCTCGGTCCGGGGCCGCGAACTGCGCACCACCGCGCAGCTCGCCCTGCCGCTGGTCCTGGGGCACGTCTCCACCGGCCTGATCAGCTTCGTCGACAACGTGATCGCCGGCCACCACGGCACCCGCACGTTGGCCTCGGTGACGGTCGGTACCGCGCTGCTGTGGCTGCCGATGATGATCCCGATCGGCACCCTGATCGCCCTGACCGCCTCGGTGTCGCAGCTCGACGGCGCCAAGCGCCATGCGCAGATCGGCCCGCTGTTCCGCCAGGCGCTGTGGCTGTCGCTGGGCCTGGGCCTGCTGATGTTCGCGTTCCTGAGCGTGATGCCGATGGCGCTGCCGCAACTGGGCATCGCCCCGGAGATCGTGCCCGGCGCGCGCGACTTCCTGCTTGCGATCCGTTGGGGCGTGCCGGCGCTGGTGCTGTACTTCTGCATGCGCTACCTCAGCGAAGGCATGCACTGGACCCTGCCGACCATGCTGCTCGGCTTCGGCGGCCTGCTGCTGCTGGCGCCGCTCGGCTATGCGCTGACCTTCGGCCTGTGGGGCCTGCGCGAGCACGGCGCCGGCGGCCTGGGCATGGCCTCGGCGATCATGATGTGGGCGCAGGCGTTGTGCTTCGCCATCTACCTGGCGCGGTCCAGGCGCTTTGCGCCGTTGCGCCTGTTCGCGCGGTTCGAGGCGCCGGACCTGCGCGCGATCGTCGGGCTGCTCAAGACCGGGTTGCCGATCGGCGTGACCATCCTGATGGAAGGCGGCCTGTTCATCGTCACCGCGCTGCTGATCGCGCGGCTCGGCGAGGTACCGGCGGCGGCGCACCAGATCGCGATCAACGTGGCGCAGCTGTGCTTCATGGTGCCGATGGGCGTGGCCGAGGCGACCACGGTGCGGGTCGGCCGCGCCGCCGGCGCGGGCGATGCGGTAGGCGTGCGCGGCGCGGCCTGGGCCGGCTATGCGATCGTGCTCGGCACCCAGGCGCTGTCGGCGCTGGTGCTGCTGGTCGGCCACGACGCCATCGTCGGCGTCTACACCAGCGACCTGGCGGTGGCGGCGCTGGCCTCCACGCTGCTGCTGTACGCGGCCACCTTCCAGTTCCCCGACGGCGTGCAGGTGCTGTCGGCCGGCGCGCTGCGCGGCCTCAAGGACACCCGCGTACCGATGTTGCTGGCCCTGTGCTCCTACTGGGGCCTGGGCATGCCGCTGGGCGCCGGCCTCGGCCTGTGGCTGGGCTGGGGACCGCAGGGCATGTGGATCGGCCTGATCCTGGGTCTGACCGCGGCCGCGGTGATGATGGGTGCGCGTTTCCGCTGGAGCAGCGCGCGGCTGCTGGCCGCGCCGGCGGCCCCCTGACTTCAGACGCATGTGCGGCGCCTGATGCAGCCGGTATGCTGCGCAGGCGCAAGACGCCTTCCTTTCGGAGCTTTCCATGAACCAACCCGTGCGTCGCAGCCCCGTCGCCAACTTCTTCGTCGGCCTGTGGGATGTGATGAACTTCACCCGCCGGTTGATCTTCAACCTGGTGTTCTTCGGTTTCCTGTTGCTGATCCTGCTGGCGATGGTGTTCGCCATGGCGCGCGGCGACGGCGGCAAGGCGCTGCGCGACCGCACCACGCTGCTGATCGCGCCGGAAGGCAAGCTGGTCGAGCAGTTCAGCGCCGACCCGGTCAGCCGCGCGCTGGCCAAGGCGATGAACGACAAGGGCGCGCAGGAGATCCAGTTGCGCGACCTGGTGCGCGCCATCGAGGCGGCCAAGACCGACCCGAAGATCGAGCGCGTGGCGCTGCGCCTGGACAAGCTGCAGCCCAGCGGCTTCGCCTCGATGCGCGAGGTGGAGAAGGCGCTGCAGGACCTGCGCAGCTCCGGCAAGCAGATCGTCGCCTACAGCGACAACCTGAATCAGTGGCAGTACCTGCTGGCCGCGCAGGCCAACGAGGTCTACCTGGACCCGATGGGCTCGATGACCCTGGAAGGCCTCGGCCGCTACCGCCAGTACTTCCGCGAGGGGCTGCAGGACAAGCTCGGCGTGGACGTGCACCTGTTCAAGGTCGGCGAATACAAGTCCGCCGCCGAGCCGTACGTGCTCGACGCGGCCTCGGCGGCGTCCAAGGAAGCCGACCTGTTCTGGATGAACGATGTGTGGCAGCGCTACGTGGCCGACATCGCCAAGGCGCGCAAGCTGGCGCCTGAGCAGATCAACGCCGGCATCGACACCATGCCCGAGGGCGTGGCCGCCGCCGGCGGCGACCTGGCCAAGTTCGCCCTGCAGCAGAAGCTGGTGGACGGCTTGAAGACCCGCGAGGACGTCGAGCAGCTGCTGGCCAAGCGCGGCGTGGCCGACGACGATGCCGACACCGGCTACCGCAACGTCGACCTGGACGGCTACCTGCAGCAGCTGGACCTGCGCCGTTCGCCGGTGGACTCGCGTCCGCAGGTGGCGGTGGTGGTCGCCGCGGGCGAGATCAGCGGCGGCGAACAGCCGGCCGGCCGCATCGGCGGCGAGTCGACCGCGGCGCTGCTGCGCCAGGCGCGCGACGACGACGCGGTCAAGGCGGTGGTGCTGCGCGTGGATTCGCCGGGCGGTGAAGTGTTCGCCTCCGAGCAGATCCGCCGCGAGGTGGTGGCGCTGAAGGCCGCCGGCAAGCCGGTGGTGGTGTCGATGGGCGACCTGGCCGCGTCCGGCGGCTACTGGATCAGCATGAACGCCGATCGCATCTACGCCGACCCGTCGACGATCACCGGCTCGATCGGCATCTTCGGCATGATCCCCAACATCACCCGCACCCTGGACAAGATCGGCGTGCATACCGACGGCGTGGGCACCACCCGTTTCGCCGGCGCGTTCGACATGACCCGGCCGATGGATCCGGCGGTGGGCCAGCTGATCCAGTCGGTGATCAACAAGGGCTATGCCGACTTCACCGGCAAGGTCGCGCAGGCGCGCGGCAAGTCGGTCGAGGCCATCGACCAGGTCGCGCGCGGCCGCGTGTGGAGCGGTGCGCAGGCCAAGGAGCGCGGGCTGGTGGACGCGTTCGGCGGCTTCAAGGACGCGGTGGCCGATGCCGCCGCGCGCGCCAAGCTGGGCGGCCCGGACAAGTACCGGGTGCGCTACGTCGAGAAGCCGGCCACGCCGTTCGCGCAGTTCGTCAGCGGGTTCGCCGGCAGCCGCCTGGGCGTGTGGATGCTGAGCGACTCGGCGCTGGGCCATGCCCTGCTGGCACGCAGCCTGCCGGAACTGGACACCCAGCTGCGCTTCGTCAAGGACGCGGCCGACACCCGTCCGGGCGCGCCGGTGAAGGCGCTGGCCTACTGCTTCTGCGGTCTGTAAGCCGGCCCTGCGCCGGCAGCGGCGCGCTCTTGCGAGCGCGTCGCCTGCTTCCTGCAACGCCGGCCCCCGTGGCCGGCGTTGTTCATTGCGCGGTCGCGGCGTCGAGCGCGGCGTTCTGCGCGGCCGCGGCGTGGTCGAGCGTGGCCTGGGTGTGCCTGGCGCGATCCAGCGGCTGGGCGATGGCGCTGCGCAATGCGCTGGCCTTCGGCGGTGGCGGCGCATCGGGCGGTTGCGGCGGCTCCGGCTTGCATGCGGCCAGCAATGCGAGCAGCGGCAATGCCAACGTCATCCTGCGCAGTGGTGCGGACATGGCGGCGACCTCCTCGAGGGTGGAGGTATCATCCTACGCCTCCCATGTGAGCAGACAGGCACGCGCATGCAGCACCGTTGGCGGCTGGACGGACAGACCGCGCTGATCACCGGCGCCAGCGCCGGCATCGGCCTGGCGATCGCGCGCGAACTGCTCGGACTCGGCGCCGACCTGCTGCTGGTGGCGCGCGACCTCGATGCGCTGGAAGCGGCGCGCGACGAGTTGCGCGAGGCCTTTCCCGAGCGCGAGATCCTGGCGCTGGCCGCCGACGTCGCCGACGACGAGGACCGCCGCGAGATCCTGGACTGGGTCGAGGACCATGCCGATGGCCTGCACCTGCTGATCAACAACGCCGGCGGCAACGTCAGCAAGGCCGCGGTGGACTACACCGAGGACGAATGGCGCGGCATCTTCGAGACCAACCTCTTCTCCGCGTTCGAACTGTCGCGCTACGCGCATCCGCTGCTGGCGCAGCACGCGGCCTCGGCGATCGTCAACGTCGGCAGCGTGTCCGGGCTGACCCACGTGCGCAGCGGCGCGCCCTACGGCATGACCAAGGCGGCGTTGCACCAGCTCACCCGCAACCTCGCCGCCGAATGGGCCGAGGACGGCATCCGGGTCAATGCGGTGGCGCCCTGGTACATCCGTACCCGCCGCACCTCCGGGCCGCTGTCGGACCCGGACTACTACGAGCAAGTGATCGAGCGCACGCCGATGCGCCGCATCGGCGAACCGGAGGAAGTGGCGGCGGCGGTCGGCTTCCTGTGCCTGCCGGCGGCCAGCTACATCACCGGCGAATGCATCGCGGTGGATGGGGGCTTTTTGCGTTATGGGTTCTAGCGGGTCAGCCCTTTGCATGGCGACTGCGCGGGCGCATGGCCGCAGCTGAAAGGCGCAGTGCAGTACGTCCTGGGTGATACGGCGTCGGGACTGAAGTCCCTCCCACAAAAACCGGGATTGGGGAATCGGGAATGGGGATTGGTAAAAAAGCTGTGCGCACACACCGCGGTGACCTGTTCCTTTGCCTGCCGGCGGCCAGCGACATCGCCGGCGAATGCATCGCGGTGGGCGGCGGTTTTTGCGTTACGGGTTCTAGCGGTTCAGCCCTTTGCATGGCGGCTATGCGCGCGCAGGACACCAGCTGAAAGCGCTGCGTGGTACGCCCGGGTGATACGGCGTCGGGACTGAAGTCCCTCCCACAAGAAGCTGTGCGCGCGCACCGCGGTGACCGGTTCCTTTGTCTGCCGGCGGCCAGCGACATGACCGGCGAATGCATCGTGGTGGATGGTGATTTTTGGCTGAGCGCTTTGTTTAGCGCTGCCGGCTGTGGTGCACGCGATCAACTGCGCGCAGCGGAATGCCTAGGAGCGGCTGGAGCCGCTCCTACGAAAACAGGCGCACAGCCACGCGCGCGCGCGATGGGTCACGGTGCACGGCGATCCGGCGCGCCACACTCGCTGGCCTCGAGCAGGTGCTGGCGGCGTTCGAACTCCGTGCGCAGTGCCTCGGCATGGTCGGGCACGGCGAAACGCCAGTGTGTCTCGGCCTCGGCCACATAGTTCTTCCAGGCATCGCATAGCTGCTCGGCGGGCAGCGGCTGGCACTGGTCGCGCAGCACTTCGCAGGCGCTGCCGCCGGCCTGGTTGGGGCCGCCATCCAGGTCCGTCGTGGGCAGCGGCACGCACCGCGGCGGCGGTTCGGCGACCTCTCCGATGTAGGACGCCTGCTCGCGGGTGCTGCAGGTGTACAGCGGCGGGGGCGGCAGCATTGGTGGCGGTGGCGGTGGCGGTGGCGGTGGCGCGGCGGCTGCGTCTGCCGCGGTTGGCGTGTCAGCAGACGCGGTGGTGGACGCGGCGGTCGTGGCGCGTGCGGGCGGCGGCGATGGCGCGGGCTGGGCGGCGATCGCGGCCGGCAGTGCGGCGCTGCTGACGCCCTGCATGATTTTCTTCTGCTGGCGCATGCCCTTGGGACAGGGCTGGTTCTGGATGGTCAGGTTGTCCTGCGCGTCGGTGCAGCGATAGAACACCACCGGTTCGGCGTGCGCGGCGCCGACACAGGTCAGCACCACGGCGAGGCAGAGTGCGCGCCGCATCAGCTGCCGCCGCAGTCGCGCGCCAGACGCGCATCGATGCCGCGCTGCTCGGTTTCCATTGCGCGGCGCTCGCTCTGCAGCGCGCTGTTGTAGCGACGGATCAGTTCCCAGCGGCGATCGCTCAGGCGTGCGCAGACTTCCTGCTCGGGCAGCGCGGTGCAGGTGTCGCGGATCATCGTGCTGCCGGCCGGCACGATCACGCCGGCGCCGGCGGACACCCCAGGCGGCGTTGGACCGGGCGGGCGCGGGCCGCCGGGCGGAGGCGGTCCCGGCGGGCCGGGCGAGCGACCATCGGGGCCGCGCCCGGATGGCCGTGCGTACGGGCCCTCTGCGTAGCCATAAGCCCACAGCGGCACCCAGCGCGGATTGCCGGCGTTGTCGTCGCTGGTGTAGCGCGCGCCTTCCGGAGTGACGCACTCGTACATGGGCTGCGCAGGCTGCACGGTGACGATGCGGAGTTCGCGCTGCGGCAGCGGCGCCGGCGAGGCCTGCGCGCGTGCCGGATCGGTGCTGATGGTGGTGGTCGGCCGCGGCGGCGGATCGCGCGGACGCTGCATGTCCAGCACCTGCTGCTGGCGCGCGTTTTCGCAGGGGGCGTTCTGCAGGCTGACCGCGCCGGAAGCGGCGATGCAGCGATAGATGCGCACCGACGCATTGCTGCTGTCGCTGCTGACCGTCTGCGTCTGTTGCGCCCAGCCGGCACCGATCCAGGGCGACAGGCTCAGCAGCAGCAATGGGCGGAGAAGGAGGCGCATGCGCGCATCTTGCGCGCCTTGGGCAGCCAGGGAAAGGGCGGGCCGGCGAGGATTCAGGCCGCGGTGGCGCCGGGTGGTGCGCAGTGGGGTCTCGTAGCGCATCGGGCAGGCCGCGGGTCGGTCAGCGCGCTTCCTGCGGCATTTCGCAGCTGCTGTAAGGTGCCGCCGGCCTCGGCCAGGGCGCGCTCGTGCAGTACTGGCGCGTTGATCTGTCGCTGCGAGGCTTCGCCCGACCCTCATCCGGCCCTTCCGGCTACCTTCTCCCAATGGGAGAAGGGAACAGCTAGCCCTCTCCCGTCGGGAGAGGGGTTGGGGTGAGGGTCCGGCGCGAAGCGACTCGTGTAGTTTGAGTGCACCAGGCTGCGCCCGCACCCTCATCCGGCCCTTCGGGCCACCTTCTCCCAATGGGAGAAGGGAAGCGCTAGCCCCTCTCCCCCCGGGAGAGGGGTTGGGGTGAGGGTACGGTGCGCGAAGCGCCCGCGTGGTTCCATCGCGCCATTGCCGCCAGACGCCGACGCGGCGGAAGACAGGCGTGCCGCGCTGAAGAGCAGCGCCTCAGGCGCGCAGGATCTCGCCGCTGGCGGCATCGCGGATCGGGGTGGGTTGGGCCAGGCCGCCGGTGTCGCCGTCGAGCAGGCCGTCGAGGTCGCCCAGCACCAGCGGATCCAGTTCGCTGCGCTGCCGTGCCGGCGGCTCGCCGCCGCGGTTGGCACTGGTCGAGACCAGGGCGCCGCCCCAGGCCCGGCACAGGGCGGCCACCAGCGGATGGGCACTGATCCGCACGGCGATGCCCTGGTGCGCGCCGGTGATCCAGGGCGGCGCATGCGCGGCGGCGGGCAGGATCCAGGTATGCGGTCCGGGCCAACTGGCCAGCACCGCGGCCAGCCGTTCCGGCGGCAGGGCCGACAGATCGAGCAACGGGCGCAACGGGTCCAGTTCGGCGGCGACCACGATCAGGCCCTTGTCCACGGGTCGCTGCTTGATCCGCAGCAGGCGGGTCACGGCGGTCTCGTCGTGCGGATCGCAGCCCAGGCCCCACACCGCTTCGGTGGGATAGGCGATCACGCCGCCCTTGCGCAGGACGGCGACGGCATGGCTCAGGGACAGGTCGTTCATGCGCGCATCATGCGGCACGTCGTCGTCTAAGGACAATGAGGGTCGGTTGGGCAGGACTCGGGATTTTCGCAAGTCTCCGGCCCGCCGCTTTTCTGTGGGAGGTGCTTCAGCCCCGACGCCTTACCGATAAAGCGTCGCGGGCTGAAGCCCCTCCCACAGGAAAATCGGGTTGTCGCGGATCTTCAGGCGCTGAGAGACGCCGTCGGTACCGCGAGAAGGCGGCTCGGCGCCCGCGCTCATACTATTCGAGGGGGTGCATCGGGCCGCCCTGGGCCATCCGCAGAGCGGCTCAGCCGCCCTTGGCCACGGTCTTCTTCGCCGCCTTCTTCACCGTTTTCTTGGCGGTTTTCTTCGCGGCCTTCTTGACCGCTTTCTTCGCCGCCGGCTTGGCCGGGGCGTCGGCCGCGGCCTTCTTCGCCGCGCTCTTCTTCGGCGCGGCTTCCTTCTTGGCGGCGGCCTTCTTGGCGCCGAAGCCCTTGCGCACCGGCTTGCCGGTTTCCTCCAGCAGCTTCTGCACTTCGTCCAGGCTCAGCGAGGCGGGCTCGCGATCCTTGGGGATCTTGCCGTTGAGCTTGCCGTCGCTGATGTACGGGCCGAAGCGGCCGTTGAGTACCTGGATGTCGCTGCCGGGAAATTCCTTGATGATGCGGTTGCGCGCGATCTCTTCCTTCTCCTCGATCAGGAACACCGCACGGGCCAGATCGATGGTGTAGGGATCGTCTTCCTTCTTCAGCGAGGCGTAGACGCTACCGCGCTTGGCGAACGGGCCGAAGCGGCCGATGCCGACGCTGACCTCCTCGCCCTGGTCCTGGCCGAGGCTGCGCGGCATCAGGAACAGCTCCAGCGCCTCCTCCAGGGTGATGGTGTGCATGCTCTGGCCGGGCCGCAGCGACGCGAATTTGGGCTTGTCCTCGGCGTCCTCGGCGGTGCTGCCGATCGCCGCGTACGGCCCGAAGCGGCCCAGGCGCACGCTCACCGGCTTGCCGGTCTTGGGGTCGGTGCCGAGCTCGCGCGCACCGCTGGCTTCGGCGCGGTCGACCGATTCCTTCTTGTCCTCGACCAGTTCCTTGAACGGCTCCCAGAAGCGCGACATCAGCGGGACCCACTCCTCCTCGCCGCGCGAGACCGCGTCCAGCTCGTCTTCGAGCTTGGCGGTGAAGTCGTAGTCCACGTACTGGGTGAAGTGGCTGGACAGGAACTTGGACACCGCGCGGCCGACGTCGGACGGGCGGAAGCTGCGGCCTTCCATCTCCACGTACTTGCGGAACAGCAGGGTCTGGATGATCGAGGCGTAGGTCGAGGGACGGCCGATGCCATACTCTTCCAGCGCCTTCACCAGCGCCGCTTCGGTGAAGCGCGGCGGCGGCTGGGTGAAGTGCTGCTCGGCCAGGATGCGTTCCAGCGGCACGCGGTCGCCAGGCTTCATCGCCGGCAGCTTGCGGCCTTCGTCCTCGTCCTCGGCGCTCTTGTTGTCCTTGCCTTCCTCGTACACGGCCAGGAAGCCGGGGACCACCACGGTGGTACCGCTGGCGCGGAACACGTGTTCGCTGCCGGCCGACAGGTCGACGCTGACGGTGTTGAGCGTGGCCGGAATCATCTGGCAGGCCACCGCACGCTTCCAGATCAGCTCGTACAGCTTGCGCTCGTCGTCGGTCAGGAAGCGGGCCACCTGCGACGGGGTACGCAGCGCCGAGGTCGGACGCACCGCTTCGTGCGCTTCCTGGGCGTTCTTGGACTTGGTCTGGTAGGTGTTGGGCTGGTCCGGCAGCGAGGCGATGCCGTAGTCGCGGGCGATCACGTCGCGGATCTCGGCCAGCGCGTCCTGCGACAGGTTGACCGAGTCGGTACGCATGTACGAGATCAGGCCGACCGTGCCTTCGTCGCCGATCGCCACGCCTTCGTACAGCTTCTGCGCCACCTGCATGGTCTTGCGGGTGGTGAAGCCGAGCTTGCGCGAGGCTTCCTGCTGCAGCGTGGAGGTGGTGAACGGCGGCGCCGGGCGGCGCTTGCGCTCCTTGCTGGCGACGTCGGTGACGTGCAGCGCGCCCTGCGCGGCCTGCTGGATGCGCAGGCGCGCAGATTCGGCGGTGTCGCCGTCGGTGATGGTGAACTGCTCGAACTTCTGCCCGTCGAGCTTGATCAGCTTGGCGTTGAAGTGCTGCGAAGGATGCGCGCAGTCGGCGGCGATGGACCAGTACTCGCGGGCGATGAAGGCTTCGATCTCCTCCTCGCGCTCGACGATCATGCGCAGCGCCGGCGACTGCACGCGGCCGGCGGACAGGCCGCGCTGCACCTTGCGCCACAGCACCGGCGACAGGTTGAAGCCGACCAGGTAGTCCAGCGCGCGGCGGGCCTGCTGCGCATCGACCAGGTCGCCGGCGATCTGCCGCGGCTGCGCCATCGCTTCCTTGATTGCGCGCGGGGTGATTTCGGTGAACACCACCCGGTGCAGCGGCTTGCCCTTGAGCAGCCCGCGCTCCTGCAGGATCTCGGCGATGTGCCAGCTGATCGCCTCGCCCTCGCGGTCCGGGTCGGTCGCCAGGTAGATGTCTTCGGCCGCCTTGGCCGCCTTGGCGATGGCCTCCACGTGCTTCTCGTTCTTGTCGATCAGCGCGTAGCGCATCGCGAAGCCGTCGTCCGGATCGACCGCGCCTTCCTTCGGGATCAGGTCGCGCACGTGCCCATACGAGGCCAGGACGTGGAAATCCTTGCCGAGGTATTTGTTGATCGTCTTGGCCTTGGCGGGCGATTCGACGATGAGCAGGTGCTTGGACATGGCGGGTCGGGCTTCGATGGGCGTGGGCGGACGCCCTGGGGGCGGTAGGGTGGCGCAATTGCTCCGGTTAGTGAAGCGTTGCGGTCTCGCAGAGAAGCCGACGCCCGGGATGGAACCCCCGGGCGTTCAGCTACGGCGCTTATTTATTAGTGGGCATGTCCGGCGCCCGCTGTCAAGCCGGCGCCCGCCGGCCGGGCAGGCGCGCGGGCGGCAGCGGGGTTCCCGGAGCCCGCCGGACTCAGTGCCAGCCGCCCTTGGCGGCCACGCCGATCGCCAGCACCACCACCAGCAGTGCCGCTGCCGACAACAGGCCGAACAGCGCCAGGATCACCACGGTGACCGTGCCCAGCTTGCGCTGCTGCCATTCCGGGTGGTCGGTGTAGGCCCACTTGTCCACCACCAGGGTGTCGCAGAGCATGTCGTGCAGGGCCTGCTTGCGCTCGGTGAAGGCCGCCATCAGCAGGCCGATGCCCAGGGTCAGGCTGCTCAGCATGAAGCCGAAGTAGCGGCCCACGCCGCGGGACACGGTGATGCGGCTGCCGTCGGTGCGCACCACCTTGATGCCGACCGCCATCTTGCCCAGCGTGGCCTGCTTGGTGGAGGCGTGGAACAGGCCGTAGTACAGCGCCGCGATCGCCATCGGCAGCAGGTACAGCAGGAGCAGCATGACGATGCCCGCGGCGGTGCTGAAGTCCGGCTGCTTGCCGAAGCCGGTGATCCCGAAGAAGCCCAGCATCACCACGAACTGGATCACGTTGGCGACGATGCCGACCAGGAACGCGTCGATCAGGTAGGCGGCCACGCGTTTCCAGAAACCGGCCTGCACCACCTCGCCGCCGCCGACCACCCGCGCGCCACCGTCGAGCACGGCGCTGGGCGCCGCGTAGGGCGACGCCGCCACGGCCGGCGCGGGCGCGGTCCAGGCGTCGGGGACGGTCGCGGCCGGGGGCGGAGGAGGAGTCTCTTGGTCAACCTCGATCGGGGCAATCGCCGGCGCCGGTGCCTGGGTCAGGCCGAGTTCGTCGACGAACTCGGCCAGGGTGCGCCATTCGCTCAGGCCCTCGCGCCAGACCAGGGTGGACAATCCGATCTCGCCGCGCTGGAAGCGCTGCTGCAGGTCGGCGGCCGCTAGCGGCCCATGGCGCTGCTGCGCTGCGTCGGCGTAGTACCACTCAGTCATTCTGTTCCCCGGGAGTTGCAGTCGAAAACGGTGCGCCGGTCAGCCGCCGCGGCAGTGGACCGGCAGGACGCGATCGTCCAGGTCGGAACTGCAGTTCCAGGCGGACGTGCGCTCATCGTAGTCCAGCCACAGCGCTTTGCCATCCAGGCGCTTGTGGTCGGGCAGGTGCAGGGTGGCTTCCAGGCCGCAGTGGCCGTTGTCGAAGCGGCCGACCCGCACCTGCGCGATGGTGTCGCCGGCATAGCTCTGCGGTGCGCCGAAGCCGGTGTCGCCGTTGACCGCGCAGCGGTGCTCCTGTGCATTGAAGGCGGCGATCTGGTCCTTCAGCGGCGCCAGGTGGTCGAGCGCCTGCGCGACCTTCGCGCGTGCCAGGTAGTCCTGGTAGGCGGGCAGGGCGATCGCCGCGGCGATGCCCAGGAACGCCACCAGCAGCACGCCGACGATGGTGCCGACGATGGCCATGATCGCGCAGCCGGACAGGCCGCTGCGCGGCGCGGCGGTGGCAGCGGGGGGCACGGGCGCGGCCGTCTGGAGCGGTGGCGGCAAGGGCGGCGGGGTGGGGGCGTCGGGCAGGCCCAGTTCGGCGGCGACCGCGTGCAGCGGCCGCCACTCCGGCAGGCCTTCGCGCCAGACCAGGGTCTCGCGCTGCAGGCGGCCGTCGTGCAGGCGTTCCAGCAGGGCGGACGCCGGCAACGGGCCGTGCCGCTCGCGCGCGGCATCGACGTAGTACCAGATCGCCAATGGGGAAGTGTCTTCGTGCATCCGTGCGCGACCGTCAGCGACTCAGTGAACCGGCTCCGGCTCGTCGACGAACATCTGCGTTTCCATCCACGCGTACGCCGCCTCGGCACCAGGCTGGTTGAACAGCACCATCAGCACCACCCACTTCAGGTCGTCCAGATCCAGTTCGTCCTGATCCAGGGCCATGGCCCGGTCCAGCACCAGCTCGCGCTGGTCGCTGTCGAGGATGCCGTGCTGCTCCAGGAACAGCAGGAAGCCACGGCATTCCACGTCGAGCTTGTCCAGTTCCGGACCGTGGTAGATGCGGATCGGGCCATCGATGCGCGGCTGCGCCACGGCCGGGCGCTGGTCGGCCAGGGCGTCGAGCCAGTCGAACGCCTTGCTGATCTCGGTGGGGCTGAAACCGGCCTGGATCAGGCCATTCTGGAGGGAGTCGCGATCACGGACCGGATCCGCGTCTTCGCTGAAATAGTGTTCGAACAGGTACAGCAGGACATCCAGAATGCTCTCTTTCATTGCCCCTCGGCCTGCGTCGCGAGACGCTGTGGAGGTGAAGAAACTAGGGTTTGCGGGTGTAACGACCGCGTTCGACCGCCACGTAGCCATCCAGTTCCATGGCCAGCAGCATGGAGGACGCCGCCGCGGCCGTCAATCCGCTGCGTGCGATCACTGAATCCATACAGATGGGGTCGTGGCCCAGCGCCTGCCACAAGCGCTGGTAGTCGCGGTGGGGGAAGGCCGGTGTGGCCGCGCGCGCGGTGCTGGCTCCCTGTGTGGGGGCGTTCAGGCGCCCGCGCAAGGCGTCGGCCAGTTCGGCGGCCAGGGGCGCGACCCCGGCCAGCACCTCCTCGGCGCTTTCCACCAGCCCGGCGCCGTCGCGGATCAGCCGATGGCAGCCGCGCGCCAGCGGATTGTGGATCGAGCCGGGCAGGGCGAAGACCTCGCGCCCGGCCTCGGCGGCCAGCCGCGCGGTGATCAGCGCGCCGGAGCGGGTGGCCGCCTCGATCACCAGGGTCGCCAGGCTCAGTCCGGCGATGATCCGGTTGCGCGCCGGGAAGTGCCCCGCCCGCGCCGGCGTGCCGGGCGGGTGCTCGCTGACCACCGCGCCGCGTTCGGCGATCTGGCGGCGCAGGGCGGCGTGCTGGCGCGGGTAGGCCAGGTCGGGGCCGGTGCCGACCACCGCCACGGTCAGCCCGTCCGCGCGCGACAGTGCGGCCCGGTGCGCGGCGGCATCCACGCCGCTGGCCATGCCGCTGGTCACCGCAAAGCCGGCCGTGGCCAGGGCCAGGGCGAAGCCGTAGGCGTTGTCGCGGCCGCCGGCGCTGGGGGCGCGGCTGCCGACCACGGCCACGGCCGGGTGCCACAGCACCGTGGGATCGCCGTCCACGTACAGCGCCAGTGGCGGATTGGGCGTGCGCCGCAACAGGGCCGGGTAGTCGGCATCGTGGCAGCCCAGCAGGTGCCGACCTGGTTGCGCCAGCCAGTGCTCGGCGGTGTCCAGCGCGGCGCGGTCGGGCCGCTGCAACGCGGCGATCTGCGCCGCATCCAGGCCGGCGGCCTGCCAGCCGGCGGGACCGGCGGCCAGCGCCGCGGCCGGGCTGCCGTGTTGCTCCAGCAGCAGCCGGCGTGGGGCGCTGGCGCCGCCGGCCAGCGACAGGCGCAGCAGGGCCGGGTCGGCGGGTGTGTGGGTAGGGGCGATGACCGGACTGGACATGCGCCCAGCCTAGGCCGCAGACGCAGACGGCGCCCTCGGGCGCCGTCTGCAATCGCTGTAGGGGGAGTCCCCAGCCGCGGGTCAGCGCGCGTCCGGGTGCTTGACGTCGTAGCCGATCCGGGTCGGCTTGATGCCGTCCATCACCAGCGCGTAGCTGACCTTGTCGAAGGTGCGGAACACCATCGCGTGCGCGGCGTACTCGTCCGGCAGCGCCACGGTACCGCTGCCGCCGGTGAAGCCGTCGTCGGCGCGGGAGGTGTTGGGGTGGCGCACGCGGTCGTTGACCCGGGTGCCGTGGCGCCACAGCGACACCACGGTGCCGTTGTCGATGCCTTCGCGGCGGCCGCCGGAAATGGCGATCACGTCGCGCGGGCCGGCCGCGCTGAACGCGTCGGCCACCGCCAGCACCCGCAGGCCGGCGGCCATCGCCTGCTCGGACGGCGGATGCGGCACGAACTGCAGGTCGTAGGGCTGCGCCTCGACCGGAATCAGGCGGTCGCCGGCGCGCACTTCGCGGGCGTTGTCCTGCAGCAGCAGGCCGGTGGCCTGGCGGCCGTCGGCGGACACGCGGGCGACGGTGCCGATGTTGACCTGGGCCAGTTCGTAGCCGAGGGTCTCGCGGCGCTTGTCCGGCGGCACGAAGGTCTGCCACAGGTTGCCGCTGCCGGGGATGCTGCGGCCTTCGGCGTCGAGGTCGTCGCTGAGCTTGGGCAGCAGGTAGCGCACGGTCGGGCGGACCACGGCGTAGCGCTGGCCGGCCTGGGCCTGGCCGAGGCCGACCGCGTAGACCAGTTGCCCGTCGGTGGCGCGCAGCCGGTTGTCTTCGGTGCCGACCACGTAGGGCAGGTTGTCGATGCGATCGACCACGCGCAGGTTCTTCAGGAACGGCTCCACCTGCGCCAGCGGGATCGCGTCGATCGGCGCGTCCTGGCGCGGGCCCGGCTTGACCTCGGCATGCGCCACCCGGTCCAGGTAGGCCAGGCTGAGCACGTCGCCGGGGTAGATCAGGTGCGGGTTGTGCACCTGCGGATTGGCCTGCCAGATTTCCGGCCACAGCCAGGGCTTGCCGAGGAAGCGCCCGGCGATATCCCACAGCGTATCGCCCTTGCGCACCACGTAGGTGTCGGGGTGTTCGGCGGCCATGCTGGCGGAAGCAGCGTAGGTCGCCACGGTGAGCATCGCCACGGCGACGACCGTACGGAGTCGATTGAACATGAGCGCGAAGCCTGATTCCCCAACAGGTTCGCGCACTATAGTGCAGAACCCTGGTGCGGGCGCAAGCGGCGGGCGCAGAAACGGGTAGAATCCGCAGGTCTTGCCGAATCGTCCGGCGCCCCCATCTTGGGTACCGCTATGGCCCTGCTCCCCATTCTCGAATTCCCCGATCCGCGCCTGCGTACCAAGGCGGTGCCGGTCGACGCCGCCGAGGTCACCTCCGCGGCCTTCCAACGCCTGCTCGACGACATGTTCGAGACCATGTACGACGCGCCCGGCATCGGCCTGGCCGCCAGCCAGGTCGACGTGCACAGGCGCTTCATGGTCATCGACGTCAGCGAGGAGAAGAACGCCCCGCAGGTGTTCATCAACCCGCAGATCGTGCAGCGCGACGGCGAACAGGTGTACCAGGAAGGCTGCCTGTCGGTTCCCGGCATCTACGCCGACGTGACCCGCGCCGACGCCATCACCGTGCGCTACCTGGACCGCCAGGGCCAGCCACAGGAACTGAGCACCGACGGCCTGCTGGCGGTGTGCGTGCAGCACGAGATGGACCACCTCGACGGCAAGCTGTTCGTCGACTACCTGTCCCCGCTCAAGCGCGAAATGGTGCGCAAGAAGCTGGCCAAGGCGCGCAAGCACGTGGCGTGAGGCCGGGAACCGGGAATGGAGACACGGGAATCGTAAGCGCGGTGCCCGTGCCATTTCCGCGTCCGCGCGCTTTTCCCATTTCCCATTCCCCATTCCCGGTTCCCAGCCTCCATGAAACTCGTCTTCGCCGGTACGCCGGACTTCGCCGTGCCGTCGTTGCGCGCGGCTGCGCAGCGCCATGAAGTGGTCGCGGTCTACACCCAGCCAGACAGGCCTGCCGGGCGCGGCCGCGGGCTGACCCCGTCGCCGGTCAAGCTGGAAGCGGTGGCGCGCGGCATCCCGGTGTTGCAGCCGCAGACGCTGCGCGCGCCGGAAACCCTGCAGGCGCTGCGCGCGCTGCAGCCGGACCTGATCGTGGTGGTGGCCTACGGGCTGATCCTGCCCAAGGCGGTGCTGGCGATCCCGACCCATGGCTGCTGGAACGTGCATGCCTCGCTGCTGCCGCGTTGGCGCGGCGCCGCGCCGATCCAGCGCGCGATCGAGGCCGGCGACAGCGAGACCGGGGTGTGCCTGATGCAGATGGAAGCGGGTCTGGATACCGGCCCGGTGCTGTTGTCGCAGCGGACCCCGATCGGTGCCGACGAGACCGGCGGGCAGTTGCACGACCGCCTGGCCGCGCTCGGCGCGCAGGTGCTGGCCGACGGCCTGGGCCTGCTGCGCGCCGGCCTGCGTCCGGTGGCCCAGCCGCAGCCGGAGGCCGGCGTCACCTACGCGCACAAGCTGGACAAGGCGCAGGCGCGGCTGGACTGGCAGCAGCCGGCGGCGCAACTGGCGCGGCAGGTGCGCGCCTTCGATCCGTGGCCGGTCGCCGAGGCGGTGCTGGCCGGCGAGCGGGTGCGGGTGCACGGCGCGATCGCGCTGGACCTGGCCCACGGGCAGCAGCCGGGCACGGTGCTGACCGCGTCCAGGCAGGGCATCGACATCGCCTGCGGCCAGGGCGCGTTGCGCCTGCGCGTGCTGCAGCGCGACGGCGGCAAGGCGATCACCGCCGCCGACTACCTCAACGCACGGCGCGACCTGCCGGTCCTGGCCTGAGGCGTCGACCATGCCTGCGTACGCCGCGTTGGGCCTGGCAGGCGCGGCTGTGGCCGCCTCCGCGCTGCGGCGCGGGCCGGCGTCCACTGCGTCGCGCACCCCCATCATCCGCACGCGCAACCACGACACGGCATGCGCGCTAAAGCCTGACACCTCCCGGAGCGCCCGCCGATGACCGCGACGCCCGCCGCTGCGTGGCCGCCGGGCGTGGCCCCGCGGGTGCTTGCCGCCCGCGTGCTGACCGCGGTGATCGACCGCGGCCGCTCGCTCAAGGCCGAACTGGCCGCCGCGTTGCCGACGCTGCCGGATCCGCGCGACCGCGCGCTGGTGGAAGCGATCTGCTTCGCCGTGCTGCGCCGCCGCCCGGCCTACGAAGCGGCGCTGCGCATGTGGCTGCAGAAGCAACTGCCGCAGCGCGACGCCGAACTGCGCGGCCTGCTGCTGGCCGGCTTCGCCCAGCTCGATGCGCTGGGCCTGGCGCCGCACGCGGCGCTGTCGGCGACGGTGGAGGCGACGCGCGCGCTGGATCGGCCGCGCCAGGCCGGGCTGGTCAACGCGCTGCTGCGGCGCGCGCTGCGCGACGGGCTGCCGGCGGTGGCCGCCGACGCGGGCTGGCCGCTGTGGCTGCGCGACGCGCTGCGCGCCGACTGGCCGCAGCAGGCCGAGGCGATCTTCGCCGCCAGCCAGCAGCCGGCGCCGCTGTGGCTGCGGGTCAACCGCCAGCGCGGTACCCGCGACGCCTATCTGCAGGAGCTGGCCGCGGCCGGCATCGCCGCGCAGGCCTCGCCGCTGCTGGCCGATGCGATCCGCCTGGAGACGCCGCTGGCGGTGGGCGCCCTGCCGGGCTTCGCCGACGGGCGCGTGTCGGTGCAGGACGGCGCGGCGCAACAGGTCGCCGACGTGCTGGCGCCGACGCCCGGTGCGCGCGTGCTCGACGCCTGCGCGGCGCCCGGCGGCAAATCCGCGCACCTGCTCGAACGCGATCCCAGTCTGCGCCTGACCGCGCTGGACGTGGATGCGCGGCGCCTGGCGCGGGTCGGCGAGACCTTCGCGCGCACCGGCGCCGGTGCGCAGGCGCAGCTGCAGGTCGCCGACGCGGCGCAGCCGCAGGACTGGTGGGACGGCGTGCCGTTCGACGCGGTGCTGCTCGACGCGCCGTGTTCGGCCACCGGCATCGTGCGCCGCCAGCCGGACGTGCTGCTGCATCGCCGCCGCGAGGACGTGATCGCGCTGCAGGCGCTGCAGGTGCGCCTGCTCGACGCCGCCTGGCAGGTGCTGCGGCCGGGCGGGGTGCTGGTCTACGCGACCTGCTCGCTGCTGCAGGACGAGAACGCGCGGCAGGTGCAGGCGTTGCTGGCGCGGCAACCGGGCGCGGCACTGGAGGATCCGGGCGCGGCCTGCGGGCATGCTTCCGGCGGCGGCCGCCAGCGCTTCCCAGGCGAGCAGGACTGCGACGGTTTCTACTACGCAAGGTTCCGCAAGACGGCATGAACCGGCCCCGGTATCATCGCGTCCCATGCTGAAGACCCGCGCCTCCCGAGAGTTCTGGTTGTTGGCCATCCTGGCCGTGCTGGTGCTCGGCGCCGGCCTGGGCCTGCGCGATCCGCACCCGGCCGACGAACCGCGTTTCGCGCTGGTCGCCAAGCAGATGGTGGAGAGCGGCAACTGGCTGTTCCCGCACCGCGGCACCGAGCTGTACTCGGACAAGCCGCCGATGCTGATGTGGCTGCAGGCCAGCTTCTACGCGCTGTTCGGCAACTGGCGGGTGGCCTTCCTGCTGCCGTCGCTGCTGGCCGGGCTGGGCACGCTGGCCTGCGTCTACGACCTCGGCCGGCGCCTGTGGACGCGCCGCGTCGGCATGTACGCGGCCTACGCGCTGCTGTTCGCCTTCCACTTCACGTATCAGGCGAAAAAGGCGCAGATCGACCCGTTGGTGGTGTTCTTCATCACCCTGGCCAACTACGCGCTGCTGCGCCACCTGTTGCGTGGGCCGGACTGGCGGTTGTGGGCGCTGGGCTGGTTCGCCGCCGGCCTTGGCACGATCACCAAGGGCGTGGGCGTGCTGGCGCTGCTGATGCTGCTGCCGGCCGCGGCGGCGTCGCTGGCGCACTGGCGCGGGGTCCGGGTCGGCCTGCGCGATCCGCGGTTCTGGCTGGGGCCGCTGGCGTTCCTGGCGGCGGTGTCGATCTGGCTGGTGCCGATGGTCGCCACCGCGCTGTCGAGCAACGCGCCCGAGTACCGCGCCTACCTCAACGACATCCTGTTCCGACAGACCGCCGGGCGCTACGCCAAATCCTGGGACCACGCGCACGGGCCGCTGTACTTCTTCGGGGTGATGCCGAGCATGTGGCTGCCGGTGCTGCTGGCGCTGCCGTGGGCGATCCCCGCCTGGGCGCGGCGCCTGCGCCGGCGCGACGCGCGCTACCTGCTGCCGCTGGCGTGGTGGGCGCTGGTGGTGCTGTTCTTCTCGATCCCGACCGGCAAGCGCGACGTCTACGTGCTGCCGGCGCTGCCGATGCTGTGCCTGGCGATGGGGCCGCTCATTCCAGGGCTGTTGCGCAAGCCCGGGGTCAAGCGCCTGCTGCTGGCGTTCACCGCGTTGCTGACGCTGGCGCTCGGCGGCGTGGGCGCGGCGATCCTGCTGGGGCACGGCTTCCGCGCGAAGATGATGGAAGACCGCGGCATCGACCTGGCCACCGTGCAGGTGCTGGCCTGGATCCTGCTGGCGATCGGTCTGTGGGGCGTGGCCAGCCTGGCCGCGTTCGCGCGGCGCCGCCCGGAACTGGCGACTGTCTCGACCCTGACCATGGTCTGGGTGATGGCCGGCTTGCTGGTGTACCCGCTGATCAACATGTCCAGCTCGGCGCGCGGGGTGATGGAGTCGGTGGGGCGCCGCATCGGCCCGCAGGCCGAACTCGGCCTGGTCGCCTGGAAGGAGCAGAACCTGCTGATGGCCGACCGCCCGGCGACGACCTTCGGCTTCGTGGTGCCCTGGGACGAGCAACTGCGCCGCGGCATCGCCTGGCAGGCGCAGGCGCCGCAGCGGCGCTGGTTGCTGGTGCAGGAGGCGGCGATGCTGGGCTGTGTGGACCGCAACGCGAGCATCCTGGCCGGCGTGTCCAACCGGCGCGACTGGTGGCTGGTCCCGGCCAGTGCGATACACGGCCACTGCGTGGTCACCCAGGACGACCGCGACCGCCTGCGCGAGCAGGACAAGGACCGCTTCGAATGAGCCGCAGCCGCGCGTTGCGGCGGCGTGGCGCGGGTGCCGCTGGCGCCCGGCGCGCTGCGCGGGCAGGGAGACGCGCGTGCCGCCACGCCTGATCCGGGTCATCAGCCGCGACAACGGCGGCGGCCTCAGCCGCGACCTGCAGGTGGTCGCCGACCTGCTGCGCGACACCGGCCGCTACCGCGTGGAGGTGCTGGGCTTCGGCACCGTGCGCATGGCCAACCGCCTGCGCGAACTGCGCCTGTTCCTGCGCAGCCTGCTGTTCGGGCGCGCCGACCTGCAGATCTTCCTGGAGCGAGTGTATCCGCGCTGCCTGGGCAGCGGCTTGCGCAATGCCCTGATCCCCAACCCGGAGTGGTTCCGGCACAAGTGGCTGCGCTGCCTGCCGCGCTTCGCCCAGGTGCTGTGCAAGACCCGCCAGGCCGAGCAGCGGTTCTCCACGATGGCGCCGACCGCCTTCATCGGCTTTTGCAGCGACGACTGCTACCGTCCTGAGGTCCCGCGCGAACGCGCCTGCCTGCATGTGGCCGGGCGCAGTTCGGCCAAGGGCACGGCGCTGCTGCTGCAGACCTGGGCGCGGCACCCCGAGTGGCCGCGGCTGACGGTGGTGCAGAGCGCGAAGAAGTCCCACCCGATCGAGGCCGAGAACATCGACTACCTGACCGGCTACCTCGACCAGCAGGAGCTGCGGCGGCTGCAGAACGCGCACCGCTTCCACCTGTGCCCCTCCGAGGTGGAGGGCTTCGGCCACTACATCATGGAAGCGCTGAGCGTCGGCGCGGTGGTGATCACCACCAACGGGGCGCCGATGAACGAGCTGGTGAGCGCCGACCGCGGCGTGCTGATCGACCCGGTCGGTGAGGGTCCGGACAATTTCGGCGTGCGCTACCGGATCGAGGCCGCCGGCCTCGAGCAGGCGATGAGGCAGGCGCTGGCGCTGTCGCCGATGCAGTGCGACGCCCTGGGCACGGCCGCGCGCGGCTTCTTCGAGACGCGCCGGCGCGAGTTCGGCGAGCGCCTGCGCGCGGCGGTGGCCGATCTGCTCGGGGAAACGCCGCTGCCCGCCGTGCCGGCCAGCCATGGCGCCGATCGCGAGCAGGTCAGGCCGGGTTAGGGAAGCGCCCCGGATCATCGCCGACCACCCCCTCCCCACGGCCTTCCCTCCTTGATGTCCCAGCCGATCGCGCCACGCCATGCCGTTTCCGCGTTCTCGCGCCAGTCACTGGCCGAGCGCGGCGCGGCGCTCGCGCTGCTGTGCCTGCCGGCGCTGGTGATCAGCATCCCCAGCGGCCTGCTGCCGTTCGGCCTGCTGCTGCTGGCGACCAGCCTGCTGGCCCTGCCGCGGCTGCGCCAGGCGGTGGCGCCGATGCAGCCGTCGCTGCGCTGGCTGTGGATCCTGGCGCTGCTGGTGATCGGGCTGTCGCTGTGCTCGGTGCTGTACTTCGGCCAGCCGCTGAAGGACATCGATAACCGCACCCGCTTCCTGGTGCTGCCGTGGGCGGCGCTGTGGACCTATGCCCTGCGGCCTCCGCAGCGCCTGCTGTGGTGGGGCGCGCTGCTCGGCATCCTCGCCGCCCTGGTGCTGGCCAGCGTGCAGGTGTTGCAGGGCCAGCCGCGTGCCGAGGGCTGGACCAACGCCATCGTGCTGGCCGACGTGGTGCTGATGCTGATGGTGCTGGCGGTGTTCTGCCGGCCGCGCGGGCAATGGCCGTGGGCGGTCGCCGCGGTGGTCGCCGGCGGCATCGTCATCCTGCTCAGCGGCAGCCGCGGCGTGTGGCTGGGCGTGCTGTTGCTGCTGGTGGTCAGCGCGCTGTGTCTGCGCTGGCGCGACAGCGCGACGCGGCTGATGATCCTGGGTGCGTGCACCGCGCTGGTGGCGGTGCTGGTGCTGAGCGTGCCGGCGCTGACCAAGCAGACGCGCCTGGCCGAACTGCATCACGATGTGCAGCGCTACGAGCGCGGCGACAGCGATTCCTCGGCCGGCGCGCGCATCGAACGCCTGCAGGTGGCGGCGGCGACCTTCGTCGAACACCCCGTGGTCGGGGTCGGCGTGGGCCGCTTCGACAATGCCATGCTGCGCCTGCCGGACTGCCGCAAGGGCTTCGTCGAGCGCTGCCACCTGGGCCATGCGCACAACGACCTGGCCGAGTGGAGCGCGACCCAGGGCCTGCCCGGCACCATGCTGATCCTGATGGTGTACGGCGTGCCGCTGTGGCTGCTGCTGCGCCTGTACCGGCGCCGGCCGCAGCCGCATTTCCACGGCGCCGCGGCAGCCGGGATCATGGTGGTGGTGGCCTACATCCTGTGCGGCATGACCCAATCGATGTTCGCGCACCAGGTGAGCACCGGCTTCTACGTGGCGCTGGTCGGCGTGCTGATCGGGCTGGCCGCGCGCGAGGCGGTGCCGGCACAGGGCGCTGAAGGCGCCGCGCGAAGCCGGTAGACTGCCGATCCCGCATCGCCGGGCGGCGCGGCGCCTGGCGCCGACCGCCGGCACCGCGCCTGACTTCCGGATACCGCGCGCCATGGCCGACGCTGCCGCCGCCACCCTGCCGCTGAGCCTGGTGGTGATGACCTACAACGAGGCCGCCAACATCGCGCGCTGCCTGGACAGCGTGCCGTTCGCCGCCGACAAGCTGGTGGTGGACTGCGGCAGCACCGACGACACCGTGGCGATCGCCCGCGCGCACGGCGCGCGCGTGGTCGAGCAGGCCTGGCTGGGCTTCGGCCCGCAGCGCAACTTCGCCTCCACCCAGGCCGCGCACGACTGGATCCTGGTGCTGGACGCGGACGAATTCCTGTCCGACGCGTTGCGCGCCGAATGCCAGGCGCGGCTGCCGCAACTGCTCGCCGAGGACCGCGTGGACGCGGTGTGGCTGCGGCGCAGCACCTGGTACATGGGCGCGCCGATGCGCTGGTACAAACCGATGGTCGGCGAGCGCCTGGCGCGGCTGTACCATCGCGGCCGCGCGCGCTGGAGCGATGCGCGGGTGCACGAATCGCTGCGCTTCGACGGCGCCAGCGCCGCGTTCGCGCCGCCGTTCAACCATCTGCACAACCCGACGCTGGTACACAAGCAGCTCAAGGTGCTGCGCTACGCCGAACTCAAGGCGCTCGGCTGGCGCGACAAGCGCAAGCCGGTGAGAATGTGGCAGAGCCCGTTCGTGTTCGCCGGCGCCTTCCTCAAGGACTATCTGCTGCGGCTGGCCTTCCTCGACGGCTGGCGCGGCTTCGTGGTGGCGCAGACCGCGGCCAGCTACGCGCTGTACAAGCGCATGCGCTACTACGAGATGCAGATCAACCCGGCCTCGGTGGAACAGGCGCGGGCGCAACTGCAACGGCACGATTTGGAGCACTGATGAGCAAGCACTATCTGCTGTACGGGTCCGAGCGCTATGCGCTGGCGATCCTGCGCCCGCTGCAGGCGGCGATCCGCGCGCGCGGCGACGAGGCGGCATGGTTCTTCGACGGCCCCGGCGCCGAGGATCTGAGCGCCGACGAGCGCCATCTGGCGACGGTGGAAGAGGTGCTGGCGTGGAATCCCTACGCGGTGATCACCTCCAGCAACGCGGTGCCGCATTTCTTCCCTGGTGTGAAGGTCGAGACCTTCCACGGCTTCGATGCCGGCAAGCCGCGGCACATCTACGTGCGCGGCTTCTTCGATCTGTATTGCACCACCGGCCCGCGCGATACCGCGGCGTTCGGTGCGCTGGCGCGCAAGCTCGGCCACTTCGCGGTCAAGGAGACCGGCTTCCCCAAGATCGACCCGTTCATGCGCGAGATCGGCGCGGAACTGGCGCCGGTGCGGCAGCCGCCGGTGATCCTGTACCACTCCACGTTCTCGCCGTCGTGGAGCGCGGCCGGCATCCTCTACGACGAGGTCGCGCGGCTCTCGCGTAGCGGCGAGTGGCGCTGGATCGTCACCTTCCATCCGAAGATGGACCCGGCGATGGTCGCCCGCTACCGCGCGCTGGAGAGCGAGTACCTGCGTTTCGCCGACAACGACAACATCCTGGAACTGTTCCCGCAGGTGGACATGATGTGCTCGGACACCTCGTCCGCGCTCAACGAGTTCCTGCTCACCTACAAGCCGGTGGTGACCTTCAAGAACCGGCGTCCGGGGCCGCAGTTGATCGACATCGACGATCCGGCGCAGTTCGAGCCGGCGATCCGCCGCGCGCTGCAGCGGCCGCCGGAGCTGATGGCGGCGATCCGCGAATTCGCCGATGGCCTGCATCCCTATCGCGACGGCCAGTCCAGCGAGCGCGTGCTGCAAGCGATCGACGACTTCGTCGCCGAGGGTGCGCGCAACCCGCGGCGCAAGCCGCTGAACCTGTGGCGCAAGCTGAAGATCCGCCGCCGCATCGGCTACTGGGGACGCGGCGCGCGTCGCTGACGCGCAGCGCCGCCGCGCGCGCTCACCAGCGCAGCCGTCGCTGCGCCAGCGCTGCGCCCAGTTGCTCGTACAGCGCCCGCGCCTGCGCGTCCGGCAGTAGCCGCACGCGCAGCGGCGGTTCGCCGTGGCGGGCGCCGGCGGTGTCCAGCCACAGCGTCGCGGTGCCGCAGCAGCGGTCCAGCGGCGAACGGCTCAGGTGCAGCGTCTGCAGCTTGTCCAGTTCGGCCAGCCGCCACCAGCGCCGCCACCAGCCGCCGCGCACCGCCACGTAGCGCGCATCCAGCGCGTAGCCCATGCGCTGCGCCTGGCGCCAGGACTTGAACGCCGACCACGGCAGCCACAACAGCAGCAGCGCGGCCCAGGCACCGAGGGTGGGCCACAGCCCCGCGCACAGCAGCGGCACCAGCAGCAGCGCCGGCAGCGACAGGCGCCACCAGTGGCGCGTGGCGATCCCGTGCCAATGCGCCGGCGGCCAGGCGACCTGCGGCAGCAGCCGCTGCAAGAGCGCATCGCAGGCGGCCGGCGTGGCCAATGGCGCCAGTTCCGTCAGCGCGTGGTCGTGGCCGTGGCCGTGGTGCGACTGGATCACCGCCGTGTCGATGTGCAGGCTGCGCCGCCGCAGCAGCCGCTGCAGCACGCTTTCGTGCAGGGTCCAGGCCTGGATCCGGCGCCGCGCCACGCTGCTGCGCAACCGCGTCAGCAGGCCGCGCTCCACGGTCAGCCGGCGCTCGCTCTCGCTCAGCCGGAAGCCGTGGTACTGCACCAGCGCCAGCCCCATCGACAAGCCGCGCATCAGCAGCAACAGCGTCGCCAGCATCATGGCGAAGGTCACCGCGCCCGCCATCCAGCCCAGTTGCAGGTGCGTGGCGTAGCCGAACAGTTGCCGCCCGTAGTGCTCGATCGCGTTGGAGATCATGCGCTCGGGGAACAGGTGGTAGGTGGCGCCGAACGCGGTGAGCAGCACCACCATGCCGCGGTTGGAGATCAGGCCCTGGCGCAGCACCTCGGTGGTGGGCAGGGCCAGCAGCAGTTCGCTGTCCGGCGCGGCAGCGGGTGCAGCGTCGGCATCTGTCGCGGCGATCGTGTCGGCGGCAGGCGCGCGGTGGCGGATCTGCTGTTCCAGCGCCAGCGCCTGGTCCAGCCGCAGCACCCGCATCTGCGCCTCGGGCTTGGTGCCGCCGGCCGACTCCAGGCGTACCTCAGCCACGCCGAACAGCCGGTGCAGCAGCGACTGGTGCACCACCACGTTGTGGATGCGCGCGAACGGGATCTCGCGCAGGCTGCGTTCCAGCCAGCCGCTGCGGATGCTCAGGCTGTCGTGGCCGATGCGGTACTGGTAGGTGAGATAGCGCAGCAGCGACACCGCCACCAGCCCGCTGCACACCGCCAGCATCACCAGGTGATCGGCGTGATCGCGGTGGCCGTCGCGGCTGCCGAACACCAGCAGCGCCAGCAACGGCAGCAGGAAATGCCTGAGGTGCTGCAGCAGCACGAACAGCCACGACCACGGATGCAGGCGCCGCACCGGCGTGGTGTGTTCGGCGTCGGCCAGGCCGCTCACAGCGCGTCGTCGTCGTGGTCGAGCTGGTGCGCCAGGCGCTCGCGCAGGCGTTCGGCGTCGGCCTGATCCAGACCGGGCACGGCGACCGCGGTATGCCGGGTGCCGGCGGTGTGCACGACCAGGGTGGCCAGGCGCAGGGCGCGTTCCAGCGGGCCGCGGCGCAGGTCCAGGTGCTGCACGCGCGAGATCGGGACGTGCGTCTCGCTCTGCCACAGGCGCCCGCGGAACACGTCCAGGCCCTGGGCATTCAGCCGCCAGCGGATGCGCCGGTGGCGGACGAAGCCGACCCAGGCGCCGCACAGGCTGCCCACCGCCGCCGCCGCCGCCGCCGCGCCCAGGGCCAGCGCATGCAGGCTGTGCAGGCTGAGGCCGACGATGCCGGCGGCGACCACCAGGCTCAGCCCGAGCATGCAGCCGCCGCCGAGCGCGGCCAGCCAGGCACCGCGCAACGGCACCGGTTGCCAGTCGGCCGGCGGCCAGTCCGCGGGCGCCGGGGGGGCGGCGAAAGCGCTGGGCGCGGCGGGGGTGTCGTCCATGGGCGGCGGTGCGATCACGTCGGGGTCTCGGGGCGCGGGCGCGCGGCGTGGCCTGCGATCCTAACGCGGCGACGGCGGGCGTGCGCTGCCCGCCGCGCGGTTTCCGTCCCGATCCGGGCAGGCGGTGTAGGGGCCGACCTGCGCCGGTGGTTCAGCGCGCCGCGCGCAGCAGCGCGTCCACGTCCAGCGCGTGGCCGGCGCGGGCGGCCTTGGTGCGCAGGTAGCCTTCGTTCTCGGCGGTGATGGTGCCGGTGACCGGAATGCGCTCGGTCACCTCGATGCCGGCCGCACGCAGGCGTTCGGCTTTGTTCGGGTTGTTGGTGAGCAGGCGCACGCGGCCGATGCCGAGCCCGCGCAGCATCGCCACGGCGCTGCCGTAGCGGCGTTCGTCGGCGCCGAAGCCCAGTTGCGCGTCGGCGTCGATGGTGTCCAGGCCGTCGTGCTGGTAGCCGTAGGCGCGCATCTTGGTGGCGATGCCGGTGCCGCGGCCTTCCTGGTCCAGGTACAGCAGCACGCCGCCACCCAGCGCCTTGAGCTTTGCAAGGCCGTGCCGCAGCTGGTCGCCGCAGTCGCACTTGAGCGAGCCGAACAGGTCGCCGGTGAGGCAGGAGGAATGCACGCGCACCGGGACCGGCGCGCTCAGGTCGGGCTGGCCGATCACGATCGCGACCTGGTCGCGCTGCGCCACGCCGCCGCGGAACACCACGAATTCGCCAGGGCCCAGGTCGCGCAGCGGCACCTGGGTGCGGGTGACCAGGGTGTAGCTGTCGGAGGCGGCGAGGGCACAGCCGTGTTCCAGGTCGTCCAGGCGCAGCGACTGGCAGCCCTGGAAGGCGCTGCTGTCGGCGCCCAGGTCCGCCGCGACCATCGCCGGCAGCAGCAGGCCCAGGCGCGCGATCTCGGCGGCGCCGGCATCCAGCGCGTCGCCGGGCAGCCAGTGCGCGGGCACCGGGCCGTCGCGCAGGTAGGCCAGCGCCGCCAGCGCGTCGTAGGAGTGCCCGGCCAAGGCGATGCGCGCACCCTGTGGCGCATCCAGGCCCAGCACCTGCGCACGCGGCGGCGTCACGAACAGGTAGTGCCGCTGCCCGGTGGCCTCGGCGAAACCCAGGTAGGACGGTTCGGTACTGCTGTCCAGCGCCATCACCGCGCGTGTGCGGCCGTTGCCGTCTTCGAGCAGGACCGGGCGCCCGGCGCGCAGCTCCGATGCCGCGCGTTCGCTGCGGATCGCGGCAGGATCGCCGAAGGCGTGCGCGGAAGGGGCGGTGGGGCTGGTCATGCACGACTCCAGATGGGGGATCGGCGGCGCCGCTTCAAGGCTGCCGCATCCGGTCGCGGTGGCCCCGGCACGGTGCCGGTCGGCGCCGATGGCGCTCGGGCGCCATTGTCGCGCGCTTTGCCGGACGCGCCAGCCTGCAGGCGATGGAACGCACTGTGCCCGCTCGCGCGCGCCGCCGATGCAACCAAATCGGCGGCTGCGGCAACGCGCCGGCGTGAGGGGAGGTGTGCACGTGCCGCCGGTTGCTTGCTACTGTGCGGCACCGCGTCCGCTCCGGCCCCCGCATGCAGCTCGTCGATTGCACCGAACCGCGCCACGCCATGGCGATCCTGGAGATCTTCAACGACGCCATCGTCCATTCCACCGCGCTGTACGACTACCGGCCGCGCCCGCCGGAAAGCATGGCGGCGTGGTTTGCGACCAAGCGCGCCGGCAACTTCCCGGTGCTGGGCCTGGAGGACGCCGACGGCACCCTGCTCGGTTTCGCCAGCTACGGCACCTTCCGCGCCTGGCCGGCGTTCAAGTACAGCGTCGAGCATTCGGTCTACGTGCACCGCGACCATCGCGGCCGTGGCGCGGGCCGACGCCTGCTGCAGGCGCTGATCGACACCGCGCAGGCGCGCGGCGTGCACGTGCTGGTCGGCGGCATCGACGCCAGCAATGCCGGCAGCATCGCCCTGCACGAGCAACTGGGCTTCGTGCACGCCGGCACCGTGCGCGAGGCCGGCTTCAAGTTCGGGCGCTGGCTGGACCTGGCGTTCTACCAGCGCATCCTCGCCGGCCCGGCGCAGCCGCACGATGATTAGCGCGGGCTCTGTCAGAGGCGAGCGCCTCAGTCGCTCTTAGTGCGGATGACGCTCGGTGGCGTAGGGATTGGGCTCGGCCGGGTCCGGGCGCAGGGTGTAGCGCTTGTAGGTCCACTGGTACTGCGCCGGGTCGCGCCGCGCCACCCGTTCCACGCCTGCGTTGAGCGCGGTGGCCGCGCGCAGCGGGTCGGCATCGGCGATGTCCGGTGGCGCCGGCTGCACGTGCAGGGCGAACTCCAGGTCGTTGCCGACGCGCTCGCACCAGGCGAACAGCACGGTCGCGCCGGTGCGCTCGGCCAGGCGGTTGACCAGGGTCATGGTCAGCGCCGGCACGCCGAAGAACGGTGCGAACACGCCGTCGCCGGCCTTGGGCTGCTGGTCGGGCAGGATGCCGACCGCGCCGCCGTCCTTGAGCGTCTTGAACAGCTGCCGCACCGCCGGGCCCTCGGCGCGCACCTGGCGCACCCGCTCGCCGCTGCGCACCAACTGCAAGAAGGCGTCGCCCACGGCCGACTCCGGTGCGCGGTAGACGATGGCGATGTCGCCGCGCGAGGCTAGCCACTGGTTGAGCAGCTCCCAGTTGCCGAAATGCGGCGCGGCCACGATCACCCCGCGGCCGGCGGCCAGCGCCGCGTCGTACAGGCCCTGGCCGTGGCGCAGGCGCAGCCGCGCCAGGTTCTGCTCCGGCGGCCGGGTCCACAGCGCCAGGGTCTCGAACGCCTGCCGCGCGGTCGAGCGCAGCACGTCGCGCTGCAGCGCCACGCGCTCGCTGGGCAGCAGCTCCGGATAGGCCAGCTCCAGGTTGCGCCGGACCACCCGGCTCTCGCGCGCATCCAGGCGCAGCCACAGCCCGGCCAGGCCGTCGGCCAGGCGGCGCAGCCACGGCCACGGCAGGCGCGCCAGGGCGGCGGCGCAGCGGTACAGCAGGGAAGCGAGCGTGGCGGGTTTCATCGGCCCAGTTTATCCGCTCGGCGCATCTGGCCTGCCCGACGGGTGTCGCGGATCGCGCCGGCTGCGTGCCTTGTCGCTTTCTCAATCTCGCCCATTCGGCGATGATGTCGCACGATCGCAACCGTTCGTCGCGGCGCAACCAATCCCCAATCCCCAATTTCCGCCCTATGCTCTCGCTGATCCAACGCGTCACCCAGGCCTCGGTCAGCGTCGATGGCGAGGTCGTGGGCCAGATCGGGCCCGGTCTGCTGGCGCTGGTGGCGGTGGAGCCGGGCGACGACGAGGCCAAGTTGCAACGCATGGCCGAGCGCCTGCTCGGCTACCGGGTGTTTTCGGACGCCAGCGGTCGCATGAACCGCTCGTTGCGCGACACCGGCGGCGGCCTGCTGCTGGTCAGTCAGTTCACCCTGGCCGCCGACACGCGCTCGGGGATGCGGCCCAGTTTCACCACCGCGGCGCCGCCGGCCGAGGCTGAACGCGGCTTCAACCGATTGGTGGAGGTGTGCCGCGCGCAGCACCCGCCAGGGGTGGAAACCGGCCGCTTCGGTGCCCATATGGTCGTCAGCCTGGTCAACGACGGCCCGGTCACTTTCCTGCTCCGGCCGTAGACGCCGGCGCGTTCCTGGCGGAGCCGTTCAGGCTCCTCGTCCGGCAAGCGGCGGTACGGGCTGTTATAATGCTAGGTTCACTCATTCACCTACCTGCCGGTGGCGCGAGCACTCATGGCCAACGAACGTCCTGCCCAGCAATCCGACATCAAGCAACTGATCAGCAAGGGCCTGGAACAGGGCTATCTGACCTACGCGGAAGTCAACGACCATCTTCCCGACGATCTGGTCGACCCCGAACAGATCGAAGACATCATCGGCATGATCAACGGCATGGGCATCGATGTCCATGAAGTTGCGCCCGATGCCGAAACCCTGTTGCTCAACGACGGCAACACCGGCAACCGCGAAGTCGACGATACCGCGGCCGAAGAAGCCGCGGCGGCGCTGACCGCGCTCGACACCGAGGGTGGTCGCACCACCGACCCGGTGCGCATGTACATGCGCGAGATGGGCACAGTAGAACTGCTGACCCGTGAAGGCGAGATCGCCATCGCCAAGCGCATCGAGGAAGGTCTCGGCCAGGTGCAGGCCGCGCTGGGCGCGTTCCCGCTGGCGGTGGAGACCCTGCTCGAGGACTACGAACAGCACAAGGAAGGCAAGAAGCGCCTGGCCGAGATCGTGGTCGGCTTCAACGACCTGATCGAGGAAGAGCCGGCGCCGCCGGTCGCGGTGTCCGACGACGACAGCGCCACCGATGCCGATGCCGACGAGGATGACGACGAAGACGTCGACACCGCCGAAGAGGATGCCGGCCCGACCGGTCCGGATCCGGCCGAGGTCGCGCGGCGCATGGAAGTGCTGGCCACCGAGTACGCCAAGTTCAAGAAGGCCCACGCCAAGAACGGCGCCGAGCACAAGCTGGTCACCAAGTTGCGCAACGACATCGCCGAGGTGTTCGTCACCCTGAAGCTGCCGCTGCCGCTGACCGACGTGCTGGTGCGCAAGCTGCGCGACACCATGGCCCAGGTCAAGGACCACGAGCGCCGCGTGCTGCACCTGGCCACCCATGTGGCACGCATGCCGCGCAAGGACTTCATCCGTTCCTGGGAAGGCAACCAGACCAACGTGGCGTGGGTCGACGACGCGCTCAAGCGCAAGCAGAAGTGGTCGTCGGCGCTGCGCGACGTCAAGGACCAGATCATCGCCGAGCAGGAGGCCACCGTGGCGGTGGAGCAGGCCACCTACCTGAGCCTGGCCGAACTGAAGGAAATCAGCCGCGCCATGGCCTATGGCGAGGCCAAGGCGCGCAAGGCCAAGAAGGAAATGGTCGAAGCCAACCTGCGTCTGGTGATCTCCATCGCCAAGAAGTACACCAACCGCGGCCTGCAGTTCCTCGACCTGATCCAGGAAGGCAACATCGGCCTGATGAAGGCGGTGGACAAGTTCGAGTACCGCCGCGGCTACAAGTTCTCGACCTACGCCACCTGGTGGATCCGCCAGGCGATCACCCGCTCGATCGCCGACCAGGCGCGCACCATCCGCATCCCGGTGCACATGATCGAGACGATCAACAAGTTGAACCGCATTTCCCGGCAGATGCTCCAGCAGTACGGCCGCGAGGCCACCCCGGAGGAGCTGGCCAAGGAAATGGACATGCCCGAGGACAAGATCCGCAAGGTGATGAAGATCGCCAAGGAGCCGATCTCGATGGAAACCCCGATCGGCGACGACGAGGATTCGCATCTGGGCGACTTCATCGAGGACACCAACGTGGAGTCCCCGATCGAGAACACCACCAACATCAACCTGTCCGAGACCGTGCGCGACGTGCTCGCCGGGCTGACCCCGCGCGAAGCCAAGGTGCTGCGCATGCGCTTCGGCATCGACATGAACACCGACCACACCCTCGAGGAAGTCGGCAAGCAGTTCGACGTGACCCGCGAGCGCATCCGCCAGATAGAGGCCAAGGCGCTGCGCAAGCTGCGTCACCCGAGCCGTTCGGAACAGCTGCGCAGCTTCCTCGATATCGACTGATCGAGCGCGGTTCGTGTTAACAAAAAAGCCCCGCCATGTGCGGGGCTTTTTTGTGGGTGAGGAGTCGGTGGCGTTGCGCAGGGTTGCAGTCCATGCCGCAGCCATGCGCTGTCATGTCAGCAGCCAGCCAAGCCTTGTGGGAGCGACTTCACTCGCGACGGGCATTCCTAGTGAAGCCTCGTCGCGACTGAAGTCGCTCCCACAGTGCATCTCCCCGCTATTCGCCTACGCGAACGCCTCGCTGCCGCGCATCACCGCCAGCACGTCGTGGCAGGCGCCCATGGTGTGGTAGTCGGTCTTGCCGGCCGGGCTCTTCTCGTCGCTGTAGCTGCGGTTGTCGCGGCTGAGGATGCGGAACCAGGCGCCGTAGCGGTGGTCGACCAGGTGCTCCCAGGAATACGCCCACAGCCTGTCGTAGGCGGCGCGATACGCCGCATCGCCGGTGGCGGCCAGCAGCCGCGAGGCCGCGGCGATGGCTTCGGCCTGCACCCAGAAGTACTTGTCGTCGTCGCAGAAGTAGGTCGGTGCCGCGGCCACGTCGGGCACGCCGACCACCGGCGCGTCTTCGGTGCCGGAAGCGAAGCCGTAGACGATGCCGCCATGCTGCGCGTCCCAGCCGTGCGCCAGGGCGGTGTCGAACAGGTGCCGCGCGGTCGGCAGCAGCCACGCCGGCGCGGTGCCGGTGGACGCCTGCAGGTGCCCGTGCAGCAGCACCAGCAGCTTGGACCACTCGACCTGGTGGCCGGGCTGGAAGCCCCACGGCCGGAACAGGTGCTTGGGGTTGTCGCGGTTGTAGTCCCAGTCCACCTGCCAGTCGGCGTCGTAGTGCTCCCACACCAGGCCGCCGGCCAGTGCCGCCTGGCGGCGGGTGATGTGGTCGGCCAGCAGCAGCGCGCGCTGCAGGTAGCGCGGCTCGGCGCTGGCCTCGTAGGCGGCGATCAGCGCTTCGCACAGGTGCATGTTGGCGTTCTGGCCGCGGTAGCTGGAGAACGTCCACTCCGGGGTGGCCTCGTCGCGGTACAGGCCGGCAGCGGCGTCCCAGTAGCGGGTTTCCAGCAGTTGCCAGGTCTCGTCCATCCACGCGTCGGTGTCCAGGCCGGCCTTCTTCGCGGTGGCGTAGGCCAGCAACACGAAGGCGGCGCCGTAGGCGTGCTGGGTGCGGTCCTCGGCCACGCCGTCGCGCAGGGTCCACACGTAGCCGCCGCTGGCGGTATCGCGGTGCACCTCGCGCAGGTAGCGCAGGCCGTGGCGCGCGGCGTCCAGGTACTCGGCGGCCAGCGCCGAGTCGGCGAACTCGATCGCCGCCATCGCGTAGTTGAAGACGAAGCGGGTGCTGCTGACCAGGTGGCGATGGCCGGCGTCGTACACGCTGCCGTCGTCGCGGAAGTAGTGGAAGAAGCCGCCCGCCGGGTCGAGCGCGCGCGGGTGGTAGAAGGCCATGGTGTCGGCGATGTGCGCGCGCAGGACGGCGGCGTCGGCGAAGTCGGGCAGGGGCGTGGCGGGCAGGTTCATGCGGTTGGCTGGCGAGCTGGGTGAGGGAGGGGAAGACGGCGGCGCACGGCGGCGGCGTGTGCGCCGCCGTGCCGGGAACGGATCAGCGGATCAGTGCATCACGCGCGCGGTCGGCGCGGTGGTCGGCGCCGCCGCCGCCAGTTCCGGCGACAGGCGCGAACCGCGCAGGCCGTACCAGACGATGTAGGCGTAGCACAGCAGCGGAATCACGAAGGCGTGCTGGATGCCGATGGCGTCGGCCAGCGCACCCTGCGCCAGCGGCACCAGAGCGCCACCGACGATGCCCATGATCAGCAGACTGGAGGCCTTGCTGGTGAGCACGCCCAGGCGCTCGATGGCCACGGTGAAGATGGTCGGGAACATGATCGAGTTGAACAGGCCGATCGCGATCACGCTCCACATCGCCACATGGCCGGTGCTGAGCATGGTGGCGATCAGCAGCAGCGAGGCGATGCCGGCGAAGGTCGCCAGCAGCTTGCGGGCCGGGACGAACTGCAGCAGCGCGGCGCCGGCGAAGCGGCCGACCATCGCGCCGCCCCAGTAGAACGGCAGATAGTGGCTGGCAGCGGCTTCGGTCAGGCCGCCGGTGGTGGGGCCGGAGATGTAGTTGATCAGGAAGCTGCCGATCGAGACCTCCGCGCCCACGTACATGAAGATCGCCACCACGCCCCACAGCAGGTGCGGGTGGCGCAGCGCGTCGGCGAAGCTGTGATGCGATTCGGTGCTGGCATCGTTGTCCTCGCGCAGCGACGGTACCCGCATCACCAGCACGAACACCGCCAGCAGCAGCAGGCCGCCGGCCAGCATCAGGTAGGGGATCTCCACCGAGCGCGCCTGCTCGATGCGATAGGCGGACAACTGCTCGGGGTTCATCGCCGCCAGCTGGTCGGCACCGAGCACCGCGCCGGCCAGGATCAGCGGGCCGATCAGCCACGGGAATACGGTGGTGCCCAGCGAGTTCAGCGCCTGGGCAAAGTTGAGCCGGCTCGGCGCCTTCTCCGGGGCGCCGATCAGGCTGATGTACGGATTGGCCGCCACCTGCAGCAGGGTGATGCCGCTGGCCAGCACGAACAGCGCGGTCAGGAACAGTGGGTAGGAGGGCAGGCGCGCGGCCGGGTAGAACATCGCCGCGCCGATCGCCGCCACCACCAGGCCGATGACGATGCTGGCCTTGTAGCCAACCCGCGACACCACCGCGCCGGCCGGCACCGACATCAGGAAGTAGGCGCCGAAGAAGGTGAACTGGATCAGCATCGACTGCGCGTAGTTCATCTGGAACACGGCTTTCAGATGCGGGATCAACACGTCGTTGAGGCTGGTCAGGCCGCCCCAGGTGAAGAAGATCATGCTGACCACCGCGATGGCGGCGGTGTTGGACAGCGGGCGACGGCTCATGCAGCGACTCCGGGAACGGGCGAGAGGGCGACCCGGCTGCTGGCGCGCAGGCACAGCCGGGCGGGGGCGATGGTAAGCGCAGGCAGGGCCTGGCGGTGGCGCAGCGCGTCCAGCACCAGGCGCGCGGCCTGCATGCCGCGCTCGCGCGGGGCGACGGCGACGGTGGACAGCGGCGGGGTGGCGACGGCGGCCTCGGGAATGTCGTCGAAGCCGATCAGCGCGTAGTCGCGGCCGGCGATGCGGCCACGTTCGGCCAGGCCGCTGGCCAGGCCCAGCGCGACCACGTCGTTGTAGCAGACCAGTGCGGTCGGCAGCGGGTCGCGCGCGCACAGCGCGCCGGCCTGGCGCGCGGCTTCCAGCCGGGTCGGCGCGCATTCGATCAGCCACGCCGGGTCGACCGCGATGCCGGCGGCGGCCAGCGCCTCGCGGTAGCCGGCGCGGCGCTCGGCGCAGGAACTGGACTTGCGGTGGCCGCCGAAGAAGGCGATGGCACGGTGGCCCTGCGCCAGCAGGTGTTCGGTGGCCAGGCGCGCGCCACGACGGTTGTCCAGCGCCAGCAGCGGCCAATCGCCGTCCAGCGCGCGGTTGAACAGCAGCACCGGCAGGCGCGGCCCCAGCAACTGGCGCAACCGCGCCGCGTCGGTGTTCTCGGTGGGCGAGAGGATCATCGCCGCCGGGTGGTGTTCGATCAGCGAGGCCAGCACGGTCTGCTGGCGCTCCGGCGATTCGCCGGTGCTGCCCATCAGCATCACGTAGCCGGCCTCGGCCAGCGCCGCGTCCACGCCGCCAGCGAACTCGGCGAAGAACGGATTGGCCAGGTCGTTGACCACCAGCGCCACCGCATTGGACGCGCGGCCGCGCAGGCTGGCCGCGCCGCGGTGGTAGACGTAGCCCTGGCGGGCGATCTCCGCCGCCACCCGCGCGCGCGTGTCCGCATGCACCAGCGGGCTGTTGCGCAGCACCAGCGACACGGTCGCCCGCGACACGCCGCAGGCGGCGGCGATGTCGGACACGGTGACGCGTTTGTCGGCGGGAGACGGCGCCAAGGCGGATTAGACCGGTTCAAAAGGTCGCTCATCCTGCGCCGTCGTGATCCGATCCGCATTTTGCAGTGCAGCAAGGCATTGCGGTGGCTTTGTGCTATCCGTTTGGATCGATTCGATACGGGGAGCCTGCCATGCGCAGCTCGAGGACGCTGGGCGGCGTTGCCGCGCTGCTGCTGGCCGCGCTGTGGCCGATCGCATCCGCCGTCGCAGCGGCTGGCGGTGATGCCGGCGAACGTGCGGTGGCCGCGGTGGACCCCTTCATCGGCACCGGCGGCGAGGGCCACACCTATCCTGGCGCCACCGTGCCGTTCGGCATGGTCCAGCTGAGCCCGGACACGCGCATCCAGCCGCGCAAGGACGCCTACGGCTGGGCGGCGGGCTACCGCTACGACGATCGCAGCCTGGTCGGCTTCTCGCATACGCATTTCTCCGGCACCGGCCACTCCGACCTGGGCGACGTGCTGTTGATGCCGATCAGCGGCGCGGTGCGGCTGGAGCGTGGCGACCCGGACACGCCCGGCAGCGGCTACAGCGCGCGCTTCCGCCACGACGACGAGCGCGCCGAGCCGGGCTACTACGCGGTGACCCTGGACGACGACAAAGTGCGCGCCGAACTCACCGCCAGCGCCCGCGTCGGCGTGCACCGCTACACCTACCCGGCCGGACAGCCGGCGCACGTGCTGCTGGACCTGCGCACCAGCCTGTACGACTACCCGGGCAAGATCAGTTGGTCGCGGCTGCGTCTGCGTGCCGACGGCACCGTCACCGGCTTTCGCGAGACCCGCGGCTGGGCGCCCGGGCGGCAGCTGTACTTCGCCCTGCGCTTCTCGCAGCCGTTGCGCGGCCATGCCTTCCACAACACCGAGCAGGACATTCCCTACAAGGGCTTTCCGCCGCCGGGCGACAACGACCCCACCCAGCGCGCGCAGATCGAAGGCCGGCAACTGGTGGGATCGTTCGACTTCGGCGACGCCCTGCGCGGGCCGCTGCTGGTCAAGGTGGCGATCTCGCCGGTCAGCGAGGACAGCGCCATCGCCAATCTCGAGGCCGAAGTGCCGGGCTGGGATTTCGACGGCGTGCGCCGCGCGGCACGCGCGCAATGGGCGCAGGCGCTGGGCGCGGTGGAGGTGGACGCGCCGCCTGCGCAACGCACCCAGTTCTACACCGCGCTGTACCACAGCCTGCTCGGCCCGACCCTGTTCATGGACAGCGACGGCCGCTATCGCGGACCGGACAACGCCGTGCACCAGGCGCAGGGCTACACCCACTATTCGACTTTCTCGCTGTGGGATACCTACCGCGCGCTGCATCCGCTGCTGACCATCGTGCAGCCGCCGCAACGGACCAACGACATCGTCAACTCGCTGCTCGCGCACCAGCGCGAAAGCCCCTACGGCGTGCTGCCGGTGTGGGCGTTCCATGGTCTGGAGACCTGGTGCATGATCGGCTACCACGCGGTGCCGGTGATCGCCGACGCGTACATGAAGGGCATCCGCGGCTACGACACCGACGCCGCGCTCGAGGCCATGGTGGCCAGCGCCAACTACGGCCCCTACGACGGCATCGCCCAGTATCGCGAGCTGGGCTACGTGCCGATCGACGAGGAAGGCGAGGCCGCCTCCAAGACCCTGGAATACGCCTTCGACGACTGGACCATCGCGCGCATGGCCAAGGAGATGGGCCGCAGCGAGATCGCCGCCGCCTTCGCCAAGCGTGCCGGCAACTGGCGCAACGCCTTCGACCCGGACACCGGCTTCATGCGCGCGCGCAAGCGCGACGGCAGCTTCCGCACTCCGTTCGATCCGGACGCCAGCGGCTACGGCACCGACTACACCGAAGGCAACGCCTGGCAGTACTCCTGGTACGTGCTGCAGGATGTGGCCGGCCTGGCGCGTGCGCACGGTGGCGACGACAAGCTGCTGGCGCGGCTGGACCAGGTGTTCGACGCCAAGGTCGATCCCAAGGTGTTCGCGCATATGGAGGACATCACCGGGTTGATCGGCTGGTATGCGCATGGCAACGAACCCAGCCATCATGTCGCCTATCTGTATGCCTACGCGGGGCAGCCGTGGCGCACCCAGGCGCGGCTGCAGCAGATCATGCGCAGCCAGTACGCCGCGCGCCCGGACGGCCTGGCCGGCAACGACGACATGGGGCAGATGTCGGCGTGGTACGTGTTCACCGCGCTGGGCTTCTACCCGGTGGCGCCGGGCAGCAACCAGTACATCCTCGGTCGCCCGTTCCTGCCGCGCGCCACCCTGGCGCTGCCCAACGGCAAGCGCTTCACGGTGATCGCCGACGGCCTGGACGAGGCGCATCCCTATGTCGGCGGCGTCACCCTCAACGGACGTCCCTTGAATCGCGCGTTCCTGCGCCACGAGGAACTGATGGCCGGCGGCGAACTGCGCTTCACCTTGCAGGCCACACCCAACACCGCCTGGGCAGCGGCGGGTGCCGAGCGCGCCTATTCGATGAGCGAGTGAAGGGCGCTCCACCTATTCCGGGAGATGTTCCGTAAGAGCGGCTTCAGCCGCGACGGGGCATTCCCGGTCGAGCTCTGTCGGCTGAAGCCGCCCCACAGGGGCTTGCGGCGAGCCCGCCCGGTGCACTGTGGGAGGGACTTCAGTCCCGACGCATTGGGCGATCGGAAAACGCACATCACGTCGCGTGTCGCGGCGGCATGACAGTCGACCCCGCATGGATTTACGGCGAGCCTGCAGGGTGCATTGTGGGAGGGGCTTCAGGCCCGACCGCTGTAGCAGTCGGTCATTGGATGGCTTCACTGGTCGCGACTGAAGGCGCTCCCACAGGGGCTTACGGCGAGCCTGCCCGGTGCAATGTGGGAGTGACTTCAGTCCCGACGCATTGGGCGATCGGAAAACGCACATCACGTCGCGTGTCGCGGCTGCATGACAGTTGATCCCCGCGTGGGTTTACGGCGAGCCTGCCGGGTGCAATGTGGGAGGGGCTTCAGTCCCGACTGCTGTAGCAATCGGTCATTGGATGGCTTCACTCGTCGCGACTGAAGTCGCTCCCACAGGGGCTTACGGCGAGCCCGCCCGGTGCACTGTGGGAGGGACTTCAGTCCCGACGCATTGCTGCATCGGAAAGCACATCACTTCGCGCGTCGCGGCGTCATGAAAGTTGGGTTCCAGGGGCCAGCGGCGTTCGGCTGGAGTGTAGTGGCAGTAAGTTCGTAGATGCGTTGAAGCCGCTCCGACGTGAGTCTGCACCTGGAAGACGACCGAGGCCTCTGCGCCACACTGCGGCCTCGTGCGCGACGCAAGCGCGAGCGTCAGCATCACGTGAATTCGGCATGGCCCGCATTGCGTATGGCGTCGCGCAGCGTGCGCCGCCACACCCTGTCATAGCGCGTCGCATCACATGCACGCGCATTTAATGTCATCCACACATTCCATTTGCGGCGTTCGTGGTCTTGTAGCGCGGCTGCATCGCATCGCGCGGACCGGGTGCGCCGGCACCGTCGCGATGACTGCAAGCGCGACCGCGTGCAGGCCTGTCCCATTCCGATGCCGTTGCCATGCGACGGCGCGATCGGCGCTGCCGGCAACGGCGCGCAGAGGCGACGTGTCCTTCTCATTCGTCGAACGGGATCTTCCGAATGCATGTCTGCCTGCTGTCTCTCTTTCCTCCTCACGATGCGGCCGCGCTGGACACGGCCATGGCGGCGGCACAGGCACAGGGCTGCGATCACATCGTCTTGCCCAATCCGTTCGCACAGGATGCGCAGGGCCGTCTGCACGATCCGGCAGCCGACGACCCCGGCGGTAAAGCACAGTTGCGCAAGTGGATCCAGCGCGCCGAACAGCACGGCCTGCGCGTGCTGCTGGACCTGCGCATCGACGAGATCGGCGGCGGCAGCCGCCTGCTGCAGGAACATCCGCACTGGTTCCGCGCACGCAGCTCGGCGCTGCCGGATCCGCGCGCCGAACGTGCCGCGCCGGATATTGCGGTGGGCCGCTTCGCCTCTGCGGAAGAAGGGGCGGGCCTGGCGCAGTGGTGGAGTGCGCGCCTGGTCGACTGGCTGCGCAGCGGCGTGGCCGGCTTCCGCGTGCTGCAGCCAGACCGCATTCCGGCGCCATTGTGGCGCACTCTGATCGACGGGGTCCACGCACATGCGCCGCAGGCGCGGCTGCTGGCGTGGACGCCCGGCTTGGGCCTGGACGCCTTGCGCGGCTTGGCAGGCGCCGGCTTCGATGCCGCGTTCTCGTCGCTGGCCTGGTGGGACGGCCGCGGCGACTGGTTCTTCGATGAGGACAGCGCCCTGCGTGCGCTGGCGCGCTGCGTGGTCGCCACCGTCGATGCCGAGGCGGCCTCGGATACGCCACTGCCCTTGCCACGCGCGCAGCGGCAGCGCCTGGCCGCCGCGTTCGGTGGGGCCTGGGCGATCGCCGCGCAGGACACACCGACGGAACACGGGCAGCCCACGTCTGCGCAGCACGGATCCTCCGAGAGCGATGCGTCCACGCCGGCTGCATCGCTGCCCGACGCCACCGCGTCGCTGCGCCTGCGCCCGCTGCTGCGCGACGGCGCGCTCACCGCGGTGGCGGTGGAACCGCTGGACGCTGCGCCATGGCTGGTGCTGCTCAACAGCGACCGCGACCACCTGCTCCCGGTGCCGGGGCCGGCGCTGCTGCGCCTGCTCGGCGACAGCGAAGGTTTGCTCAGCGACCACGGCGAGCCGATCCAGGGCGAGCAAGGCGGCACCCTGGAAGCGGGCGAGGTACGCATCTATCGAAGCCTGCCGGCGCGCCCGGTGCTGACCGCGGCGCGCGCACGCACCCCGGCGGAGGTCGCGGCTGGCGAGGCGCGGGTGTGCATCGAGTCGGTGACGCCGTCTGTGGACGACGGGCGCTTCCCAGTCAAGCGCACGGTCGGCGACCGCGTCTGCGTCGAAGCCGACGCGTTCTGCGACGGCCACGACCGCATTGCCGTGGCGTTGTTGTGGCGTGCCGCCGATGCGCGCACCTGGTCGAGCGCGCTGATGCGCGCGCTCGGCAACGACCGCTGGCGCGGCGAGTTCCCCTTGCAGCGCCTGGGCCGCTACGAATTCCGCATCGAGGCCTGGCGCGATATCTACGCCACCACCCATGCCGACCTGGAGAAGAAGCGCGCCGCCGGCACCCTGCTGCCGGTGGACGTGCAGGAGGCGCTGGCCCAGGTCGAAGCGGCGCGCGGGCGCAGCCGCGGCGCGCTGGCGACGCGGCTGAAGGCCATCGCCACCCGTATCGCCCGCACCGACGACCTGGCCGAGAAGGCGCAGCTGCTGCTCGAACCCGACACCGCCGAAGCGATGGCGCGCGCCGACGCCAAGCCGTTCCGCACCGAATACCCGATGACCTTCCGGGTCGAGGCCGAGCGCCGCGCCGCACACTTCGCCAGTTGGTTCGAGCTATTCCCGCGCTCGCAGAGCGGCGATCCGCAGCGCCACGGCACCTTCGACGACGTAATCGCGCGGCTGCCGCACATCCAGGCGATGGGCTTCGACGTGCTGTACATGCCGCCGATCCATCCCATCGGTGAGAAGAACCGCAAGGGCCGCAACAACGCGGTGACCGCCGAGCCGGGCGAACCCGGCAGCCCGTATGCGATCGGCTCGGCCGAGGGCGGCCATACCGAGGTGCATCCGGAGCTGGGCGGGCTCGACGGTTTTCGTCGTCTGCGCGCGGCCGCGGCCGAGCACGGCCTGGAACTGGCGCTGGACTTCGCCATCCAGTGCGCGCCGGATCATCCGTGGCTGCGCGACCATCCCGACTGGTTCACCTGGCGCGCCGACGGCTCCATCCCGTACGCGGAGAACCCGCCGAAGAAATACCAGGACATCGTCAACGTCGACTTCTACGCCAGCGGCGCGGTGCCGGCGCTGTGGAACGCGCTGCGCGATGCGGTGCTGTTCTGGGTCAACGAAGGCGTCACGCTGTTCCGCGTCGACAACCCGCATACCAAGCCGTTCCCGTTCTGGGAATGGCTGATCGCCGAGGTGCGCGGGCGCCATCCGCAGGTGGTGTTCCTGTCTGAGGCCTTCACCCGGCCCAAGCCGATGTACCGGCTGGCCAAGGTCGGCTTCTCGCAGTCCTACACCTACTTCACCTGGCGCCAGCACAAGGCCGAGCTGCAGGCCTATATCGAGGAACTCAACAGCGGCGCGCCCAGCGAGTGCTTCCGCCCGCACTTCTTCGTCAACACGCCGGACATCAATCCGCTGTTCCTGCAGCACAGCGGGCGCAGCGGGCACTTGATCCGCGCCGCGCTGGCGACCACGCTGTCCGGGTTGTGGGGCATGTACCAGGGCTTCGAGCTGTGCGAGGCCACGCCGCTGCCGGGCAAGGAGGAATACCTCGACTCGGAGAAGTACCAGTTGCGCGTGTGGCCGGAGCGCGCACCGGGCGACATCGTCGAGGAGATCACCCGCTTCAATCTGCTGCGCCGCCAGCATCCGGAGCTGCAGTCGCACCTGGGCACGCGCTTCTACGTCGCGCACAACGAGCAGGTGCTGTACTTCGGCAAGTTCCTCGACGCCGCACACCTGGCGCGCGGACGCAGCCTGGTGCTGGTGGCGGTGAGCCTGGACCCGCATGCGGCGCAGAACGCGCAGATCGAAGTGCCGCTGTGGGAGCTGGGCCTGCCCGACCACGCCAGCGTCGCCGTGCGCGACCTGTGGGACGGCCACGACTTCGCCTGGTACGGCAAGACCCAACACATCCGCCTCGATCCGTCGCGGCCGTTCTCCCTGTGGCGCATCCGCGCCGGAGTTCTTGCATGAATGTCGCCGCGCCGTCGTCCCCCCAACTCGAGCCGCGCGCACCGGCCGGCGATGCGCGCTGGTACAAGGACGCGATCATCTACCAGGTGCACGTCAAGTCGTTCTTCGATTCCAACGACGACGGCATCGGCGACTTCCCCGGGCTGATCTCCAAGCTCGACTACATCGCCGACCTGGGCGTGGACACCATCTGGCTGCTGCCGTTCTACCCCAGCCCGCGCCGCGACGACGGCTACGACATCGCCGAGTACATGGCGGTGCATCCGGACTACGGCAGCATCGCCGACTTCCAGCGCTTCGTGGAGCAGGCGCACGCGCGCGGCATCCGCATCGTCACCGAACTGGTGATCAACCACACCTCCGACCAGCACCCCTGGTTCCAGCGTGCGCGCATGGCTCCGGCCGGCTCGCCGGAGCGCGCGTTCTACGTGTGGTCCGACAGCGACCAGGACTACGCCGGCACCCGCATCATCTTCTGCGACACCGAGAAGTCCAACTGGACCTGGGACCCGGAGGCCGGCCAGTACTTCTGGCACCGCTTCTACTCGCACCAGCCGGACCTGAACTTCGACAACCCGGCGGTCATGGAAGCCGTGCTGGAAGTGATGCGCTTCTGGCTGGACCTGGGCGTGGACGGCCTGCGCCTGGACGCGGTGCCGTACCTGATCGAGCGCGAGGGCACCTCCAACGAGAACCTGCCCGAGACCCACGCCATCCTGCGCCGCATCCGCGCCACGCTCGATGCCGAGTACCCAGACCGCATGCTGCTGGCCGAGGCCAACATGTGGCCGGAAGACACCCAGCAGTACTTCGGCGAGAACGCCGACGAATGCCACATGGCGTTCCACTTCCCGCTGATGCCGCGCATGTACATGGCGATCGCGCGCGAGGACCGCTTCCCCATTACCGACATCATGCGCCAGACCCCGGAGATCCCGGAGAGTTGTCAGTGGGCGATCTTCCTGCGCAACCACGACGAGCTGACTCTGGAGATGGTCACCGACTCCGAGCGCGACTACCTGTGGCAGACCTACGCCGCCGACCGCCGCGCGCGCATCAACCTGGGTATCCGCCGGCGCCTGGCGCCGCTGCTGGAGCGCGACCGCCGCCGCATCGAGCTGATGACCTCGCTGCTGCTGACCATGCCCGGCACGCCGGTGCTGTACTACGGCGACGAGATCGGCATGGGCGACAACATCCATCTCGGCGATCGCGACGGCGTACGCACGCCGATGCAATGGTCGATCGACCGCAACGGTGGCTTCTCGCGCGCCGATCCCGCGGCGCTGGTGCTGCCGCCGATCATGGACCCGCTGTACGGCTTCCAGGCGGTCAACGTGGAGGCGCAGCAGCGCGACCAGTACTCGCTGCTGACCTGGACCCGCCGCGTGCTGTCGGTGCGCAAGCGCTACCGCGCCTTCGGCCGTGGCGCGCTGCGCTTCCTGTACCCGGGCAACCGCCGCCTGCTCGCCTACCTGCGCTGCCACGAGGATGAGACCGTGCTGTGCGTGGCCAACCTCTCGCATACGCTGCAGGCGGTGGAACTGGACCTGTCCGAGTTCGAGGGCCGGGTGCCGGTGGACATCCTCGGCGGCGGCAGCTTCCCGCCGATCGGGCGCCTGACCTATCTGCTCACCGTGCCGGCATTCGGCTTCTACGCCTTCCAACTGGTCGGCAATGCCACGCTGCCGGACTGGCATGTGCCGGCGCCGGTACCGCTGCCCGACTACCAGACCCTGGTGCTGCGCAACGGAACCGACAGCGCCGGCCTGCAGCCGCACCTGCCGACGCTGGAGCGCGACATCCTGCCGGCGTGGCTGTCCACCCGGCGCTGGTTCGCGGCCAAGGACCGCGCGCTGCGCAGCGTGCGCATCGCCCGGCGCACGCCGCTGTCCGGCGGCGACGGCCTGACCCTGCTGGAGATCGAGGCGGAGCTGGACGACAGCGCCCACGAGCGCTACATCCTGCCGCTGGGCATCGTCTGGGAACGCGAGCAGCCGAGCGTGCTGGCCGAACAGTTGGCGCTGGCGCGCGTGCGCCACGGCCGCGAGGTGGGCTACCTGACCGATGCCTTCGCGCTGAAGCCCTTCACCCTGAGCATGCTCGCCGCGCTGCGCGACAAGGCGGAGTTGCGCGTGGACGGCGAGGCCGGCGCCGAGGCGGCCGCCGAGCGCATTCGCTTCTGTCCCACCGCGGCGCTGCAGCGTGTGACCATCCCCGCCGACCCGGAGATCCGCTGGCTGTCGGCGGAGCAGAGCAACAGCTCGCTGATCGTCGGCGACGCGGCGGTGTTCAAGCTGCTGCGGCGCGTGTCGGCCGGCATCAATCCGGAGATCGAGATCGGCGAGCGCCTCACTGCGCTGGGCTATGCCAACGCCGCGCCGCTGCTGGGCCATGTCGCCCGCGTCGAGGCCGACGGCAGCGAGACCACGCTGGCCCTGCTGCAGGGCTTCGTGCGCAACCAGGGCGACGCCTGGCGCTGGACCCTGGATCATCTCGCACGCGGTGCCGAGGAATACGACGCCGCCCAGGACGATGCGGCGCGGCTGGAGAGCGTGGCCGGCTACGACGCCTTCGCCGCCCTGGTCGGCCGGCGCCTGGCCGAGCTGCACGCGGTGCTGGCGCAACCCACCGACGCGCCCGCCTTCGCGCCGCAGCCGGTGGACGCGGCCGCGGCGCAGCAGGTGGTGGACGGCGTGGTGCACGAGGTGCAGGCGATGTGGGACACCTTGCTGGCGCATCGCGACGCCAACGACGACCCGGCCGAACACGCCGCGGTGGACAGCCTGCTAGCCGAGCGCGCGCGCCTGGATGCCTGGCTGCAGCAGGCGCCGTCGCTGTTGTCCGGCGCATTGCTGACGCGCGTACATGGCGACTTCCACCTCGGCCAGATCCTGGTCGCGTTCGACGACGTGGTGTTGATCGACTTCGAAGGCGAGCCGGCCAAGTCGCTGGACGAACGCCGCGCCAAGGCCAGCCCGCTGCACGACGTGGCCGGCTTCCTGCGCTCGCTGGACTACGCCAGCGAAGTGTCCGCACGCGGCGAAGAAGGCACCGCGGCGCGTGTGGGCGCGGGTTTGGACACCGCGCAGGAGGCGTACCTGGCCGCGTTCCGCAGCCGCGCCAGCGCCGCGTTCCTGGCGGCCTACCGTGCGGTGCTCGATGCGAGCCCGCATCCGTGGGTGGCGCCGGCTGCGTTCGAGGCCACCACCTTGTTGTTCCTGATCGAGAAGGCCTGCTACGAAATTCGCTACGAGGCCGCCAACCGCCCGGCATGGATCATGGTGCCCATACAGGGACTGTTGCGCATACTCGACCGCTTTCCCGCGCCCCAGGAGTCGATTCGATGAGTGATGCCGTCCACGTCTGGGACGACGCGACGCAACGCGCCTTCGCCACCGCCCGCCACGGCGACCCGTTCGCCGTGCTGGGTGCGCATCGCCGCGGCGAGGCGCGGGTGCTGCGCAGCTACCAGCCGGGCGCCGATGCGGTGCTGGCGGTGCTGGAGGACGGCAGCGAAGTGCCGCTGCAGCAGGGCCCGGAAGGCTTCTTCCATGCCGAACTGCCGAAAGAGGGGCGCTACCGCCTGCGCATCCGCTGGCCCGGCGGCGAGCAGGACACCGCCGACGCCTACGCCTTCGGCCCACAACTGAGCGACTTCGACCTGCACCTGATCGGCGAAGGCCATCACCTGCACCTGGCCGACGCGCTGGGCGCCAACGTGGTCGAGGTCGACGGCGAACGCGGCACCCGCTTTGCGGTGTGGGCGCCCAACGCCTCGCGCGTGGCGGTGATCGGCGACTTCAACAGCTGGGACGCGCGCCGCCACCCGATGCGCCTGCGCCACCAGGCCGGCGTGTGGGAGCTGTTCGTGCCCGGCGTCGGCCCCGGCGCCCGCTACAAGTTCGCTCTGCGCGGCCCGCGCGGCGAAGAACTGCCGGCCAAGGCCGACCCGGTCGCGCGCCAGGCCGAACTGGCGCCCGGCACCGCCTCCATCGTCGCCGACCCCACGCCGTTCCAGTGGCGCGACGACGCCTGGATGGCCACGCGCGCGCGCCGCCACGCCCCGCAGGCGCCGATCAGCGTGTACGAGGTGCACGCCGGCTCGTGGATGCACGCCGCCGACGGCAGCATGCTCGACTGGGACGCACTGGCCGAGCGGCTGATTCCCTACGTGGCCGATATGGGCTTCACCCACATCGAACTGCTGCCGGTCAGCGAGCACCCGTTCGGCGGCTCCTGGGGCTACCAGCCGCTGGGCCTGTTCGCGCCCACCGCGCGCTTCGGCAGCCCGGAAGGCTTCGCCCGCTTCGTCGACCGCTGCCACCGCGAAGACATCGGCGTCATCGTCGACTGGGTGCCGGCGCATTTCCCCACCGACGCGCACGGCCTGGCCCACTTCGACGGCACCGCCCTGTACGAACACGCCGACCCGCGCGAAGGTTTCCACCGCGACTGGAACACGCTCATCTACAACCACGGCCGTCGCGAAGTCTCCGGCTTCTTGATCGCCAGCGCGCTGGAGTTCCTGCAGCGCTACCACGTCGACGGCCTGCGCGTGGACGCGGTCGCCTCCATGCTCTACCGCGACTACAGCCGCAACGCCGGCGAGTGGGTGCCCAATATCCACGGTGGCCGCGAGAACTACGAGAGCATCGCCTTCCTGCGCCGGCTCAACCAGGTGGTGGCCGAGCAGGCGCCGGGCGCCATGACCATCGCCGAAGAATCCACTGCCTGGCCCGGCGTCACCGCCGACCTCGCCCACGGCGGCCTGGGCTTCGACTACAAGTGGAACATGGGCTGGATGCACGACAGCCTGCACTACATCGAACTGGACCCGATCTACCGCCGCTACCACCACGGCGAGATGACCTTCAGCATGGTCTACGCGTATTCCGAGCGATTCATGCTGCCCATCTCCCACGACGAAGTGGTGCACGGCAAGCGCTCCCTGCTTGGGCGCATGCCCGGCGACGACTGGCAGCGCTTCGCCAACCTGCGCGCCTACCTCGGCTACATGTACACCCACCCCGGGCGCAAACTCCTGTTCATGGGCTGCGAGATCGCCCAGCCCACCGAGTGGAACCACGACGCCGCGCTGCCCTGGCACCTGCTCGACCAGCCGAACCACCGCGGCATCCAGCGCCTGGTCCGCGACCTCAACCGCCTCTACGCCGAGCACCCCGCGCTGCACGCCCGCGACGATGAGCCGGAAGGTTTCGCCTGGGTCATCGGCGACGACGCCGGCAACAGCCTGTTCGCCTACCTGCGCAAGGCCCGCAGCGGCGACGCACCGCTGCTGGTGGTGGCCAACCTCACCCCGCAGGTGCACCACGGCTACCGCATCGGCGTACCGCGCGGCGGGCGTTGGCGCGAACTGCTGAACTCCGACGCGGAGATCTATGGCGGTAGCAACACCGGCAACGGCGGCAGCGTGCGCGCCGAGAACGTCGGCGCGCATGGGCATCCGGCGTCGCTGGCGCTGACCATCCCGCCATTGGCGGTGCTGGTGCTGGGAGTGGAGGACTAGGAGTCGCAGTTGATCGTATGCGGTACGGCGTGGACGTGCGCGGCCATGGTGTCGCGGGCACACGCTATCCTGGTGCCGGCCCGCACCACTTGGCGGGGCAGGGGACGCATGGGAGGGCGCGTGGATGACATCCTGAAGTCGCTGCGAGCAGACGTCGACAACCAGGAAAGCGACGACGGCTACTTTTCGCTGGGCTTCCTGATCGACCAAGAGCGTGCCGGCCAGCCGTACAACATCGGGCTCTGCCGGGACGAGATCGAGGATCCCGGGTGCCTCTACATCGAGGCGGACGACCAGATCCATGGATTCGCGACCAGGCGGGCGAGATACGCGTTCAACGGGAACGTACTCGCCATCGAACTGCTGGATGACCACGTGTTCCACTGGACCGGCAGTAAAGTCGTGAAGATCATTGTGCCGGAGGGGCAGGCGCGGCAGGTCGCTGCTTGTGTCGCGAGCATGTTCTCTGGCATTGGGGGCCAGTAGCGGCGCTCGCTGTTTGTGGCTGGCGGAAGGTTGCGGCCCTGCTGATGGGTGTCAGCACGGCCCGCTACCGTTTTCACGCGTAGGGGTAAGCTGCGTGGGAGCCCCGACGCTCCCGTCTCGGGAAGACAGCGCGCCACGTCGAACTGTAAACTCACGCTGCTTCGGCGCCTCCCCAGCGAGTACGCCAGAGGCGCCAAGCCGGCGGCCGACGCATCGCCCGCCCGCTCCGGACGCATCCGGGCCTATAGCTCAACGGTTAGAGCAGAGGACTCATAATCCTTTGGTTCCAGGTTCGAATCCTGGTGGGCCCACCATCAGCATGCAAAGGCAACCGCATGCTGTCTGCTCTTCAAGATGAGCGGACGTTGGAAGTGAGTCTGATCCCATTCTTGTAGTGTTGGTGAGGCCGTCGTCTTAGAAGCGCGCGATGTACATGGCTGACTCGAGAAGGCAATGCGAAGCGATGGCGCCGGGCAGATCGAATAGGCGTGGCTTTGCGCGGAAGTCGAAGAGACGATAGAGGCGGTATTTGTCAGCATCGACTTCCGAGCGCGCCAGTTCGTTGCGGCTGACATGGAATGGAGTCAGGATGCCGAACGCGGTGGTCTTTACCTCGATGAGTCGTTCTCGGCCATCGGTCTCGTAGGAGAGTACGTCGTAGCCTAGGCCATCGCCTTGAGAAGCGGCTATGTGCTCGACCCGATTGGCCAGGCTTTTTTGGCCGGCTGCATGAAGGCGGCGGGTTTCCAACTCTATTACGAACAACTCGCCGGCCCGGCCCAACGATTGATTCCGCGCTTCTTGTGCCAGGTAGTCGCGTTGGATAGGCGAGAATCTGGGCAGGTAGATAGGTGGTGTCTCTCGTACCCGTGCCGCTGTCGGTGCCGGAACCCATACGGCATCCGTATCCTCTGGGGCGATCATGACGGCAGGCCGCAGCACCGCGGATTGAGCAGCAGCCTGTAGTGCATCGTTCGACTGCGCCTGACCTCCCACCACGTCGAACAACAGGGTCTGGTAGTTGCCGCGCGGCTTGTAGCCATCGATGTACGGGTAGCCGAGTGCGAGAAGGACTGCGCTGATGTTGCAGTGTTTGAACTCGATGGCGGCCCTGTTGCGCTCGTCAAGCCGCTGGGCCAGCGCACGTGCATGGACGGTCTTGCTATACCGCTGGCCGTTCAGTTCGAGCGTGAGCATGTGCAAGTAGTCGGCGACGCAGGCCTCCACTTCTTCATGCGACCAGTCTGTGCCTCGTGCCATATAGCTCCTCTCGCGTGTCACCAGGTTAACTAGCAGAAGTGTGGGGAGCTAGTCCTGGCAGCGATAGCTGCGTGGGGCGATGTGATGCGGGCAGTAGCGATTGCTAGTGGTCTACCAGCAGCATGCAACGGCGACTGCATGTTGTCCGCTCTTGAAAATAGCGGATGTTAGGAGAGAACCCGGCCCGTTCTCGACAGGAATGGCTGCCTGGCTGAGACACTCGTCGCCGTGTTGATCCGCCATTTGCCGCTTAAGCATCGTTGTAGTAACGTAACTACATTGAGCGGATCTAGGAGGTGCCTTATGACCATCACAACCCTATCCAGTCGGGAACTGAATCAGGATGTGACCCGTGCAAAGAAGGCTACCAAAAACGGCCCGGTGTTCATCACGGACCGCGGCAAGCCTGCGCACGTGCTGTTGAGCTTCGAGGACTATCAACGGCTGACCAGGCAGCGGCGCAACATTGCTGATGCGCTGGCGATGCCGGGCATTGCAGACGTCGAGTTCGAGCCGCCGCGCGTGACGATTGGGGTCCGGCCGGCTGATCTCTCGTGATGTACGTGCTCGACACCAATGTGCTGTCGGAGTTGCGCAAGGTGCGGCTCGGCAGGGCGGATGCGAATGTGGCGGCGTGGGCGGAAAGCGTCGATGCCGCCGATCTCTTCATCTCGGCCATCACCGTCATGGAGCTTGAGCTGGGCGTTCTGTCGATTGAACGCAAGGATGCTACACAGGGTGCCATGCTGCGCTCATGGCTGGAGCAACACGTATTGCCCGAGTTTTCCGGACGCACATTGCCGATCGACACCGCTGTGGCGCAACGCTGCGCCCGGTTGCATGTACCCGACAAGCGCAGCGAGCGCGACGCGCTCATCGCGGCGACGGCGCTGGTGCATGGTATGGCGGTGGTTACGCGCAATGTCTCTGATTTTGAACCCACTGGAGTTCCCATCGTCAATGCGTGGGAGCCGTTGTCATGATCGCCTACGAGCTCATGCGCAAGGGTAATTGGAAGTTGTCTGCTAGGAAAAAAGCGAGGGTTAAAAAGTCAACCTGATCCTGAGGTATCCTGACCCGCTATTTTGAGCTTTGGGCGACTGCCAAAAGCGGAGGGGTCACCCCCGGAATGACACCTTGAGAAGGCCGCTCACTATTGTAGGCCACTCTCTTTCATACATTGGTGTTGGGTGCACGGGAGGTCAGATCTATCATTGAAATCATAAGGCGGCGTCGGCTACGTTAGCGTTCGAGACGCGAAAGGGACCATTGAGGAATGATTCGCGAACTCTGTGATCACATTGACCAACTTGACCTTGCTCTTGATCAGCTTGTGTTGAAGGACAGAAACTTTGACCGCTTCGCCATCCTGCTTGTGGACAACGTTGTGGAGTTGACTCTCCATCAGTACGCCAAGCATAAGAAGCTCTTTGCGAGCCGATGGTTCGATGACACTGAAAGCAATATCAATGATCGAGTTCTTGAGGCGGCTTTGGGTCAAGACTTTGATGCAAAGGTGACCCTTGCGCTGCAAACAGGACTCATCACCGAGCCGTTGAGTCGGTCAATAAATTGGCTTCACTCCTTCCGGAACAGCTCCTACCATGCTGGGCTGCGGCATGAAGGAATATTGCACTCCCTCGCTAACTTCTACTTGGTGACCTGCTGTGATCTGCTGGTAGCATACAAGCCATCCAGTTGGAGTTGCGGTTCTCAACAAGCCATATCCCACAGGGCCGCAAAGTACCTCGGGCATACCGATGGTCTTCGGATGCTATTCGACGCTGCAGATCTTTTCGAAGCAGCTTGGAGGCGAATTAGGGTTGTGGCGGTGAACATGAAGTGCAACATGATCGCAGACCTAGTACTGGATATGTCCCGGACCATCGACGAAGCGGACGAACAGATTAAATTTGTTGTAAATAACTCTCCCCGGGGGGCGGTGTATTCACGTCGTCAGGTCGTCATTGATGCGCAGGCATGGCCGCTTGCCTTCTCCGAAAAAGGAGTGGAGTACGCGAAGAATAATGGTTACACCGGAGAACTCGTTCAGGGGCCAGCATTGGCGACGTGGCTTCAAGGCAACCTTAGGGGGCCGTCCACGTCAGATCCAATCCCAGGGTGGAAGAGACGTCTTCGCTCCCTATCGGAAGAGAAGGACGAACATGCTGCGCTAGATAAGTACTGCAATTTTATTCGACAGACGCAGAGACTTCGGGGCGCATTGTCCGATCAAGAAGCGCGCCTTGATCAGTACATCCAAGAGCAGATCGACATTATGCGAGGCAAGTAGCGGGTGTGCGTCCCGCTACTTCGCGCCCATACCTCGGGAGTGTGAAAATAACCGCTAATTTCCAGTTTATCAGAGACGGTGAAGCCCGCCGGTCCTGAGATGGTTTGAGTCGCCTTTCTCACCGTGCCGTCGATATCAACTTTGAAGCTGCTGACGGAGATCGATCGCTCCGCAAAACCAGTTCGACGTCACCCGAAGGTATTGATGCGAGTAAATTTAATCTGCCTCCTGGTATGGCAGGTGTAGTCTGACTCGGGATTTCAAATCCATTACATCCTGTTTGCTCTTAGGTAAGGTGGTTGTTAAAAATAAATTTGACGCCGTTCTCGGGTTGACGTTGTTTATTCTTAAAGGCAAACGTATATTAGAAGGAAGGCGGTCCCTTCACTTGGAAGTCATTGTTGATTATTCGACTTTGCTCGGATTTATATTTTATCGTTGGTGGGGGGTATATAAAATGTAGAGCGGGTGAATCTTTACGGCAATGGTGTGGCTATGGTGGCTGGTAGCTGTTCGGCGATCTGAATGAGGAATGCAATAGTTATTTCCGCATCCGCCTTGTCAATAGGCCACAGCGTGATGCCGGCTAGCGTTGGATTGATATCTGCCTCATGAGCAATTTGATTTCGTCGCTTCCAGATGCTCTTTAGTTGTGCCTTTAGGTCTTCGGCGTTTTTTCCTGGGGAGTGGGTTGTGTTAATGCCGTCAGATATAATTTTCCAGGGGTTATCGCAATAGCAAGAGAGTAGTTCTGCTAGTTTCGCAGGGTCGACAAATGCTTTATAGGAATTGGTTAGCCGGATATGTGTGTCGGCATTCGTTATTCGGACATCTATATCCTGTGATGTCAAAATATCCATCGGTAGCCTAATATTTTGTGTGGCAATACCATTTGCAAACCTGTGCCTTGCCTCAATGGCGGCGATTTCGTGAGCAAAAAAGTCAAAAGAACTAACGGCCTGAAAGTAAGCTGCTCGTAAAGCGTCATCATTCGCCGGATCTGCAGGTCGAATGGCAGTGAGTGCATCAAACAGGCTGATCATCTGGCGCGCCCGCTCCATCGCATGGGCGAAGGTTTCAATGGCGGTCGAAAACCTTTCCATGGCTTAGAATCCGTTTGTAAGTTTGATTATTTTTCTTGCTCCGGCATCAAAGCTCCGTCGAACGTCCGCAATCTTAGCTCTATATGTATCAGCAACGGTTCCCCTGTGATCGGTGTCGTGCTGTAGGTCAATTGCAAAGACTGGCTTGGCAAGTTCTTGCGCTGTTGCGATCAGTCCGTCTAGTGATCCAATTTCCATCAGAAATTTATTGAGTGGAGCTTCTGATTCGTCATAAGTGCGCTGAGGAAGTAGCATTTTTGCTGAATCTAGAGCGGGTATAAGATACTCTTCTCGAGTCTTAGCTAGCTTCTCAAACCAGACCTGAAATGCTCGCGTTGGTTTCGCCGCCTCTTTTTGTCGGGCACGTTTACGGAAGTTTTGAATAGAGGAGCCAAGATATTTTGGATTAACGCTTGGAAATGGGTAATCGGCCGTCCTCAATATCTCGTTATTAGAGGCTTTTTTTGCCCACTCGCTCCACTTTGGTAAAATTCGTGCTAGTGAACGCAAGGCCATTGATGAGAAAAGATCTGGTGCCATTGGAATGATGAATGCATCGCTCGTCATCATCAGATTTTGATTGATTGCACCCAGGCTAGGGCTCATGTCAATTAGGGCATAATCAATTTGATGTGCTAAGCCTGTTTTTTGTATGGCGTGATGTAATGCGCCTGGAATGTTCTGCAGTGCGGATAGAGTGTTAGCAAGCTCGTGAGATACTGCAAGTTGACTTTCATATTCGGCCAGGCCGACATGTCCAGGGAAAAGGTAAAGCCCAGGACGACCCGGAGCCTCATAAAGTTCAGTAGTTTCAATTGCGTATGGACGAGATTCGAAGGCCGGGCGAACTGCATCTTTTATGTTGCGTGGCGACTGCGGTGACTGACTTTCGAATGGATAGTCATCGGTATCCATCTCCCCGAGGAACGTGCCGCTAAGGTTGCATTGTGGGTCGCAATCGACGGTCATAACACGCTTTCCCATAGACGCGAGCATCCATGCAAGATGGAAGGTCATCGTCGTCTTGGCAACGCCGCCCTTGTGGTTAAAGATCGCTATCTGCTTCATTGGGTCTTTGCTTTCCTAAAATATTTCGTGGCTATGCAGTCTTGATAAGGCGGCAAAAATCTGACCGGGCATGTCCAGCGCGAAAACAAATTCGCATTGATTGTGTTGACATCCAAGTATCCCCTGTGGATGAGCCAATAGGGCTAGCTTACATCGACTACACTTCGCCAGCCGATAGTACATCGCTGTCGCTCCCACCAGGATTGCTTGAATGTAATTTCTAGCGCTGGAGCTATCTCCAGCGGATGTCTACAGAAGCTTCTGTTTTAGCGTTGACAATACTCCAGGTGCAAGTAATCATTTGGTCGCTGCGGCAAATTCCGCAGCCGGGATTGGTCTCCCGAAATCTACAAGGCGCACCAGCGCCCATCATCGATGTCCGGCGCTTTTTTTTGTTGCGCGGTCTTCGACGCGGGGCAGGGCTTGCAGCTTTATGGCGGGCGGTGCGCGGGGGCCTTCGGGCCCGCCGGTTGCCTTGTGGCCGGTAGACCAACCCGCACCGTCCGCCACCTTTGATTGGTCTCGGGGGTGGCGGACTCCACCACAAGGAGAACGTCATGCCCCGTCAGACTTCCGTTCGTTCGAACACTCCATCCTCACTCAGTAGTGGCAAGGCACCGCTTCGCCATTCCAAGGCCGAAGCGGCTGCGCCTATTTTGGTCGCGTCCAATGAGTCGCCCCAGCCTTGGCCCGATGTTGCTTCGGCATCGCTTGCGCCCACCGAGGCCGACGACGCCCCAGCCGCCAGGCGGCTCATCCCTCGCCGCCCCAAGCAGTGCACCATCGGCTACCGCTACTACGATGTGGAGCGTAATGGCATGCAGGTCGGGCGGCAGGTGCCGAGCCTTCGCTTGTATGGCCTATGGCTGGAAGGCATCGGCTTCGCGGTGGGCGGCAAGGTGCGGATCACGATGGCCAATGGCGCCCTGCTGATCACGGCCGCGCCGGCGGTGTCGCCGCCTGCGGCGAAGAAGCGACCCAGGTGCGAGGTGGCACCGTAGCCGCTTGGTGTGGGGCATCGGCCGCCCGGGTGGGCAATGCGGACGTCGTGCGGCGATTGGCCGCCCCAATCACCGCAGAAAGTGCGGTGATTGGGCCAAGGAGGCCGAGGCACCCAGGCATCGGTGCCGATGCAGTAGGCCGAGGACATCGCCTATCGATTCCCAGCAAATTCCGCCATTGGCAGGCGCGTCATGCTAGCGCGCTTGGCGCGTTCGCCAACTCAGCCCGCCCCGCCGTCCACTGCACCGCATCTCTTTCGTGAGGCATGCGCACGACCATTCGGCACCCGGCGTCTTCGCGGGAGGATCGTGCACATCAATCGAACTACCCGAATATCAGCTATTCGAATTTATGCGCTTTGCACGTATTTTTCGTTTAGCTGGATAACGGGTACACCCCAATGCCGACACGTCACGTTCTGGGCACCGCGACGCAACTAGGCGCGACACTGCAGTCCGCACGCAAGGCCCAGGGGCTGACTCAGGCTGCACTGGCCGGCCGTCTCGGCCTGAGCCAGTCGCGGGTTTCTCATCTGGAGTTGAATGTTCATGCGTTGAGCGTCGAACAACTCCTGGCCTGGTGCGCGGCGCTGGGGTTGGAGCTGACCATCGGCACCCGCGACGACTCCACCGCCGCCACCAAGCAAGTGGAGTGGTGAGATGGGGCGCCGATCGCACAGGCGCAGCCTCTCCATCTGGGCCAATGGCGTTCGCGTGGTGCGATGGAAGCTGCCTGCGCGCGGGGAGATGGAACTGCACTACGACGCGGACTGGGAGCGCTGCTCACAGGCGGCAGGTGTAGGCCGCCAATTGAACCAAGCGACATTTGTGGATGGTGACGGCCATGAGAAAGCGCGCTCAGTCGCGCTCGAAGCGCTGCAATTCGTCCAGTTGCGCCAGCGCCTTGCGCAGGCTGCCGCCGCTCAAGGAGTCGTCCATCTTCCGGCCGAGCTCGGCGCGGTGCGGGCGGCGCGCCCAGCGGTGGAACCACCAGCTGCCGAGCAGGCCGGCGATGCCGATGCCGTAGCCGCTCCACACCAGCGCGGGTGACTTGGCCAGCAGATCGACGTCGCCCAGGCCAGCCAAGGTCTGCAAGACCGCGATCCACAGGAACCACCACGGCAGACCGGCGACCATGCCGCTGCGGATGTACAGCGTGCGTGCGCGCAGCAATTGCTTCTGGATGCCGACGACCGGCTGCGCATAGTCGATGTTGCCGAGTCGCCCCAGCACCACACCGGCCGCGACGATCGTCAGCACGCCATACGCCTGCACCAGCACGCCGGCGACGATGGGCGAAGCATGTGCTGGCTTGCTCATCCACAGCAGCGACGCGAGCAGGACGAAAGCAATGCCGAACAGGATCTGGACCACCTGGCCCCAGTACAGCGGGCGCAGGCTGCCGCGCGTCCGGTCCAGTTTGCGCTCGCGCAATTCGTGCAGCTTCAACGTGTTGTCCAGTTGCAGCCGGCGGTCCAGCGATTGCCAGGCTGATTTGAAGTCGTCGAGTTCCATCATGGTCTCCAGGGCGTGGTTTAGCGAAATTCGTGGCGGATGCGCTGTTTCAGGCGTCCGATCTTGGTGGAGACATTGCTTTCGGTGATGCCGAGGATCTGGGCGATCTCGCGTTGCGGGCGGTCTTCGAGGTAGAGCAACAACAGTGCGCGGTCCAGCGGCGGCTGGCGGGCGATGACGTCCTGCAGCAGGCGAAGCCGCTGTTCGTTCTCCGGGTCCGCGGCGTTGCCGTCGGCCACGTCGTGCAGGGTTTCGTCCAGCGGCATCGCGTCGTGCCGCTGCCGCAGTTCGCGGTTGCGCAGGTGGCTGATCGCCACGTTCAGCGCGATCCGGTACATCCAGGTGCTGACGCTGCGCGCTGGGTCGTACGTCGGCCAGGCGTGCCAGAGCTGTGCCGCGATTTCCTGGGCCAGATCGGCGCGGTCCTCGGCACCGCGCGCATAGCTGCCGGCGACCTTGAACACGATGCCGGAATGGCGCTGTAGCAGCGCGCTGAAGGCATCTCTGGCGTCGTTCGCGGTCATGGCGGTTGCGATGGTATCCATTGGTTCACCGGCGCGGCCTTCGCGCCCCTCGACACCATGATTCGCGCCAGCGCACGGAATCTCACACCGCGCCAGCAAGAATCTTCAACTGGTCATTGCGCGGAAGGACGTTGCTGGATCAAGCCGCGCGGCAGCGCGGCGTCGGCTTGAATGTAGCGTCAGGCTGTTTGTCGGCAAGTGGCAATGCCAAAGCTGACGGTGCTGCAGCGCGTTACGCTGCCCTTGTCGTCGCGATACGTCGTGTTGCCGAAGGAGTCCGGCGCTCCGCGAACCACGTTGCCCTAGTCGCTACGGGTCGTGGTATTGCCGTAGGAGTCTGTGCTGCTGCGTGTCACGCTTCCGTCGTCGCCGCGGCAGGTTTTATTGCCGTACGAGTCCGAGGAGCAGCGAACTGTGTTGCCCCGGTCGTCGCGGGTGGTGGTATTGCCGTAGGAGTCTGTGCTGCTGCGCGTCACGCTTCCGTCGTCGCCGCGGCAGGTTTTGTTGCCGTACGAGTCCGAGGAGCAGCGAATCACGTTGCCCTGGTCGTCACGGGTTGTGGTATTGCCGTAGGAGTCTTTGCTGGTGCGCGTCACGCTTCCGTCGTCGCCGCGACACGTGGTGTTGCCGTACGAGTCCGTCGAGCAGCGTGTTGTGTCGGCAAGTGCGCTCGATGTGGCCAGCAGTCCAGTCAACATTGCGAGTGTGGCCATTTTCATTTTGAAACCCCCTGTGTGTGGAGCGATCCAGCGCTTCCCAGTGTAGCCGTTGATCGTCAGTCAGGCAGGGCGCCCTATCGCCTTCGATCGCTCCTCGCCGCGTGACGGTTCAGCGTCTCCCGCTTCGTATTCAACGCAACGCGATCGATGCTGGATTGCCTGTCGATCCGGAGACGAACTGTTGCGCAGCAGCATGCAACTCATCAAAAGGCGTGTTACTTCTAGCTCAGTTGGATCGATCCAAAGCCGTTGATGCAGCGCATCCGGGGAAGACGGCGGGTAGGGGTCGCGTGCTACGCGTTTGCTGAGGCCTGCTCTTCTGTCCGCATGCAGCTGCGGTCGTGAAACGGTGCCGGATGCCGACTTGAGCTGCGATTCATCGGGTCGATCCGGTCCACGTTGCGTGCCTTCACTGTGCGCCGTTGCCACCGGAAGTGCTTGACGCCACACGTCGCGGCACAACCGACCGAGAGAGTTTGGGGAGTCTGTCATGCCAATCCGTCCGTGCTTTGCGCACCGGCCTGAATCTTCGCGCCGGTGGTGGGCGTCCGTCGCGGTGTCGGCGCTATTGTGCGCGGGTAGCGGCGCGGCATGCGCGGCCGATCCCGGCTTCGCGTCTTCGTTCGAGCGGGGCGACCCTGCGCCCGCGTCGGCCAAGCAGTCCGACAAAGCGGCTCTCCAGGTCACCATCGGCAACGGCCCCCAGCAGCCCTACGCGGCCAAGGCCGGCATGGGCTACACCGGGCTGCATGCGCTTCACTATCGCGCCATTGCGGCCGGGCGCGCACAGCTGTTTGCGGTCGATCGTCCGGTGGAGCCGGACACGGTGCTGTCGTGGATGGTGCTGCCGGAGATCGTCGATGGCGAGACGGTGGCGTCGACCGGCGTGGCGGTGGATCTGCTGTTCGACGATGGGCGCCGCCTGTCCGAATTGGGCGTGGAGGATCAGCACGGAGCGCTGGTCGGTGCGGCGGGGCAGGCGGCGTCGCAGACGCTGTATCCGCAGCAGTGGGCATTCAAGCAGGTGCGGCTGGGTGAGGTGGCGGCGCTGCGCGGCAAGCGCATCCGCGCGATCGAGCTGCAGGTGCAGCCCGGTGCCGGCAAGGTGGCGTCGGGCTGGATCGACGATGTCGCGGTGCGACGCGAACCAGTGCCGCAGGTGGCGCGGCGGCCCAGCGACGAGGTGGTGACCACGCGCGGCACGCAGTCCAACGGCACGTTCTCGCGCGGCAACAACATCCCGGCCACGGCGATGCCGCACGGCTTCAATTTCTGGGTGCCGGCGACCGATGCGGGAACGCTGAGCTGGCTGTACCGCTGGAACGAGCAGAACGGCGACGACAACCGGCCGCGGCTGCAGGCGCTGTCGATCAGCCACGAACCCAGCCCGTGGATGGGCGATCGCCAGACCTTCCAGGTGATGCCCTCGTCCACGCGCGGGGTGCCGGAGGCGGACCGCGCGAAGCGCGCGTTGTCGTTCGGCCACGACCGCGAGGAGGCGCGCCCGTATCTGTATCGGGTGGACTTCGACAACGGCATCCGCGCGGAGCTGACGCCGAGCGAGCGTGCGGCGATCTTCCGCTTCCGCTTCCCCGAGGGCGGCGATGCCAATCTGCTGTTCGACAACGTCGATGCACGCGGCGGGCTGACCCTGGATGCGGCGACGCAGACGCTGCGTGGTTACTCGGACACGCGCAGCGGGCTATCCAATGGCGCCACGCGCCTGTTCGTGTATGCGCGCTTCGACCGTCCGTGGACGGCCAGCGGCAAGATCGCCACCGGGCGCCCGACTGGCTACGTCAAGTTCGCGCCGGGCGCGGATCGCACGGTGGTGATGCGCATCGCCACCTCGCTGATCTCGGTGGAGCAGGCGCAGCGCAATCTGCAGCAGGAGATCGGCGACGCCGGGTTCGAGCTGGTGCAGTCGCGTGCGCAGGACGCGTGGGACGCGGTGCTGGGGCGGATGCAGGTGCAAGGCGCCAGCCATGACCAGCGGGTCACGGTGTACTCCAATCTGTACCGGTTGTTCCTGTATCCGAACATCGCCCACGAGAACGTCGGCGATGCGGCGCATCCGGATTGGCGGCATGCCGACCAGAACAGTTGGTCCAAGGACAACACCGGCGGCGATGCCGAGCGCACCGCGGCGCCGATCCTGCCAGGCAAGGTCTACGTCAACAACGGCTTCTGGGACACCTTCCGCACCAGTTGGCCGGCGTATGCGCTGTTCGCGCCGGAGCAAGCCGGGGCGATGATCGATGGTTTCCTGCAGCAGTACCGCGACGGCGGCTGGGTGGCGCGCTGGTCCTCGCCGGGCTATGCGGATCTGATGGTCGGCACCAGTTCCGATGTGGCCTTCGCCGATGCCTGGCTCAAGGGCGTGCGCGGCTTCGATCCGCACGAGGCCTATGCGGCGGCGCTGCGCAATGCCACGGTGGTGCCGCCGGTGTCGAATGTGGGCCGCAAGGGCCTGGCCCGCTCGATGTACCGCGGCTACGCCGCCAACGACGTGCACGAAGGGCTGTCTTGGACGCTGGAGGGCGCACTCAACGATTTCGGCTTGGCGCAGATGGCGCAGACGCTGGCGGAGCAGGAACAGGAGCCGCAGCAGGCACAGCGTTACCGCGAGGAAGCCGAGTACTTCCGTGCCCGCGCCACCGATTATGTGTATCTGTTCGACCCGGCCACGCGTTTCTTCCGTGGGCGTACGCCGGCTGGCCAGTGGAGTACGCCTGCGTCGAAGTTCGATCCGCGCGTATGGGGTGTCGACTACACCGAGGCCAATGCCTGGACCTTCGCCTTCACCACGCCGCACGACGCCGCCGGCCTGGCGGGGTTGCTGGGCGGCGAGGACGCCATGGCGGTCCGCCTGGACGAACTCTTCGCCACGCCGGAGACCGCGGACAAGCGCTTTGCCGGCAGCTACCGCGGCGTCATCCACGAGATGACCGAGGCGCGCGACGTGCGCATGGGCATGTACGCGCACAGCAACCAGCCCTCGCATCATCTGCCGTGGATGTACGTGGCGGCGGGGCAGCCTTGGAAGACCCAGCGCCTCACCCGCGAGGTGTTGCGCCGGCTGTACCTGGGCAGCGAGATCGGCCAGGGCTATCCGGGCGACGAGGACAACGGCGAGATGTCGGCGTGGTACCTGTTCTCCATGCTCGGGCTGTATCCGCTGCGGATGGGCGCGCCGGAGTACGTGATCGGCTCGCCGGCGTTCCCGCGCGCCGAGGTCGATCTCGGCAACGGTCGCAAACTGGTGGTGATCGCGCGCAACAACAGTGCGCGCAACGTGTACGTGCAGTCGCTCACGCTCAACGGTAAGCCGTGGAAAAAGGCCTGGCTGCGCCACGAGGACATCGCCGACGGCGCTACCCTGGAGTTCGTGATGGGGGCGACGCCCTCGCGCTGGGGCGGCGGTGCGGACGCGCTGCCGCCGTCGCTGACGCCGCCGGGCAGCGCGCCGCGCGGGCTGGAGGATGTGGCGTCGCAGGCCGTGGCGGTGTCGCTGGAAGGACAGCCCAAGGCCGCGGCCCTGATCGACGACGATGCGACCACGGCGCTGCCGCTGCCGGCCGGTGCCAGCGTCGACTTGCGTTTCGCAGCGCCGCAGCGCGTCACCCACTACACGCTGACAAGCGGTGATGCCGCCTTGTCCGGCCTGGCATGGACGCTGGAAGGCCGCAACGGAGACGGCGCGTGGACCACGCTGGACCAGCGACGCGCGCAGACATTCGCCTGGGCGCGGCAATTGCGGCCATTCCGCATCGCCAAGCCCGGCGTGTACAGCGCCTACCGCCTGCGCCTGGATGCGGGCAAGGACGTGGCGCTGGCCGAGATCGAATTGCTGCAGCCGGTGACGCGGCAGGCCATGCCGTGACCGCGTGCGAACGCGGTGAGAGCATCCTGCCTGCCGCGCCTGGCGGACGTCGTACGACGTATTAGGCCTGTTGCGCGGCAGCATGCGCTGCTGCATGGGCTGTGATACTTAGTTTTCCACTGTATTAGAACGATCCAATCGCATCTGCGCAGAAGGGGGAGGGAGACGTAGGGAAGCCGGCTTGCCGCAAGGGCGCCGGAGAGTTTTCGTGTGACACCGCGCGGGGTTCTCGCCCGATCCTTGGATCGATAGGAACCCGCCGCAGCCGATCAATCTTTGGGAGAGGATGATTGAAATGAACTGCATGCCATCCGCACGCAACCGCAGCACGCTGTCCGCCGGCATCGCCATCGCCTTGTTCGCGACGGCCGCCTCCACCACCGCCTTCGCCCAGCAGGCCGACGGCACGCCGGTCCCCACGGGTCAGGCGGAGGTCAAGGCCACCGACCTGGACGCGGTGACGGTCACCGGCTACCGCTACGCGATCGAGAAGAGCCTGGAGCAGAAGCGCAACGCCAATGCCGTGGTCGATGTGATCACCGCCGAGGACGTGGGCAAGTTCCCCGACAAGAACGTGGCCGATGCGCTGCAGCGCGTGCCCGGCGTGGTCATCACCCGCGACGGCGGCGAAGGCAAGAACGTCAGCGTGCGCGGCCTGTCCTCGGAGCTGGTGCTGACCGAATTGAACGGCAACTACATCGCCACCGCCGAGTCCAACGGCGACCCGACGCGCTCGTTCAACTACACGCTGCTGCCGTCGAACCTGCTCGGCAGCGCCGAGCTGTACAAGACACCGGAAGCGCGCATCGACGAAGGTGGCATCGGCGGCACGGTGATCCTGCAGACGCGGCGCCCGCTGGAGCTGGAGCCAAATTCCGGCTTCCTCTCTGCCGAGGGCGTGTGGTCGGACAGCAGCAAGAAGACCGATGGCCAGTTCTCCGGCTCGTACTCGTGGCACGACCAGGACAACCGTTTTGGCGTGTTCGTCGGCTATACGCAGCAGAAGCGCACCGCGCGCACGCTCAACGCCAGCACCGAGAGCTGGCAGTGGTACGGCCGCGACGAAGGCGGCCCGGCGGTCGACGTCAACGGCAATCCGTCGGACTTCAACGCCAACTGGTGGGGCGGCACCGGCTTCTGGGACCAGAACGGCAAGTACTACACTCGCTTCATGATGCCGACGGCGGTCAGCCTGGACGTCAAGCAGGAGGAACGCGAGCGCAAGGGCGGCCAGCTGACCTTCCAGTTCAAGCCGACCGACGACCTGACCCTGACCGCGAACTACTTCCGTTTCGACCTGTCGCAGAACTCGCAGACCAATACGGTCAAGATCCCCGAGTGGAGCATCGCGCGCTACTACGGCGACGGCAACTGGCGCGGCGGCCGCCTGCTCGACGGGCTGCAGTTCGATCCAAGCGGCACCATCGTCACCGGCGCCAATTACAGCCTGCATCCGGGCAAGGCCTACTACTGCAGCGAGGCGCAGGCCGCCGCGGCCGGCCTGCCGCCGGGCGGTTGGGGCTCGGACGACTGCACGGTGCCCACGCCGCAGATCACCGGCAGCTACAACATCGAGAAGTCGCTGTCGCAGACGGTGGACCTGGGCGGCGAGTGGCGCGGCGAGAAGGTGGACGTGTCGTTCAAGGCCGGCCGCACCTGGGCCAAGGGCGGGCCGGAACTGCAGTTCTCGCTGCCGATCAAGCCGCGCCGGCAGAACGCCGACGGCAGCTGGAGCAACGGCAACTTCGCCAGCGCCTGGGACCTGACCGGCACGCCAACCATGACCTTCTCGCCGGAGCTGATGCAGAACCTGCGCGACGGCATCCTGCAGGTCGACCTGGGTTCGACCGGCTCGTCCTGGACCCGCAACACCAATCAGCAGCAGTACGCGCAGATCGATACCACCTGGCACATGGACGGCGCCTTCTTCGACTCGCTGCAGTTCGGCCTCAAGCGCCGCGACGGCGGTATCCACCGCAACACCGGCAACAACTACTGGGTGTGCCCGGGCACCGACCCGAGCGACTACAACAACCGCTACTGGAACGGGCGCTGCAATGCGCTGGCCACGCAGTTCTCGCCGGACCTGCTGTTCTCGCTGGACAACCTGGCCGGCGGGGTGAAGTCCAGCGCGTTCCCGGCGATCAACTTCCCCGGCTACATCGGCTACTTGAACCAGACCTACGGCGCGATGCAGACCCGTAACGAAGACAACTTCGTCTACAACGTCGACGAGAAGATCTATTCGACCTACCTGCAGCTCAACTTCCACACCGAGCGCCTGCGCGGCAACGTCGGCGTGCGGGTGGCGCGCACCGGCCAGCATGCCGATTCCACCGACAAGGTGACCGCCTACAACGATTATTTCTTCGATGGTGCCGACGGCAATCCGCTGGCCTGTCAGCAGGGCGCGGCCATGCCCGCGGGCGCGCCAGCCGATACCTACTGCGGCACCGAAGGCTATTGGCGGCTGTCCGACACCGAGCAGCGCACCGAGTCGTTCGTGGTCAGTGCGCTGGACCGCAAGTACACCGACGTGCTGCCGAGCTTCAACCTGGCCTACGACCTGACCGAGAACCTGCTGCTGCGCGCGGCGGCGTCGAAGGTGATCGCCCGGCCCAGCTACAACGCCATTGCCGCGCCCGGCAGCCTGGAGTACTACAGCCCGGAATACGTGGCCGACCGACGCCTGACCGGCGGTGCCAGCGAGCAGGGCTGGTACGGTTCGGGCAGCAACAAGAAGCTGGAGCCGTACAAGGCCAACCAGTTCGACCTGGGGCTGGAGTGGTACTTCCAGCCGGGCTCGGTGGCGGGCGTGGGGCTGTTCCGCAAGAACGTGGAGAACTTCTCGGTCGACGTGATCAGCGACGTCAACATGCTGATCAACGGCCAGACGGTCACGGTGCAGAACTACAGCACCAAGGCCGGCGGCCAGGATGCGGTCTCGCAGGGCGTGGAGCTGTACGCGCAGCACACGCTGCCCTCCGGCCTCGGCGTGCAGTTCAACTACACCTACAACGATGCCAGCAAGGCCGCGGTGCGGCTGGAGGACGGCACCGAGGTCGGCAAGACCTCGATGCCGGGCAGCGCCAAGAACCAGACCAACCTCACCGTGTTCTACGAGACCGACCGGCTGCTGCTGCGCGCCTCGTACAACCGTCGCGGCGAATTGGTGCAGGGCCTGGTCAACGGCTTGAACGTGTACGAGGAGCCGTACTACCAGATCGATCTGAACGCGGCGTACAACATCACCCCGGCGCTCAGCCTCACCGCGTCGGTGCTCAACCTGACCAAGCAGGAGTCGCGCCAGCACCTGGGCGACGACACCCGGGCGCGCTTCTACACCGGCGGCTACGCCGGGCGGCTGGCGTACCTGGGGTTGACCTACAAGTTCTAAGCTGGCGCGTGTCGTGCCCATGCCTGCCGCGCGGCGGACGGCATGGGCGCGACGGTCCGGCGGCGGCCGGGCCACCGTTTTCGCCGTCCACGACCGCGCCGTCGCGCCGGTCGCGGTCGTTCACCACAGGACCTATCGCATGACGTGTTCCCCGTTGCCTTCCCTGCTGCGCACGCTCGCCCTGTCCTTGCTGCTGGTGACGCCGGCACTGGCCGCCGCGCCGCGGCTCAGTGCCGAGGTCAACACCTTCATCGGCAGCAAGGACGACGGCAACACCTTCCCCGGTGCGTCCGCCCCGTTCGGCATGATCCAGGTCAGCCCGATCGGCGCGCACTACGCCGGCTGGCGCTACGACGATCCGCAGATCCGCGGCTTCGGCCATTCCTTCCTGTCCGGTGCCGGCTGCTGGGAGCAGGGCGGGCAGGTCTCGGTGCTGCCGGTGACCGGGCGTATCGGTCCCGGCGGCGCGTTCGATACGGGCGACCCGAAGGCGTTCGACCACACTCGCTATGGCGCGCACTACCAGCACGACGGCGAGCGCGGCCAGGCCGGCTACTACAAGGTGCGGTTGACCGATTACGGCGGCATTGATGCCGAAGCGACCGCACTGACCCGCGCTGCGGCCGAGCGCTACACCTTTTCCACCTCGGGCGAGGGCCACGTGCTGGTCAATATCGGCCAGGCCAACGCCCGCCATACGGTCACCGGCAGCACCCTGAACGTGGTCGGCGACCGCGTCGTGGAAGGCAAGCTGGTGACGCAGAGCTTCTGCGGCGGCCACCAGTACACCACCTGGTTCCGCCTGGAGTTCGATCGCCCGTTCAAGGCCTTCGGCACCTGGGGCGAGGCCGGCGGCGTGCCGGGCTCGCGGCATGGCATGGAGGGCGAGGGCAAGCCCAGCGGCGCGTGGCTCACCTTCGACCTGAGCAAGGGCCGCGCGGTCACCGCCATCTCGGCGATCTCGCACGTGGACGCCGAGGGCGCACGCAACAACCTGCGCAGTGAGGGCATGGCCAATGGCCGCCTGCTCGGCTTCGATGCGATGCGCGCCCGTGCGCAGGAGGCCTGGGACAAGGAACTGGCCAGCGTGCGCGTGCAGGGCGCCAGCGGCGACGACCGCGTGGTGTTCTACACCGCGCTGTACCACGCGCTGCTGCAGCCGCTGACCGGCAGCGACGCCGATGGCCGTTACCGCGGCTACGACGACGGCATCCATCACGCCGACGGCTGGACCTACCACGAGTTCTTCTCGCTGTGGGACACCTATCGTGCGCAGAACCAGTTGCTGGCGTTGCTGCGGCCGCAGCGCGCCGCCGACATCGGCCGCTCGATCCTGGCGATCAATGCACAAGGTGGCTGGCTGCCGCGCTGGGGCTATGCCAACTTCGAGACCAACGTGATGACCGGCGATCCGGTCACGCCATTCCTGGTCGATCTGTGGCGCTTCGGCGCGCTGCAGGGGCGCGAGGCCGAGGCCTACACCGCACTGCACCGCAATGCGTTCGAGATGCCGCCATTGAATTCGCGCCACGCCGGGCGTTCCGGCAATGCCAATTACCTGGCGAAGGGCTTCGTGCAGTACGACCGCGCGTTTCCGTCCAAGGGCATGGATGTCGACCCGCACCACGGCGGCTCGGCGACGCTGGAGTACGCACTGGCCGACTGCGCGCTGTCGACCATGGCCGGTGCGCTGGGGCATGCCGAGGACGCGACGGTGCTGAATCGCCGTGGGCGCAACTGGCGTTCGATCTGGGATCCATCGGTGCGCGATACGCAGACCGGCTTCACCGGTTTCCCGCGGCCGCGCACCGAGGATGGGGCGTGGTACACGCCGCCGGACGGTCACTACGATCCGCGTTCGCAACACGGCTTCCACGAGGGCACGGCCTGGCAGTACCAGTGGCTGGCGCAGCAGGACGTGCCGGGCCTGGTGGAGGCGATGCACGGGCCGGAGCAGACCGCGCGCCGCCTGGATACGTTCTTCGCCTACGACGCGCTGCTGGCCGACCCGGCCGGCGCGGCGCGCAAGGAATGGGTGATGGGGCCGTACAGCTACTACAGCCAGTTCCGCTACAACCCCAACAACGAACCGGACCTGCATGCGCCGTGGATGTACACGCTGATCGGCCAGCCGTGGAAGACCAGCACCGTGCTGCATGCGGCGCAGACGTTGTTCACCAATGCGCCCAACGGCGTGACCGGCAACGACGACCTGGGCACGATGTCGGCGTGGTACCTCTTCAGCGTGATGGGCCTGTACCCGGCGGTGCCCGGCACCGGGCAGTTTCTGCTGCACGCGCCGCGCTTCTCGCGCATCGAACTGGACGTGGGGCCGGGCCGCACGCTGCGCATCGACGCGCCGCAGGCCGGGGATGGCAAGCTGCGCTACGTCGGTGGCGTGTCGCTGGATGGCCGTGCGCACGCGCCGGTGTGGCTGGATTGGGCGCAGTTGCACCAGGGCGGACGTCTGCGTTTCGACCTGCGTGACGCGCCACAGCCGCAGGGCTGGGGCACGCAGCCGCAGGACCTGCCGGTGTCGCCGTGCGCGGCGCCGCCGTCCGCCGCCAGCCTGGGCTGGCGCTGAGTCCGTGCCGTCGCGCGGCAGGCGCGCGCAGCCGATGGTTTACGCTGCGCATCTCGTCCGAAGGGAAGCGATCCGATGAGCCAGAAGCGTCCACCCGGAACCGGATCCGCAGGCTCCAAGGCGGCCAAGGCCGCCGCGCGCAAGGCGGCGCCGGTTGCGGCGGAGCATGCGGACAAGCCGAAAAAGGCCACAAAGACCGCACCGGCCGCCGCCGCGCGCGACCGCCAGCGGGTGGTGACCGTCACCGACATCGCCGATGCGGTCGGCGTCTCGCGCGCGACCGTGTCGCTGGTGCTGCGCGGCAGCCCGCTGGTGCATGCCGACACGCGTGCGCGCGTGGAAGCGGAACTGAAGCGGCAACGCTACGTCTACAACCGCGGCGCCGCCAATCTGCGCCGGCGCACTTCGACCTGCGTGGCCCTGGTCATCAACGACCTGGCCAATCCGTTCTTCGCCGAGTTCGCCGCCGGCGTGGACGAGGCGCTGGGCGAGCAGGGCTACGTGACCCTGCTCGGCAGCACCGGCGAATCGCCCGCGCGGCAGCAGGCCGTACTGGCCTCGCTGATGGAACACACGCCGGCCGGCGTGATCCTGTCGCCGGCCGAGGGCAGCGACGCCGCCGAACTGCACACGGTGCTGGACGCACGCGCGAACGTGCTGCTGTTCAACCGCGAACTTGCCGGCGCCGACGACTGGGGTTTCCTCGGCCTGGACAACCAGCGCGGCGCGCAACTGGCCACCGAGCATCTGATCGCGCTCGGCCACCGCCGTATCGCCTTCTACGGCGGCCATGCCGATTCCAGTTCCTGCCGGCAGCGCCGCGCCGGCCACGCGCAGGCGATGCGGCAAGCCAGGCTGCCAGTCGACCCGGCGTGGCTGATCGAGTCCGCGCCCAATCGCCTGGAAGCGGCCGCGCGCCACGGTGACCTGTTCGCCCACGACGCGCCGCCCACCGCGGCGGTCTGCTACAACGACACGGTCGCGCTGGGCCTGATGCTGGGCCTGCTGGCGCGCGGCATCCGCCCGGGCAAGGACTTCGCGATCACCGGCTTCGACGACATTCCCGAGGCGGCGGTGAGCACGCCCGCGCTGACCACGCTCGCCGCGCAGCCGCGCGCCCGCGGCCGCCAGGCGGCGCAGTTGGTGCTGGAGCGGCTGGATGCGGCCGCGCCTCCGCGCAGGACGATCGTGCCGGTGAGCCTGTCGGTGCGCGAGAGCAGCGGCGCGTCGGTCGCGCGCAAGCGCACCTAGCGCGGCGAACGCGGCGGCGGCCGCCGCGACGATGCGCGATGGCACTCGGTGCGCGCAGTGCCATCGCGACGCCCTCTCGACAGGGGCGGGCAGATAGTGGGTCTCACCCTCACAACGGCGCGTCCCGCGGGTTCGTGCTGAGCGAGCGCTTCGCCCCCTTCTTCCTTTCGTCGAGAGCCGTCTCATGCATCTGCAGACTGCACCGCGCCGTTCCGTGGTGGCCAACGCCTTCTACGGCCTGCTCAATCCCATTCCGTTCGGCTGCTTCGTCGCCGCGCTGATCTTCGATATCGTCTATGCCCGCAGCGGCGTGATCCTGTGGACGAAGGCGGCGGCCTGGCTGATCGCGATCGGGCTGGTCATCGCCATCGTGCCGCGCCTGATCAACCTGGTGCAGGTCTGGATCACTGCGCGGCGCTCCACGCTGCCGGTGGAACGGCTCGACTTCTGGCTGAACCTGCTCGCCATCGTCGCCGCCATCTTCAATTCCTTCGTGCACAGCCGCGACGCGTATGCGGTGGTCCCGGCCGGGCTCTGGCTCTCGATCGCCACGGTCGCGCTGTTGGCGATCGGGCATGTGCTCATCGCCATCCGCACCACGCCACGCGAGGGTTACGTCCATGGCTAAGCGCCTGTGCCTGTCCGTTTTCGCGCTGAGCGGCGCAGTGGCCCTGGCCGCCTGCGGCGGCAAGGCCTCGCTCGAGCCCACCCAGCAGGCGGGCAACGCGCCGCCGCTGCCGCAGCCGCGCAACTTCCTGCTGCCGCCGATGCAGGTTCCCGAGGGGGTGGGCTGGAAGGAGGGGCAAGCGCCCACGGTGGCGGCTGGCCTGAAGATCGAGAAGATCGCCGGCGGCCTGAAACATCCGCGCCAGCTGTACGTGCTGCCCAACGACGACGTGCTGGTGGTGGAGGCCAATTCGCCGGGGATGGAACCCGTCACCACGCCCAAGCAACTGATCGCGGGGCTGGTCCAGAGCCGCTCCGGCAAGAGCGCCAAGGGCGGCAACCGCATCACCCTGCTGCGCAGGACTGCGGACGGCCGGTGGGAACAGCATGCGTTCCTGAAGGGGCTGCACTCGCCGTTCGGGGTGCAGCTGATCGGCGATGCGCTGTACGTCGCCAACACCGACAACATCATGAAGTTCCCCTACGTCCCCGGCCAGACCGAGATCACCGCGCCCGGCACGCTGTTCGCCGATCTCCCCGGCACCATCGAGCACCATTGGACCAAGGCGCTGCTGGCCAGCCCCGACGGGCGCAAGCTGTACGTCGGCGTGGGCTCCAACAGCAACATCGGCGAGAACGGGCTGGACGTGGAGTACCGCCGCGCGGCCGTCCTGGAAGTGGACGTGGCCTCGGCAAGCAGCCGCATCTTCGCCTCGGGCATCCGCAATCCGACCGGACTGCAGTGGGAGCCGCGCACCGGCAAGCTGTGGGCGATCGCCAACGAGCGCGACGAGATCGGCGCCGACCTGGTGCCCGACTACCTGACCTCGGTGCAGGACGGCGGCTTCTACGGCTGGCCGTACAGCTACTACGGGCAGAACGTGGATGTGCGGGTCAAGGACCAGCGCCCGGACCTGGTGGCCAAGGCGATCAAGCCGGACTACGCGTTGGGCTCGCATGTGGCCGCGCTAGGCCTGTGGTTCTCCCGCGGCGATGCGCTGCCCGCCAAGTACCGCGAGGGTGCGTTCGTGGCCGAGCACGGCAGCTGGAACCGTTCGCCGCTTAGCGGCTATCAAGTGGTCTACGTGCCGTTCCAGCAGGGCCGGCCGGTCGGCCCACCGCAGACCGTGGTCAGCGGCTTCCACTCGCAGGACGAGTCGCAGCTATACGGCGCACCGGTCGGCCTGGCGCAGGACAAGGACGGCGCGCTGCTGATCGCCGACGATGTCGGCAACAGCGTCTGGCGTGTGCGCTTCTGACCGGTCGCAGGTTGTGCCGAGCACTGGCGAGCGGGTGGAGTGGTTCTGCGTGACGCTGGACCCATCGCTGTCTCCGGCCGCTGCCGAAGCGCGGCGGCACACTCGGGACTCTGCGCGGCCGGAACGCTGAGGCCATGTGGAACGAAAAAGCGATCTGCCCGACTTCGACTCGGCAGCGCGTTGATTCCACACACTTGGCACACCTTCAGTTCAGGCGTATCCAGTCCAGCGCCACCAGCATGCGGACCGCTTCGACGAGCGCTTGCTGCGTCTGTTCGGAATCGGCCGTGGTCCTGGAAGCGAGCAGGTGCGCATGCAGTTGCTGCGCGGGGAGCGCCTGCCCGGGATGCGCCACCTGCAGCCGGCGCGCGGCCTGGAACACCGTCATGATGTCCTCGGCCTGGTCGATGTTCCTGATCTGTGCGAACAGGTCCACGGCTTTCGCGATCTCGGTGTCGTAGGGCGCATACGCCGCGGCGAACCGCGCATGCTCCTTGTCGTACTGCGGCGAGGCGCGCAGTGCCATGGTCCGCCCCTGCGGCTGCTCCTGCAGCCAGTTGCGGTTGGCCAGGTCGGTCAGGATCGGCCGGACGTCGCCCTGGCGCGGGCCGCGGCCGGCAGTGCCGAAGGTCAGCCCGGTCGGTACGCCCAGTTCGGTCATGGCCCAGCAGAGCGTCTGGAACAGCGTGCGCCCGATCGGCCGCGCCTCCGGCCGGGCCTGCAGCCGCCGCAGCACTTCCATGATCGCGATCCAGCCCGGCTGGGGCGCCGTGCGTTTGCCAACGCCCTCGGTCGAGGCGTTTGCCGGCTGCGTCAGGAAGGCGGTTTCGAGTTGCGCCAGCGGCGTGCCGTACGGCGCATAGACCTCGATGTCGACCGGCAGGTGTGCCAGCGTGCGGTAGATCAACGGGCCGACCTCCTCCCAGGCCAGGCCGCCGTTGCCGCAGCCGAGCGGCGGCAGGGCAAGACTGCGCACGTCCCATTCGCGCAGATGCGCGGCGAGATAGTCCAGCCCTGCCGCGATGTCCTCCAGCCGCGACGGCGAGCGCCAATGGCGCTTGGTCGGGAAGTTGAGAATGCGGATGCCGCTGGCGTCGTCGTACAGATAGGGCTCGCCGATACGCACGCGGCCTTCCCGGCAGCGCACGGCATAGTCCTCGAACATCGCCGGATAGCGCCGCTTGAACGCCTGCGCGATGCCCTTGCCCATGATGCCGGCGCAATTGACCGCATTCGCGTGGACGTGGGCGTGGCTGGCGAACAGGTCGCCGATTCGTGCCTTGAACATGGTGTGATCCATCGATGGAGAGATCCCCGTGGTGGCGCCTGTCGCTTGCCCGCACTGAAGGGCACCCCGTGTGCGGATAGCGCTGCCTACCGCCTGGCCGAGAGAGGCCGGGCGAGATGCTGCCGACGTCAGCGCATGTGCGCACCTGGCTGTCCTGCAGCAAGGGGCGGCCAGGGCAGCAGCGGGGAGCGCGCAAGCATGCGGCAGCGGCGTCTCACCTCCTGAGATCGGGCGAGGCCAGGAGAAGAGGTGCGGCTCAGCGCCGATCGATGGCAGCGATTGTTTTTCGTGGGAGCGGCTTCAGCCGCGACAGGCATTCCCAGTGATGCCTCGTCGCGGCTGAAGCCGCTCCCGCAGGCGCTTGCGGCGAGCCAGTCGTGTGCACTGTGGGAGGGACTTCAGTCCCGACGCATTGCGCCATCGGAAAAGCACACCACGTCGAGCGGCGCGGCTGCACGACAGTCGACGGCCACAATGGCAGCGACAGCGCCGGTCTAGCTCTCGGCAGACGCACCACCGCCGCGTCGCGCACGCCAGCGCGCCACCCGCTCCTGCAGCCCCACCACGCAGACGAAGAATGCCGGCACGAAGAAGATCGCCAGCACGGTGCCGCTGACCATGCCGCCGAACACGCCGGTGCCGATGGCGTGCTGGGTCTCGGCGCTGGCGCCGCTGGCCAGCATCAGCGGCACCACGCCCAGGGCGAAGGCCAGCGAGGTCATCAGGATCGGGCGCAGGCGCAGGCGCGCGGCGTTGGTCGCCGCCTCGAGCAGGCCCTGGCCGTCGCGGTGCAGTTGCCGGGCGAACTCGACGATGAGGATGGCGTTCTTCGCCGACAGGCCGATGATGGTGATCAGGCCGACCTTGAAGAACACGTCGTTGGGCAGGCCGCGCAGCATCACCGCGGCCACCGCACCGAGCAGGCCCAGCGGCACCACCAGCATCACCGACAGCGGGATCGTCCAGCTCTCGTACAGCGCCGCCAGCACCAGGAACACCACCAGTGCCGACAGCAGCATCAGCAGCGGCGCCTGCGCGGCCGACTGCCGCTCCTGCAGCGATTGCCCGGTCCAGGCCACGGCGAAGCCCTGCGGCAGCTGCGCGGCCAGCCGTTCCATCTCGGCCATGGCCGCGCCGCTGGACACGCCAGGCGCGGCGCCGCCGGTGATGCGCACGGCCGGGAAGCCCTGGAAGCGCGCCAGCTGCTGCGGCGCGTCGGTCCAGGTGGCGGTCACCACTTCGCGCAGTGGCACCATGCCGCCCTCGGTGCTGCGCACGCGCAGGCCCAGCACGTCGTCCAGTTGCATGCGCGACGCGGCGTCGGCCTGCAGGATCACCTGCTGCATGCGCCCGGCGTTGGGGAAGTCGTTGACGTACAGCGAGCCCATCGCCGCCGACAGGGTGTTGCTGATCGCGGAGAACGGCAGGCCCATGGCTTCGGCATGCTGGCGGTCGATCTCCAGGCGGATGCTCTTGCCCGGCGGCAGCCCGTCCTGATACACGCCGCTGACCACCTTGCTGCCCGCGGCCAGTTGCAGCAGCTTCGCCTGCGCCGCCATCAGCGCGGCCTCGCCGCGGTTGCCGCGGTCCTGCAGGTACAGGGTGAAGCCGGAAGAGGTGCCGAGCTCGTCGATGGCCGGCGGCAGCAGGCTCATCACCGTGCCCTCGGGCAGGTCGGCCATGGCCTGCTGCACGCGGTCGGCTTCGTCGCTGGAGGTGGCGCCGTCGCGCTGGTCCCAGTCCTTGAGCATGGTGAAGGCCATGGCTGCGTTGGTGCCCGAGCCGGAGAAGCTGAAACCCAGGATCACCAGGTTGGAGGCCAGCGCCGGGCGCGTGGCGACGTGCCGCTCGAACGCCTCGACCACCGCCAGCGTGCGCTCGCTGGTGGCATCGGTGGGCAACTGGATCGAGGTCATGAAGTAGCCCTGGTCCTCTTCCGGCAGGAACGCCGAGGGCAGCACGCGCATGGCGAAGACCAACGCCACGCACAGGACCGCGAACACCGCCAGCACCCGCGCGCTGCGCCGCAGCAGCCGCGCTACGCGTGCGGCATAGCTGCCGGTCAGGCGCTCGAAGCCGCGGTTGAACGCGCCGAAGAATCCGCGCTTGGCATGATGGCCGGGCGCGATCGGGCGCAGCAGGGTGGCGCACAGCGCCGGGGTCAGGGTCAGCGCCAGGAACGCCGAGAACAGGATCGACACCGCCATCGCCAGGGTGAACTGCTGGTAGATCACGCCCACCGAGCCGCTGGCGAAGGCCATGGGGATGAACACCGCGGTCAGCACCAGGGTGATGCCGACCACCGCGCCGGTGATCTCGCGCATCGCCTTGGTCGTGGCCTGCCGCGGCGGCAGGCCTTCGCTGGCCATGATCCGCTCGACGTTCTCCACCACCACGATGGCGTCGTCGACGATGATGCCGATCGCCAGCACCATGCCGAACATCGTCAGCACGTTGATCGAGAAACCGGCCAGCAGCATCACCGCGAAGGTGCCCAGCAGTGCGATCGGCGCGACGATGGCCGGGATCAGCGTGTAGCGCACGTTCTGCAGGAACAGGTACATCACCAGGAACACCAGCACCATCGCTTCGAGCAGGGTCTTGACCACCTGCTTGATCGAGAGCTTCACGAACGGCGCGGTGTCGAACGGGATCGAATAGCGCATGCCGGTCGGCATGCTCGCGGCCAGTTCCGCCAGCCGTGCCTTCACCGCCTGCGCGGTGCGCACCGCATTGGCGCCGGGCGAGAGCTGGATCGCCGCGCTGGTGGCGGGAGCGCCGTCCTCGCGGTTGGAGAAGCCATAGGACTGTGCGCCCAGCTCCACCCGCGCCACGTCGCCCAGGGTCACCCGCGCGCCGCCGCTGTCGGCACGCAGCACGATGGCGGCGAACTGCGCGGGCGTGGTCAGTTGCCCGGCCACGGTCAGCGGCACGGTCAGGCGTTGTCCGCGCACGGTCGGCTCGTCGCCGAGGCGGCCGGGCGCGATCTGCGCGTTCTGCTGTTCGATCGCCTGCGCCAGTTCGGTCATGGTCATGCCGTAGGCGACGAGCTTGTCCGGGTCCACCCACACGCGCATGGCCTGCTCGGCGCCGAACAGCTGCACGCGGCCGACGCCGTCGATGCGCCGCAGTTCCTGCACGATGTTGCGGGCCAGGTAGTCGTTGAGCGCCACCTCGTCGTAGCGGCCGTCCGGCGAGGTCAGGCCGACCAGCATCAGGAAGCCGGACGCGGCCGATTCCACCTGCAGGCCGTTCTGCCGCACCGCCTGCGGCAGGCGCGGCTCCACCGCCTTGATGCGGTTCTGCACGTCCACCTGCGCCAGCTCCGCATTGGTGCCGGGCTTGAAGGTGGCGGTGATCTGCGCGCTGCCCGAGGTGTCCACCGTGGACTCGAAGTAAAGCAGGTTCTTGACCCCCGACAGCTCGCGTTCGACCAGGCTCACCACCGAGTCGTTGAGGGTCTGCGGCGTGGCGCCGGGGTAGGACGCGATCAGCGACACCGAGGGCGGCGCCACCGAGGGATAGCGCGCCACCGGCAGCTGGCCGATGGCCAAGGTGCCGAACAGCACGATGAACAGCGCGATCACCCAGGCGAAGACCGGGCGTTCGATGAAGAACTGTGGCATGGCGGCGTTCCCGGTTCAGTCCGCGGCGGCGGTGGCGACCACCGGCGGCTGCCACGCACGCGCCTTCACCCGGGCGCCGGTGCTGAGCCGGTCGATGCCTTCGACCACCACCTGCTGCCCGGGTTGCAGGCCGGCGACGACACGGTAGTGCCCCTGCACCAGTTCGCCCAGCTGCACCGTCGCGCTGTGCGCCTGCGCATTGGCGTCCAGCACCCACACCTGCGCGCGCTTGCCGACATGGGTGATCGCCTGCTGCGGCACGCGCAGCGCCTGCGCGTAGTGGGCGCGCGGCACCCGCGCCCGCACGTACATGCCTGGCAACAGGCGCCGTTGCGGGTTGTCGACGAGGATGCGCAGCAGCACATCGCCGGTGCCGGCATCGACGGTGATGCCGGAGAACAGCACGCGCCCGCTCAGTCCCGAGGGCGTGCCGCTGCGGTCGAGGATCTGCGCCGGCAGGCCGTCGTCGCCGGTGGCCTGCGCGCGCGCGGCCGGATCCAGCGGGTCCAGGTCGCTGGCGGACTGGCGCACGTCGACGTAGACCTGGTCGATCTGCTGGATCACCGCCATCGGCGCGCTGTCGCTGGGCGAGACCAGCGCACCCTCGGTGAGCAGTGCCTGGTCGATGCGGCCGTCGATCGGTGCGTCGACGGTGGCGAAGGCCAGGTCCAGGCGCCGCCGCGACAGCGTCGCCTTGGCCTCGGCGACCGCCGCGGCGGCCTGGCTGCGCTGCGAGGCGGCGTCGTCGTACATCTGCCGGCTGACCATGCCGGATTCGACCAGCCGCTGTAGCCGGGCATGCTGCACGTCGGCAAGCACCTGCGCGGCCTCGGCACGGTGCAGTGCGGCTGCGGCGGTGTCCATGTCGGCCTTGAACGGTGCCGGGTTGATCTGGAACAGCGCATCGCCGCGCCGCACATCGGCGCCCTGCTCGAAGAAGCGACGCTGCACGATGCCGCCGACCTGTGGGCGGATCTGTGCGCTGCGCAGCGCGGCCACGCGGCCGGGCAGGTCCACGCTCACCGTCATCGGCGCAGGGTGCAGGGTCACCGCGGTGACCTGTACCGGCGCGGCCACCGCTTGCGGCTGCGCGCCGCCGCCGCAGCCCACCAGGGCCAACGCCAGCGCGCCGCCGAGTCCCAGAGTCCGTACCTGTTGCCGCATGCCCATGCCTCGTGCCTCGTCGCTGCCGCCGCGGATGCGGCGGACGCCAAAGCCGCGCATGGTCGCGGCCGCGGGTTGCGCGGCGTTCGATGCGATGTGGAGATATGATGGAGATCCGCCCGTCCGGGCCGATGCGCCTTCGCTGCCTCCATGTCCGTTTCCTCTCCGGGTGCCGCCGTGCCCGCGTCCGCGCCGCTGGTCCTGATCGCCGAAGACGAGAGCGAGATCGCCGAGATCCTCAGCGCCTACCTGGCGCGCAGCGGGCTGCGCAGCGCCCACGCCGCCGATGGCCGCGCCGCGCTGGACCTGCACCTGGCGCTGGATCCGGATCTGATCCTGCTGGACGTGCAACTGCCGGCGGCGGACGGCTGGAAGGTGCTGGCCGAACTGCGCCACCGGGGCGAGACCCCGGTGATCATGCTCACCGCGCTGGACCAGGACATCGACAAGCTGATGGGCCTGCGCCTGGGCGCCGACGACTACGTGGTCAAGCCGTTCAACCCGGCCGAGGTGGTGGCGCGGGTGCAGGCGGTGCTGCGGCGCATCCGCGGCAACGGCGCCGAGGAGGCGCGCAGCCTGCGCGTGGGCGCCTTCCATGTCGATCTGGACCAGCACGAGGCCAGCGTGCGGGTGGGCGAGCAGCGGCACACGCTGGACCTCACGCTCACCGAGTTCAAGCTGCTGGTGCGGCTGATGCGCGCGCCGAAGCGGGTGTTCAGCCGCGCCGAATTGCTCGACGCCTGCCTGCCGGAAGGCGACACCCAGGAGCGCACCATCGACAGCCACATCAGCAAGCTGCGCAAGAAGCTGGAGGCGCTGGGCGTGCAGGGCACGCCGGCCAGCGTGCGCGGCGTCGGCTACCGGTTCGGATCCGGCGCATGAGCCGCGCCCCCGGGCTGCGCCGCCAGGTCATCCTGTCGTTGGGCGCGCTGGCGCTGTGGATCATCCTGCTGTCGGTGGTCGGCTCCTACGTGTTCTACGCGCTGGCGGCGGCCTACCAGCCCAACAGCATCTCCGACACCTGGGTGCCGTCGCGGGTGGAGATGATGTGGATCGGCGCCACCGCGGCACTGGCCGTGGCGATCGCGGTGGCGGTGGCGGTGCGGCTGTCGCGGCGCATCCTCACCCCGTTGAACTCGGTGGCGCACAGCCTGCGCGAAGTCGCCCAGGGCAACTTGCACGCACGCGCGAGCATGGATGCGCATGCGCTGGGCGAGACCGCGCAGTTGGTGCGCGACTTCAACGCCATGGCCGACCGCCTGCAGGCGATGACCCGCGAGCGCGCGTTCTGGAACGCCGCCGTCGCCCACGAACTGCGCACGCCGGTGACGATCCTGCGCGGGCGCCTGCAGGGCCTGGCCGAGGGCGTGTTCGCGCCGGACTTGGCGGCGTTCGAGAGCCTGTTGCGGCAGGTGGAAGGTCTGAATCGGCTGATCGAGGACCTGCGCGTGCTCAGCCTCACCGACAGCGGGCACCTGGAGTTGCAGCCGGCGCCAGCCGACCTGGCGCGGGAAGTGGAGGCCGTGCTGCATGCCTTCGGTGCCAGCCTGGACGCGCGCGGGCTGGTGCTGGAACCCGTGCTGGCGCTGCGCACGCCGGTGCTGTGCGATGCGGTGCGCATCCGCCAGGCGCTGATGGCCTTGCTCGAAAACGCGCAGCACTATGCCGAGCCGGGCCCGCTGCGGGTGGGCGTGCAGGCGGACGCCGGCCAATGCGTGCTGTTCGTGGAAGACACCGGCCCCGGCATCGCGCCCGAGATCGCCGCGCGGGTGTTCGATGCGTTCCGCCGCGGCGATCCGTCGCGTTCGCGCAAGAGCGGCGGCAGCGGCCTGGGCCTGGCGGTGGTCAAGGCCATCGCCGTGGCGCATGGCGGCGATGCGCTGTGCCTGCCGGCCGGCGCCGGGACACGATTCGAAGTGCGCTGGCCGCTGGCGCCAGTGGAGGCCGCGACGCGCACAGCGCAGGTGCCGGCGTCGCGCTAGAGGCGCGTTGGCTCAGGCGGAGGTCGCGTCGCTGCGCACGCGCGGTGTACGCCCCGGCAGCATGCGGGTCAGCACCTCGTCGCGCCGGACCCAGTGATGGAACAGCGCGGCGGCCACGTGCAGCAGTACGACGACCCATGCGATCCATTTGCCGATGAAGTGGTGCACCACGTCGATCGGCGCTTCGAACGCCTCCCAGCTCAGGTGCCAGGTGCGGCTGATCCAGCCGAACAGCGCGGTCTCGTTGAAGCCGGGAATGCGGAACAGGCCGACATCGGTGGGTGCGCCGGTGCCAATGTAGCCGGTCAGCGGCATCACGATCAGCAGCGCGTACAGGCCCCAGTGCGCCAGATGCGCAAGCCGGTGTTCCAGCGCCGAGCCCGGCGGATCCTCCGGTTGCACGTCCAGCCAGCGCCACAACAGCCGTGGCAGCACCAGGAACCCGACCAGCAGGCCCAGCACCCAGTGCAGGTTGAGCACCGGCAGCGAGGCGTCGGAGGTGTCGTCCATGAACCAGATGACGTAGTACACCACCGCATAGGCGCCGATGAAGGCGGCGGCGGTGGTCCAGTGGAACAGCTTGGCGAGGGCGCCGAAGCGCTGTGCGGTATTGCGCCAGTGCATGTGCGTGATCCTGGTCGAGTGGCGAGGCGGGGAGTGCTGCGGAATCAGGGCGTGCGCAGGCTGTCGAGCAGTCGGTCCAAGGCGTCCAGCGCGTCGGCCAGCCGTGCGTGCAGGTCGGCGTCCGGCTCGGCGATCCAGAACGCCGCCTCGGTGATCGCGCCGTAGAGCATGCGTGCCATCACCCCGGCATGCAGCGGCGCCACCGTGCCGGCGGCGATCAGGGCTTCCAGCGCCGCCTGCAGCGCGGCGATGCCCACCGACTGCGCCGCCGGCGGCACGTCGCCGAACACGGCGCGCGCGTCCTGCAGGATGATCCGGCGGATCTCCGGTTCCAGCGCCAGTTCCAGGTAGGTGCGGCAGCGGCGGCGGAAACCGTCCCACGGCGTGGGCGCGGCGTCGGACACCGCCTGCAGGCGCAGGCCCACCTCGGCCTCGATCTGCTCGATGACCGCGATCAGCAGGCCGTCCTTGCTGCCGAAGTGGTGATACAGCGCGCCACGGGTAAGACCGGCCTCGGCGGTCAACACGTCCATCGAGGTGTGCGCGAAGCCGTGCGTGGCGAACGCCTGCCGCGCCGCAACCAGCAGGCTGGCGCGGGTGGTCTCGATCATCTCGCGGCGGCTGCGGCGCTGGTGCATGGGAGGGCCTTCATTCACATACGTGGCGTACGTTATTTGCGTACAGGGCGTATGTCAATGTGTCGCGGTCGATTCGGCGTGCGCTGGGCAGCTTGGCCGGCACGGTAGCCGGTGCGCTCCGAAGGCCTGAGATTCGAGTGGCTTGCCCGTCCTGCGAACGTCTCGGCCAGGGCCTCTCAGGCATCGACAGCGCGATCGCGGCGGCGTGCGGAATGCGCCTGGTCGCAAACCCAAGTGATGCTGTGCTTGTCGCGAAGGCCGTCGTAAAGGACGCCGTCGCGGCGGCTCAGGACTGCGCGACGGAACCGCTCATCGTGCGCATGCGATGCGCCGGCACGACGCCGACCTCACCGTCGCACTAGCCAAGGCCTTCACTGCGTGTGTGGTCTGGTGACCGCTGTGCAACCGAATTGGAGTGTCGAATGGACACCACGCTGATGCCCTGGGTCGCCGGACTGTTCGTCCTGCTGATCGCCGCGATGCTGTATCTGGTCACGCGCGCCAAGAAGAACCGCAACCGCCCGGCACAGGATCACGCCGCGACCAAGAGCGACGTGGACAGCGCGGCCAAGCGCTAGCGTCTCGCGTCGGGCGCGGCGCGGTCGCCTGCGCCGTGCTCAGGCGTCCGCGTCGATCGGCGCGAAGCGCGGGCGGCGTATGCCATCGATCTCCACCTGCTCGACGAACATCGGATACGGCCGCACCCACAGCGTGCCTTCGCCGTACAGCGGCCGGTACAGCACCAGCGGTTCCAGCGTCTCGCTGCTGCGGACCACGCCCAGCACCTCGTACTCGCCGCCCTTGAAGTGGCGGTAGCGGCCGAGGGCGATGGAAGGCAGCGGGCTGAGGTCGCGCATGACGGTGTCCTGGTGGGCGGGAGCGCGAGTGTAGCCGTCTGCACCTGCGCTCTCTGCGTCGCGAGGGCGAATTGCGCGACCGCGGCGGTTCGCCGCGTCGTGACGACGGAACGCTCCTGCGGGGGAAACTCAGGCAACCGGCCTTAAGAAGCAGCGTCCATTGTCGCCCGCAGGCTTCACTTCTGCGCACGTCAAGGCGCCAAATCGGCGAAGTCGAACGCCTGCCCCGGCTCGGCGGCGACGAAGTCCGTTGCGGCGATGCCGGCCAGGTGCAGTGCGGCGGCCAGCGCTTCGCGCGGCTCATTACGCCCTTCGTCGGTGAGCTGGAACGTGCCCCAGTGGATGCCGAGCGCGCGCCGCGCGCCGGTGTCGCGGAAGATCCGCACCGCTTCGGTGGGGTCGATGTGCTGTGGAGCCATGAACCAGCGCGGTGCGTAGGCGCCGATCGGGATCAACGCCACGTCGGGCGCGCCGTGCCGGTCGCGGATCTCGCGGAAGATGGCGCCATCGCCGTAGCCGGTGTCTCCCGCGAACCACACCGATCCCCGCGCGGTCTCGACGAAGAAGCCGGACCACAGTGCCATCCTGCGGTCGGCGATGCCGCGGCTGGACCAATGGTTGGCGCGGGTCAGCGTCGCCGTCGCGGTGTCGCCGATCGGCAGCCGGTCGTGCCAGTCGCCGGTGGCGATGCGCGCATCGGGCACGCGCTTGCGCAGCAGGACGTCGTTGCCCAGCGGCATCACGAACAGCGGCTGGTGCGCATCGTGCAGCGTGCGCAAGGTCGCCAGGTCGAAGTGGTCGTAGTGGTTGTGGCTCAGCAGCACCGCATCGATGGGCGGCAGGTCCGCGAAGCGGATGCCCGGTGCCGTTACCCGCTTGGGCCCTGCGATCTGCGAAGGGCTGGCGCGCTGCGACCACACCGGGTCGGTGAGCAGGTTGAGGCCGGCGGCCTGGATCAACAGCGTGGCGTGGCCGACCATGGTGATGCTAAGGCCGTCGTGCCGCGGTGCAGGCATGGCCGGCGTCACCGGGACCTGCGCAGGCCAGCGCACCGCGCCCATGGCGGCCTTCCAGCGCAGGACCTTGCTAAGCGCATTGTCGATGGTGGGCTGGCCGGGGTTGAAGAAGCGTACGCCATCGAAATGGTCGCTGACGGGGCCACGGTAGTAGGGGTTGGCCATTGAGGCGCGATCCAGGCGATGCATGGGGAAAGGGGAGGTTACCCGCAGCGGCGCAAGCGCGCGTGCGCGCCTGCCTCGGCTGCCGCGATATCGGTCCCCGGCCGGTGCCAAGTGCGGCCTCACTTCGGCGTGCCCAGCCCACCCATGTTGAGCATCACCCGCAAGCCGATCACCAGCGCATCGTCGGGCGCACGGCGCGCCGCGGGATTGCCCAGGATGTCGGGATGGACGATGTACTGCACGTTCGGCACCAGAAACAGCGGCGTCTGCGCGATGCGGTAGCTGTAGTTGAGTTCGAACATGAGTTCGTTGCGCGCGATGTCCGCGGCCGCGCCGCGCTTGCGCAGCAGGTCGTTCATGTAGCCCTGCTGGTCCGCACTGAAGCGGTAGTAGTGCGCGATCGCGCCCATGCCGTCGCCGGGCCGTGCCGCAAACGGGCCGCTGTAGTACAGGCCGGCGGTGACCTGCAGGTCGTAGACCTGGTGCTTGTCGAACGGTGCGGCGATGTTGCCGAAGGCGACCAGCATGCGCTTGCTTGCCATGCCCTGCGGCCGGTACAGCGCGCGTTCGCCGAGCGCGTAGGCGCCCCAGCGCCCGCCGTCGTACAGGCGCGCGGGGCCGCCGACCAGCCCGCGCAAGCCGCCGGCCTGGTTGTAGCGCAGGTCGCTGTAGTCGGCCGAGTTGTACCAGAGGCCGGCGAGGTAGCGCGGTGCGCCCTTGCCCGGTGCGGGATCGGGTTCGTAGCCGACCTCGAGCGTGCCCAGCACGCCGGTGCTGTCGGCGGTGCTCCAGTCCAGGCCGTGGTTGTTCTTGCGCTGCGGGTTCAGTTCGAATGCGCCCACCGAAACATAGGTGGCGTCGGGCTTGTAGCGCAGCTTCGCGCCCCAGTTCACGTAGGGAAAGCCGACGAAGCCGCCATCGGCCTGGCTCAGCTGGAACGGACAGTCCGAGGCGCTGACGAAGCGGCAGCCGTAGCGGCTGCGCGCGAATTGCCAGGTGGTGTTCATGCGCCCGGCGACCAGTTGCCAGCGCCCGTCGGCGAAGCTCTGTTCCCAGGTCAGCTGCGCCAGTTGCGTCTGCTGCTGCGGGTACCAATAGCCCTGCACCTTGACGCCGTTGCCGATCTGCCGCTGCGACAGGCTGTCGCCGTAGTACCAGGCGCCGGTGGCGTGCAGCGTGGCACCGGGAATGCCGAACAGGCGTTGCAGATCCAGGTCCGCGCCGGCGACCACGCCGCCGGCGTTGCGGTCGCCGCGCGACAGGCCGCCGTCGACGTTGCGCGCATAGTCGTTGGACCAGACCAGGCGCGGCGCGATGCCGTGGTCGTCGAGCCATTGCGTGGTGTCGGCGGCAATGGCGGAGGCCGGCAGGGCGGCCGCAGCCGCCAGCAACGAGACGCAGGAAAGAGAACGGGACATGGGACGCTCCACGGACGAGACGAAGCACTCGCCGGACGTGCGCGGTGGGTGCGCGGCGACGCGGCAGTGCGCGAAGGGAAGACACCTTCCGGTCGTGGAGCCGCAGCACGGCGTCGCGTCCGTCGGCGACGGGCACGCCTGTGTGCAGACCTGTGGGGGACCGGCAAAGAAACGCGAGGGCAGACCGGAACGCGTTGCGCGGCGCCGAGGCGCACGCCATCGCCGCAGCGGATGGGCCGCGCAACTGCGCGGCCCATCGAGCTGGAGGCAACCCGTGCGGGTCAGCCCACCTTGCCGAGGCCGGCGGCGGCCATCGCCGCAGCGATCTCCTTGTCGGCGCCCTCGGCCAGCGGCAGCAGCGGCGAACGCACCGTGGCGTGGTCGAGCAGGCCGCGCGCGACCAGCGCCCACTTCAGCGCCACCGAGCCTTCCATGTGCGAGCCGCGGTGATAGACGCTCTTGGTCACCGGCAGCAGGCGGTCGTGCAGTGCGCGCGCCTTGGCGTAGTCCTTGGCCTTGCCCGCGGCGATCATCTCCAGCAGCGGCTCCGGGGCGATGCAGCCGTAGCCCACCAGCGCGCCATCCACGTCGAACATGGTGTGCAGCAGATACTCGTCGTGGCAGGTCAGCACCGGCACGTGCGGGCGCTCCTTGCGGAACACCGGGATCTCGGTGTCCCAGCGCTTCATGTTGCGCACGCCGTTCTTCATCGCGACCACGCCCGGCAGCGCGGCGATCTCCAGCAACGTCTCCAGGTCGTAGGTGGCCTTGGTCGCGTCCGGGTACTGGAACAGGATCATCGGCAGCCCGCTGGCCTCGTGGATGGCATTGTAGCGGTCCTGCGGCGCGCCCTTCTGGTAGCCGAAGCGCAGCCAGCCGTGCGACGGATAGATCAGGCCGGCGGAGGCGCCGGCGGCGACCGCGCGCTTGGCTTCGTCGGCGGCGACGCGGGTGCCTTCCAGGGTGATGCCGGCGATGATCGGGATGCGGCCGTCGACGGCGTCGCGGAAGGCGGTGATCACCTTGGCCTGTTCGTCGCGCTCCAGGAACGTGCCTTCGCCGGCGTGGCCGAGCACGGTCAGGCCCTTGACCCCGTCGATGCCGCCGAGCCAGGCGCCGATGCGCTTGATCGCGGGATAGTCGACGGCGCCGTCGCGGGTGAACGGGGTGACCGGGGCGGGGACCAGGCCTTTCAGGTCGATGGTGCTCATGCTCATTTCCTCTTCTTCGGATCAACGGGGGATGGAATCGAACGCGGGGTCCGACGGGGGTGGTGCGGAGGTGTTGTGCGATGCGCCGGCGGCAGTGCCGGCGATGCGTTCAGGGCGACAGCTGTTCCAGCGATTTGCCCTTGGTTTCCAGGGCGAAGCGCCAGGTCACGACGGCGCCGACCAGCAGCACGGCGGCGAAGGCGGCGAACACGTAGCGGATGCCGAGTCCGGCGATGACCGCGCCGACCAGCAGCGGCCCGCAGGCCGAGCCCAGGCGCAGCCAGGCGCTGCCCAGTCCGGTGCCGATGGCGCGGATGCGGGTGGGGTAGAGCTCGGCCGAATACAGGTACAGCGAGAAGGTGATGGTCTGCACCGCGGCGTAGCCGAGCGCCGCGAACACCAGCACCTGCGGCGCCGAGGTGCCGCCGAGCGCCGCCAGCGCCAGCAGCGGCACGCCGCCGGCCACGAACGCCAGCCCATACCAGCGCTTGCGTCCGACCTTGTCGATCGACAGCGCGCAGGCCACCGCGGCGGCGACGCCGGCCAGCGAGGTGAAGAAGCCATAGGCGATGCTCTGCTGCAGCGACAGCCCGAAGTGCGTGCGGTACAGCGTCGGCAGCCAGGTGATGATGCCGTTGGCCACCAGGTAGGAGCAGAACCACAGGCTCCAGATCACCAGGGTGCGCTTGCGATAGACGCTGCCGAACAGCTCGCGCCAGTCCGAGCGCTGCGCCTTGGGCAGCGCGCTGCGGTCGAACACCGGCGCCGGCAACGGGCCATGGCGGCGCTCGGCGCTGCGTTCAAGTTCGGCGACGATGGTATCGGCCTTGGCGTAGCGGCCCTTGGCGGCCAGCCAGCGCGGCGATTCGAACATGAAGAAGCGCAGCGGAATCATGATCGCCGCCGGGATCAGCCCGACCATGAACATCGCTTTCCAACCGTAGGCCGGCACCAGGAAGTAGCCGATGCCGCCAGCGGCGACCAGGCCGAGCAGGAACATCACCTCATACAGCAGGAAGAAGCGCCCGCGCTTCTTCGAGCCGATCAGTTCGTTGATGTAGGCGCTGGCCACCGGCACCTCGCCGCCGGTGCCGATGCCCTGGACGAAGCGGAACGCGATCATCGCCGCGGCGCTGCCGGCGAACAGGCAGGCCACGTCCATCGACACGAACAGCAGGATGGTGAACAGCAGCACGTGCAGGCGGCCGATGCGCTCGGCCAGCCAGCCGAAGAACACCGAGCCCAGCAGTTGGCCCAGGTAGCCGGCCGACAGGATCGTGCCGATCTGCGCCGGCGACAGCTGCCATTCCTTGGTCAGCACCGGCATCGCGTAGGCGATGGCGATCACCGTGTAGCCGTCGAAGAACGTGGCGGCGCCGACGATGTTGCGCGCCCACCACACTTTGCGGGTGATCGGCAGGCGTTCGAGGCGTGCGCCGATCTCCGCCTGCGCCTCGGCGATGGAGGGGGTGCGGGCGGTGGCGTTGGCGGTGGGGGCAGGGGCTGTGGTGGGCATGAGCATCGTGGCTGCCTTTCGCAGGACAAGGGGACCCCGACGCGGGCGCCGAAGCGTCCACGCAGCGAGACCGACAGGGAGGGCCGGGCGGTGGCCCGGGCGGATCAGGTGCTGGGGGCGGTCACGGCAACACTCCCGCTGGCCTGGATCGCGAAGGCGATGTCCTTGGCGGCCAGCAGCGTCGGCTGCAGGGCGGTCTCCAGCAGTTCGGCGTGGCTGGTGCGCACCGACGGCGCGGCGACACTGATCGCGCCGAGCGGATAGTCGTCCGCATCCAGCACCGGGACCGCCAGCACGCGCAGGCCCTCCGTCAGCATCGACTCCAGGATCACGTAGCGGTCGCGGCGGATGCTGTCGAAGGTGCGCCGGATCGTGGCGATCTCCGGCGTCTGCGCACCCTGCACGTCGACCCCGGTCACCCGCGTCACTTCCGCCGGCGCCAGGTGCGCCAGCATTGCCAGGCCGATCGCCGTACGGGTGCTGGGCACGGTGGTGCCGATGCGGATGTCCACGCCCAGGCGGGTGATGCCGGCGCGCACGCGCTCGATGTAGAGCACGTCGGGGCCTTGCAGCACCGCGAAGCTGGCCGCTTCGTTGACGTCGCTGACCAGCGTGCGCAGCAGCGGCCGCACCACGCTGCGCAGATCGCGGCGGGCGATGGCGTGGAAGCCGAGGTCGAGCACCTTCAGGGTCAGGCGGAAGCGGCGGCTCTCCGGCACGCGGTGCACGTAGCCCAGCTCGACCAGGGTGTTGAGCATGCGGAAGGTGGTGCCGGGATCGAGCCGGGCCAGGGCCGCGATCTGGCTCAGCGACAGTTCCTCGTGCTCGGACGAGAACGCCTCGAGCACGCGAAAGCCCTTGGCCAGTGACTGCACGGTGCTGCGCAGCTTCTTGTCCCCGGTCTCGTCGCCGTCGTCGGGCGCGGCGCCGGCCGCGCGCTGGGAAGTCGTCTTGATCATCTGCAGTTCCTGGAGGACCCGGGGGAATCGCCAGCTTGCTCGACCCGCCCGGTGATGTCGCTTGACAAGTGAATTTCGGATTGCGAAAATAATTTCGAAATTTCATGCCAAGACTCCGCCCGGGCGCTCGATGCGTCAAGTTGCGGCGCAACATGCGTGGGCGGTTCTCCCTGCGCGTCGACGATCCGTGGTTTCGAAACCTCCGAAAGACGAGTCATCGCCTGCTGGGAGTTGCATAGGCGCGAGGCCATGCCGCGCCATCGCGCGATGTCCGTGCTTGGGGCGGCGCTTATCGCGAGGCACGTGGCGTTGCGTCTGTATCGCCAGGTAGACGAACGCGGCCGTGCGCGGTGATGTCAGCCGTGCTGGCAGACAGCGGCATGGCGGCATCGATACCGTGATGCATGGCTCGAACGACCCGACAGACGCCGCCCCCGCCGGCGCAGACATGGTGGCAAGCACTCTCGTTCAAGCGCACCGCCGCCGAGGTGTCGGCGGTGCTGGTGGTGATCGGCGCGACCTACGGCTTCGTGCAGTACGTGGAGGTCAAGCCGCTGCAGCGGCAGCTGGCCGAGGCGCAGGCCGGTGCCTGCGACGCCAAGGCCGCGGCGATGTCGCTGATGCTGAGTCTGTTGCCGGGCGAGAGCCGCACCCTCTTCGATGGCGCGCTGACCATCGCCAATCTCACGCCAGCGCAGGACGATGCCAAGGTGCGGCTGCGGATCGCGCCGCTGGGTGCGGCCGCGGTCGACAAGCTCCAGCCGGTGCCGGGAGACCGCTTTCTGGTGCAAGTGCCGGGCCGTGGTCGCTATGCGGTCTACCTGCGTTCCAGCAGCGCGCAGTTCGTGGAGCTGTCGATCCTGCGGCAACCGTGAGCCGGTCGCTGGCGCCGGCACGCCATTCAAGAAATCCAGCGCATGGCCGCCATTGCGGATAGCGGAGCCGTTTCGCCGAAGCGGCCGTCCCTCGGGGGAACGCGCATGCTGTCCTTGCCACGTTTGCTGGGCCGCCACCTGGCCAAGTTCCTGTCCAAGCCGCGCCGCCATGGCTCGCAACTGCCGACCAGCCCGCCGCAGCTGTTGCGTGCCACGCTGCGCAAGGGCGACGTGTTGCTGGTCGAGGGCAACAGCCGCTTCTCCACCGCCATCAAGTACCTGAGCCAGTCCACTTGGTCGCACGCGGCGCTGTACATCGGCGACCACGTGGCCGCGCTTCCCGGGGAGGAAGCGCCGCTGTTCTGCGATGTCGACATCAACGTCGGCGTGCGCCTGGTGGGATTGAGCGAGTTCGCCGGCCTGCACACCCGCATCTGCCGTCCGGTGGGGTTAAGCGCGCAGGAGATCGAGACCGTGGTGGAGTACATGGTCTCGCGGGTCGGCAACAGCTACGACCTGAAGAACATCTTCGACCTGGCGCGCTACCTGATCCGCACGCCGCCGCTGCCGTCGTCGGTGAAGCGGCGCTTCCTGGAGCTGGGCAGCGGCGAGCCGACGCGGGCGATCTGCTCGACGTTGCTGGCGCAGGCGTTCGGCGCGATCCGCTATCCCATCCTGCCGGAAATCGACCAGGCTCCGCCGACGGGAAGCGATGCCGGAGAAGACGCGGAGATCCTGCATCCGCGCCATCACAGCCTGACGCTGCCGCGCGATTTCGACGTCTCGCCGTACTTCAACGTGGTCAAGCCGCGCTTGCAGCAGGGCTTCGATTTCCATCGCCTGGTGTGGGAGCCGCACGCCGCCGGCGTGCCGTCTGCGAGCGCGCCGATGGATGCCGCACTGGCCTGACGGAAGACGGCTGCAGCGTGAAACTGTGGTGCGCGTTGCTCTGGCGAAGCACTTCGCAGTTCAAGTTCGAGCGCGCGCTGGCCGATACAAAATTCCGTTCTCTGCTTTCTACGCCATGAATCCCATCCAATTTCTGCGCCGCCATATCGCCAATCTGCCGATGGCGCGCAAGTTCGTCGTGCTGTGCACGCTGATCGCGCTCGGCGTGATCCTGCTCGCCGTTGCCGCAGCGCGCCTGCAATATCTCAACCTGATCGATGCGCGCAAGCAAAGCGTCAAGACCCAGGTCGACATGGGCCTGAGCGTGATGCAGCACTACGCCGATCTGGCCAAGCGCGGCGAGATGACGCAGGCGCAGGCGCAGGCAGCGGCCAAGGGCGCGCTGGCCGACATGAAGACCAACGGCGGCGTGGACTACTTCTTCATCGTCGACCCGCAGATGCGCATCGTCATGCATCCAAAGCGTGCGGTCGGCACCGACATGAGCGGCTACAGGAGCGATGCCGGCGAGTACGTGTACCGCGACATCCAGACGGCGGTGCGCAGCGGCGACGGTTTCAGCTACTACACCGCGCCCAAGCCCGGCAAGTCGGTGCAGCTGCCGAAGATCAGCTACGCCGCGCTGTACCCGCAGTGGAACTGGGTGCTGGCGATGGGCGTGTATGCCGAGGACATCCAGGCCCAGGCGATGGGCTTCACCAAGATCCTCACCGTGATCGGTGGTGGCCTGGTGGCGCTGGTCGTGGGCCTGTGCTGGCTGATCGCCGGCGCCATCGTCGCGCCGCTGCGCGGCGCCACGCGGACCGCCGAGGCGATCGCCTCCGGCCGTTTCGACAATCCGATCAAGGTCGAGTCGCGCGACGAGACCGGGCAGTTGATGGCCAGCATGCAGCAGATGCAGACCCAGCTGCAGCGCTTCAACGGCGAGATGCAGACCCTGGTGCGGCTGCAGCAGGGCGAGGACATCAGCCACCGCATGCCGGAGGACTTCCCCGGCGACTACGGCACGCTCGCGCACGGCATGAACACGGCGCTGTTCGAGCACCTGGACGCGATCGTCGAGGCGATGGCGATCATGGACGAGTACGGTCGCGGCGACCTGCGCCGCGACATGCGCCGGCTGCCGGGACAGCGCGCCGCACTGCACGAGGCGCTGGACGTGGTCAAGGCCAACCTGTCGGCGGTCAACGGCGACATCGCGCGGCTGGCCGACGCGGCCGCCCGCGGCGACTTCACTGCACGTGGCGACGAGGCGCGCTACGCGTTCGCGTTCAAGGAAATGGTGGAAGCGCTGAACCGGCTGATGCGTCAGGCCGACAGCGGCCTGGCCGACGTCGGCCGGATCATGGGGGCGATCGCCGATGGCGACCTGTCGCAGCGCGTGGACGTGCGCTATGAAGGCGCATTCGGCAAGCTCGCCGACGCCGCCAACCGCACCGCCGAGCAACTGACCGGCATCGTGCAGGGCATCCAGCGCGCGGTCGGCTCGATCAACACCGCCGCCAGCGAGATCGCCAGCGGCAACAGCGACCTGTCGGTGCGCACCGAGCAGCAGGCGGCCAGCCTGGAAGAAACCGCCGCCTCGATGGAGGAGCTGACGTCCACCGTGAAGCAGAACGCCGACAGCGCGCGCCAGGCCAACCAGTTGGTGCTGAGCACCGGCGAGGTGGCCGAGCACGGCGGCCGCGCCGTGGAGGAAGTGGTGGCGACCATGGCCTCGATCAGCGCCGCGTCCGCGCGCATCGCCGACATCATCGGCGTGATCGACGGCATCGCCTTCCAGACCAACATCCTCGCGCTCAATGCGGCGGTGGAAGCGGCGCGCGCCGGCGAACAGGGCCGCGGCTTCGCCGTGGTGGCCTCGGAAGTGCGCACGCTGGCGCAGCGTTCGGCGGCGGCGGCCAAGGAGATCAAGGCCCTGATCTCCGACTCGGTGCAGGAAGTGGAGCAGGGCTCGACCCTGGTCAACCGCGCCGGCACCACCATGACCGAGGTGGTCGCCTCGGTGAAGCGGGTCACCGACATCATGGCCGAGATCTCCGCGGCCAGCGCCGAGCAGAGCGCGGGCATCGACCAGGTCAGCAAGACGGTGATGCAGCTGGACGAGGGCACCCAGCAGAACGCGGCATTGGTGGAAGAAGCCAGCGCGGCGGCCAAGAGCATGGAAGACCAGGCGGCGGAACTGGCACGCGCGGTGGCGGTGTTCCGCCTCGCCGGCGGCGCCGCCATCAGCGTGGCACCGGCCATCGCGGCAAGGCCGCAGCCGGCCAGGCCGGCAGTGCGGGCTGTCGCCGCCGCCAAGCCCAAGCCGGCGGTCCCGGTGCGGCAAGCGGCGGCCAAGCCGCGCCCGATCCAGGGCATGCCGGCGGACAGCGCGGAGTGGGAAGAGTTCTGATCGAGTGCAGCGTGGTGGCTCTGCCGCCACGCCGTGGCCGCTCCTGCAGGTGATGGCATCGCCTGGCATCCGAGGCGTATCGCCCCAGCTTCTTCATCCACTTTTTGCCTGTGGCTGCCTATGGTCGCAGCGACGGCGCGCCGGCAGTGCGGCGGTGGAGGAGGAGCCGAGTCGATGTTCTGGAAACGCAACAGCCTGTCGATCGTGTTGCTGGCGCTGAGCCTGCTGTTCATGGCCGCTCAGGCGCTGAGTGGCCACCAAGCCTACAACGAGGAACTGCGCCAGCAGGGGCTGGCGGCGCTGCCGATGTGGCAGTACCTGCACAGCGGGCACTTCATCGGCGCGCTGTTCGAGAACTGGGAGAGCGAGTTCCTGCAGATGGGCATGTACGTGGTGCTGACGGTGAAGCTGCGCCAGTGGGGCTCGGCCGAGTCGCGGCCGCTGTCGCCAGGGCAGGAGGACGACGCCGTCGCGCCGGGCCCGGCGCCTTGGCCGGTGCGCGCCGGCGGCATCTGGCTGGCGCTGTACGAGCGCTCGCTGGCACTGGCCTTCGGTGCGCTGTTCCTGCTCAGCTTCGTCCTGCATGCACTGGGCAGTTGGCGCCACGAGTTGGCCGAGCAGGCCATGCAGCATCGGCCGCTGCCGTCCTTCTGGGAACACGCCAGCGGCGCGCAGTTCTGGTTCGAATCGATGCAGAACTGGCAGAGCGAGTTCCTGGCGGTGTTCGCGCTGGTGGTGTTGAGCATCTGGCTGCGGCAGAAGGATTCTCCGCAATCCAAGCCGGTGCACGCGCCGCATCGGCAGACCGGCGATTGATCGCGGCGCCGAGGGCGGTGTCGACCACGGGCAATGGCCCAGACATGCGAACGCCGCGGTGCTTGTGGATCGCGGCGTCGGCGTCGTTGCGGTGGACCTGCAGTGAAGCGCTAGCGCGCCACGCTGCCCTTGGTCGAACCGGCACCCGGGCCGGCGCCCAGGTCGGCACCGGTGGTCGGGTCGCTGTCCGGCTGCGACAGCGTACGCGCCGCCAGCGCCTGCACTGCGCTCTGTTCCAGTTCGCTCAGGCCCACGCTGGGCATCCCGCTGCCGCCATCCACCGCCACCTGGCGATTGCGGTCGGCAATGGACTCCCACTGGCTGCCGCTGTTCCAGGGCCCCTGCATGTCGTCGTCGCCCTGCGACATGTCGTAGTAGCGATCGGTGAAGGCCGGATCGCCCGGCAGCTTGCCCGGCGGGAAGTTCGGCTCGATCGCGTACAGCGCCTTCTCGAAGGATTTCTGGTGCGCCACCTCGCGGGTCATCAGGAAGGTCAGCGCATCGACGATGCCCGGATCGTCGGTGACGTTGATCAGGCGCTCGTAGACGATCTTGGCGCGCGCTTCGGCGGCGATGTTGGAGCGCAGGTCGGCCGTCGGCTCGCCGATGCTGTCCACGTAGGCCGCGCTCCACGGCACGCCACTGGAATTGACCAGCGCCGGGCCGCCGCCGTAGAGAATCTGCTGGGTCTGGCTGGTGTTGTTGTTGAGGGTGAGGTTGCGCATATCCTCGGCTTCGGCCATGCCTTCGGACAGCACCGCCTTCGGCCCCTGATTGAGCATGGCGATGATCGAGCCGATGATTTCCAGGTGGCTGAGCTCCTCGGTGGCGATGTCGTAGAGCAGATCCTTGCGGCCGGGATCGACCTCGCCGATGGCCTGGGTGAAGTAGCGCATCGCCGCGGCGAGCTCGCCTTGCGGGCCGCCGAACTGTTCCAGCATCAGCGAGGCCAGCGCCGGGTCGGGTTGTGCTACGCGGACCGTGTACATCAGCCGCTTGTTGTGCATGAACATGGGGTTCTCTTGGAGTGCCGCCCGAACGTCGAGACGACGCAATGGCGCGACCGACGGCCGCGCGTGGGGGATAGGCGTCTTGGACACTGCGACCCGCGCCGGCGGGCCGCAGCTGGGGCGGTCAGGCCGCCTTGCGCTTGCGTGCCGCTTCTTCGTTGCCCCCCTGCTCGGCCAGCAGGGTCAGCTTCTCGTCGGTGGACTTCTCTTCATTGAGCGTTTCCAGCAGCAGGCTCAACGCATCGTCCATGCCCAACTGCTTGGCCATGGCGGCAAGTGTGCCGTAGGAGGCGATCTCGTAATGCTCGACCTTCTGCGCGCCGCCGATCAACGCGGCATCGCGCACCGGGCCAGCCTCGATCGAGTCGATCACTTCCTTGCCTTCTTCCACCAGGCCTTCCATGGCGGCGCACTTGATCCGCTTCAGGCGCAGGTTGCCTTTTTCGACGATCTGGTCGATGCGTTCGATCTGGCCTTGGGTTTCTTCCAGGTGCGCTTCGAACGCCGCGCGCAGCGCCGGGTTGGTGGAGGCGCGTGCCAGTCGCGGCAGTGCCTTGGTCAGCTGCTTCTCGGCGCTGTAGATGTCCGACAGCTCGTGGATGAACAATTCGTCGATGGTCTTGACGGCCATGGGGAGTCTCCGGTCGATGATGGTGGGTGCTGCGGGGGAATGCGCACGCGTCGTGCGGTGCACGACGACGCTCAGTGCTTGGCGGTTTCGCCTTCGGTGCGTTCGCGCTTCAGGAACGCCAGGATCGTGGCTTCCTGGTGCTCGATCAGCCACTCGGCCATGGCGATTTCCTGGTCGAGGATGGCGGCGCAGATGTCGGCGATCTCGGTCTGCCCGGCTTCCTTGGCGGCGATCACCAGGGAACGGTAGCTGGCGATCTCCATATGCTCGAACGCGTAGCTCACGCCCAGGCTCTTGGCCACCTCGTCGCTCATCATCGAATTGCCGGCGGCGTGCACCGAGGCCATCACGCTCGCCACCGTGCCCTTGATCGTCGGGACCGAGCCGTCGAGGATCTGGATGCAGCGCTTGACCTGCTCGGACTGATCGCGGGTTTCGTCGACGTGCTGCTCGATGCGCGCCTTCAGCTGCGGGTAGTGCTCCAGGCGGCCGGCGGTGGCAGTGAGCATGGTGTTGGCCTCCTGCTCCATGGCGTAGGCGTCCTGCAGCCACTTCAACAAGCGTTCGGTGTTGCTTCGGGTCATGGATATCGCTCCAGATGGTGTGCGCGACGCACCTGCATCGCATCGCGCGTCCGTGTGTTTTTCCCCTGTGCGATCAACCTAGACTTGCCGCCGTTAGAGCAGTTGCAGCGCAGAGTGAATGCCGTGCGAGATGCCGTGTGAGGAGATGTACACGGTGGCGATACGCGTGATGCGCGGGTGCTGCATGTCTTTTGCGCTCGCGCTCGAAGGAGCGGCTTCAGTCGTGACAGGCCTTCATGGGAATGCCTGTCGCGGCTGAAGCCGCTCCTAAAGAGGGGAGTGCGCTAGATCTGTGGCCTGCTAACGAGACAGCAGCAGGCGCGATGCGTGTGCTTGCGTGAGGATCACGGCGACAACATCAGGAGAAAGCCTCTCGCGGCCAGAGCCGCACCTACAGCGCCGCCAGCCCGCAGCGCTTTTCCCATTCCCGATTCCCCACTTACGATTCCCGGCCTTACAGCGTCACTGCGCCACCCGAGATGGTCAGCAACGTGCCCGAGGTATAGCTCGAGGTGTCCGCAGCCAACAATACATAGGCCGAGGCCAGTTCCGCTGGCTGGCCAGGACGGCCGAACGGCGTCTGCTCGCCGAAGGTGCGCACCGATTCCTCATCCATGCCGGTGGGAATGAACGGAGTCCAGATCGGGCCTGGCAGCACCGCGTTGACGCGGATCTTCTTCTCGGCGAGCAGGCCGGCCAGGCCGATGGTCAGGTTGGCCAGCGCGCCCTTGGTGGCCGAGTACGGCAGGATGTTGGGCGTGGGCTTCTTCGAGTTCACCGAGGCGGTGTTGATGATCGAGCCGCCCTCGGGCATGTGCGGCAGCGCCAGCCGCACCAGGTGGAACGGCGCATGCACGTTGGTGGCGAAGGTTTTCTCCCATTCGTCGAGGGTGATCTCGTCGAAGCTATGGAAATAGCGCTGGTAGGCCGCGTTGTTGACCAGTACGTCGAGGCCGCCGAAGGCGTCGGTCACGGTCTTGATCAACGTCTCGGCCTGCGCGCGGTCGCTGATGTCGCAGGGATGCAGCAGCACGCGCACGCCGGCATCCTCGACCAGCTTGCCGATGCGCTCGGCGTCGTCCTGCTCGTCGGGCAGATAGGCGATGGCAACGTCGGCGCCTTCGCGCGCATAGGCGATCGCCACCGCCGCGCCGATGCCGCTGTCGCCGCCGGTGATCAGGGTGCGCTTGCCCTGCAGCAGGCCGTGGCCGACATAGCTGTCTTCACCGTGGTCCGGTTTCGGATCCATGGCCTGGGTCTTGCCGGGAAAGGATTGCTGCTGCGCCTTGAACGGCGGCGACGGATAGTTCGGAACGGCCATGTGCATGCCTCGTTGGGGGAGTGTCCGACGAGGGTGGGCAGGCGCAGGTAAAGCCGGGGCCAAGGCCATGTCGGCGGCATGTCACGATGCAGGCAAGCGCCCGTGCCGATGGCTGTCTGCGGTGGCGACGCCGCTGCGCCGCGAACTCAGCCGGCGGCGAGCGTGCGCGCGCCGACGATGATCATCCGCAGCATCGCGGTGATCTGCCGGATCAGTTCCGGATCCTTCTCCGGCGGCAGGTCCATCGCGGTGGCGCCCATCGCGAACACCAGCCGGGTGATCGCCTTGGACACCAGTGCCGGCTCGTGCAGCGGCGCGCCCTCCAGCGCGGCCAGGCGGATCAGGTCCACCCGCAGTTCGTCCTCGAAATAGTTCAGCTCGCGGTCCACCGCATGCTTGAACGCGTCCGAGCCGACCGTGCCCTCGCGTAACAGGACGTGCAGCAGCTTGTCGTCGGCGCGCAACTGTTCCATGAAAGTCTCCACGGAACTGAGGATGATGCTGCGGCGGTTGCCGGCGGCACGCTGCCGCGCCTGGCCGATGATGGTGCGCAGCGAGCTGCCGGCCAGGTCGATCAGCGCCACCGCCAGCTCGTCCATGTCGCGGAACTGGCGGTAGAAGCTGTTGGGGGCGATGCCGGCCTCGCGGGTCACCTCGCGCAGGCTCAGTGTGGACACGCTGCGGTGCGGCCCGATCAGTTTGAGCGCGGCGGCCAGCAGGTCCTCGCGCGAGATCGCGCCCTTGCGGGCGTTCGGCGTGTCCGCGAACGGGGGAGGGGAGAGCGTCGTCATGGGCAGACCGGGCCAGGCAATGAGGGATGATAACGCCATTGCTGAATGCACAACTGTATAGACATCTGTATCTTCATCTGTATAGTGGACCCCATGAACGCTGCCCGCCGTCCCGCCAAGCTCCGCCCCGCCGCCCGCGCCCTGCGCGCCTGGGTCAAGCCGGACGTGTTCGATTTCTGGTCGACCCGGCTGCATCCGTTGTGGACCTGGCAGCGCCCGCGCGCCCGGCTGGTGCAGCGTGAGGCCGCCAGCAGCGATGCGGTGACCCTGGTGCTGCAGCCCAACCGCCACTGGCGCGGCCTGCGTGCCGGCCAGCACGTGGAACTGGGCGTGGAGATCGACGGCCGCCGGCTGCTGCGCAGCTACAGCCCCACGCCGTTGCCGGGCGGGCGCCTGGCGATCACGGTCAAGACCGTCGACGGCGGCCGGGTCAGCCAGTACCTGGCCGGCGCGGCGCGCATCGGCGAGGTGTTCGAACTCGGCCAGGCCTACGGCGAGATGGTGCTGCCGACCGCGCCGCACGGCCGCTGGCTGCTGCTGGCCGCCGGCAGCGGCATCACCCCGATGCGCGCGCTGCTGCGGCAACTGGCCGATGCCGGCATGCCGGCCGATGTCGACCTGCTGTACTGGGCGCGGCGCCACGACCAGGTCTGCTTCCGCGACGAACTGCAGGCGCTGGCCGCGGCGCATCCGCGCTTCCGCCTGCACCTGGCCATCACCGGCGAAGGCGAAACGCCGGCGCCGCGCGTGGACACGCTGCCGCTCGACGCCCTGGGCGGCCTGGAGCAGGCGCAGGTGCTGGCCTGTGGCCCGGGCGGCTTCGTGCAGGCTGCGCGCGCGCGCCTGCAGCATCAGGTGGCGCGCTTCCAGGCCGAGGCGTTCAGCCCGCCGCCGGCGCCTGCCGATGTCGAACAGGGCACCGTGGCGGTGACCCTGGCGCGCAGCGGCCGCGTGCTGCAGCTGCCGCGCGGCCAGTCGCTGCTCACCGCGCTGGAAGCCGAAGGCCTGCGTCCCAAGCACGGCTGCCGCATGGGCATCTGCAACAGCTGCGCCTGTGGCAAGCAGGCCGGCATCACCCGTGATCTGCTCAGCGGCGCCCACGCCGCCGAACCCGGTTCGCTGAAGCTGTGCGTCAACAGCGCCAGCAGCGACCTGACCCTGGACCTCTGAAGGACTTCCCCATGGCGGCTCCCCGCAACCGCGCACTCACCCCTGCCGAACTGCAGGCCTTCGGCGACGAACTGGATGCGCTGCGCATGCGCACCCTGGCCGACCTGGGCGCGCGCGATGCGCGCTACATCCGCCGCATCGTCGCCGCGGTGCGCTACACCGGCGTGGCCGGCCGTGCGCTGCTGTTCCTCGGGGCGTTCGTGCACAGCGTGCTGGTGCCGGCGTGGATCGCCGGCGTGCTGCTGCTGACCCTGTCCAAGATCCTGGAGAACATGGAGCTGGGCCACAACGTGATGCATGGCCAGTACGACTGGATGGGCGATGCGCACCTGAACGGCAACACCTACGAGTGGGACATCGTCGCCACCGGCGACAACTGGCGCAAGACGCACAACTTCAAGCACCACACCTACACCAACGTGCGCGGCATGGACGACGACATCGGCTATGGCCTGCTGCGCATCTTCCCCGAGCAGCGCTGGCGCCCGTTCTACCTGGCGCAGCCGTTCATCGCGGTGGTGTTCGCGCTGCTGTTCGAATGGGGCGTGGCGATTCAGGACCTGCGCCTGGGCCGCTGGCTGGCCGGCAAGATGAAGCGCGGCGAATTGAAGCGGACGTTCCTGCCGGTCGGGCGCAAGATGGGCCGGCAGATCTTCAAGGACTACATCCTGTTCCCGGCGCTGGCCGGACCGTTCTTCCTGCCGGTGCTGCTGGGCAACCTGGCCGCCAACGTGCTGCGCAGCATCTGGACCTTCGTGATCATCTTCTGCGGCCACTTCACTGCCGACGCCGAGACCTTCCCCAAGGAGTCGATCAAGAACGAGTCGCGCGGCCATTGGTACCTGCGGCAACTGCGCGGTTCCTCCAACCTGGCCGGCGGCAAGCTGCTGAACGTGCTGTCGGGCAACCTCAGCCACCAGATCGAGCACCATTTCTTCCCGGACGTGCCGGCCAACCGCTATGCGGCGCTGGCGGTGCAGGTGCGCGAGATCTGCGCGCGCTACGGCCAGCACTACAACACCGGCTCGCTGCCCAAGCAGTTCGGCCAGGTGGTGTGGCGGATCCTGCGCCACGCCTTCCCGAGCCGGCCGCGCCCGGTGCGGGCGCTGCAGCCGGCGACGCAACAGGCCGGCTGAGCCTCGCGCACAGGTCAAGCAAAAAGGCGGGGGGCGACCCCGCCTTTTTCATTGGCCCGGCGCTGGCGCGATATGCACGCCTCGCTCACGGGAGGCTGTCGATCATCCTTAGCCGCCTGCAGACGCTGGCGGCGGTGCAGGCGTCTCCCGTCGAGCGAGGGCCTGCGATGAAACCTGCCAAGCTGTTCAACGTGGTCGCCAAGAAGGCGTCGTATGCCGCCGGCACGCCCTGGACCTTCTGCATCGCGCTATGCATCGTGCTGGTGTGGGGCCTCAGCGGCCCGGTGTTCGGCTTCAACGACACCTGGCAACTGGTCATCAACACCGGCACCACCATCATCACTTTCCTGATGGTGTTCCTGATCCAGCACACCCAGAACGCCGACACCGCGGCGATGCAGATCAAGCTCGACGAACTGATCCGGGTCAGCGCCAAGGCCAACAACGAGCTGCTGGACCTGGAAGAGCTGGACGAGAAGCGGCTGGAAGAAATCCGCAAGCAATACGAGGAACTGGCGCGCAAGGCCAGCGAGGAACTGCGTGCGCGCAATGCGCGCCACGGCGATGGCCGCGAAACCCACGATCGCCCCAAAGGTTGAGCTGACGCCCACGCTCCTGCGACGCTGGCAGCAGCGTGTCGGCGGTGAGCGCGCGACACGCCGCTGCGCGTTGCAGGGATCAGGCCGGCACGGCGCCGTCCGGATCGTCTGTGGTCGCAGTTGTCGACGCGCGCTCGGCGCCCTGCAGGGTGTCGCCGTGCGGCGGCGTGGCCCGACCGTCATCCAGTTCGGCTGGTGGCATGGACGAGGCCGCGTCGGCCATGGTGGTGTGGGTGTTGCGGCGATAGGCGCGGATGGCGGCGTAAGCCGTGCCGGCCAGCGCAAGTTTCCAGAGTAGACCGGACATCGCAGGGCTCCAATGTGGAAGGAGCGGCCAGCGTCGGCCAGCACGGGTGGCGCAGGCGTGCAGGTCACGTGCGTGCGGCGTGGTCGCGCCGGTCGGCATCGCAGTCGCCGCTCGCGCGGCCTTCATCGCAACTTGCATGCCGGCTAACGTGCGCCGGCCTAGCGTGATCCGCTCACACGCTTCTGCAGGAGATCGTCATGGCGCAGCGCACTTCACCTCCCACCGGCACGCACGATGTACGCCAGGCCGCCTACCGCGGCACGCAGGGCGATGTGTCCGCCGACAGCGGCGTGCCACGCGGCCGCGACCGTGATGTGCCGTCGCAGCCCATGCCGCCGCCGCAGGCGCCTGCGCCACAGGATCACGGCGAAGACCGCAGCGGACGCAGCCAGCCGAACCTCGGCCAGGCCGGCACCTATGGCGCCACCGGCGAGCATCCCGGTGGCGCCCACGGCAAGGCCGCCACGTCCGGCAGTTATCACGAGGACGATGCGGACAATGCGGCGCACGATGCCGCCGCTGCACGCGGCGAAGACTAGCCGCACCGTGCGCTGAACATGGAGGCGGCAGGCACGGGCGTGCATCTGCTGCGCCACGCGTCGGTAACGCACGCGGTGCGACCATGCCGTTCCCCACCCGGAGATCAGCACGTATGTCCAAGCAGACCATGGCTCGCCTGCTCGCCGAAACCCTGCACAGCGCGGGCGTGGAGCGGATCTGGGGCGTGACCGGCGACAGCCTCAACGGCCTGACCGACGCGCTGCGGCAGATGGACAGCATCGAGTGGATGCACGTGCGCCACGAGGAAGTGGCCGCCTTCGCCGCCGGCGCCGAAGCCGCGGTCAGCGGCAAGCTGGCGGTGTGCGCCGGCAGTTGCGGCCCGGGCAACCTGCATCTGATCAACGGCCTGTTCGATTGCCACCGCAGCCACCAGCCGGTGTTGGCGATCGCCGCGCACATTCCGTCCTCGGAGATCGGCCTGAGCTATTTCCAGGAAACGCATCCGCAGGAACTGTTCCGCGAGTGCAGCCACTACGTCGAACTGGTGACCAACCCGGCGCAGATGCCGGAAGTGCTGCAGCGGGCGATGCGCACGGCGATCCTGCGCCGCGGCGTGGCGGTGGTGGTGATCCCCGGCGACGTCGCCCTGCAGGAAATGCCCAAGGGCACGCCGACGACGTGGCCGGCGCTGGCCGCGCCGCGCATCCTGCCGGCCGACGCCGACGTGGCGAAGCTGGCCGATCTGCTGCAGGCGAGCAAGGCCACCACCTTGCTGTGCGGCAGCGGCTGTGCCGGCGCGCACGACGAGGTGGTGGCGCTGGCCGACGCGCTGGGCGCGCCGATCGTGCACGCGCTGCGCGGCAAGGAACATGTGGAGTGGGACAACCCGTTCGACGTCGGCATGACCGGCCTGATCGGCTTCAGTTCCGGCTACCAGGCCATGCTCAACTGCGACACGCTGCTGATGCTCGGCACCGATTTCCCGTACCGGCAGTTCTATCCCAAGGACGCCACCATCGTGCAGGTCGACAACGATCCGGCCGCGCTGGGGCGGCGCACGCCGCTGCAGCTGGGCATCGCCGCCGACGTGCGCGAGACCATCGCCGCGCTGCTGCCGCGCCTGCAGCGGCGCGAGAACCGCGGCTTCCTGGAGAAGTCGCTGGCTCACTACCGCAAGGCGCGCGAGGGCCTGGACGACCTGGCCGTGGCCTCGGCCCCCGGCGAGCCGTTGCATCCGCAGTTCGTCACGCGCATGGTCGATGCGCTGGCCGATGCCGATGCGATCTTCACCTGCGACGTCGGCACGCCGACGGTGTGGGCGGCGCGCTATCTGACCATGAACGGCCAGCGCCGCCTGCTCGGCTCGTTCAACCACGGCTCGATGGCCAATGCGATGCCGCAGGCGTTGGGCGCGCAGGCGCAGTTCCCGCGCCGGCAGGTGATCTCGCTGTCCGGCGATGGCGGTTTCACCATGTTGATGGGCGACTTCATCACCCTGGCCCAGCTCGGCCTGCCGGTGAAGGTGGTGGTCTACAACAACGGCTCGCTGGGCTTCGTGGCGATGGAAATGAAGTCGGCCGGCTACCTGGATACCGGCACCGACCTGAGCAATCCGGACTTCGCGGCGATGAGCAACGCCATGGGCATCCTGGGTCTGCGCGTGGACGAGTCGGCGCAACTGGAGCCGGCCCTGCGCGAGGCGTTCGCGCATCCCGGCCCAGCGCTGGTGGACGTGCGCGTGGCCAGCCAGGAGTTGGCGATCCCGCCGGCGGTCAAGCTGGAACAGGCCAAGGGCATGGGCCTGTACCTGCTGCGCGCGGTGATGAGCGGACGCGGCGAAGAGGTGCTGGAACTGGTCAAGACCAACCTGCGCTGAGTCGCCGCAGGCACCGCGGCGCGGTTACGATCGCCGCGGTTCGCCCCGCCTCTTCCGTTGCGCCCAAGGACGTCCATGCCCCGTTCGCTGTTGCGGCAACTGCTGCTGATCTGGATCGTCATCGTCGCCGCCTGCGTGGGCATGGCGGTGGTGCTGGTCGGGCTGTACCGGCACAGCGAGGGCGTGCGCAGCGAACGCGCGCAGGCCGGGTTGCGCGAGGTGTGCACGCGCATGGTGCAGCGCTACAACGGCGCCAGCGCCGCCGCCCACGGCAGCGACGGCACCGGCCTGGCGGCGGTGGTCTCGCAACTGGTGCTCGCCGATGCCGCCGGCGTGGAAGGCGGCTTCTGGGACCGCCAGCGCGGCTTCGTCGCCTATGCCTATCCGACGTACGACGGCAGCGAGCACAAGACCGACGTGCCCTCGGCCGAGCGCAACGTCATTGTGTCCACCGTGCAGCGCGGGGTGGAGGCGCAGCACCCGGTCGACTACCGCCGCGACGGGCAGCGCGAGAGCCTGCTGATCGCGGCCTGCCCGCTGGACCGCAATGCCGCGGCCTGGGCCATGACCCGCGTGGCCTCCAGCGACGCCGCCGCCAGTCTGCCGCTGGCGTTGGGCATGGCGCTGATCCTGGCGCTGGTGGTGGTCTCGGCGCTGGCGCTGGGCTGGGTGGTGCGGCGCTGGAGCCAGCGCTTGCAGGGCATCCAGCAGGCCTTGGCGACGCCGGCCGAGGTACCGCAGATCCCCAAGACCGGCGCGCCGGAGCTGGACCGGCTCGGCGCCGCGGTCACCGACTATGCGCAGCGCAACGCGCAGGCGCTGGCCGAGACCCGCCGGCTCGGCGAGGAGCTGTCGCGGCACGAACGCCTGGCCGCGCTGGGGCGCATGACCGCGACCGTGGCGCACGAAATCCGCAACCCGATCGCGACCCTGCGCCTGGCGCTGGAAAACCAGATCGCCGCGCACGCGGACGGCGCCGCCGACGCCCAGGCGCAACTGATGCTGGCGCAGATCCAGCGCCTGGACGGCGTGGTGGAAAGCCTGCTCGGCATGGTCCAGCCGATCCGCCTGCACCGGCAGACGGTGGCGCTGCAACCGTGGCTGCAGGCGCTGCTGGACCCGGCCGACTGGGACGGGCAGACGCCGCCGATCGCGCTGCGCCTGCAAGCGGCGCCAGCGCAGTGGATGCTGGATCCGCAGCAGGCTGCGCGCGCCCTGCACAACCTGCTGCGCAATGCGCTGCAGCACGCCGCTCCCGGCACCGAGGTCACGTTGGCGGCGCAGGCCGAGAACGACTTGCTGCACCTGCGCGTGCGCAACCAGGGCGAGCCGGTGCCGGCGCCGGTGGCCGCGCATCTGTTCGAACCGTTCGCCAGCGGCCGCAGCGACGGCAACGGCCTGGGCCTGGCGCTGGTGCGCGAGATCGCCCGCGCCCATGGCGGCGAGGCGCACTACGCGCATCGCGACGGCATCACCGAGTTCAGCCTGGAGCTGCCATGGCGCGCATCCTGATCATCGACGACGACCTGGCCTTCCTCAGCACCCTGCAGGCGACGCTGCGCTCGTTCGGCCACGAGGTGGTGGCCGTGGCCGACCCGCGCGAGGGCCTGGCGCGCCTGGGCGAGGGTGGGCTCGACCTGGCCTTCGTCGACTTCCGAATGCCCGGCATGGACGGCATCGCACTGATGCGTGCGCGCCAGGACGATGCGCTGGCCATGCGCGTGCCGCTGGTGATGCTCACCGCGCATGCCTCCAGCGGCAACACCATCGAGGCGATGAAGCTCGGCGCCTTCGATCACCTGGTCAAGCCGGTGGGCCGTGCCGACATCGCCGAGGTGGTCGAGCGCGCCCTGCGCAGCCGCGGCGACGCCATGCCGGAGGCCGCACCGGCCATGCCCGCCGAGGAGGACGACGCGCTGCTCGGCCACAGCGCGGCGATGCGCACCGTGCACAAGCGCATCGGCCTTGCCGCCGCCTCCGACCTGCCGGTGCTCATCACCGGCGAAACCGGCACCGGCAAGGAACTGGCGGCGCGCGCGCTGCACCGTGCCAGCGCCCGTGTCGCGCAGCCGTTCGTGGCGATCAATTGCGCGGCGATTCCCGCCGAGCTGATGGAGAGCGAGCTGTTCGGCTACCGCAAGGGCGCGTTCTCCGGCGCGGTGAGCGACCGCAACGGCCTGATCCGCGACGCCGATGGCGGCACCCTGTTTCTCGACGAGATCGGCGACATGCCCTTGCCGATGCAGGCCAAGCTGCTGCGTTTCCTGCAGGAAGGCGAGGTCTCGCCGCTGGGCGGGCGCGGCGCGCAGAAGGTGGATGTGCGGGTGATCGCCGCCACCCACCGCGACCTGCTGCAGGCGGTGGACGCCGGGCGCTTCCGCAGCGACCTGCGCTACCGGCTCAACGTGGTGCCGATCGAACTGCCGCCGCTGCGCGAGCGCGGCGACGACATCCTGCTGCTCGCCCAGCACTTCCTCGCCGCCGGCGCCAGCGCCCCGCAGACCCTGTCGATGGCAGCGCAGGCGCGCCTGCGCGCCTATCCCTGGCCGGGCAATGTGCGCGAACTGCGCAACGCCATGCAGCGCTGCCAGGTGCTGGTGCGTGCGCCGGTGGTCGAGGCGCACGACCTGGACGAACTGCTGGCCCAGCCCGCCGAGACGCCCACGGCGCTCGACACCGACGCGCTGACCCTGCCGCAGGCGATCGCGCAACTGGAACGGCAGATGATCCAGGCGGCGCTGACCCAGGCCCACGGCAACCGCGCCGAGGCCGCGCGCCGACTCGGCATCCATCGCCAGCTGCTGTACCGCAAGCTCGACGAGTACGGGCTGTAGCGGCGCGCTGGCGCGCCGCGGGATTGGGGATTGGGGATTGGGGATTGGGGATTGGGGATTGGGGATTCGGGATTCGGGATTCGGGATTCGGGATTCGTCACAGCACCCGACATCAGGCGACGCGTCCGCTTTTGCGAATCCCCAATCCCCAATCCCCTTCCATCCAAACCTGTCCGCAAAGCGGACAGATGTGGATGGAATGGAGACGCTGCCAAAGCCAGATCGGCACTCGATTCATTTAAAGATCAATGACTTAAAAGTTGGCACGGCCTCTGCATTATTTCTCCTGCGAGCGGCGCCCCCTTGCCGCTCAGGAGGAACTCCCATGATCCGTCGTAGCGCACTCGCTCTGTCCCTGGTGCTGGCCACCGCCGCCGCTGCCGCCACCGCGCAGGTGCCGGCGCCGCCCGCACCTCCCGCCCCGCCGGCGCCCGGCAGCGTCCCGGCACCGCCGCCGCCGCCCGCGGCCCCCGTCGCTGCCACGCCGGTGCGCGTGGACGGCACTGTCGAGCGTTTCATGCTCAACCCCAACGGCGACGTCGATGGCCTGTGGCTGATGGACGGCACCCAGGTCAGCTTCCCGCCGCACCTGTCGGCCGATCTGCAGGCCGCCGTGCGTCGTGGCGATGCGATCTCGGTGCAGGGCTATCGCCTGGGCAGCCTGCCGCTGCTGCAGGCCAACACCATCACCGCGCGCCGCAGTGGCAAGCAGGTGGTCGACCGCCCGCCGAACCCGATGACGCCGCCGCCGGCGCCCCCGGCACCACCGGCCCTGACCCCGCTGCAGGCCGATGGCCGCATCGAGCGGCTGGTCTATGGCCCGCGCGGCGACACCGCCGGCGTGCTGCTCAGCGACGGCACCGTGGTGCGCATGCCGCCGCACGCCGCCGTGCAGTACAGCGAGTTGCTGCGGCCCGGCGCGCGCCTGAGCGTCAACGGCTTCGGCGTGTTGACCCAGGTGGGTCGCTCGGTGGAAGCCACCCAGGTCGGCCGCGACCGCAACTCGCTGCAGGCGGTGTTCGCGCCCCCGGCCCCGCCTGCGCCGCCGGCTGCTCCGCCGCCGGGCGCGCCGGGTGCGCCGGCCGCCCCGCCGCCGCCGCCGGCCCCGCGTTGATCCGGGCGCGGTTCCATCGCGCCTGACCCCGCGCCCGCCGTTCGCGGCGGGCGCTGCCGGCCCCCGCCGGCATCCCTTGTTCGTCTGGAGAATGCAATGCATTGGGTCGATCCCGATTCCCTGCCGGAAACCCGTGGCACGCTCGCACGCTTCCTGCTCAACCCCAAGGCCGACGTCGACGGCCTGCTGTTCGACGACGGCACCGAAGTGCACACCCCGCCGCACCTGTCGGCGCAACTGCTGAAGGCGCTGCGTCCGGGCGCCGGCCTCGGCGTACGCGGACTCAAGCCGCGCGGCGCCGATGTGCTGGTGGCGTTTGCGGTGGGCCCGGACGGCGCCGCGCGCATCGTCGATGAAGGTCCGCATGCCGGTCCTCATACACCCAAGCCCAAGCCGCCGGCCAAGCACAAGCCTGCGCAGGACGCGGTGCGTCACGCCGGCACCATCGCACGGCTGCTGCACGGCCCGCACGGGCAGGTGCATGGCGCGCTGCTGGAGGACGGGCTGATCGTGCGCTTCCCGCCGCACGCGGTGCCGGAATCGGCGCGCTGGCTCGCCGCCGGCAAGCCGCTGACGGCGCAGGGCGAATTGCTGGAGTCCGCGCATGGCCAGGTGCTGCATGCGCAGGCGTTGGGCGCCAGCGACGCGACGCTGCAGCCGCTGAAGCCGAAGCCGCCCAAGCCTCATCACAAGCCGTTGCACGCGCATGCGGATGATGCTGCACCGAAGGACGGGCCCAAGCCGAAGCGGAAGCCCAAGCCCAAGTCCCACTAAGTTCCGAGTCGTCGCGGCGGTGTGCCCCTGGCCACCGCCGCGCCTGTGTTTCCCGCGCTCATCCAGGACACCGTCATGCCGCCCGTCGCGCCTGCGCAGCACCACGTTCTCCTGTCCTTGTCGCCGCTCGCGTCGCCGGCGGTGCGCGCATGAGCGGCACTGGCAAGCGCCCGCGCGGCACGCGCGCGCTGGAAGCGCTCAATTTCACCATGGCCGACGTGCAGGACGGGCTCGGCCCGTTCCTGAGCGTGTTCCTGCAATCCAAGGGCTGGTCGCTCGGCGCGATCGGTTCGGTGATGACCGCCGGCGGCATCGTCGGCATGCTCGCCACCACGCCGGGCGGCGCGCTGGTCGATGCGACTAAGCGCAAGCGCAGCATCGTGGTGGTCGGCTGCAGCATGATCCTGCTGGCCTCGGCGCTGCTGTGGTGGTCGCCGACGCTGCCGGGCGTCATCGCCGCGCAGGTGATGACCGCGCTCGCCGCCGCCGCGCTGGGGCCGGCGCTGTCCGGCATCACCCTGGGCCTGGTGCGCCAGGCCGGCTTCGATCACCAGATCGCGCGCAACCAGGTCGGCAGCCATGCCGGCAACGTGGTGGCCGCGGCGCTGGCGGGCTTGCTCGGTTGGAAATTCGGTTTCGGCGCGGTGTTCGTGCTGACCGGCTGCTTCGGCGTGCTGGCGATCATCTCGGTGTTGATGATTCCGCGCGACGCCATCGATCACCGTGCGGCGCGCGGCATGGCCGAGACGGAGGACGCGCATGGCGAGCACGTCAGCGGCTGGTCGGTGCTGCTGACCTGCAAGCCCTTGCTGGTCCTGGCCGCGGCGCTGGCGCTGTTCCACCTCGGCAATGCGGCGATGCTGCCGCTGTACGGCATGGCCGTGGTGGCCGCGCATCAGAGCGACCCGAACGCGCTGACCGCCACCACCATCATCGTCGCCCAGTCCACGATGATGCTCGCCTCGCTGCTGGCGATGCGCCTGATCCGCGTGCGCGGACACTGGTGGGTGCTGCTGCTGACCTTCCTGGCGCTGCCGTTGCGCGGGCTGATCGCCGCCAGCGTCATCCACACCTGGGGCGTGTTCCCCGTGCAGATCCTCGATGGCGTCGGCGCGGGCCTGCAGAGCGTGGCAGTGCCGGCGCTGGTGGCGCACCTGCTGCAGGGCACCGGCCGGGTCAACGTGGGGCAGGGCGCGGTGATGACGATGCAGGGCGTCGGCGCGGCGCTGAGCCCGGCACTGGGCGGCTGGATCGCACAGGGGTTCGGCTATCGCGCCGCATTCCTGCTGCTGGGCGGCATCTCGCTGCTGTCGCTGGCGTTGTGGGTGGGGATGCGCAAGCACCTTGTGACGGCGAAGCGCGGGCGTTCGGACGAGGAACCGGTGCCGCCGCTGCCAGCGTAGGCGTCAGTCCGGCGTCACCCCGGGCACCACCTCGCAGGCGATCCCGGCGGCGGTCAATTGCGCCGCCAGCGCCACGTGTGGCGCCTGCCGGAACGCATCGCCCGGCAGCAGGCTGACCACGCGCTGTCCGGCGTGCGCCCGTTCGATCAGCAGCGCCAGATGCGCGGCCGGATCGTCCGGCAGCGGCTGGCGACTGGCATCGCGGCGTGCCAGGCTCAGCACCGCCGCGCTCAACTGCGCACCGCACAGCAACAGGTCGGCCTGGTTGAGCGCACGCAGCGCCTTCAGCGTCAGCGCGCCGGGGTCGCCGTTGCCGGTGCCGACCAGCCACACGCTGCCCTGCCGCGGTACCGCGTCGCTGTGCTGCAGGCTCTCGGCGAAGGCCTGTTCGGCGGCATCGCGCTGGCCGCTCTGCAGCAGGGTCTGCACCGGTCCCTCCAGTACCTGTTCGAACCAGCGGCGGCGCTGCGGCAGGTCCGGCAGGCGCGCGCGGATGGCGGCGCGGTGGCGCGCGAACAGTTGCGCCAGTTCGGCGTAGGAATGGTCCAGTTCGGTTTCCCAGCGCTCGCGCAGGCGCCGCGCCAGCATCGGTGCCGCACCGCTGGAGGAGATCGCGATCAACAGCGGGTCGCGGTCGATGATCGCCGGCACCTGGAACGTCGACAGCGCGGCGTCGTCGACCACGTTGACCCACTTGCGTCGCGCTCCGGCCTGTTCGGCCAGTTGCCGGTTGAACGCCTCATCGTCGGTGGCGGCCACCACCAGCCAGGCGTCGTCCAGCCACTGCGGGTCGAAGGCGCCGTCGGCGCGTTGCAGGCGGCCCTGCGCCAGCCACTGCGCTACGGTGGGGTTGAGCGCGTGCGCGTACACCAGCACGTCGGCGCCGGCGTGCAGCAGCGCCTCGATCTTGCGCATCGCCACCTCGCCGCCGCCGACGACCAGCACGCGGCGTCCGGCCAGGTCGGCGAACAGGGGATACAGCGGCATGCGGACTCCTGGCTGGGGCGAGGTGCGTCAGGTCGCGGGCAGGCATGTGGCGGGACCGCACGCGGCTGCGCAGCGTTCTGTCGGTCAACGATACAGAAAGGAGGGCCTGGCGGAGCTGTCCGCAGCGGATGTCATTCTCCCCCGTCATCCCAACGGCCCGCGGCGGCGGCAAACGCCGAACCATGCCCGGCAGCGCCTCGCCGCGCAGCCAACGCGCAGGCGCTGGCGTATGATCCGCGCTCGTCGCCCTCCCGAACCGGCATCATGGATCGAGCCCGTCCGTCCCTTTCGTGGCCACGCGTGTCGGCGTGGTGTGTCCTTTTCGCGCTGCTGTGGCCGGTGGCGCCCACGCTGGCGCAGACCGCGCGCAAGCCGTCGGCCTACGAGCAACGCCCGGGCAGCAATGCCGCCGTGCAGCCGGCGACGGGGCCCGATTCCCTGTCGCGCCTGGACAGCCGTGCGCAGTTCCTGCAGCTCGCGCGGGTCTACAACGCCGGCACCGCGCTGGAGCTGCCGCATCTGCTGTTCGTGATCGACCGGCAGCAGGGTGGACGCGTCTACTACCTCAACACCCCGCGCTTCGCACTGCACGAGCAATTCGTGCGCCAGCGCCTGGCGCCGGGCATGGGCAAGGCGGCGCTGAAGGCGCAGTACCGCGATCCGCAGCGCCGCTTCCTGTTCGGCACCCTGAGCTGGCAGCAGGATCTGCCGGGCTACACCTACGAGTTCTGGGAGGGCGACGTCCTTACCGCGCCCTTGTTGCAGCAGACCGATGCCGCCTTGCGCGCCTCGTTCTTTGACGCGCTGCGGTTCAAGACCAACTCCACGCTGCACGAACAGGTGGCCAAGTCCGCCGGGCTGGCCTTCGTCACCCAGGAGGCGCTGCTGCGCGAGCAGCGCTTCCTGCCGTTGAACACCGGCCATGCCGAGGGACGGCTGCGCATCGTGCGTTCGGAGGCGCAGTTCCGTACGCTGTCGCCGCGCGATATCCCGGTGCTGGACGAGGTGCCGATCGCGTTGGCGCCGGTCGCCGGCCTGGTCACACAGCGCCCGTCCACGCTGTTGTCGCACGTCAACCTGCTGGCCAAGGGCTGGGGCATTCCCAATGTGTACGTGCGCGATGCGCAGGCGGCGTTGCGCCAGTACGACGGGCGCTGGGTGCAACTGGATGTCACCCACAACGACTACCGGGTGACAGCGCTGGCGAGTCCGCCGACGGCCGCACCCGCTGCCGCTCCCCGCACCGCGGCCCGCGCGCTGCCGCGTCCGGACCTGAGCGTGACCGCGCTCCAACCGCTGGCGGCGCTGCGCGCCCGCGACAGCCGCGCCTGCGGGACCAAGGCCGCCAATCTCGGCACGCTGAAAGCGGTGCTGCCGCCGGCCGCGCGCGTGCCGGACGGCTTCTGCATTCCGTTCGCGTTCTACCAGGCGACGCTGCAGCGCCTGCAGGTCGACCAGCGCCTGCGCGATCTGCAGCGACGCCCCGGCTTCGCCACCGATGCGGAGGTGCGCCGCGCCGCGCTGGCGACGCTGCGTGCCGAGATCGCCGACGCCACGCCCGATCCCGCCTTCGTGCGTGCGCTGGAGGCGCAGTGGCGCGAACAACTGCATGGTGCCGGTGTGTTCGTGCGCAGCTCGTCCAACTCCGAGGATCTGCCCGGCTTCAGCGGCGCCGGCCTGTACACCACCGTGCCCAACGTCACCCGCGCCGACGCATTGGCCAAGGCGGTGCAGACGGTGTGGGCGTCGGTGTACAACTTCGAGGCTTACGAGGCGCGCGCCGCCGCCGGCCTGCCGCAGGACGCGGTGGCCATGGCGGTGCTGGTGCAACTGGCCGCGCCGTCCGACAGCTCCGGAGTGATGATCACCCGCGATCCGTTCGATGCCGCGCGCCGTCATGTCACCTACATCTCGGCCAAGCGCGGCCTCGGTATCCGGGTGGTCGAGGGCAAGCGCCAGGCCGAACAGGTGATGTATTCGAGCTGGTCCAAGGCGGTGCAGGTGCTGAGCCGCTCGGCCGAGGACACCCAGCTCGTGGCCAACGCCGCCGGCGGCGTCCGCGAGGTGCCGATCGTCGGCACCCGCCAGGTACTGACCGACGCGCTCATCGCGCGACTGGCCAAGGTTGGCGCGATGACCAAGCAGGCGCTGGGCGGCGCCGATCAGGACATCGAATGGGCGGTGGTCGGCGACGAGGTGGTGATCCTGCAGGCGCGGCCGTATGTGGAGCGGGGTGGGCGCCAGTGAACCACCCTCACGTTGCTGCCGGGGCGCTATCGGTGCAGCCGCTTGCGGTGGGCAGCCAGCGCGGCACGGCGGTATCTGAGTTCCATTGATGTCCGGTCGCGGCTGAAGCCGCTCCTATGGACGACAGTTCGCCACGTCCGCCTTCTGTAGGAGCGGCCTCAGCCGCGACCCGCAGCGCCCGACAACGCGTCGGACGCTCCCATCAGCTCACGCCGTCGGCGCATCCGCATTCTGGTGACGCGCCGCGGCGGTCTTGCTGTCGCGTTCGGCCGCCAGCAGGGTCAGCGAGCGGCCGATGCCGTGCCACTGCGAACCACCGGGCAGGCCGTGTTCGCCGTTGCGTTCGGCGGTGTCGATCAGCACGCGCCAGTGTTCGCCTTCGACCAGCGGCAGGGTGAACGGCACGTCCTCGACCGCGCCGTTGACGATCATCAGCAAGGTCACGTTGGACGCGGCCTGTCGCAGGCCGCTGGATGGGGCGCGGCCGTCCAGGCGCATCATCAGTGCGCGGGCGTGCGGGTCGTGCCAGGAGGCTTCGGTCATCTCCTCGCCGTCCGGGGCCAGCCAGGTCACGTCCTTGATGCCCAGTTCCTCGTCGTAGACGCCGTCGAAGAAGCGGGCGCGGTGCAGCAGCGGGTAGTGTGCGCGCAGGTGGGTCAGGCGCGAGACGAAGGCGCTGAGCTGATGCGCGCGCGGGCCGGCTTCCCAGTTGAGCCAGGTCAGTTCGTTGTCCTGGCAGTAGGTGTTGTTGTTGCCGCCCTTGCTGCGGCCGAACTCGTCGCCGGCCAGCAGCATCGGCGTGCCCTGCGACAGCAGCAGGGTGGCCAGCATGTTGCGCATCTGCCGCAGGCGCAGCGCGTTGATCTGCTCGTCGTCGGTCTCGCCTTCCACGCCATAGTTGGCGGAGATGTTGTTGTCCGAGCCGTCGCGGTTGTGCTCGCCGTTGGCCTCGTTGTGCTTGTGTGCGTAGCTGACCAGGTCGTGCAGGGTGAAGCCGTCGTGGGCGGTGACGAAGTTGACCGAGGCGGTGGGGCGGCGGCCGCGGTGGTGGAACAGGTCGGCCGAGCCGGTCAGGCGCGTGGCCAGTTCCGCCAGCTGGCCTTCGTCGCCGCGCCAGAACGCGCGCACGTTGTCGCGGAACTTGTCGTTCCACTCCGACCAGCCCGGCGGGAAGCCGCCGACCTGGTAGCCGCCGGGGCCGACGTCCCATGGCTCGGCGATCAGCTTGACCTGGCTCAGCAGCGGGTCCTGGCGGCAGGCGTCGAGGAAGCCGCCCTTGGGATCGAAGCCGTGGTGCTCGCGGCCGAGGATGGTGGCCAGGTCGAAGCGGAACCCGTCCACGTGCATCTCCGACACCCAGTAGCGCAGCGAGTCGTTGACCATGCGCAGCGCGCCGGCATTGGTCAGGTCGAACGTGTTCCCGGTGCCGGTGTCGTTGATGTAGAAGCGGCGGTCCTCGGCCAGGCGGTAGTAGCTGGCGTTGTCGATGCCCTTGAACGACAGCGTCGGCCCCAGTTCGTTGCCTTCGGCGGTGTGGTTGTAGACCACGTCCAGGATCACTTCCAGCCCGGCGCTGTGCAGCCGGGCCACCATCTGCTTGAACTCGGACACCGTGCGCGTGGCCATGTAGCGCGGGTGCGGGGCGAAGAAGCCGATGGTGTTGTAGCCCCAGTAATTGCGCAGGCCCTGCTTGAGCAGATATTCGTCGTCGACGAAGGCGTGCACCGGCAGCAGTTCCACCGCGGTCATGCCCAGGCGCTTGATGTGCTCGACCACCTCGTCCACCTTCAGCCCGGAGAAGGTGCCGCGCCAGGCCTCGGGGACCGAGGGGTGGCGCATGGTGGTGCCGCGCAGGTGGGTCTCGTAGATCACCGTGCTGTCCCACGGCGTCTGCGGGCGCTGGTCCTTGCCCCAGGTGAAGGCCGGATCGATCACCGCGCACTTGGGCATGTAGGCGGCGCTGTCGCGACGGTCGAAGCTGAGGTCGGCATCCTTGTGGCCGATGGTGTAGCCGAACAGGGCCGGCGCCCATTTCAGTTCGCCGACCAGTTGCTTGGCGTAGGGATCGAGCAGCAGCTTGTTGGGATTGAAGCGGTGCCCGGCGTCGGGCGCGTACGGGCCGTACACACGGTAGCCATAGAGCTGGCCGGGGCGCGCGTCGGGCAGGTAGCCGTGCCAGATCTCGTCGGTGTACTCGGGCAGGGCGATGCGTTCGATCTCGCGGCCGCGATCGTCGAACAGGCACAGCTCCACCTTGGTGGCGTGCGCCGAGTACAGGGCGAAGTTCACCCCCAGGCCGTCCCAGGTGGCGCCCAGCGGATACGGCAGGCCCTCGCGGATACGCGAACGGCGGGTGAGCTTGCGCACGGGCATGAAGGATCCTTAGGAAGAGATGCTGCCGTTGCCGGCGCTGCGTCGCGGTTGCGACGGCGGCAGCGCCTCGGCATCGGCTTCGGCGGCCGCTTCCGCGGCCACCAGGCGTTCGGCCATGGCCCAATGGCGGGCGGCGTGGCCATCGGGTCGCCCTTCGGCTTCCCAGATTTCGTGTGCGAGTTGGCGGATGCGGCGTTGGCGTGTTTCTGCGTCCATGGCTTCTTGCGAGATCAGGGGGAGGCGACCAGCACGGCCACCGGGAACTCGGCGAACAGCGCCGACACCGCAATGGCCGACGTCGCGTCGACGGTAGCACTGGCCAGCACCGGGCGATACTGTGCCTGCGGCAGTGTCAGAACCGTGTTACGCCAATCGAACGGCGCCCGCAGCGGCGTGTCCGGCCGCAGCGCCTGTGCGGCCGCGCCCAGCCGCGGCACCGCCACCACCAGCGAGGCGCCCTCGTGTTCGCGCACGAAGCCGAGCACGTGTTGGGCCTGCGGGCCCTGCGCCTGCAGCGGCGTGTAGCTGCCGTGCGCGAACAGGTCCGGATGCGCGCGCCGCAGCTGCAGCAGCTGTGCGGTCAGCCACGCCTTGACGTGGCCGCTGTGCCAGTCCTGCAGCAGCGCGTCCGCGGCGGTGGCATCGCGCAGCCAGGCCTGGCGCAGCGCGTAGTCCACCGGGCGGCGGTTGTCCGGATCCACCAGCGACAGATCCCAGCCCTCGCTGCCCTGGTACAGGTCGGGCACGCCGGGCAGGGTCAGGCGCAGGGTGGTCTGCACCAGGCTGTTGAGCGCGCCGGCCGGGGCCAGCGCCGCGGCCGCCTGCGCCAGCGCCTCGCGCAGTGCGGCGCCGGCCGGCTGCAGCAGTGCGGCGTCGAGCAGCGCGCGCGCATTGCGCTCGTAGTCCTCGTCCGGCCAGGTCCAGTGGGTGCGCAGCTTGGCTTCGCGCGCGGCCTTGAGCTGCCAAGCGCCGATGCGCTCGGCGTAGTCGCGCAGGCCGTCGGCGTCGTCCACCGCCAGTTCCAGCGGCCACGCCGCCACCAGCATCTGCCACAGCATCAGCAGGTCGCCGGGTAGCGGCGCGGCGCTACCGGCCGGCAGCAGGTCGGCCGACAGCGCCTGGAACCGCCCCACCTGCGCCTCCCACCACCGCGCCTGCGCGCTGAGCACGGCCAGGCGCATGCGCACGTCTTCGCCGCGCTTGTGGTCGTGGGTGGCGGTGGCCAGCAGCGCGCGCGGATAGCGCTCCGCGCGCACGGCATTGGCCGCGTGGAACGCCTCCGGCGTCAGCGCGAACACGTCCGGCTCGCTGCCGACTTCGTTGCGCGAGAGCAGCACGCCGTGGCGGTAGAAGGAGGTGTCCTCCACCGACTTGGCGTTGAGCGGTGCCGACAGTTGTTCCAGGCGCCGGCGCACGATCCGCCGCAGCGCCACCTGCGCCTTGCCGGTGCCGCGGCCGTCGCGGCTCCAGCGCTCGATCGCATCGATCGCCGCGCACACCCGCGGCTCGGCGCCGACGCGCGCACGCTGCGCGGCCTGCGCCAGGCGCGCCGCGTCGTCGTCGTCCAGGCCATCGGGCCCGGCATAGGTGCGGTACACCTCGAAGTGCCGCAGCAAGGCCATCAGCCCGCGCGCCAGCATCTGCGGGCTGAACTCGCGGGTCAGCGGATCCAGGTGCGCGGCGGCGCCCAGCGCCTGCACGGTGCGCACGAACTCGGCCTGCAGCGAACCCTGCAGGATCTCGTCGCGCGCGGCGCGCTGCTCCTGGCCGAAGTCGCCACTGCGCCCGCTCCAGCGCCGCCACAGCGCGGTCAGCGGTTCGGCGCCGGCCGGGTCGTGCAGCACCGCGGCGACCTGGTCCATGAAGTCGTAGCCGGTGGTGCCGTCGCAGGGCCAGTCGCTGCGCAACTGCTCGTGCGGCGCCAGGATCTTTTCCAGATACAGGGCGATGCCGCCCGGGGCGATGCCGCGGCGGCGGCCGGCGCGGTCCAGTTGCGTGCGCAGCCGCTGCACGTAGCCGGTGGGATCGGCCAGGCCATCGACGTGGTCGACCCGAACGCCATCGAGATGGCCCTCGGCGACCAGCCGCAGCGGCAACTCGTGGACCGCGGCGAACACGTCGTTCTGCTCCACCCGCAACGCCGCCAGCGAGGTGATGTCGAAAAAGCGGCGGTAGTTGAGCATGTCGTTGCCGACCCGCCACCAGGCCAGGCGATAGCACTGGCGTTCGATCAGCCGGTGCAGGGCGTCGTCGCCCAGCCGCGCGGCGTCGTTGAGCCGGGCGGCCCAGGCCGGGCGCGCGCTGGCCGGTTCCTGGGCGATGGCGCCGTCCAGGCGGATCGGGAAGCGCTGGTCGTGGTGCAGCAGGACCACGCTGCCGTCCTCGGCCACCTGCAACTGCAGCGCGCCTTCGCTCAGCGCCTGCGCATAGGGGCGGTCCAGCACCGGCAACCACAGCTTGCCCTCGCGCCCGGGCGCGCGCCAGTCGATGTCGAACCAGCCGGCATGGCGGCTGCGCCGGCCATGGGTGAGCACGTCCCACCACCACGGATTGCTCGGGTGGGTGGCCATGTGGTTGGGCACGATGTCCAGGATCAGGCCCATGCCGTGGCTGCGCGCGCGCTCGGACAGGTGCAGCAGCGCCGGCTCGCCGCCGAGTTCGGGATTGACCTGGCGCGGGTCGGTGACGTCGTAGCCGTGGGTGGAACCGGGCACCGCGGTGCCGATCGGCGACAGATACAGGTGGCTGATGCCCAGCCCGGCGTAATACGGCACCTGTGCGGCGGCATCGAGCAGGGTGAAACCGGCATGCAGCTGCAGGCGGGCGGTGGCCCGCAGGGGAATCATGCGCATGCGTCGGCTCCTTGCGCGGCGGTGGCGGTGGATTGGCGGGTCTGGGCGAAGGCATCCAGGCGCGTGGCGAGGGTAGCCGCGGTCGCGGCGGCGTCGGGCGCGGGCAGGCGCCGGCGCCAGTTCGGGTGGCCGTCGACGGTGCCGGGCAGGTTGGGTTGCTGGTCCAGGCCCAGCGCGTCCTCGGCCGGCAGCAGGGCCAGCGGCGAGGGCGTGGCGGCGACGAAGCGCAGCGCGCCCAGTTCAGGGTCGGCGGCCTCGGCGGGCGGCAGCGCCGCGGCGACCGCCTGGTCCATGCGCGCGACATCGTCGGTGCGTGCCTGGTGGTCGGCATGTTGCTGCGCGGCGTCGCTCAACTGCAGGCGCCGGCGCCAGTCGATGTCCTCGCCGCGGCGCCAGCCGCGCAGGGTCGGCAGGTCGTGGGTGGTGGTGGTGGCGAGTGCGTCGGGGCGCCACTGCGCCGGCGGCAGGAACGCGCCGGCGCGGTCGCGGGTGAACAGCAGCACGTCGATGCCCATCACCCCGCGGCGCGACAGTTCCGCGCGGATGCCGTCCGGCACCACGCCCAGATCCTCGCCGATCACGATCGCGCGGTGCCGCCAGGATTCCAGCGCCAGCAGGCGCAGCAGGTCGTGCAGCGGATAGCGCAGGTACACGCCGGTGGAGGAGGGTGCGCCGCGCGGGATCACCCACAGCCGCAGCAGGCCGAGGATGTGGTCGATGCGCACGCCGCCGCGATCGCGCATCACCGCGCGCAGCAGTTCGATGAACGGCGCAAAGCCGGTGGCGCGCAGCGCGGTCGGCGCATAGCCGCAGATGCCCCAGGCCTGGCCGTCGCCGTTGAACGCGTCCGGCGGCGCGCCCAGTTCCAGCCCCTGCAGCAGCGCCTGCGGCCATGCCGCGGCCTCGGCGCCATGCGCGTCGAAGCCCACCGCCAGGTCGGCGATCAGGCCGATGCCCATGCCGTCGGCACGCGCCTGGCGCTGCACGTCGGCCCAACTGCGCGCGGCCAGCCACTGCGCGAACCGATGCAGGCCCGGATCGGCATCGCCGAAATCCTGCGCGGCGAACGCGGCATGCGCGTGCAGGGCGCTGCCGCCGTCGCGTTCGAACGCGGCCAGGTCGGCGTGCAGCGCGGCATCGGCCTGACCGAAGTCGGTATGCAGTTGCCGCAGCCACTGCCACTTCAAGCCAGCGGAGGCCGGCCAGTCGATCAGCGGGCGGGCCTGCGCCTCGGCGAAGGCCTGCACCAGCCCGGCCGCCTCCAGCGCGCGCTGCGCGGCGGCGGCACCGAGCACGCGCGCCGGCGCTGCCTGCAACGGATCGAGGAAGCGGCGGTCGCTGGGCGAGTAGGGGCTGTAGTGCGCACCGATCGGTCGCGCCGCATGCACCGGGCTCAGCGCGATGGCATCGCCGCCGGCCGCGGCGATACGCGCGGCCCAGGCGGCGGTGCCGTCGGCGTCGCCGATGCCGGCGTCGTAGCCGCCCGGCGCCGAGTACACCTGCAACGACAGGCCCCAGCGCCGCGGCTGCGCCGCGCCCACCGCGTCGGCGACGCCGTAGCAGCGTGGCGGCGCCACCGCCAGGGTGGTGCTGCGGTCGCCGTGCTGCAGGGTCCAGTAGCCGGCGGTATCGGGTGCGACCAGGCGGCCCTGCGCGTCGCAGTGGCCGTGCAGTGCGCGCCCGTCCTCGCTGTCGAGCCGGTACGCCGTGCCGGGGGCGGCGCCGATTTCGACCGGCACGTCGACGTCGGCAGTCAGCAGCGGCGGCAGCGCGGCATCGGCCTGCAGCCGGCGCAGGCTGTCGCGGCAGGCGGCGGCGTCGCGCGCGTCCAGGCCCAGTGCGCCGAGTACGTGGCGCAGGGTGTCGTCGGCGACCGTGCGCGGCGTATCGCCGGCATCGATCCAGTCGACCAGCAGGCCGGCGGCGTCGGCCAGGGTGTGCAGGGAAGTGTCGGTCATGGGCAGGGCAAACCGGGCAGCAAGGCGAAAGAGGGATCCGCCGCGGTCCCGCCCGCGCGCGACGGCGGCGCGTGCGCGGCGGTGGGCAGCGAACGAGGCGGCCAGCGTGCCGGGGACGCTGTCGCGATGGCGTCGCGACAGCGGGTGCTCATGCGGCGTTGCCGGGCCGGTAGCGCGCGACGAAGGCGTTGGGCGGCAACTGCGCGGCGTCGTCGCCGGCGTTCTCCGCATGCACGGTGCTGCCGGGCAGGTCCAGCGCCACCGGCGCGTCGCCGAAGTTGGCGGCCACGTGCCATTCGCCGTCGCCCAGGCGCCAGCCCGCCGCGATCGCCTTCGGGCCGATCACCCGCGCCCCCAGCGCGCTGGCCTGGCTGAGCGCCGGCACCAGGTACTGGCGCCGCAACGCCATCAACGCCGCGAACCAGTCGCGCCAGCGCGCACCGTCGCCGTGGGTGGCGTCGCTGATGTCGGCGATGGACGCGTGGAAGGTGCCAGGTGCGTTGGGATCGGGAATGGTGGCGCGCTGTTCCGGGTCGGCGAAGGCGGCGAAGTGCGCGAACTCACGGCGCCGGCCCTCGCGCACCGCCTCGTCCAGCGGCGGCGCGAAATCGGTGAAGAACTGGAACGGGGTCCGGCTGCCCCACGGCTCGCCCATGAAGAACAGCGGGATCATCGGGGTCAGCGCGGTCAGCGTCAGCGCCGCGCGCAGCGCCGGTTCGCTCACCTGGGTGATCAGCCGGTCGCCGCGGGCGCGGTTGCCGATCTGGTCGTGGTTCTGCGCGAAGATCACGAACTTGTGCGGCGGCAGGTGGCCGCTGGGCTCGCCGCGCGCATGCCCGCGGTGGTCGGCCTCGCCCTGGAAGGCGAAGCCTTCGCCGAGCACCCGCGCCAGGTGCTGCGCCGGCGCGTCGGCGAAGCCGGCGTAGTAGCCCTCGTGTTCGCCGGTCAGCAGCACGTGCAGGCTGTTGTGGAAGTCGTCGTCCCACTGCGCGCTGTAGCCGCGCTCCAGCACGTCGGCCTGGTTGGCCTCGTTCTCCAGCACCAGGTGCACGTGGCGCCCGTCGGCCACGCTGGCCGTGATCGCCTCGCGCAGGGTGTCGAGGAAGGCGTTGGGCACGATCGCGTGCACCGCGTCCAGGCGCAGGCCGTCGAAGCGGTACTCGTGCAGCCACATCAGCGCGTTGTCGATGAAGTAGCGCTGCACCGGCGCCAGGCGGAAGTCGATCGCCGCGCCCCAGGGCGTCGGCGCGTCCTCGCGGAAGAAGGTCGAGGCGTACTGGCCCAGGTAATTGCCGTCCGGGCCGAAGTGGTTGTAGACCACGTCCAGGAACACGCTCAGGCCCAGGCCGTGGGCCTCGTCGATCAGTGCCTTGAGTTCGTCGGGATGGCCGTAGGCCGAGGCCGGCGCGTACGGCAGCACGCCGTCGTAGCCCCAGTTGTGGCGGCCGGGGAATTCGGCCAGCGGCATCAGTTCGATCGCGGTGACGCCGAGCGCGACCAGGGTCGGCAGCTGCGCGCGCAACCCGGCGTAGCCGCCGCAGGTGCCCACGTGCAGTTCGTAGAACACCGTCTCGGCCCAGGGCCGGCCGCGCCAGTCGCCGTGGCGCCAGGCGTAACCGTCGGTGGCCAGCACCGCGCTGGCGCCGTGCACGCCGTCCGGCTGCCAGCGCGAGGCCGGGTCCGGCACCGGCGTGCCGCCGTCGATGGCGTAGCGGTAGCGGGTGCCGGGTGCGCACGCCAGGGTGGCGGCGAAATAGCCGTCGCCGATCGCCTGCAGCGGCTGCCGCCGATCGTCGCCGAACACCAGCTCCACGCGCTCGGCATCCGGCGCCCACAGCGCGAAGGCGACCTCGCCGTTGGCGCCCGGCCAGGCGCCGGGGCGCAGCGCCGCGCGCGGGGCGGCAGGGGAGTCGGTCGAGACAGCGGTCGTGGCCATGGTCAAAGGTCCGGTTGCAGCCAAAGGGTGGACAGCGGCGGCAGGGTCAGCGCCAGCGATTGCGCATGCCCGTGCATCGGCTGCGGCAGGGTCGACAGCACACCGCCGTTGCCCTGGTTGGAACCGCCGTAATAGCCGCTGTCGCTGTTGAGAATCTCGCGCCAGCGTCCGCCACGCGGCACCCCCACGCGGTAATCGTGGTGGACGGTCGGCGTGAAGTTGCTCACCGCCAGCAGCGGCGGCGTATCGTCATCGCGATCGTGGCGGACGAAGGCGAACACGCTGTTGTGGTGATCGTCGGCGATGCTCCATTCGAAGCCGTCGCTGCTGCGGTCGCTGCGGTACAGCGCCGGCAACGCACGCAACTGCCGGTTGAGGTCGGCGACCAGTCGCGCGACGCCGCGGTGCTCGGGCTGCTGCGCCTGCACCCAGTCCAGCGGCCGGTCGTGGTCCCAGTCCTGCCACTGCCCGAACTCGCAGCCCATGAACAGCAGTTTGCGTCCGGGATGCGCCCACATGAAGGCCAGGTAGGCGCGCAGGTTGGCGAAGCGCTGCCAGGCGTCGCCGGGCATGCGCGCCAGCAGCGAGCCCTTGCCGCGCGCCACCTCGTCGTGCGACAGCGGCAGCACGAAATGCTCGGAGAACGCGTACACCAGGCCGAAGCTCATCTCGCTGTGGTGGTGCTGCCGGTGCAGCGGATCGCGCTGCAGGTAGCGCAGGGTGTCGTGCGCCCAGCCCATGTTCCACTTGTGGCTGAAGCCCAGGCCGCCCTGCGCCGTGGGCGCGGTCGCACCCGGCCACGCGGTGGATTCCTCGGCGATGGTGCGCACGCCCGGGAAGCGCTGCGCGATCTCGTCGTTGAGCCGGCGCAGGAAGGCGATCGCCTCCAGGTTCTCGCGGCCGCCATGGGCGTTGGGAATCCACTCGCCGGCGTTGCGGCCGTAGTCGCGGTACAGCATCGCCGCCACCGCATCCACGCGCAGGCCGTCGACGTGGAAGCGCTCGATCCACTCCAGCGCGCTGCCGATCAGGTAAGCCACCACTTCCGGGCGGCCGTAGTTGTAGACCAGCGTATTCCACTCGCGGTGCAGGCCTTCGCGCGGGTCGGCGTGTTCGTACAGGGCGCTGCCGTCGAAGCGCTGCAGGCCGTGCGCATCGTCGGGGAAGTGCGCGCCGACCCAATCCAGCAACACGCCGATGCCAGCCTGGTGACAGGCATCGACGAAGCGCGCGAAGCCGTCGGCGTCGCCATGGCGCGCGGTGGGGGCGTACAGGCCCAGCGGTTGGTAGCCCCAGGAGCCGCCGAACGGGTACTCGGCGATCGGCAGCAGCTCGATGTGAGTGAAGCCGAGCCCGCGCACGTAGGGGATCAGTTCGGCGGCCAGCGCATCCCAGTGCAGCGGCTGGCCGTTGCCGTCGTGGCGCCAGGAGCCGGCATGCAGCTCGTAGACGCTCAGCGGCTGCGCGCTGCCGGCCTGGGCCTCGCGCTGCGCAAGCCAGGCCGCATCGCCCCAGGCATGGCTGTCGGCGTACGGCACCACCGAGGCGGTGGACGGCGCCAGGGCGCTGCAGCGCGCCACCGGATCGGCCTTGCGCGGCAGCACGCTGCCGTCGGCGGCCTGCAATTCGTATTGATAGTGTTCGCCGCCGTGCAGCCCGGGCACGAACAGTTCCCAGACCCCGGCGTCCGGGTGAAAGCGCAGTGGATGCCGGCGCGCGTCCCAATGGTTGAAGTCGCCGACCAGCGCCACCCGCCTGGCCTGCGGCGCCCACACCGCGAAGCGCACGCCCTCCACCTCGCCGACGCGGGCGTGATGCGCGCCGAGCGCGGTACGCAGGGCGGCGCCGTCGCCGGCGGCCAGATCCTGCAGCCAGGCCGGATCGAGCATCGGCTCGAAGGCATAGGGGTCGTCGCATTCCTGCACCGCGTCCGGCCACACGATGCGCAGCCGGTAGGGCGTGGGCTGCTTCAGCTCGCCCTCGAACAGGCCATCGGCCTGCGGGTGGGTACGCATCCGCGCAATCAGCTTGCCCTGCGCATCGAGCAGGCCCAGCGCCTCGGCGCCGGGCGCCAGCACACGCACCCGCACCGTGCCGTCGGCCTGTGGATGCGGGCCAAGCCAGGCGAACGCATCGATCGCCTCGCCGCGTGCCAGTGCCTGCAGGGCAAGGCCGTCGCCGTCGTCCTCCGTGTCCGCCGCCGGGTCCCCGCCGGCGGCCGGGTCCACGGCGTGTTCCCGATCGCTCATGCGGCGGCCATGGCACTCGCGGTGGCCGACACCGTGGCGCTGGCCGCGGCCGGGATGTTGCCGACGGTCGTGGCGGCAGTGCGCTCGTACAGCGCCATGTACTTGCGCCCGGCCAGCTCCCAGCCGCTGGGCCGCAGCATCGCCGCGCGACGCATCGCCTGCAGCAGACCCGGCAGGCGGAAGGTGCGGAACACCCGTTGCAGGCAGCGGCGCAGGCCGTCGGCCGAGGCTTCCTCGAACAGGAAGCCGGTGACGCCGTCGTCCACCGTGTCGATCAGGCCGCCGGTGGCGTGGGCGATCGGCAGGCTGCCGAAGCGCTGCGCGTACATCTGGCTCAGCCCGCAGGGCTCGAAGCGCGAGGGCATCAGCAGGAAGTCGGAGCCGGCGAACATGCGCCGCGCCAGCGGCTCTTCGAAGCCGATGTGCGCGCCGACATGGCCGGGGTAACGCCGCGCCAGCGCCGCCACCGCCTGCTCGATCTGCGGCTCGCCGCCGCCGATGATCACGATCTGTCCGCCGGCGGCGACGATCTGCGGCGCCACCTCGCAGATCAGGTCCAGGCCCTTCTGGTGCACCAGCCGCGAGACCACCGCGAACAGCGGACCGTCGCTGTCGAGCAGGCCGAACGCCTGGCGCACCTGCGCCGCGTTCTCGCGCTTGCCCTGGATCTGGCCGACACCGAAGTGCGCCGGCAGGTGCGTGTCGGTGCGCGGGTCCCAACTGGCGTCGATGCCGTTGACGATCCCGCTGAGGCGGCCGCTGGCGGCGCGCCGCGCCAGCAGCGCGTCCAGGCCGCAGCCCTGCGCCGGGCCGGTGATCTGCGCCGCGTAGCTGACGCTGACCGTGTTCACATGGTCGGCGTGGACGATGCCGGCACGCAGGAACGACATCTGCCCGTAGAACTCCAGGTCCTGCAGGCCCTCGGCGGGGATGCCCAGGGCACCGGCCATCGCATACGGAAACAGCCCCTGGTAGGCGAGGTTGTGGATGGTCAGCAGGCAAGGCGTGCGGCCGCCGGACCAGCGCACGTAGGCCGCGGCCAGCGCACACGGCCAGTCGTTGAGGTGCAGCAGCTCCGGCGTCCAGTCCAGCCCGGCCTGACCGCCGGCGATCTGCGCGGCAGCGTGGGACAGGGTGGCGAAGCGCAGCGCGTTGTCTTCCCAGTCGCGGCCTTCGCTGCACACGTACGGCGAACCCTGTCGCTCGAACAGCTGCGGGCACAGCAGCACGTAGACGCACAGACCATCCGGACGCTCGGCCCGGCCCAGCGCGCAATCCGGCAGCCCGGCATGTGCGGCGATGCGGCCGACGATCTCCAGCGGCCCGGTCGTGCGCAGCACCGCCGGGTAGCCCGGGATCAGCACGCGGATGTCGCAGCTGCCGCGCAGCGCGCGCGGCAAGGCCGCGGCCACGTCGCCCAGGCCGCCGGCCTTGATGAAGTCGGCCATCTCGGAGGTCACGAACAGGCTGGTCCGGCGCGGCGCCGGGTGCAGCTTGACGGTCACCTCGGCATTGCGGACGAAGCGGCCGCGCGCATCGCGGTAGCGGCGGCGCGGCGCATGCAGCACCGGATGGGTATCGCGTTGTCTGTCGGTCAGGTCGGCGGGAGTGGGGGGCGACATGGCGGTTCCGTCTGGGAAGGGGGAGGACGGGGCACACGAAAATCGGAAAGCGACTGCCGGCGCGCGTCCTGGCGGGCGCGCGACGTGAAGCGAAGGAAGAGGCACGGCAGCGTCGAAACGGAACGGCGATGTTGCAGTGCGATAATGCACGAGCAAAGTACAAATGGCGCGATAAAAGAGGCGTGAAGCGCGCGCTTGTCTACGGCGAAATGGAGAGTGCGGCGCATAGTGGATTTGCCGAAGGTCAGACGCCGCAAGCATGGATCGCGTTGCACGTGCGAATGAATCGTTTAGCTTCCGTTGCCGACACGTGCCGCGCTCCCGTGCGACCGTGGTCGCCACCTCCGTTGTGCGAGCTTCATGCGGTCTATGGTGCAGTGTGCTCATGACAGTCTTGAAACCGCAGATGCGCCGCGAGATGGACGGCTTCGTCCTCGACGGGCTGCTGCGTGCGTGCCCGGATGGCGTGCTCGAGCCGCAGATCTGCATCAGTGGCCACGATGGGGCGGTGCTCGGCCGGCATGCGTTCGACGGCGTGTATTTCCGCGATGCCAACGCTGGGGCCTATTTCGTCGCCGAGCGCCTGGCCGCGATCCGTTCGGCACGGTACGGAAAGCTGGTCTTCGCCTGAGTTCGCTGGCCGGCCATCTGCCGGGTGCGATTGCCGCGGAGAAGCGGCGTGGGGTGGCGCCCCGCTCAGGCTCCGGTCTGCAGACGATCCAGGGCCGCCAGCAGATCGGTGCGGCGGTAAGGTTTCGGCAGAAAGCCGGTGTGCTCCGGCAGCATCCATGGTTCCGGTGCGTGCATGCCGGAGGTCAGCAGGGCCGGGGTGACGATGCCGCGGCGGCGCAACTGGCGCACCATGCTCAAGCCGTCGCAGCGCGGCATCTGCACATCGCTGAAGATCAACGCCACGTCCGGATGCCGTTCCAGCACCGCCAGTGCTTCCTGCGCGGTCGCCGCCGACAGGACCCGGTATCCATCGGCGGCCAGCATGGCGGCGGCCAACTCCCGGATCGTCTGGTCGTCCTCCACCAGAAGAATGGTGGTGGAGGCGGAGGTGACGCGCATAATGCAGGGATCGCTTTAATAAATAATCCACTGCAGCTTCACGATTCGTCGGTGAAGCGCTGGTGACGTCCCGCAAATCCCGATATTCTCGACCTTACTTACTGCGAGACGCAGCTTGACCACGCACGCCCACTATCGGCAGATCGTCGAGCTCTCCCACGACTGCATCAAGGAAGTCGGCCGCGACGGCGTCGTGCGCTCGATCAATCCCCACGGGTTGGCCCTGCTCGGCGTGTCCGACCCCGCCGACGTCGTCGGCCACAACTGGGTCGAGCTGTGGCCCGAGGACATGCGCTCGCTGACCCAGGGCGCCTTTGCTGCGGCGTTGGGCAACGAGCAGCGTGAATTCTGGGCGGAGCGCCCCTCGCTGGATGGACGGCGGCGCTGGTGGCACGTGATGGTCAGTCCGCTGGCCAACGCCTCGGCGCGGGTGGAAAGCGTGCTGGTGATCAGCCGCGACGTCACCCAGCAACACCAGGTCGAACAGGCCCTGCGCGCGCTGGGTCACCTCGCCCCGATCGAGGGCCGGGGCGACACGATGGACGCCGACGATGCCGCTGCGCTGGGCCGTCGCTGGCAGACCGAGCAGTCGCAGCTGCGCGGGCAACTGGACATCGCCCTGGCCGCGCAGCGCGTGGCCGAGCGCGCGATGACCCAGGCGCAGAAGGGCGAGGCGGTGGGGCAGATGCTTGCCGGCGTGGTCCACGACTTCAACAACATGCTGCATACCGCGATCACCTCGGTGAGCATGGTCGCCGACCATCCGCAGCGCCTGCAGCCGGACCAGCAACGGCTGCTCGCCATCGCCAACGAGGCCTTGCAGCACGGCGCGGGCATGACCCGGCGCCTGCTCGGCTTCGCCCGCGCGCACCCGGTCAAGCCGATCTGGCTGGACCTGAACGCGCTGGTGACGCAGATGCAGCCGTTGTTGGCGCAGGCGCTGGGCGGCGAGATGCGCCTGCAATTGCTTGCATGCGCCGAGGTGGCGACGACCTATGCCGACCGCAACGCGGTCGAGCAGGCGGTACTGAATCTGGCGTTGAACGCGCGCGACGCCAGCCGCCCCGGCGATGCGGTGACGATCCGCTGCGGCGCGCTGGAGGTGCCGCCGTCGCGCGCGGCGGCGATGCGCCAGCCCGGCCGCTACGTGACCCTGGCGGTCAGCGACCAGGGCGAGGGCATGTCCGATGCGGTCAAGTCGCGCCTGTTCGAGGCGTACTTCACCACCAAACCCGAGGGCAAGGGCACCGGCCTGGGGCTGGCCCAGGTCTACGGTCTGGTCCGCCAGGCCGGCGGCTTCGTCGACGTGGAATCGGAACTGGGACGCGGCACCACCATCACCCTGGCGTTCCCGTTCGTGGCGCGGCCGCTCGGCGACGAGGGCGAGGGCGCCGACCCGATGCCGGTGCCGACGGCGGAGTAACCACGCTCATCCGCCTGCGCGCACCGGCAGCCGGTCGCTGATGCGCACCGCGAAGGCCTCGCGCAGCACCTGCAGCGCCCGTTGCTGGCGCCCCGCATCCAGCGCCGCGCAGCACGAGGGCGGCACCTGCACCTGGAAATCGCGCATGCGCGCATCGATCGCGGTCGCCAGCACGCAGGCGTCGGTGGCGATGCCGGTGACCAGCAGGCGGGTGGTCTGCAGTCGCGCCAGCAGCAGGGCCAGGGCCGAACCGAGGAAGGCGGAGTGCTTGGGCTTGAGCACGTAATAGTCCTGCGGGCGCGGCGCCAGGCAGGCGGCAATGCGTGCGCCGCGCTGCTTCGGGTCGGCGCACAGGGTCCACAGACCTTCGAAATCGGTCCGCCAGTCGGCGAAGTTGTCGTTGGCGAACAGCACCGGCCAGCCGCGGCGATGGAAGCGCGCGCGGAGCTGGGCGATGCGCTCGGCCACCGGGAGTGCGGCCTCCGCCAGCCGTGCGCCGTCCGGGAAGTCGAAACGGCTGATCATGTCCACGATCAGCAGCGCCGGCGCCCCGTGCGGCGTCGCGGGTTGCCGCTGGGTGCGTGTGCGTCGCCGGGCGGGCTGGCGCATGCGTCGATCCTCCATTGCCGGACTGGCTTCATGGTCGGCGCGACGGGTGAAACGCGGGTGAGCGCAGGTGACGGCGGCATGGCTGAACGGATCGGCCGGCGCCACCTCGGCGGCGCCGCTGGCCACCTTCGCGAAAGCTTACTATTTAGGGTTTACATTGACTGGCGTCCTTGCCCGTCGACAGGAGAGCACGTGGTACCAACTGGCGAACACAACCAGGCGCGCGTGGCCGCGGCGGCATCCGCCGTGCCGTCCGCCCGCGGCACTTCCCGAGGGCGCTGCGGCGCCGGACGCGGTCGGCGGATCGCATGAGCACGGTCGCCCCCACACCGGCCGTGCACGTCGATGCTCCCCTGGATGCCGGCCACGCGGTCCTGCCGCCCGAGGCGCCGCTGGCCATGCCGCTGCAGTCGCTGCAGGAAGGCAAACTGCGCAACACGCGCCTGCCCAGCACCCCGGTCGGGATCGGCTGGCGGCGCTTCTACGTGTTCGGCACCACCGCGGCGATGACCGCCTACGCCAGTTGGCTGATCGGCAAGGTCTTGGTGATCGGCGGCGTGAGCGTGCTCGAAGCCTGTCTGATGGTGCTGTTCATCCCGTTGTTCGCCTGGATCGCGCTGTCGTTCGTGAGCGCGCTGGCCGGCTTCTTCACTCTGGTGTTCGGCAAGGGCCGCAAGCTCGGCATCGATCCGGACGCGCCGCTGCCGCAGGTGCGCAACCGCACCGCGCTGCTGATGCCCACCTACAACGAGGATCCGCACCGGCTGATGGCCGGCCTGCAGGCGATCTACGAATCGGTGGCGGCCACCGGCCAGATCGAGCGCTTCGATTTCTTCATCCTCAGCGACACCACGCGCCCGGCCATCGGCGCGGAAGAAGAGAAGGTGTACGCCGAGCTGGTGGAGCGCGTCGGCGGCCAAGGCCGCTTGTTCTACCGGCGCCGCGCCAGCAATGCCGGGCGCAAGGCCGGCAACATCGCCGACTGGGTACGCCGCTTCGGCGGCGCCTATCCGCAGATGCTGATCCTGGACGCCGACAGCCTGATGACCGGCGACAGCATCGTGCGCCTGGCTGCCGGCATGGAGGCCAACCCCGACGTCGGCCTGATCCAGACCCTGCCGGAAGTGGTCAACGGCAACACCCTGTTCGCGCGCATGCAGCAGTTCGGCGGCCGCGTCTACGGCCCGGTGATCGCCTTCGGCGTGGCCTGGTGGCATGGGGCGGAAAGCAACTACTGGGGTCACAACGCGATGATCCGCACCGAGGCCTTCGCCGCGCAGGCGGGCCTGCCGTCGCTGCCCGGGCGCAAGCCGTTCTGCGGCCACGTGCTCAGCCACGACTTCGTCGAGGCGGCGCTGATGCGCCGCGGGGGCTGGGCGATGCACATGGTGCCGTACCTGCAGGGCAGCTACGAGGAAGGCCCGCCGACGCTGACCGACCTGCTGGTGCGCGACCGCCGCTGGTGCCAGGGCAACCTGCAGCACTCCAAGGTGGTGCGCGCGCGCGGCCTGCACTGGGTCAGCCGCATGCACATGCTGATCGGCATCGGCCATTACTTCACCGCACCGATGTGGGGCATGCTGATGCTGATCGGCATCGCCATTCCGCTGCAGAACGGCGGTTTCGACCTGGTCGCCTCGGTGATCTCGCCGTTCTCGCCGGCGCGCTACTGGCACCAGCAGGACTCCACGCGGGTGGCCTGGGTATTCGCGGTGACCATGTTCGTGCTGCTGGCGCCGAAGGTGATGGGCTACTTCGCGATGCTGCTCAAGCCCGGCGAACGCCGCGGCTGCGGTGGCGGGCTGCGCGCTTTCGCCAGCATGCTGCTGGAGACCCTGCTGGCCGCGCTGATGGCGCCGGTGGTGATGTACGTGCAGTCGCGCGGCGTGGCCGAGGTGCTGGCCGGCAAGGACTCGGGCTGGGACGCGCAGCAGCGCGACGATGGGCGCATTTCGTGGTCGGCGCTGTTGCGCAGCTACGGCGGACTGAGTGCGTTCGGCCTGCTGATGGGCGGCATGGCCTATGCCGTGTCGCCGTCGCTGGCGGCATGGATGGCGCCGGTGGTGATCGGCATGGCGCTGGCGGTGCCGGTGGTGGCGATCAGTTCCTCACGCGCCGCCGGCCTGTGGCTGCGCAAGCTGCGCATCCTCGCCATTCCCGAGGAGTCGCAACCGCCGGCAGTGCTGCTGCGCGCCGCCGAACTGCGCCGCGAGGCCGCCGCACGCCGTGCCGAGGCCGAGGCGCAGGCCGGGGGCTGAGGCCGGCATACTATCCGGCCTCATTCATCGGGAACCGACATGCTGGAGACAGTGGAACACGAGACCGGCGCCGCGCCGCGCTGGACCGTCCTGTGGCTGCACGGCCTGGGCGCCGACGGCAACGACTTCGCGCCGCTGGTGCCGGAACTGGTGCGGCCGCACTGGCCGGCGCTGCGCTTCGTGTTCCCGCACGCGCCGGTGCGGCCTGTGACGGTCAACAACGGCGTGCGCATGCGCGCCTGGTACGACATCGTCAGCATGGACTTCTCCAACCGCGCCGACAGTGCCGGCGTCGCCGAATCGGTGGCGCAGGTCGAGGAACTGATCGCGCGCGAGGACGCGCGCGGCGTGCCGGCCGAGCGCCTGCTGCTGGCCGGCTTTTCCCAGGGCGGCGCGATCACCCTGGCCGCCGGCCTGCGCCGCGAACGGCCGCTGGCCGGCCTGATCGGGCTGTCCACCTACCTGCCGGAACTGGAGAGCGTCGCCAACTGGCACGTCCCGGCGGCCCTGCGGCAACCGCTGTTCATGGCGCATGGCCAGGGCGACCCGGTGATCCCGCAGACGTACGCCGAGCGTACCGCGCAGACCCTGCAGGCGCTGGGCATGCCGGTGCAGTGGCGACGCTATCCGATGGCGCACCAGGTCTGCGCCGAGGAAATCGCCGACCTGGGCGACTGGATGGACGCCTGCCTCGCCGGCAGCTGATTGCAGCGGCCGCATGGCGGCATGGTGCGATGCCGATGGCGGGCGCCCGGAACCAGGGCTAGTATCGGCCGCAGCGCACGCCAGTCGAGTGAGGGAGACCTGGGTGAAGGTGCTGATCGCCGACGACGAACCCCTGGCGCGCGAACGCCTGCGCACGCTGCTGGCCGCGCATGCCGGCGTGGAAGTGGTGGCCGAAGCCGACAACGGCATGGACGCGCTGCACGCCTGCGCCGCGGCGCAGCCGGACCTGGTGCTGCTGGACATCGCCATGCCCGGGCTCGACGGCCTGGAGGCCGCGCGCCATCTGGCCACCTTCGAACCGCGCCCGGCCGTGGTGTTCTGTACCGCCTACGACGCGCATGCGCTGTCCGCGTTCGAGGCGGCGGCGATCGACTACCTGATGAAGCCGGTGCGCGCCGAGCGCCTGGCCGCGGCCCTGCAGCGCGCCCGTACCTTCATGGCCGGACGCGGCAACGGCGACGCCGCGGCGCCGGCCCCGCAGCGCCGTACCCACCTGTGCGCGCGCCTGCGCGGCAGCCTGCGGCTGATCCCGGTCGACGACATCCACTACCTGCAGGCCGAGGAAAAGTACGTGGTCGTGCACCACGCGCGCGGCGAGGACCTGATCGAGGAATCGCTGCGCGCGCTGGAGGAGGAATTCGCCGAGCGCTTCGTGCGCATCCACCGCAACTGCCTGGTCGCGCGCCACGAACTGGTGGAACTGCGCCGGCTCGGCGAGGGCCAGGTGCAGGCGGTGCTGCGCCATGGCAAGCAGCCGCTGGAGGTCAGCCGGCGCTGCGTGGCGCAGCTGCGCAAGGAAATCCACCAGCGCTGACGCCGCCCGGGCCGCCCGCGTGCAGCGGCGGACGGCGGCTTTCCGCGATAATGCGCGCATGAAGATCCTGCGCATCGCTACCCGCAAGAGTCCGCTCGCCCTGTGGCAGAGCGAGCATGTCGCCGCCTGCCTGCGCCGCGCGCACCCGCACCTGGACGTGGTGCTGGTGCCGATGAGCACCCGCGGCGACGAAGTCCTGGACCGCTCGCTGGCGGCGATCGGCGGAAAGGGCCTGTTCCTGAAGGAACTGGAGCTGGCGATGCTGCGCGGCGAGGCCGATTGCGCGGTGCATTCGCTCAAGGACGTGCCGATGGAGCTGGATCCGCCGTTCGTGCTGCCGGCGATCCTGCCGCGCGCCGATCCGGCCGATGCGCTGATCTCCAACCTCTACGCCTCGCTGGACGCGCTGCCGCTCGGCGCGCGCGTCGGCACCTCCTCGCTGCGGCGGCAGGCGCAACTGCGCGCGCGGCGCCCGGACCTGGAACTGCTGGACCTGCGCGGCAACGTCAACACGCGCCTGGCCAAGCTCGACAACGGCGGCTACGACGGCATCGTGCTGGCCTGCGCCGGCCTGCAGCGGTTGGGCCTGGAGGGGCGCATCACCCAGCGCCTGCAGGCGCCGGACTGGCTGCCGGCCCCGGCGCAGGGCGCCATCGCGGTGGAATGCCGCGAGGACGCCAGCGACGCGCTGGCATTGTTCGCCGCGCTGGACGACGCCCCGACCCGCACCTGCGTGGAGGCCGAGCGGGCGATGAACCGCGCCCTGCACGGCAGTTGCCACGTGCCGGTGGCGGCCTTCGCGCAATGGCGCGGCGAGGACCTGCTGTTGCAGGGCCTGGTCGGCGGCGTCGCCGACGGGCGCCTGGTGCGCGCCGACCTGCAGCGCAGTGCGCAGGATCCGCAGGCGCTGGGCCAGGCCGTGGCCGAGGCCCTGCTGGGTGCCGGCGCTCGCGAACTGCTGGATGTCGACCTGCCGGCCTGAGGGCGTGCGCAGTCCGCGCCAGCGACGGTGGGGGGGCACCTGTCATGCAGCCGCGACAAGCGAAGCCGAAAGCGGATTGACACCCTCCGTCGTCGGGACTGAAGTCCCTCCCACAGTGCAGATCCCGGCAGTGCCGGTTGCGCGCGTGGGGGAGCGGCTGCAGCCGCGATAGGCGTTACCGGGAAAGCCTGCCGCGCCTGACGCCGCTCCTGCAGGTGAGGTGCATTGGTCCCTGCGCGCCAACGCCATTGCGTGCCGTGCTGGCGGGGCGCGGCTGCAGCGGTTCCTGCGAGAAGCGAATCAACGGTTCAGCCCTGCGGCGTCGCGAGGCGACGCGCCGCCTTTCCCCAATCCCGACTCCCGACTCCCAATCCCGGCTCACTTGAACTTGTAGACCAGGTTCATCGTGGTCAAGGTATCGGTCTTCTTCTTGTCGTCGCTGACGTCGCTGTTGTAGCGCGCCTGCCAGCCGGCCTTCAGCGCCAGACGCTCGTTCATGCTCACCGAGATGCCCAGGTCGTTCTGCGCGAAGGTGTTGTACGCGCCGGATTCGACCAGCAGGGTGTTGCCCAGTTCGGTGTTGCTGGTCAGGCCGTACTTGAAGTCGACCAGGCCGCGGCCGATCAGGCCGGTTTCGGTGCGGTCCTCGACCACGTCGTGGGCGCGGCGCACGCCGGGACCGATCTGCACGTCGATGCTGCGGCGGTCGCCGTCCATGATCCGGGTGCCGTAGCCGATGCCGATCGTGGCCAGGCGGTCGTAGGTGGCGAAGTCGTCGCGCTCGTAGCGCAACGAGGCGGTCAGCTGGCGGTGCTCGCCGAGCTGCAGCGCGCTGCCGGCGCTGCCGGTGTAGCGGTTGGAGGTGGTCTGGCGCTTGCGCGAGGTGGTGCCGTCCGGATTGGTGTCGGTGTACTCGGCGCTGGCGTGCAGGGCGAGCAGGTCCAGGCTGTGGATCCAGTCGCCGTCCACGTACTGGCCCTTGAGCCGGCCGTTGAGGCTTTCGTTGGTGCTGTTGCCGTGCGAGGAGGCGAAGCCCAGTTCGCCCGATCCGCTCCACGGCGAACTGGCCGGGTCCGTGGCTGTCGGTGAGGTGGCGACGTCGGCGGCCCAGGCCGGGGACGTGCTCAGCAGCAACAAAGCGATGGCGGATACGAGGGTGGCACGGCGGGACATGGCTTCTCCGGGGATGAGGACGCAGCCTTCGGCTAACGAAATGGAAACGATTTCATCATACCGGATCCACATGACACCCTGGCCGGCCCCGGACGCCGGCTTCATCGGCGGTTCGGGCGCGCAGCCGGCTGCCGCGCCAGGCAGGCGTTTTCCGCCGTCGACTCAGACATAATCGGGGCCATGGACCGCTACGAACGCATCAACGCACTGCACCGCCTGCTCAAGTCCGCACGCTACCCGGTGACGGTGGCGCGGCTGCAGGACGAACTGGGTTGCTCCCGCGCCACCGTCTACCGCGATCTGGCCTTCCTGCGCGATGCGCTGATGGCGCCGGTGGAGGGCGACGGCGAGGCCGGCTTCCGCTACGAGTCGGGGGAGAGCGACCGTTTCGAGCTGCCGGGCCTGTGGCTGAGTTCGGAAGAGCTGCACGCGCTGCTGGCCTCGCAGCAACTGCTGGCGCGCACCGGCGGCGGGGTGCTGTCCTCGGTGCTGGCGCCGCTGCAGCAGCGCATCGAAAGCCTGCTCGCCGCCCAGGCCGGGGCGACCCATTGGCCGGTGGAGCGGGTGCGGGTGATCCCGCACCGCGGCCGCAAGCTCGACGAAGCCAGTTTCCGCACCGTCGCCTCGGCGGTGCTGGAGCGCAAGCGCCTGTCCTTCGACTACCGCGCCCGCTCCACCGACGAATCGACCAAGCGCACGGTGTCGCCGCAGCGCATCACCCACTACCGCGACAACTGGTACCTGGACGCCTGGGACCATGGCCGCGACGCGGTGCGCAGCTTCGCGGTGGACCGCATCAACCACGCGCGCCTGCTCGACCAGCCGGCGCAGGACGTGGCCGACGCCGAACTGGATTCGCAGCTGGCGGCCAGCTACGGCATCTTCTCCGGCGCGCCCAAGGGCTGGGCCACCATCGTGTTCAGCCCCAAGGCCGCGCGCTGGGTCGCCGACGAGCACTGGCATTCCAAGCAGCAGGGCCGGTTCCTGGCCGATGGCCGCTACGAACTGAAGGTGCCCTACAGCGTCTCGCGCGAACTGCTGATGGACGTGCTGCACTACGGCTCGGATGCGGAGATCGTCGAGCCGCGCTCGCTGCGCGAGCAGGCCAAGGCGCTGCTGTCGCTGGCGCTGAGCAATTACAGCGACGACTGAGGCGTCGCCGCGCGCGCTGCGATAGCCCGCGTGGGAGCTGCTCCAGCCGCGACCGCGGCTTTACCGCCAATGCGTGTCGCAGCCTGGAGGTCGACGCCTACGCCGCATCCAGCGGCGCGCCGCCGCCGAGGATCACGCCGATGTTGCGCTCGATCCAGTCCACCAGCGCGTGCACATGCGCCGCGGCTTCCTCGCCGAGCGGGGTCAGGTCGTACTCCACGTGCGGCGGCACCACCGGGTAGGCGGTGCGCTGCACCAGGCCGTCCGCTTCCAGCGCCTGCAGGGTCTGCGACAGCATCTTTTCGCTGACTCCTTCCAGGCTGCGGCGCAGATCGCCGAAGCGATGGGTGCCCTTGCGCAGCGCCACCAGCACCAGCACGCCCCAGCGGCTGGTGACGTGGCTGAGCACGGCCCGGGACGGGCAGTTCTGCGCGAACACCTGGCCGCGCAGCTGGGTCGTGTCCGCGCAGCCGCGCGGTGCTTCGTCGAGAGGTTCGGAGAGGACGCTGGCCAAGCGGTGCACCTGTCTGTGGGGGAGGGCGCCCCGATCATACGGGTCGCGCCGGGTGCTTCGCTGAGCGAAGGATGATCGTGGTGCCGGTGCAGACCACGCGCGGTGCGGCGGCGTGGCGGCGTTGGATGGTCGCAGTAAGGGGCCTGATGTGGCCCGAACGGCACACGGGCGCGCGGCGCGCGCCGGCCCAGCGCAATGCGGATCGGGTCGTCCGCGTCGCAGCCGGCTGCGACGGGAACCGCTTCAGGGCTTGTTCGGCACTTCGAAGCCGAGCTTGCCGACCTGGTCGCGGCGCTGCGCCACGCGCTTGAGCTTGTCGATGTTGACCCCGTACTGGTGGTCCAGCTTGTCGACCAGTTCGCGGTACTGCTTGTGGCTCATGTTCGGTGAGCGCGCGAACACCCAGGCCAGATCGCGGCCCGGATAGTCGATCAGCGCCCAGGAATAGTCCGGCGCCACTTCCAGGATGCGGTACTTGGTGGGCACCATTCTGAAGAACCAGGTGGTCCAGCGGCGGTTGCCGGTGCCTTCCTTGACCGTAGCGCGCGAGTTGAGCTCCTTGACCGGCTCGTCGAAGCCGTTGCGGTACTCGTAGCGCACCGCGATCTTGCCGTCTTCCTGGAGGGTGTACTCGTCGCTGCTGGCGACGTGGCCGCGCTCGGCGAAGTACGGGATGTGGGCGATCACGTACCAGCGGCCCATGAAGCGCTGCAGGTCGATCGGCGGCTGCGCAGGCTCCTGCTCCGGGTCCGGCGCCTTGGCCCGGGCCGTCGGCAACGGGACGGCCATGCCCAGCAGCAGCACGGAAGCGAACAGGGAGAGCAGGCGCATAGGAGATTCCGGGGCGAAGGGCGAACGCCGGTGAAGTATGCGCGTGCGCCATGTCAATGGTGCGTCGCAGCCCCTGAGATGTCGCGGCGGCAACCTGCGCGCCTCGACTTCCAGGAGCCGCCGTCATGCCGATCGTTCCGTCCTCCCCGCGCACCCACGTCCCGCACCCGGGCCTGCGCCGCCTGCTGCGCCAGGCGATCCTGGCCGGGCTGGCCCTGGTCCTGGTATGGCCGGCCGCGCGCGGCCACAGCGAGTGGCTGGGCTGGCGGCCGCTGTGGTTGCTGGGCATGCCGCTGAGCGCCTGGTGGGCCTTGCACCGCTTCCCGCTGCCGCCGTTGCGGCGCCTGTGGGGACAGTGGCGGGCACGCCCGCGGGTGCAGGCGCGGCGGCGCCGGCCGGCGCTGCGGACCGCACGCCCGGCCTGACCTTCGGCAGGGGAGGGCGGCGATGCTGCGTGCTACGGTGCGGCGCTGTCCTTCCACGGATCCGAACATGTCCTCACTCGCACACGCCTGCCTGATCGCCGGCCTGCTCGCCGCCGGCACCGCCGCGGCCAAGGAAACCGCGATGCCCCAAGACCCCTACGCCTGGCTCGAAGACGTCACCGGCACCAAGGCGCTGGACTGGGTCAAGGCGCAGAACGCCAAGACCGAGGCGCGGCTGGCCGAGACCCCCGCCTTCAAGGCCCGCGAGGCCGGCATCCGCGAGGTGCTGGATTCCGACGCCAAGATCCCGGCCGTGCAGAAGATCGGCCCGTACTACTACAACCTGTGGAAGGACCGCGCCCACGAGCGCGGCCTGTGGCGCCGCACCACCCTGGACGAGTACCGCAAGCCCGAGCCGAAGTGGGAGACGGTGCTGGACCTGGACGCGCTGAACAAGGCCGAGGGCGAGAACTGGGTGTGGCATGGCGCCAACTGCCTGCGCCCGGAGTACCGCCGCTGCCTGATCGCGCTGTCGCGCGGCGGCGCCGACGCCGACGTCACCCGCGAGTTCGACCTGAGCACCAAGCAGTGGATCAAGGACGGCTTCTTCCGTCCCGAGGCCAAGGGCGGGCTGAGCTGGATCGATGCCGACACCGTCTACCTGTACACCGACTTCGGCCCCGGCTCGCTGACCAGCTCCGGCTACCCGCGCATCGTCAAGCAGTGGAAGCGCGGCACCCCGATGACCAGCGCCACCCTGGTCTACGAGGGCAAGCCGGACGACATGTACATCGCCGCGATGCACGACGATACGCCCGGCTACGAGCGCGATTTCGTCAGCCGCACGCTGGCGTTCTACAACGACGAGATGTACCTGCGCGGCGCCGACGGCCGCCTGACCAAGATCGACGTGCCCAACTCGGCCAACAAGGGCGTGCACCGCCAGTGGCTGACCCTGGAACTGCGCGATCCGTGGACGGTGGGCGGCACGACCTACCCGGCCGGTGCGCTGCTGGTGACCAGGTTCGACGACTTCATGGCCGGCAAGCGCGACTTCCAGGTGCTGTTCACGCCCACCGAGACCGCGTCGCTGGCGTCCTTCGCCTGGACCAAGTCGCGGCTGGTGCTGAACGTGCTCGACGACGTCAAGAGCCGCCTGTGGGTGCTGACCCCGGGCGAGGGCGAATGGGCGCGTGCAGCGTTCCCGGTCGGCGACCTGGCCTTCGGCAGCACCAGCGTCGATGCGGTCGATGCCGACGAGAACGACCAGGTGTGGCTGACTTCCACCGACTTCCTGACCCCGACCACGCTGATGCTGGCCGACGTGCAGCGCGGGCCGAAGAGCATCGAGACGCTGAAGGCGATGCCGAGCTTCTTCGACGCGTCCAAGGACGAGATCGAGCAGCACTTCGCGGTGTCCAAGGACGGCACCAAGGTGCCGTACTTCCTGGTCCGGCCCAAGCAGCTCAAGGCCGACGGCAGCGCGCCGACCCTGCTGTACGCCTACGGTGGCTTCGAGATCTCGATGACCCCGTTCTACTCCGGCAGCCTGGGCCGCGCCTGGCTCGACCAGGGCGGCGTGTACGCGTTGGCCAACATCCGCGGCGGCGGCGAGTACGGTCCGCGCTGGCACCAGGCGGCGCTGAAGCAGAACCGGCACAAGGCCTACGAGGACATGGCGGCAGTGGCGCAGGACCTGGTCGCGCGCAAGATCACCTCGGCCAAGCACCTGGGCGTGCAGGGCGGCAGCAACGGCGGGCTGATGGCCGGCAACATGCTGATGCAGTACCCGCAGCTGTTCGGCGCGGTGGTGGTGCAGGTGCCGCTGCTGGACATGAAGCGCTACAGCCACCTGCTGGCCGGCGCCTCGTGGATGGCCGAGTACGGCAACCCGGACACCGACGACTGGAAGTTCATCCAGACCTTCTCGCCGTACCACCTGTTCGACCCGAAGAAGACCTATCCGCCGGTGATCTTCCTGACCTCGACCCGCGACGACCGCGTGCATCCGGGCCATGCGCGGAAGATGGCGGCGAAGATGATCGACGCCGGCAAAGACGTGACCTACTACGAGAACATCGAAGGCGGTCATGGCGGCGCGGCCAACAATGCGCAAGCTGCGCACATGCAGGCGCTGGCGTACAGCTTCCTGTGGGAGCGGCTGTCCAAGTGAGTGGTGTGGTCCGCGTCCCGGCTGGGGCGCGGACCATCTCCTGGCCTGGCGCGCCATCCAATGAGCGGTCGAGCCTGCGCGCAATGCGTCGCGTTGCGTCGCGATCGCGCCGGCATTGTCCGCGTTCTCAAGGTGATCTCAGGTCGTCGCCGCAGCGGGTGCTCAGGCCCCGTCGGCCAACGACTTGACCAGGGTCAGCGAACGGACTTCATAACCCAGTTCTTCGTAAACGTGCAGTGCGTGGGTGTTGAAGGCCCAGACATTCAGGCGCATTTCGACACCGCCGCGCAGCGCCACCCACTCGTGCGCACGCTGCATCAGCGCCGGGCCGATCCCCTGGCCGCGATGGCGTTGGGTGATGCCCACGCTGCCCACCCGGCCGAAGCGCATGGGCTGCAGCAGTGAGTGCGATTCCGACACCATGCCGACCGTGACGAAACCGACGAGGACGCCCTGCGCTTCGGCGACGATGGTGGTGGCATTGTCCTGGCCGATGCTGCGCTTCCAGTGCGCCACGTCGCGGTCCGCCTCGCCCGGGCCGGCGAAGATGTGGGGAAACGCGTCATGGTGGACAGCGTTCACTTCCTCGCCGAGCGCGCAGATGGCAGCCAGATCGGATTCGATGGCTTCGCGATAGATGAGCAAGGCTGGCTTCACTCGCGTCTCCCCCGCCGCTGGTCGCCTCAGCGCGCCCAGCGCTCCAGCCCGCGCGCGATCCGCGCTACCGCCTCCTGCAGCCGCGGCAGGCTCTGGGTATAGGCGATGCGCACGTGCTGGCGTGCGCGATGGCGGCCGAAATCCACGCCCGGAGTGAACGCGACGTGCTCGGTTTCCAGGAAGTGCGCGCAGAAGGCCTGCGCGTCGTCGGTGAAATCCGACACGTCGGCGTACAGGTAGAACGCGCCTTCCGGTTCGACGTCGATGCGGAAGCCGAGCGCGCGCAGCGCCGGCAGCAGGTAGTCGCGGCGCTGCGCGAATTCGGCGCGGCGCGCTTCCAGGATCTGCAGCGTTTCCGGCAGGAAGCAGGCCAGCGCCGCGTGCTGGGCGATGCTGGGCGCGCTGATGTACAGGTTCTGCGCCAGCTTCTCCAGCGACGGCACTGCCGCGCGCGGCGCCACCAGCCAGCCCAGGCGCCAGCCGGTCATGCCGAAGTACTTGGAGAAACTGTTGAGCACGTAGGCGTCGTCGTCGACTTCCAGCACGCTGGGCGCGTCGATGCCGTAGCTCAGGCCGTGGTAGATCTCGTCCACCACCAGGTGCCCGCCGCGGGCGTGCAGCGTCTGCGACAGCGCCGCCAGTTCGGTGCGCGACAGCACGGTGCCGGTGGGGTTGGCCGGCGAGGCCACCAGCGCGCCGACGCTGTCCGCGTTCCAGTGCCGCTGCAGCAGCTCCGGGGTCAACTGGTAGCGGCTGTCCGGGCCGACCGGCACCAACTGCGCGGCGCCTTCGACCAGGCGCAGGAAATGGCGATTGCACGGGTAGCCGGGGTCGGCCATCAGCCAGTGGCGGCCGGGATCGACCAGCAGCGCGCTGGCCAGCAGCAGCGCGCCGGAGCCGCCGGGGGTGATCAGGATGCGCGCCGGGTCCAGGTCGACGTCGTGGCGCTGCCGGTAGAAGTCCGCCAGCGCCTGGCGCAGGGCGGGCAGGCCGCGCGCGGCGGTGTAGCGGGTATGGCCGGCAGCCAGCGCGGCCTGGCCGGCGGCGACGATCGGCGCGGCGGTGGTGAAGTCCGGCTCGCCGATTTCCAGGTGGATCACGTCGTGGCCGGCCTGTTCCAGTTCGTTGGCGCGGGCCAGCAAGGCCATGACGTGGAAGGGTTCGATCTCGCGGCTGCGCCGGCTGTAGCCGGGGGCGGCGGGCGAGGCGCTGAGGGTGTCGCCAGGATGGGAAGCCATGCGGCCGATGATAGAGGAGCGTGTTCCCGAGCGTGTTAGCCGCGTCCAGTCGGCGAGGTCCGGCAGATTGCGCGGTGGCTGTGGCGGCGTGACCCGAGATGGGCGCTGGGCCTGGGCGAATCGGGCGTGGGTCGGGGCCGTGCACCCCCGTGCATCTGGCGTTGCTTTCCTGGTGATCGGTCGTGTGCGGTGCGATGCGGCGCCATTCGGCTTCGCTGGCCACGGCTGCCCGCCGCGATGCCATCGCGGCACCACGGCTCGCCGATTGCCCTGCGTCGCAGGCTGCACTGCCTCGGCACGCTTGCCACGGCGCAGCGTTGCAGGGAGACTCGGCCGGCACTGCGCGGCGCCCGCCCGCTGCCGCCGCCCGGCCAAGGCGGCGCGTCCCGTTGCGTTACCGCCGCCGGAGCCCCATTAAATGCCTCACCGCCCCTTGCTAGCGAGCCTCGTCCTGCTCATGACCGCCTCCTTCGCTTCCTCCGCCTCCGCCGCCGCGGCGACCCCGCCGCATCCGGCCAAGCAGCCGCACGCGGTCAAGGCGCCGTTCGGCGCCGTTCGCCAGGACGCCTACTACTGGCTGCGCGACGACGCGCGCAAGAACCCGCAGATGCTGGCCTATCTCAACGCCGAGAACGCCTACGCCGATCAGGTGCTGAAGCCGCTGCAGCCGCTGGAAGACCGGCTGTACGAGGAGATCGTCGGCCGCATCAAGCAGGACGACAGCAGCGTGCCGTACCGCGAGCGCGGCTACTGGTATTACACCCGCTACGAGAGCGGCAAGGACTACCCGATCCAGGCGCGCCGCAAGGGCAGCATGGAGGCACCGGAGGAGATCCTGCTCGATGTCAACGCCATGGCCGCCGGCAAGGGCTATTTCAGCGTCGGCGACGCGGCGGTCAGTCAGGACAATCGCATCCTGGCCTGGACCGAGGACGACGTCGGCCGCCGCCAGTACGTGGTGCGCTTCAAGAACCTGGACACTGGCGAGGTCTATGCCGACCGTATCCCCGGCGTGTCGCCGGACGTGGTCTGGGCCGACGACAACAAGACCCTGTTCTACGTCGAGAACGACCCGGAGACGCTGCTGACGGTGCGGGTCAAGAAGCACGTGCTCGGCACGCCCGCCGCGCAGGACGCGCTGGTGTACGAGGAGAAGGACGACAGCTTCTACATGGGCGTGGGCCGCACCCGCGACGACAAGTACATCGTCATCGGCGTCGAAAGCACCGTGTCCTCCGAGCAGCGCTATGCGCCGGCCGCCGATCCGCAGCGTTTCACCGTGCTGGCGCCGCGCGAGCGCGATGTCGAGTACCACGCCGATCATTTCGACGGCCGCTGGGTGATCCGCACCAACTGGAAGGCCAAGAACTACGCGCTGATGACCGCGCCCGATGGTGCTACCTCGCGCGACCAGTGGCAGAGCTGGCTGCCCTACGACGAAAAGGTGTTCATCGACGGCTTCGAACTGTTCGACGGCTTCACCGCCATCGCCGAGCGCTCCGACGGCCTGGAGCGGATCCGCCTGCACTTCGCCGACGGCAAGGAGGAATACGTCAAGGCCGACGAGCCGGCGTACTCGATGGGCCTGTCGATCAATGCCGAACCGGAGACGCCGTGGCTGCGCTACAGCTACACCTCGCTGACCACCCCGGCCACCACCTACGAACTCAACACCCGCACCGGCGAGCGCAAGCTGCTCAAGCAGCAGCCGGTGATCGGCTACGACGCCAGCAAGTACCAGACCGAGCGCGTCTGGGTGACCGCGCGCGACGGGGTCAAGGTGCCGGTGTCGCTGGTCTACAAGAAGGGCTTCAAGAAGGACGGCAGCGCCGCGCTGTACCAGTACGCCTACGGCAGCTACGGCATGTCCACCGATCCGGCGTTCAACCTGCCGGTGGTGAGCCTGCTCGACCGTGGCGTGGTCTACGCCATCGCGCACATCCGCGGCGGCCAGGAAATGGGCCGCGACTGGTACGACCAGGGCAAGCTGCTGCACAAGAAGAACACCTTCAACGACTTCATCGACGTCACCCGCGGCCTGGTGCAGCAGGGTTACGCCGCCCCGGATCGCGTCGCCGCGGCCGGCGGCAGCGCCGGAGGCCTGCTGATGGGCGCGGTGGCCAACATGGCGCCCAAGGACTACCGCGTGCTGGTGGCGCAGGTGCCGTTCGTGGACGTGGTCACCACCATGCTCGACCCGAGCATCCCGCTGACCACCAACGAGTACGACGAGTGGGGCAATCCGGAGCAGAAGGCGTACTACGACTACATGCTCAGCTACTCTCCCTACGACAACGTCAGCCGCCAGGCCTACCCGGCGATGTACGTCGGCACCGGCCTGTGGGACTCGCAGGTGCAGTACTGGGAACCGGCCAAGTGGGTGGCCAAGCTGCGCGAGAACGACACCGGCAGCCAGCCGATCGTGTTCCGCGTCAACATGGAAGCCGGCCACGGCGGCAAGTCCGGCCGCTTCCGTCGCTACCGCGAAATGGCCGAGTCCTATGCCTTCATGCTGGACCAGCTGGGCGTGGAGCAACCGTCCAAGTGAGGGCCGCACGCATCGGCCGGCCTGCGGGCTGGCCGATGCCCAGGTGGGGCGGCTGGCGTGAGGCCGGCCCATCCCGATGTTTGGTTGGATGGCGGATGGCCTGTGGCTTCACACGTCGCGGCTGAAGCCGCTCCCACGGTGGGCGGAATCACCGCGCGAGAGCCGGCAGTCGCGCTGGCGGCGTGGTCGCTCCTGTGGGAGGGACTTCAGTCCCGACTGCAATCAGATCAGACGCACCAGTGGCTTCGCGCGTCGCGGCTGAAGCCGCTCCCACAGTGAGCATGGCGGCCGAGTCGGACCTGAAGGGTCGATGGGCTGATGCGCCATGCCATGCAGCAGCGCTGACGGCATTGGTAATGCCTTGTGGGAGGGACTTCAGTCCCGACTGCAAAGAGTCGGACGCACCGCTGGCTTCTTCCATCGCGGCCGGAGCGGCTCCCACAGCCGCTGCCGCACGGCTACCTCGGTTGCGTCGGCGGGTGGTCGCCACCTGCCCGCGCCAGCGCAGGCTTATCATGCCGCCATGCGCACGCACTCCCGTTTCCGCTGGGCCTGGTGGCTGCTGGCCTATGCCAGCCTGGCGACCGGCATCGTCGGCATCTTCGTGCCGGGCTTGCCGACCACGGTGTTCGTGCTGATCGCCGCTTACGCCGCCGCGCGCGGTTCGCCGCGGCTGCGCCGGCGTCTGCTGCGCGATCCGCGTTTCGGCCGCAGCATCCGCGACTGGGAACGGCATGGCGCGGTCAGCCGCCGCGGCAAGTGGATGGCGACGCTGACCATGGCCGCGTGCGCGCTGGTGCTGCTGCTGTTCGTGCACCGGCTGTGGGTGCAGGTGCTGGCGATCGGCTGCATGAGCGCGGTGGCGCTATGGCTGTGGTGGCGGCCGGAACCGCCGCAGGCGTGAGCGCGCCGCGTCACGCGACCGCGGCACAGCCGGTTCATGCCGGTGTGGCTATACTCGGCGCATGAGCACATCGTCCTCTTCTCCGATCCGTCTCGTTCTCTCCGCCGCTGCGTTGCTGGCCCTGGCCGGTTGCGGCAACAAGGGTCCGCTGGTGATGCCGCAGAAGCCGGTGCCGGTGGAAGCCGCGCCCGCCACGCCCGCGCCGGATGCGACGCCGCCGGCGACCACCGATCCCGCCGGGCAGGCGCAGCCGGTGGACGGGCAGCGCCCGCCGGCCAACGACACCACCATGCCCACCAATGGGAATGAGTGAGGCCCGCCACGACGCGCGCCTGCGTTTCAGCAAGATGCAGGGCGCGGGCAACGATTTCGTGGTGCTCGACCTGCGCGACGGCACCCCGCCGCCAGACGCCGCACTGGCGGTGCGCCTGGCCGACCGCCACTTCGGCGTCGGCTGCGATCAGATCCTGACCATCGAACCGCCGCGCGACGCCGCGGCGGTCGCCAGCTACCGCATCTGGAACACCGACGGCAGCGCCGCCGGGCAATGCGGCAACGGCGCGCGCTGCGTCGCGGCCTGGCTGGTGCGCGACGGCATTGCGCCGGCCGCGGACGATTTCGTCATCGAAAGCCCCGCCGGCAGTCACCACATCACCCGCAGCGCCAGCGGCGAATTCGCCGTGGCGATGGGCGTGCCGCGCTTCGCGCCGGAGGACGTGCCGCTGGTCGGCTTCCCGCGTGCGCGCGACGAATACGTGCTGCCGCTGCAGGGCGGCAGCGTGCGCTTCGGCGCGGTGTCGATGGGCAACCCGCACGCGGTGCTGGAAGTGGGTCTGGTCGATGCGGCACCGGTGGAACGCCTGGGTCCGTTGCTGCAGCAGCACGCCTCGTTCCCGGATTCGGTCAACGTCGGCTTCGTGCAGGTGATCGACCGCGGCCACCTGCGCCTGCGCGTGTACGAGCGCGGCGTCGGCGAGACCCTGGCCTGCGGCAGCGGCGCCTGCGCGGCGGCCGCGGTGATGATGCAGCGCGGCCGGGTGGAGCGCGACGTGCGCGTCAGCCTGCCGGGCGGCGAACTGCGCGTGCAATGGCCGGAAGACACCGCATCGGTGGTGATGTCCGGGCCGGCGACGTTCGTCTTCGATGGAGAATGGATCCGATGAGCGACAGCCAGGACAAGATCGGTGCGCACGAGGTGGCGGCGTGGCTGCGGCGCCATCCCGGCTTCCTCAAACAGTTTCCCGATCTGGCGCTGACCCTGGTGGTACCGCGCGACGACGGTCCCACCGCGTCGCTGGCCAGCTACCAGCTGGAAGTGCTGCGCGACAAGAACCGCGAACTGTCGCGGCGGCTGGCCGACCTGGCCGCCAACGCGCAGGTCAACGAGCGGCTGGCGGTGCGCACCCATCAGTTGACCCTGGCGCTGATGCGCCAGCGCAGCGCCGCCGACAGCGTGCGCGCGATGGCCGCGTCGCTGCAGGAGGATTTCCAGGGCGACCTGGTCAGCATCGTGCTGCTGCAGCCCTTGCCCGGCCTGGAACAGGCGCCGTGGCTGCAGGTGCTGGCGGTCGACGATCCGCGGCTGGCGCCGTTCCGCGATTGCCTGAAGGACGGCGAGCCGATCTGCGGCCGCCTGCAACCGGAAAAGCAGGCGCTGCTGTACGGCGAGCGCGTGGACGAAGTGCAATCCACCGCGCTGCTGCCGCTGCCCGGCCTGGGCCTGATCGCGGTCGGCAGCCGCGACCCGAACCGGTTCTATCCCGGCATGGGCACCTTGTTCCTGCGCATGATGGGCGAGGCGCTGGCGGTGGCGTTGCAGCGATGAGTGGGGCCGGGACTCGGGATCCGGGACCCGGGACCCGGGACAGCGCCGGAACCGGCGCTGCCGATCATCAGGCCGGGCAGGGCACTGCTGGCATCGCGAGCGAGGCCGCGTCTCCCGGGTCCCGGGTCCCGGGTCCCGCGTCCCGGTTCCTCGCCTACCTGCAGGTCGAGCGGCGCATGTCCGCGCATACCCTGGACGCGTACCGCCGCGACCTGGCGGCGCTGGAGGCGTGGGCGGCCGCCAACCTGCTTGGCGAACCGGCCGCGCTGGATGCCGCGCAACTGCGCAACTTCATCGCCGCCGAGCACCGCCGCGGGCTGTCGCCCAAGAGCCTGCAGCGGCGGTTGTCGGCGTGCCGCAGCTTCTATGCGTGGCTGCTCAAGCACGGCTATATCGCCACCAGCCCGGCCGCGTCACTGCGCGCGCCGAAGGCACCGCGCAAGCTGCCGCAGGTGCTCGACGCCGACGAGGCGGTGCGCCTGGTCGAAGTGCCGACCGATGCGCCGCTGGGCCTGCGCGACCGCGCGCTGCTGGAGTTGTTCTATTCCTCCGGCCTGCGCCTGAGCGAACTGTGCGCGCTGCGCTGGCGCGATCTGGATTTCGTCGCCGGCATGGTCAGCGTGCTGGGCAAGGGCAACAAGCAGCGGCTGGTGCCGGTCGGCTCGCACGCGCGCGCCGCGTTGCTGGCGTGGCGCGAGGAAAGCCGGGGCGAGGCCGCCGCGCCGGTGTTCCCGGGCCGCGGCGGGGCGCCGATCGGTGCGCGCGCGGTACAGATCCGGATCAAGCAACTGGCCGGGCGCCAGGGCCTGTTCAAGCACGTGCATCCGCACATGCTGCGGCACAGTTTCGCCAGCCACATCCTGGAATCCTCCGGCGACCTGCGCGGCGTGCAGGAACTGCTCGGCCATGCCGACATCGCCACCACGCAGATCTACACGCATCTGGACTTCCAGCACCTGGCCAAGGTCTACGACGCATCGCACCCGCGGGCCAAGCGCAAGTCCTGAGCGCCGCATCGCGCCCGCGCTTGTTCTGGATCAAGGCGAGTCGGCAAAGGCGGGAGGACACTGTTCTCCCACGTTGCGAGGGCTCACCGATGGCCAAACCCTTTCCGCTGGCGCCGCGCCGCCCCGAACGGCTGTGTTGGGGCTGCGACCGCGATTGCGCGGCACACGACCTGTCCTGCTTCAACGGCGCCGGGCGCACCCTGCATCCGATCGAAACCCATGGAGAGGACTGGTACGTCGCGTGGGGTATCGCTGCCGATCCGGCACGGCCGGCGCATGCCCGGCTCGGCGACGCTTGAACCGCGCGCCGCCAGCCCCCACACCTGAGTCATCGCTCCGGAGGCCGCATGGATCCCAGTCAGAACCCCAATGTTTTCCACGCCACCACGATCCTGTCGGTGCGCCGCGATGGTCGCGTCGCCGTGGCCGGCGATGGCCAGGTGACCCTGGGCCACACCGTGATGAAGGGCAATGCGCGCAAGGTGCGCCGGCTCGGCCGCGAGGGCCAGGTGCTGGCCGGCTTCGCCGGCGCCGCCGCCGATGCATTCACCCTGTTCGAACTGTTCGAGGCCAAGCTGGAGAAGCACGGCCAGCTGACCCGCGCCGCGGTGGAACTGGCCAAGGATTGGCGCACCGAGCGCCGCCTCGGCAAGCTCGAGGCGCTGCTGGCGGTCGCCGACAAGGAAACCTCGCTGATCATCAGCGGCACCGGCGACGTGATCGAACCGGAGGACGGCATCATCGCCATCGGCTCCGGTGGTTCCTACGCCTTGTCGGCGGCGCGCGCGCTGCTTGGCCACACCACGCTGGACGCGCGCACCATCGCCGTCGAAGCGCTGAACATCGCCGGCGACATCTGCATCTACACCAATCGCAACGTGGTGGTGGAAGAGCTGTGAATCGGGAATGGGGACTGGGGAATCGCAACAGCGGTTCCCGTCTCCGTCACCGATGACGCCTGCTTTCCCATTCCCGATTCTCCATTCCCGATTCCCTCTTCGATTTCCCGACCATGACCGATACCCATAGCACCATGACCCCGCGCGAGATCGTGCAGGAGCTGGACCGCCACATCGTCGGCCAGCACGAGGCCAAGCGCGCGGTGGCGATCGCGCTGCGCAACCGCTGGCGGCGCATGCAGTTGCCCGATGCGCTGCGCAACGAAGTGATGCCGAAGAACATCCTGATGATCGGCCCCACCGGCGTCGGCAAGACCGAGATCGCGCGGCGCCTGGCGACGCTGGCCAATGCGCCGTTCGTCAAGGTCGAGGCGACCCGCTTCACCGAGGTCGGCTACGTCGGCAAGGATGTGGAGCAGATCGTGCGCGACCTGGCCGACACCGCGGTCAAGCTGTACCGCGAGCAGGCCAAGACCCGCGTGCGCACGCAGGCCGAGGAGCGCGCCGAAGACCGCATCCTCGATGCGCTGCTGCCGCGGCGCAGCGCCGGCATCGGCTTCGATCCGGAAGCCGCACGCAACGAGCCCTCGGCGCAGGACAGCGACACCCGCAGCAAGTTCCGGCGCATGCTGCGTGCCGGCGAACTGGACGAGCGCGAGATCGAACTGGATGTCGCGGTCAACGTCAGCATGGACATCATGACCCCGCCGGGCATGGAGGAAATGGGCCAGCAGTTGCGGCAGATGTTCTCCAACCTCGGTGGCGGCAAGTCGCAGTCGCGCAAGCTGACCATCAAGGCCGCGCGGCCGCTGCTGATCGAGGAAGAGGCGGGCAAGCTGGTCAACGAGGACGATGTGCGCGCCGCGGCGATCGAGGCCTGCGAACAGCACGGCATCGTGTTCATCGACGAGATCGACAAGGTGGCCAAGCGCAGCGAGGCCGGCGCCACCGGCGGCGACGTCTCGCGCGAAGGCGTGCAGCGCGATCTGCTGCCGCTGGTGGAAGGTTCCAACGTCAGCACCAAGTACGGCACGGTCAAGACCGACCACATCCTGTTCATCGCCTCCGGCGCGTTCCACCTCGCCAAGCCCAGCGACCTGATCCCGGAGCTGCAGGGCCGCTTCCCGATCCGCGTGGAACTGTCGGCGCTGTCGAAGGACGACTTCATCCGCATCCTCACCGAGCCGAAGGCGGCGCTGACCAAGCAGTACGAAGCGCTGTTGCTGACCGAGGGCGTGAGCCTGCGCTTCACCGACGAGGCCATCGCGCGCCTGGCGGAGATCGCGTTCCTGGTCAACGAGCGCCAGGAGAACATCGGCGCGCGGCGCCTGCACACCGTGCTCGAGCGCCTGCTCGACACGCTGAGCTACGAAGCCCCGGACCGCGACGGGCAGAGCGTCACCGTGGACGCGGCCTATGTCGATGCGCACCTGGGCGAACTGGTGCAGGACCCGGATCTGAGCCGGTACATCCTGTAATTCCGGGTCGACGCACGCCCGCGATGCGTTCCCCTTTGTGGAAGTCAACTGTCATGCAACCACGACGAACTGCGTAGGCGGACGATCTGGCCTCGGAAGCCGTCGTGCCTGATCCCACAAAAGGGGACGAAGGTCCCTCCCACATTGCGCCCGGACAGCGATCACCACGAGTCCCTGTGGGAGTCGCGGTCGCTTGGCTCTTGCCCTTGCCCTTGCTTTTGACTTACTGGGTTCCCTTTCGAAGCGGCGGCCATCGCGGGGAAAACCCGAAGGGCGGCGCACAGGGATGTGCGCCGTCCGCGGCAGGGGCAGGATGCCCCTTCCGCGGATCCCCGTGATGGACGCGGACCCGGAGCGCGTTAGCGCGGAGGGCGCGAGGCAGGGCGCGCTTTCTTTTGGTTACCTTTTCTTTGCGCGAGCAAAGAAAAGTAACTCGCCCGTCAGGGCGAAAGTCTTTGCTTTCGCTTGAGATTTGCGTGTCGGACGAAAAGAAGAACCGTAGACATGACGCCATCAGGGCTCCATGTCCAAATACAAGGAGCGACTTCCGTCGTGACGGGACTTGCCGGTAAGGCCTCGTCGCGACTGGGATCCCACAAAAGGGGACGAGAATCGCTCCGACAGGAGAGCGTGCCGCAGGCCGGGGTATGTTTCCCGCAGCGCCAAGACGGCGTGGGCGATCCCGGCCACCCCCGCCGCGTTCAATACAGTGGCGTGCCCGCCTTGTACGCAGCCACGAACGACTGCCAGTCCAGTTGCACCTGCGCGGCGTAGTCGAACGCGAACTGGCGCAGTTCCGATTTCAGCCCGCTCTTGCTGCTGGCCGCCTGGTCGATCTGCTTGTCGATGCTGTAGGGCACCACGTTCGGGTCGTAGTCCTGGTCGGCCAGCGCATGCGCCGAGGCCAGGGCCTGACCCAGGTAGGTGGCGGCGGTGGCGAGCTTGCCGGCGCTGTCCAGCGCGGTCGGGTCCAGGTCCTGCTGGAACGGGGATTTCTCGTGCACGTAGAACGGGGTGCCGTCGACGCTGGCGTAGCCGACCAGCACGTCGGCGTCGATGGTCTGCGCCTTGGCGGTACGCGCCACCCGCGCGCCCTCGTTGTTGTCGTAGGTGGAGGCCGGCATCTGCGACGGCGCGGCCACGGCGACCACGCTGGCCGCTTCCTGCTTCCACTCCAGGATCACGTCGTCGCTGGTCGACGCGCTCGGGCCTTCGATCAGCACGTACAGACGCAGGCGGCCGAGGCTGCCGGTGCCCGAGCCCAGCTTCTGGCGCACGTCCTTGATGCTGTAGTAGCTGGCGGCATAGCGCTTGGACGCGGCGATCGAGCCGATGTAGCCGTTCATCGCCGCGGCCACCGCCGAGGCGGTGCCGGCGTCCACCGCGACCAGGTTGTCCAGGTTCTGGAACTGGCGCTTGCCGCCGTTGACCACCGTGTACTTGGACAGCAGGCTGCTGCGGCTCTTGCCGTCGGCGCTGTCGATGATCTTGGCCACCGCGCCGCTGGTGTTGCGCTTGCTCAGCTGGAAGCTTTCTTCGGCGTCGCTGCCGCGGAAATCGGCGATCTTGTCCAGGTAGGCGCCGACCATGGTGTCGATGGCGTCGCCGATGTCGCTGTCGGACAGGCCGTTGTCGCGCCCGGCCAGGACCATGCTCGCGGCCAGCCGGCGCAGGTCCCACACGTACTGGCCGAGGTGGCCTTCGTCGAAGTCGGCGACTTTGAACACCGCCTTGCCGCTGCTGTCGCGCGCCGCATCGAAGTTGCCGAGGTGGGTGTCGCCGCCGAGCCAGGTGTAGCCGGTCTGCGGCGAGGTCCACAGCGAGCCCGGCAGGGTTTTCATGTCCTGGTAGAAAATGTGGTCGGTGCCGCGGTAGAAGGCGTAGGCGCCGGTGGCCATGGTCGCCATCTTGGTATCCAACTCGGCGCGCTGCGCGGCGTAGGGATGGTTGTAGTCATGGATCTGCTGCACCACCCAGGCGTCGCGCTTGCTCGCCGCAGTCGCGCATCCGGCGCAGGCGGCGAGGGTCAGGCCGATCAGCAGCAACTGCGGCAGGCGGGTGGACATCGCAGGTCTCCAGGCGCGGACGAGGGAACCGGCAGTCGACCACGCCTGCATTGCACGCGGATGAACCTAGAAGTAGCGCAGCCAGCCCAGGTCGCGGCGCCGCGCCTTCAGCCGCGCGAACGCGGCGGTGGGCCAGTACAGGGCCAGACCCAGCAAGGCGGCGATCGCCCACAGCGCGGCCACGCTGTCCACGCCGAACAGGTCGCCCTGGTTGGTGCCCCACAGCGCCAGCGCGGCCAGGTAGGCGAGCTTCAGCACGTACAGGTGCAGCAGGTAGAAGAACATCGGCGCCGCGCCGATCGTCGCCAGCGGCGCCAGGGTACGGGCCACGGCGGGGTGCTCGTACAGGCGCAGCAACAGCAGGCCCACGCCCAGGGTCAGCAGCAGGAACTGCAGCGACGGCGGGTACTTGGTGACGTTGAAGAAGCTCATTGCGGTATGCGCGAGGTCGTCCTGCGCCTGCCAGGGCGCATCGCCGTAGCCGTTGTGCCAACGCAGCAGGTGGAAGCCGGCCAGCGCGCCCAGCCCCCAGGCCAGCAGGCGCTGCTGGCGCTGCGCTGGCTCGGCGGCGGCGCCGTACCAGGGGCCGGCGGCGTAGCCGAGCGCGATCACCCCGATCCACGGCAGCACCGGGTAGGAGGTGCGCAGGCGCAGCTCGCCCAACTCCAGCCAGCGCCGGTCGTGCAGCACCGCCCAGGCGGTCGCAAGCGGACCGTCGCCCTGCACCTGCACGTCGTCCAGCAGGTGGTGGCCGGCGACCAGCGCCGCGCCGAGCAGGGCCAGCGCCGGCCGCGGCAGCCACAGCAGTGCGGCCAGGGCGAGCATGCTCAGGCCGATCGCCCAGATCACCTGCAGGTACAGCGCCTGCGGCGGGAAGGCGCCGCTCCAGGCCAGGTTGACCAGGGTCAGCTCCAGCACGATCAGGAACAGGCCGCGCTTGAGCAGGAAGCGGGCGGTGGCCGCGCGCCCGTCGGCCTGCCGGGACGCATACAGCCAGGCCGACAGGCCGGTGAGGAACACGAACACCGGCGCACACAGGTGGGCGAGGGTGCGCGCGACGAACAGCGCCGGCGCCGTGCCCTCCACCTCCATCGGGTCGCCGACCGGGTGGTGCAGGTAGAAGGTCTCGCGCACGTGGTCGAGCAGCATCAGCAGCATCACCGTGCCGCGCAGCAGGTCGATCGGGGCCAGTCGCGCGGCGGGCGTCGCGGGAACGGCGAGGGAGGCGGGCGAAACGAGGGCAACAGACGGCATGCGGTGTGATCGGTGTCGATTTTTTGAAACAATATAACACTCGACAAGCAGAGCCCTTACCGCCGCTGCTGGCGCGGGGATTCTCAGGCTTGGCCGCGCAAAGGGGGGGGGGTGCGGCGGCGGCGAGGGTCGGGCGGGGCAAGCCGGCGCGCCAGGTTGGCGTCGCTCGGCATGGCCTGGTGTCGGCCCGTGGGCGCGTCGGCGGGCGTCTGGCCTGGTGCGCCGAGCGCGGCGGGCCGCTCAGTCCTCGCCGATGTCCTCGTTCCACACGTCCGGGTGCGCGGCGATGAAGCCGCCGAGCAGGTCGATGCACTCCTGGCTGTGCAGGTCGATGACCTCCACGCCGCTCTCGCGCAGCCAGTCGATGCCGCCCTGGAAGGTCACCGATTCGCCGACCACCACCGTGCCGATGTTGAACTGCCGCACCAGGCCGCTGCAGTACCAGCAGGGCGCCAGGGTGGTGACCATGATGGCGTCCTTGTAACGGCGCTGGCGCCCGGCCTTGCGGAAGGCGTCGGTCTCGCCATGCACGGACGGGTCGCCTTCCTGCACGCGGCGGTTGTGGCCGCAGCCGAGCAGGCGGCCGTCGCGGTGGTACAGGGCGGCGCCGATCGGGATGCCGCCCTCGGCCAGGCCCTGGCGGGCTTCGGCGATGGCGGTGTCGAGCAGGGCGCGGTAGTCGGGGGTGGTCAGCATGGGATGGCCCGGGGAAAAGGGAGTCGGCCGGCAGTCTGGCGCAGGCAGCCGGCGGCTGTCATCCCGGGCGGCGCTTCACCGGCACGGAGCGTCCGGCAGTGCGATAATCCCGGCATGAGCGAATCCCCCTACAAATCCGGCACCACCCATTTCGGCTTCCGCGACGTCGCCGCCAAGGACAAGCAGAAGCTGGTCGGCGAGGTCTTCACCTCGGTCGCCGGCAACTACGACCTGATGAACGACCTGATGAGCATGGGCATCCATCGGGTCTGGAAGCGCTATTTCGTCGCCACCGCGCAGGTCAAGCCGGGCGACCGCGTGCTCGACCTGGCCGGCGGCACCGGCGACATCGCCGCGCTGCTGAAGGACCGGGTCGGTGCCGACGGCGAGATCGTGCTGGGCGACATCAACGCCGGCATGCTCTCGGTGGGCCGCGACCGCCTCACCAACCGCGGCCTGGTCGCGGGCCTGGACTACGTGCAGTGCAACGCCGAGGCGCTGCCGTTCCCCGACCAGAGCTTCGACCTGGTGACCATCGCCTTCGGCCTGCGCAACGTCACCGACAAGGACGCCGCGCTGCGCGAGATGTACCGCGTGCTCAAGGTCGGCGGCCAGGCGCGGGTGCTGGAGTTCTCCGAAGTCACCGCCGACTGGTTCAAGCCGCTGTACGACTTCCATTCGTTCAAGGTGCTGCCGCGCCTGGGCCAACTGTTCGCCAAGGACGCCGACAGCTACCAGTACCTGGCCGAAAGCATTCGCAAGCATCCGCCGCAGGACGCGCTGAAGGCGATGATGGAAGAGGCCGGCTTCGCCCGCAGCCACTACAAGAACCTGACCGGCGGCATCGTGGCGATCCACTCGGGCTATAGGATCTGAGAGGCCGGGAATTGGGAATCGGGATTGGGGAATCGCAAAAGCGGGCGATCGGTGGCTGACTGATCGCGGAGCTGTGTTGTCCTTGTGGAAGGGACTTCAGTCCCGACGCGCGGTCCGGCGGCGCCGGCGCAGCATCTGCCACAGAA